>NZ_JBWKQJ010000007.1:0-475028 GCF_059418705.1 Duganella sp. GW821-FHT07F09 | reverse complement strand
CGGGAGTAGCTCAGTTGGTAGAGCGCAACCTTGCCAAGGTTGAGGTCGAGAGTTCGAGACTCTTCTCCCGCTCCAGTATTGAAGAAGGGCAGCCATGTGGCTGCCCTTTTTGCGTTGGGGAAGGTGAGTATTGTCCGTGCTGGATGACTGATTGCGTTTCCCTAAGGCTTGCCAGCCAGCGGCTTAGGCAGGTGCGCCATGTTCAGCGGCTGGGATTGGTGACGATGGTGGTGATGGGCACCGGTGTGCTGCCTTCAAATGCCCCCAGATCCGGTGCGGCGCCGGTGAATGGCAACCCGAGGTTCACTCCCTTGTCGATCAAATCGCTGCCGGCGATCAGTCGCAGGGAAGGCAATGCCGGCAAGCTGCCATCCGGCTGGCGTGGCGCGTCCCAGCCATCGGTTGACACGCTCTGGAAATCCGCCGCCGTGACGCTGACAGGCAAATTCCAGCTGTTGTGGGCCACATCCGCACCGCCGACGTTGGCGACCGGCGTGTTTTCGTAGGCCAGGTTGTTGCGGACGATGCCAAGCGCTATGGCGGCGTTGCTGGAATCGATGCCCAGCATATTGAAACCGGCGCCATTGCCGCTGCTGGTGTTGTTGTAATATTGGTTGGCGACTGGATGGTGATTGGCATAGAAGCCATTGGCTTTGTTCCTGAACGCTACCGAGAAACGCACCGTATGCACCGGCGCGTTGGGTTGGTACACGCCGCTATAGCCGCCAAGCTTGAAGCCGTTGCCGTTCCCGGCGGGGATCGAAGTGGTGGTGCCGGGCAGGTAGCCTTGCAGCCACGCCCACGAATTTTCGATCAGCACCGACGAGTAGGCGTTGATCAAATCATAGCCATCGTCGGTATTGGCCCAGGCACGGCAGCCGCGGAATACATTGCCCGGGTTGTTGGCCTTGATGTGGGCGCCGAAGCCGTCGGCATTCTGCCCCGCGCCTGACTTGCTGTAGGGGTCGTAGTTGTGATGCGAGTCGACGTTCAGCACCAGGTTATAGCTGCCGTTCGAGAGGAAGAAGCCGGGACCCATGTGGTGATGGGTATTGAGCTGCTCAAAGGTGTTGTGGCTGCCCTTGATCCAGATGCCCCAGGATTCGTTATTTTGCAGATTGCCCGCTTGTTGCGGCGCGCCTCTCAGCTCCAGGCCCTTCAGATGCAGATAGTCGGCGGTGACGTTGAAGCCCTTCACCCGGCAGTTGTCTGTGATCGAGAAGAAATCGAATACCGGCGTTTCTCCCGGATAGGCCCAGTAGCGGATCGGTTTATCCTGTTGGCCGCTCTTGTCCAGCGTGATTGCCGACACGACGTCCGTCGCGCTGGCGCAGCTGGCGAGGGAGGCCGTATAGACATAGTCGCCGCCACGGAAGTAGATGGTGTCGCCGGGCGCGGCGACGGTTTGTGCTTTTGCAATGGATTTCCACGGCGCGGCGACCGTACCCGGATTGCCGTCGTTGCCGCCCGGCGCGACGTAATAGGTTGCCGCTTGTACGCCGGTCGTCAGCGCCAGCGCCGATAACGCGACGACCTTGTGCCACATACTCATACTTGCTCCTTTGTAGTCATCAGTGAGTGGGGACTGTAAAGGAGGCCTGGTTGTCGGACAACGAAGTAAATTGCACTTGGATATACACCTGCGGTATGTCGTGCCGAAGTCCCAGAGGTTGCCCCGCTATTTCCACATCACGATGCCTCCCACGGATTGAAGAGACTGACTCCGGTTGACTTGAAATCAGCAATGTTGCGAGTGACGACAGTCATGCCGTGTACGAGCGCGGTTGCGCAATGAGTGCATCACGCTCTCCGTGTTTGTCGGGTACATGCAGTCGGGCGCGGCGTTGTGCGACGGCGATATCGACGGACAGCGTGCGTCCAGCGAACTCAGGCAGAACTTGCTGGTCCAACCAGGAACGCAGCATGGCCCCTTGCGCGGCGTCCTTCCGTTCAACCGACAGAACGCCCAGTTCCAGTTCCATGATGGTGATGGCCGAGACGAAGAGGTCGGAGGCATCAACGCTTTCCGCCCATGCCGCCACATTGCTGTCGGCTTTGCCCAAGCGGACTTTACGCAGTTCGGACACCACGTTGGTATCGAGAACAAACATCATGAGAAGTCAACTGGCCGGGTCTTGATGTCCGCACGCGGCGGTTCAAACTCGATGGCGGCATTATCTGGCATGGCCAGCGTATCAGCGATATTACGCCGCTGCTTGGTGAGCCGCTGATAGTCCTCAAAGGTCATCAGCACGTGGGCGGGGCGACCCCGATCCGTGATGAAGACCGGTCCGTTGCTTGCGGCCCGTTTGGCCTCGCTCGCGCCCTGGTTGAATTCGCGGCTCGAAATAGTGGTGGTGGTTACGGGCGCCGACCGCATTGCTCTTTTCCACTCGGTGCCGACCGGATGCCTGTTGCTAGTTTGATACAGTAAATCCGGCCAGTCGTGGTAAATTCGCTATTCCTCAACTAATCACACGTTCTTTCACATCAAAAAATGTTATCGATAACTTCCGCTCGCCGTTCTAAACCATGCTTTATCAGGCATTTTTTTAAGTTGATATGTTATCGATAACAAACGTGGATCGATAGAGGGCCATCAGCATTTCTAACTATAAGGAGACATATGGACAATCACACACTTCAGGGCGTCAAGCGGCAAGGACCGCAAGCGCCATCCCATCGCCGTGGCAAGCTGTGCGCCGCGATAGCCTCGGCGCTGCTGGTTTTTTCCACCGCGCCGGCGGCGGCCGTCAACTTCGTCGCCACCCCGCAAGCCCAGCCCACGGTCAGCGAGGCCGGCTTCAAGCATCCCGCGCTCGGCTTCACGCTCGAGCAGCTCGAGTACGCCCGCCAACAGGTCAGGGCGGACGTCGAGCCGTACAAGACTTACTACAACACCCTCGCCACGGTCTGCTGCAACTACGCCAACATCAACCTGCAGCCGACCAACCGCGACGCCACCAAGGTCGACACGCCCAATACGCCCAACTTCAACAACGGCACCGGCCAGACCCGCCTGATCAACGATTCGCAGGGCGCCCTGACGCAATCGCTGTTGTACTACATGACCGGCCAGAACGAGTACCGCCGCAACGCCATGCGCATCCTGCGTACCTGGAGCAACATGAATCCCAACGGCTACGCCTACTACCCGGATGCCCACATCCACACCGGCGTGCCGCTGTTCCGCATGCTGCTGGCGGCGGAGATCATGCGCTACACGCCGGCCGACGCCGCCTATGCCGCGTATCCGCTGGCCTGGACCGCCACCGACACGCAAAAGCTCAAGGACAATCTGATCGACCCGATGGAGCGCACTTTCTTCGCCAGCAATGAGCGTTTCATGAACCAGCATGTGTATTCGATCGTGGGCCGCCTGGCCGGCGCCATCTTCACCGACAACCGCGCGCGCTACGACGAAACGGTGGAATGGCTGACCGTCAACGCGACCTCGACCCGGCCGGACATCAACGGCGGCATCCTGCCCCTGATTCCTTTCATCGACACCGACAACCCGCACAACACGGCGGGCTACCCGTTCTATCAAATCCAGGAAATGATGCGCGACCAGGCCCACGGCGGCGACAACGTCGACAACCTGATCGGCCTGCTGCGCCTGGTGACCTCGCAGGGCACCAAGGTCGACCCGTACACCGGCAAGCCGTCCACCGCCGGCGACGCCGTCAGCGTCTACAAATTCGGCGGCAACCGGCTGCTGATGGGCGCCAACGCCTACGCCCGCTTCATGCTGGGCCACGAGACGCCCTGGGCCGACACCAGCGGCGGCACCTCGGGCATTTCCGAGGCCTACCGTGGCCGCCTGAACCAGGTCGAGGGCATCTCCGAGGTCTACAACGTCTACAAGTACGAGGAGGGCGTGGACGTCGACACCGTGGCGCCTTATCTGGCGACGGCGGCCGCGCACGCCAACGGTCCCGTCACGCCGTGGGGGCCGGCGTCGCCCAACAACAAGGACATGGGCGCCGAGGCCTTCCTGACGTTGCCGAAGGCGCTGACCGGCGTTCCGCTGCCCGTCAACACGGGGATGCTGGAGACCGAGCGCAAGTCGATCTACCTCAACGGCGACTGGAGCACGGCGACCGAAGGCGAGCGCACCTACGGGCGCGCGCAACTGACGCCGACCGGCGCCACCGTGGTGTTCCACGACATCGGCTATGCCGACCGCAGCAAGTACGCCCCGGTCGGCATCATGGTGCGCACCAACGCCGTGACCAAACTGGCCGCCAGCGCGACCGCGGGCGCCAGGCCGTGGAGCGAGATGACGGTGCCGGACACCGGTGGCCAATGGCGCTACATCGTGCCGGATAGCGCGAACGCGGCGACGGCCGGCAGGCGCCTGGGCGACAACATCATCTACTTCAAATTCACCGGCCCGGAGGGCGCGACGGTCGACGTGGACTTCGTCAACATGGCCGCGCCCACGCAGCTGACGCCGCCGCGCTTCGCCATGCCGGTGTTCCCGGAAACCGAGCTGGTGGTGCGGGGCATGCCTTACCAGGCCGTCTACACGGCCACCGACGCCAACGCCGCCGACACCGTGGTCTACAAGGCGGTCAGCCTGCCGGCCGGCGCCACCCTGGACACGACGACCGGCGCGCTGAGCTGGACGCCGGCCGCGAACCAGGTCGGCATCCAGGACCTGGTCATCAGCGCGACCGACGGCGTCTCCATCAGCACGATGACGGCGCGCCTGAGCGTGCAGCCGGACCGCCATACGGCGTTCGCCGCCGCGATGGGCGGCTATGACGCGGGGGCTATCTATACGACGCCGTCGCTGGCGACGTTCAAGGCCGAGCTGGCGCCGTTGCGCAAGGCCATGGCCACCGCGCCCGATGCCGAATTCCCGGCGCTGCTGAAAAAAGTGCAGGAAGTGACGCGCAAGCTTGAGTTGCTCAATCCACGGCTGGCCTCGGACGGCAGCCTGGACTGGAGCAAGAACATGGTCACGCCGACCTTGCTGAGCCCGGGCGCCATCCCTTCGCTGGTGGACGACGACTACAACACCACCTCCGGCGATTTGCGCAACGTCGTGACCCTGGACTTCGGCGAGAACTACCGCGTCGCGGCCAACGCCTTCGGCATCCGCGCGCGCTTCATGTTCGGCAATCGTTCCCAGGGCATCAATGTCTACGGCTCGAACGACAACGCCGGCTGGACCTTGCTGACCAGCCGCGAAACCACCGACACCAGCGGCCAGAACTTCATCATGGAGGTCATTCCCGTGCTGCCGGGACTGGAAAACGAGCGCTATCGCTACTTCATGGTGCGCGTCGACCATCCGGGGCCACCGACCGATCCAGCCTATCCCGGCATCTCCTCGTACAGCGAGTTGCACTTCCACGGCTCGCGCTTCGATTTGCTGGCGCCGGTCGATGTCAGCGCCAGCGTCAGGATGCAACAGTCCGGCCTGACGGTGAACCGCTTCACGCAGAAGTACACCGGCACGGTGACCATCACCAACATCACCCAGCAGGCGATCAAGGGGCCGTTGCACTTCCGGCTGGAGAACCTCACCGACGGCGTCACGCTCGACAACGCGACCGGCGTCGAGGATCGTTCGCCCTACATCACCTTGCCCGCCGGCGACCTGGCGCCGGGCCAGAGCGTGACCCTGACCACCACCTTCAGCAACCCGTCCAAGCTGGCCATCAGCTATGGCCGCAAGCTGATCAGCGCTAAATACTGAGGAGCTTCGCGATGAACCATATGAAAGACCTGCTGGTGAAACTGTTGCTGGCCGTCTGCATGCTGGGCGGAGCGGGGCAGGCCGGCGCCGCGCAGCAGTACACCGTCACCATCGACACCGCCACCCTCGGCGGCGGTACGGCGTATCTGGGGCTGTACTTCCTCGGGCTGGCCGACGCCGCGCCGGCCACGGCGACCGTGACCAATCTGGCGGGGGCGTTTTCCGGCGCTCCCCAAATCACCGGGTCGGTCACCGGCACGCCGCCGGGGCCGCTGGTGTTCGGCAACGCCGGCGCTGGCGGCGAGCTGGTCATGACGGTCAGCCTGGGCGGCGTGCTGTCGTTCGACGTCGGCTTCACGTTGGGCGCCGGCGATGCGGGCACGACCTTCGGCTGGTCGCTGTTCAACGATGCCAGCTACCTCGGCGCCGATGGCGACCTGGGTACGGTGTCGCTGCCGCCGGGCGCGGCGCCGGGAGCCGTCTTCGCGGTCAACACTGCCAGCGACCTGACTCGGGTAACGGCGGTCCCCGAGCCGTCCAGTGTGCTGTTGATGGTCGCTGGCATGTTGTGCCTGATGGCGCGCGCGCGCCGTCGCCGTTAAACGCGGCGACGCGATCAGGGCGGGCGGTGGGCATTGAGCTTAGGCGGCCTATGCTGTAATCTGTTGCTTTTTGGTTACTAAGCATGCCGCCAGTATGAGTTTCCCGTCGCCCGCTTTCCCGGCCGGCCCGCCCCGCGCGCGTCGGCATCGCGCCTTGTGCGCGGCGGTCTTTGCCGGCACGGCCACGGTCATGGCCGCAACGATGGCCACGGCGGCGGCCGGCGAGCCGCCGCCGTTCTGGCGCACCAACCTGTCCCACAAAGCCTGGACCAAGCAGGACGGCGCGCCCTCGGACCCGATGACCGTGGTGCAGGACCGTGCCGGTATGCTGTGGTTCGGCGCGTCGGACGGCCTGTTCCGCTTTGACGGCGTGCGCTTCGAACGGCTCGACGATATCGCCGGCAACAAGCTGTTGTCGCCCAACGTGCGTTCGCTGGCCTTGTCCGGTGATGCGTTGTGGGTGGGCTATTCGCACGGGGGCGTTTCCGTGTTCGAGCATGGCGCGGCGCGGCACTACGGCGAAGCCGAGGGCGTGCCGCCCAGCGCCATCCTGCAAATCGCCCAAACGGCGGACGGCACGCGCTGGTTGTCAAGTCCCTCCGGCATCTACCGGCTCGACGGCGGGCGCTGGCGCCGGGTCTCGCCGGCCGACGGCGTGCCGCCCGGCGATCAGCCGACCTTCAATGTCCTGCACGATGGCGGGCTGCTCGTCACGCATCTCGACGGCTTGTATCGCCAGATACCCGGCACGCACCGGTTCCGCCGGGTCGACGGCTTCGGCAGCATGCAGCCGAGCCAGTTGCTGCCCGACGGCAGGGTGAGGGTGTTCCGCTTCGGCGTACCGCCCCGTATCTTCGACCCGGTGTCGGAGACGTCGGCGCCGCTGTCCTTGCCCGAGGTCGGCGTCATGCCCTACAGCGTGCACCGCGACGCGCGCAACGCGTGGTGGATCGGCCCCGGCGACGGCATGCGGCTGTACACGCCGGACTTCAAGTTGAAGAAGCGGCTGCCGGCGCCCAACGGCTTCAGCGCCAGGCGCGTGTTCACCGGCCCGTTCGACGACCGCGAGGGCAATCTGTGGTTCATGACGGAGAACGGCGTCGACCGCATACGCGAAACCCGCTTGTCGGTGCAGGACATGCCGGCCGGCAGCACCGATTTCAGCATCGCCGCCGGCGCCGACGGCGAGGTCTGGATCAACAGCCACTCGTCGTTGCACGCGCTCTCGCCGCCGACCTTCGCCATCGCGGCCGACGGACGCCGTATCGCCAGCACGATGGAGTCGGCCACCGCCGGCGCGCTCGCCGCCGATGGCACGCTCTGGTTCGGCAACGTCCATGCGCTGTGGCGCCGGCGCGATGGCGCGGTGCGGCGCTGGGCGCTGCCGCCGGCGTTGATACAGCAGCCGGTGCAGGCGCTGGCGATCGCCGGCGACGGCCGGCTGTGGGTGTCGATCATGCGGCGCGGCGTGCATACCTTCAAGGACGGCGTCTGGCAGGCCGGCGGCGGTAGCGCCGAGCTGGCCGGTCGCGACGCCACCTCCCTGCATGCCGATGCCGGGGGACGGCTCTGGCTAGGCTACGCCGGCAACGCCATGGCGATGCTCGACCAGGGAAACATCCGGCGCTTCGGCGCCGCCGACGGCCTGGCGGTCGGCAACGTGCTGGCCATGTTCAGCCGCCGGGGCACCTTGTGGGTCGGCGGCGACCAGGGCCTGGCCCGTTTCCACAACGGCCGCTTCATCGCGCTCGACGACAGCGCCGGCCGGCCGTTCGCCGGCGTCTCGGGCATCGTGCAGACGGCGGCGGGAGAGCTGTGGCTGCACGGGCTCGACGGCCTGGTCCGCATCGGCGCGGCCGACCTGGCCGCCGCGACGGCGGCGGACGGAAAAGCCGGCCGGGTCGCCGCCGAACGCTTCGACCACCTCGACGGCCACGAGGGCGTGCCGGCCCAGGTGCTGCCGCTCGACACGCTGGTCGAAGCCGGCGACGGCCGCCTGTGGTACGCCACCTCCGGCAGCGTCGGCCTGGTCGATCCGCTCCGCATCTCCCGCAACCCGGTGGCGCCGACGCCGCTGATCACCGCGCTCACCACCGACACGCAACGCTACCGCGCCACCGGCGGCCTCGGCCTGCCCGTGCACACCCACAACCTGCGCATCGACTTCACCGCCGCCGTGCTGTCGATTCCGGAACGGGCGCGCTTCCGCACCCGCCTGGTCGGACAGGACCACGCCTGGCGCGACGCCGGCGCGCTGCGCCAGGCCTTCTACACCAACCTCGGTCCCGGCGACTACCGCTTCGAGGTGATGGCCGCCAACGAGGACGGCCTGTGGAGCGCCGCGCCGGCCAGCCTGGCGTTCAGCATCGCGCCGGCGTTCCACCAGACCCTCTGGTTCAAGCTGGCGTGCGGCGCGCTGCTGGCCGCCGGCGCGTATCTGCTGCACCGGCGCCGGCTGGCCAGCCTGACGGCGCGCGCCGTCGAGCGCATGCGCGCCCAGCTCGAGGAGCGCGAGCGCATCGCCCGCACCTTGCACGACACCTTCCTGCAAAGCGTGCAAGGCCTGATCCTGCGCTTCCACAGCATCAAGAACGCGCTGCCGAAGGACGACGCGGCGCGGTCGCGCATCGACGCCGCCCTGGACGCCGCCGACGCCGTGCTCGACGAGGGGCGCGACCAGTTGCTGGACTTGCGCGTCCACCATGCCTGCCGCGCCGATCTGGCGCCGGCGCTGGCGCTTGCCGGCGACGCCGCGTGCGCCGAGCGCGGCGTGGCGTTCTCGCTGCACGAGCGCGGCGAGCGGCGTCCGCTGCGGGCCGACGCCCAGGACGAACTGTACGCGATCGCCAAGGAGGCGATCGCCAACGCGTTGCGCCATGCCGCCTGCGCCACGCTGGCCGCCGAGCTGTCGTATGGCGCGGCCGCGTTCACGCTGGCCATCCGCGACCAGGGCAAGGGCTTCGATGCCGCGCCCGGCGCGCCGCCGGCCGCGCAGGGCGGGCGCCACTGGGGCCTGACCGGCATGCGCGAGCGCGCCGCGCGCATCGGCGGCGCGCTGCGGTTGTACAGCGCGGCCGGCGCCGGCACCAGCGTCGAGGTCTCGCTGCCGGCCGCGCTGGCCTACCGGTGACGGCGCGCTTGTGTCAGAATGGGCGCTCCCACTCGCCCCTGGTTTTTATGAGCGCCTTCAAGCCGCTGCCGATCACGATCCTGAGCGTCGACGACCACCCGCTGTTCCAGCAGGGCCTCGCCAGCGTCATCGCCGCCGAGCCGGACCTGTACCTGGTCGGCCAGGCCGCCAGCGGCGCCGAAGCGATCGCGCTGCACCGCGCCCTGCGGCCGGCCGTCACCTTGATGGACCTGCAAATGCCCGACATGGGCGGCGTCGAGGCCATCGCCGCCATCCGCGCCGAGTTCCCCGCCGCGCGCATCGTCGCGCTCACCACGCTCGAGGGCGACTGCCATGCGGCGCGCGCCATCATGTCCGGCGCGGTCGGCTACGTGTTCAAGAGCGCGGTGCGCAAAAGCCTGCTCGAGACGGTGCGCCACATCCACGCGGGCGGACGCAGCATCCCGCCGTCGCTGGAATCGGCGATGGCCCGCAGCCGCAACGGCACGGTGGTCACGGCGCGCGAGGTGGACGTGCTCAAGCTGGTCGCCCGCGGCAACACCAACGCCGCCATCGCCGAGGCGCTGGGCATCTCGAGCGAAACCGTCAAGGGCTACATGAGCAACATCCTGCTCAAGCTGCAGGCGCGCGACCGCGCGCACGCGGTGATGATCGCGCTGGAGCGGGGCATCCTCGGCCTGTGACGCCCGCCGCGCCGGCCCGATGGTGCCGGCGCCGTCGTGGCCCCCCATTTCAGGGGGGGAATCCGGCGCCATCCGCGCGGCGCACCGCCCCGGGCGGGAAGAAATCAGGCAAGCTGGCCGCTACGACGACTTCCAACGGGGACCGCTTTGGCAATGGACCAGATACATCTCATGCGCGTGTTTGTCGCGGTGGGCGAACAAGAAAGTTTTTCCGGCGCCTCGCGGCGGCTCGAGCTGTCGCCGGCGGCGGTCACGCGCGCCGTGTCCGCGCTCGAGGCGCGCCTGGGCGTGACGCTGTTGCTGCGCACCACGCGCAACGTGCGCCTGACCGAGGCCGGGCGGCGCTACCTGGACAACAGCCGCGAGATCCTGGCCAGCATCGAGGAGGCGGGGCGGGCCGCCGCCGACGTCAACGCCGCGCCCAAGGGACGGCTGTCGGTCACGGCCTCGGTCCTGTACGGCAAGTCCTTCGTCGTGCCCTGCGTGGTCGAGTTCCTCAAGCGCTATCCGGAGGTCGAGGTGCTGGCCCATTTCCTCGACCAGAACGTCAACTTCGTCGACGAGGGCATCGACGTGGCCGTGAAAATCGGCCATCTGCCCGATTCGAGCCTGAAGGCCTTGCGCGTCGGCCAGGTGCGGCGCGTGCTGTGCGCCTCGCCGGAGTACCTGGCCCGGCACGGCGTGCCGGATCATCCGGGCGAGCTGCAGCGCCATACCGTGATCGCGGCCGCGGGCGTGTCGCCCGGCGCGGAATGGCGGTTCGGCGGCGCCGGCGAACCGACCACGGTGCGCATGAAGCCGCGCCTGACCGTCACCAGCAACGACGCCGCGATCGAAGCGGTGCTCGCCGGCCTGGGCATTTCCCGGCTGCTGTGCTACCAGGTGGCCGCCGGCCTGGCCGAAGGCCGCCTGCGCATCATCCTGGCCGACTACGAGGAGGCGCCGTGGCCGGTGCACATCCTGCACCGCCATGGCACGCTGGGGTCGTCGAAGGTGCGCCACTTCATCGACCTGCTGGCGGCGTCGCTGCGCGCGCAACCGTGCATGAACCACCATGCCTGATTGCGTTGTTCGCGGTTTTGCGCGCAGAGTGGGTTTTGCGCGCACAATGCGTGTGTGCCCGCCAACTTCCTTCAATGATGAAATCCACGCTTGCCGGCGCCGAATCGGCCGCCACCGCCGATCACGGCGTTTACCGCACCCTGCTCGAATCGACCCGCGCCATTCCCTGGCGGATCGACTGGGCCACGATGAGCTTCAGCTATATCGGCCCGCAGATCGAGTCGCTGCTCGGCTGGAGCCAGTCCAGCTGGCTCTCGGCCAATGATTGGATCGAGCGCATCCACGAGGAGGACCGCCAGAAGACGGTCGACTTCTGTATCGCCCAGTCGCAAAAAGGCGTCGACCACGAGGCCGACTACCGCGCCCTCACCAGCGACGGCGACTATGTCTGGATCCGCGACGTGGTGCATGTGGTGCGGCGCGGGGACGGCAGCGTCGATTCGCTGGTCGGCTTCATGTTCGACATCACCGAGCGCAAGCAGGCCGAGGACAAGATCCTGCAACTGCAGCGCGAGCTGGAGGTGCTGTCCTACCGCGACAGCCTCACCAACGTCGCCAACCGCCGCATGTTCGACACCCTCTATCCGGTCGAATGGGCCAAGGCGCGCGCCACCGGCGAGCCGCTGTCGGTGGTGGTGGTCGACATCGACTACTTCAAGCAGTACAACGACCATTACGGCCACGTGCAGGGCGACGAGTGCCTGCGCCGCGTGGCGCGGGCGCTGGACGCGGGCGCCTCGCGGTCGCGCGACCTGTGCGCCCGCTTCGGCGGCGAGGAGTTCGTGCTGCTGCTGCCGGCGACGGACGCCGACTCGGCCCGCAACGTGGCCGAGCGCTGCCGCAAGCTGCTGGCGCAAGCGCAGCTGCCGCATGCCCGTTCGGGCGTCGGCCGCATCGTCACCGTCAGCATGGGCGTGGGCACCATCGTGCCGGGCGCGGGGGACGACGCCCATGTCTTCCTCGACCGGGTCGACCGCCGCCTCTACCAGGCCAAGTCATCGGGGCGCGACCGCATCTGCGACGTCGAGGCTTGAAGCGGGGATTTCAGTTATGCCGAAACTTGCCGATATAAGGGAAGGGAAAAAACAGGGCGGTACACGGCATGAGGATTCGAGCAGGACTTTACATTGTCATTTTGGCCATGATCAAGCCGGCGATCGCCGCCAAACAGCCCGCCACGGCGGTGACGGCCGCCATGCCGGCCGTCACGCTGCGCATCGCCACCGAGCGCATGCCGCCGTCGAGCATGGTCGTGGACGGCGTCATCACCGGCCGCGAAACCGAAAAGATACGCGAGCTCATGGCGCGTACCGGCACCGCCTACACACTTGAGCTTTTGCCATGGAAACGGGCCTACGTCGGCGCCCTGACGCGCGAACACGCCTGCGTCTATTCGACCACGCGCACGCCCGCCCGGGAGCCGTTGTTCAAATGGGTGGGCGCGACCGATTACGCGGAATGGCAGTTGTGGGGCCGCGTGGACGCGGGACTGTCGTTGAAAACGCTGGAGGACGCACGCAAACTGCGCATCGGCACCGCCCACGGCGACGCCCGGGACGAGTTTTTGCGCGTCCGCGGATTCGCCGTCGAGTCGGTCAACGACGACATGTTGAACGCGCAGAAGCTACTGATGCGCCGCATAGACCTGTGGGCGGTCAGCGTTCGCAACGGCACCAGGGGGCCGCGCGGGATGACCGGGTCCGAGGTGGCGCCGCTGCTATCGTTTCACCGGGTACAAGTCTATTTGGCATGCAACAATTCGGTGCCGGACGCCCTGGTCGAGCGGCTCAACGCCGCCGTGGCCGACATGTGGCGCGACGGAACGATGGAGCGGATCGGCCGCAGGTACGAGAACTGGGCGCCGCCGGGCAAGTGACCCCGGCGGGCGCGCGCTCAAGGCACCACCGTCACGAACAGATACACCGCGAAGATCATCAGCAGCACCGTGCCCTGCATGATGGTGGTGCGCCCGCTGCCCAGCGACAGCGAGGTGACGATGATCGATAACAGCAACAGCACCGTCGACTTGACGTCGATGCCCAGGGTCAGGGTCCAGCCGTTGGCCAGCGCGACGATGGCCACCGCCGGAATGGTCAGGCCGATGCTGGCCAGGGCCGAGCCCAGCGCCAGGTTCAAGCTCGTTTGCAGGCGGTTGGCGCGCGCGGCCTGGTAGGCGGCGATGCCCTCCGGCAGCAGCACCACGGCCGCGATGATGATGCCGACCAGGGCCTTGGGCGCGCCCATCCTGAGCACCGCCGCCTCCAGCGCCGGCGACAGCGACTTGGCCAGCAGCACCACGCCGCCCAGGCACACCAGCAGCAGCGCGCCGCTCCACCAGGCCAGCCTGGCCGGCGGCACCGGCGCGTGCTCGTCCTCGCCGCCGCTGGCGGGCAGGAAGTAATCGCGGTGGCGCACCGTCTGCACGAACACGAACGTGCCGTACAGCACCAGCGAGACCACGGCGATGAAAATCAGCTGGCTGCCGCTGTAGAACGGTCCCGGCGTGGTGGTCGTGTAGTTGGGCAGTACCATGGTCAGCACCGAGATCGCCGCCAACGTGGTCAGCGCCGCCGACACGCCGCTCAAGGTGAAGGTTTGCTCGCCGTGGCGGCTGCCGCCGGCCAGCAGGCAGATGCCCACCATGCCGTTGAGGATCAGCATGACGGCGGCGAACACGGTGTCGCGCGCCAGGCCGGTGGTCTCGGCGCCGCCGGCGATCATCAGCGACACGATCAGCGCCACCTCGATCGCGGTCACCGCCACCGCCAGCACCAGGGTGCCGTAGGGCTCTCCGATCTTGTGCGCCACCACCTCGGCATGGAACACCGCCGCCAGCACGCCCCAGAACAGGCCGATGGCCAGCACCACCAGATAGGCGCCGCCCAGCAGTTCCTGGGCGCCGAGCGCCTTGCCGGCCAGTGCCAGCCAGCCGACCACCGGTCCGGCGATGGCCCAGGCGGGCAGGGTGGTGGATATTTTCATAGGCGGCTCATCGGATTTTGGTGGAGGGAAGGCGGGCGATTTATTGCCAGCGCGTTAATTTTACCCGATGGGCCGCCGGGGCGCCCGTCCCGGTCGCGCCGGGCGTCGGGAGCGTTGTGGCGGAAATGCGCCACCGCGTCCCGCAGTCGCCGTGCTGGCGGACCGAACTGCTATGATGCGAGCGCGCACCCGAGCAGAGGTGTTTTTAAGAGACTGAAGACATATCGCAATGCAAGCTTTCTACAAGAGGGCGCTGATCGCGCTCCTGTTCCTGGTGGCCGCCGATGCGCTGCTGGCGGGCTTTTTCGTTTATCGGAGCTATCCGACATTTTCGCTGTTGCCGGCGCAGCGGGACGACGCCCGTTGGCATTACCGCACCTATTCGGACCGGGCGACGGCGGGAACCTCGTCGGTGCGCATGCCGGCGCCGTCGCGCGAGCGCATGCGCTTCGACTTCAAGCTGACCGACAAGGCGCTATTCCCCTATGTCTCCACCGAGCTGGCGCTGGACGACAAGCGCGGCAAACCCGCCCATATGGACTGGTCGAAGTACACCACCATCAGTTTCCTGGCCAAATGCTCGCCGGCCAACACGATGTCGCTGGTCATTTCCACCTACGACGCCAAGGTTTCCACGCTGGGCAAACCCGAGACCTACCGCTCGCCCGGCAGCTACTTCTCGTGCAACGAGCAGGGCGTGCCGGTATCGCTGGACATGACCCGCTTCACCATGCCGCAGTGGTGGTTCGAACAGATGAAACTGGACTTGGCGGAGCAGGGCTATACGCTGGACGGGGTGTCGAAAATCGTCTTCGGCACCGCCCCCTACAGCCGCCGCGACGTCGACTCCTATTTGGAAGTGAGCGAGCTGACCTTGCGCGGGCGCGATTACCGCTATCTGATCGCGCTGGCGCTGCTCACCCTGGCCAGCTGGCTGGGCTTCGCCGTATGGTTTTTCCGCGGCCAGGCGCGCGCCTTGGTCGCCAACCGGGATACCCAGATACACAAGGATTTGCCGCTGGTCGCCTACCGCCAGTTGACGCTGGAACCTTTCAAGGACAAGGAAAAAGCCTCGATATTGCGCTTCATCGCGACCAACTACACCGACCAGGGGCTGGACCTTGAAGGCGTGGTGGCGGGAACCGGCGCCAACCGCAACAAGGTCAACGAGGTGCTGAAGGCCGAACTGGGCATGACCTTCACCAGCTACCTGAACAAGCTGCGCCTGACGGAGGCGGCCAGGCTGCTGGCCGAGCAAAACAGCGCGGCGGTGGCGGAAATCGCCTACTCGGTCGGCTACGGCAACGTGTCCTACTTCAACCGCCTGTTCAAGGAGGAATACGGCTGCACGCCGAAAGCCTTCCGCGCCATGTCCACCCAGCCCGACAAGGCGCCGGCCGAAACTGCGGAGGCCGGCCGCCCCGGGGAGACGGCCGGCCCGTGATCACTTGCCGTCTTCTTCGATGATGGCGACTTCCCACGGTGCCAGGGTCAGCTTCTCGGCGGCGGCCACGCGCCGTCCCGCCAGCAGCTCGGTGCCGGCCTTGCGCGGATAGTTGAAACTCACCTCGGCGCCACTGTAGTTGAAGTAGTAGTGCACCGCGCGTTTGAAGCCGTTGGTGCCGGTGCGCGTCTGCACGCCGGGCGGCAATTGCTGGTCGGGCCCCACCATGCCCAGCTCGCGCAGCGACGACTGCAGCACCGCCTTTTGCAGCTTGTCCGACAGATAGGTGCCCTGGTACACCACCTTGCCCGCGCCAAACTGGTTGGACGTGATGGCCGGCCAGCGGCCGAAGAAGGAATGGTCGTACCAGGCCAGCGCCTTGGCCGTGTCCAGCTGCAGGAACTCGGCCCAGTGCTTGACCTGGTTGTCGGCGCCCGCCTGGAACGGATCGCCCTTCAAGGCCAGCGGCTGCGCCAGGTTGGAGAATTCCTGGTAGTGGAAACCGAGCGCCTCGCGCAGCGGGCCCGGCGCCATGGTCCAGCGCACGGCCGCGTTCTCGTTGACGAAGCCGCTCTTGAAGGTCATCACCACATGGCCGCCCTTGCGGATGTAGTCCGAGATGCGCTTGAGCAGGGCGTCGTCGGCCACGTACAGCGACGGCACCACCAGCATCTTGTAGGACGAGAAATCCTCGGTATCGTCGAACACGAAGTCGGTGCCGACGTTCATGTCGTACAGCTGGCGGTGCAGCTGGCGCACCAGCGAGCCGTAGTCGGCCTTGGTGCCGCCGCCGCCCCATTGCGATTCCTTGGCGAAGGGCATGTCGTTGAGCGCGTTGAGCGAATCGCGGCTCCACAGGATGGCGACGTCGTTCTTGATCTTCATGTTGACCAGGCGCGGGCCGATCTTCTTCAGCTCCTGGCCGGTGCGGCTCATCTCGGCGTAGGCGCGGTTCGGTTCCAGGTCGTGCGACAGCACGCCTTTCCAGTAGGTTTCCTGGTTGGCGTGGACCGACGACCAGTGCCAGTATTCGACCATGTTGGCGCCGTTGGACAGGTGGGTGTAGACGTCCTGGCGGAATTGGCCGTCATACGGCGGATACTGGAACGACGAGCTCCAGTCGGTCGATTGCGCATTGGTCTCCGTCACCAGGAAATTGCCGCGCTTGAGCGAGCGCGTGAAGTCGGCGTCCAAGGTCTGCGCGGCGCCGTTGTAGTGCTCGCGCGGGCCCCAGTGGTAGACGTTCACGGCCGGCATGTCGAGCTTGCGCGACACCGCCACCTCGTTGACGTCGCCGTGCATGGAGCCGGCGAAATCGTGCGTGACGAACTGGCGCGGCGAGGCGCATTCGCGGATCAGCGCGGTCTGCCATTGCAGGAAGTCGGTCACGCGCATCTGGCCCCAGCGCGACCACTCGAGCTTGTAGCCGGTGCTCTGGGCGCCGTCCGGACGCGGCAGGTCCACCCAGCTGTGCAGGTTCTGGCCCCAGTAGTTCAGGAACCAGGCCTTGCTCAGCGCTTCCGGCGTGCCGAATTTTTTCTCGAGGTAGTGCTGGAAGCGGACGAAGACGTCGTCGTTGGCGGCGCCGTAGGTGCCGGTCTCGTTGTCGACCTGCCAGCCGATGACGTTGGGGTTGTCCTTGTAGCGGGTGGCGATCTTGCGGATCAGGCGCTCGGCGTAGAAGCGGTAGGCCGCCGAGTCGGTGTTCATGTTCTGGCGCATGCCATAGGTGTTTTGCACGCCGTTGAACTTGCGGGCCAGGATTTCCGGGTTCTGCTTGGCCATCCAGGCGGGGATCGAGTACGTCGGCGTGCCCATGATGACCTTGATCCCGGCCTTGGTCATGGCGTCGATGACGCGGTCCATCCACGCGTACTCGAAGCGGCCGTCCTCCGGCTCCCACAGGCTCCAGGTCGATTCGCCCAGGCGCACCACGTTGAAGCCGGCCGCCTTCATCATCGCCACGTCTTTTTCCAGGCGCTCGTAGGGCATGTACTCGTGGTAATAGGCGGCGCCGTACAGCACGGTGGGGAATTCGGGCGGCGTGGCCTGCGCGGCCGGCGCCGTTTGGGCGGCGGCCGGCGCGTGCAGCGCGGCCGCGAGCGCGCACGACAATGCGCAGGAGATGAGGGTACGTTTCAACATTCGGTGTCTTCCTGTTTTGTTTTGGCGATGGCGCCCATGGCGTAATAAAAAACGGGCGCGCGCCCATTGGGCCACGGACCGGCCTTGCGCGCAATTACAAAATTCACCGGCGGGCGCAATGATTTGTCCGTACGCGGGCGCTGCGCAATTTCATATTCCACATTGACGAATATTGCAATTGCGGCATTGCGGCACTGATTCCACAATGCGTCATCACTTCGGCTACCAGGTTTTTTCATGTAACCCGCTTGTGTTTGTCTGCCTCTCCAAAGGCACTTTAGGGGCGGCTTCGGCCGCCCCCTTTTTTTTCACCAGTCAATCGATACCGATGGAAGCAACGATGAGTTTCAAAAAGCAGATCAGCGTGTTGGCGGCCGCCGTGGCCCTGTGTTATGGAGACGCCTGGGCGGCCGAAGCCGGCGCGCAATCGTGGATGAACGCGCGCCTGGATGCCGGCGAGCGCGCCGGCCTGGTGCTCAAGCAAATGACGATGGACGAGAAACTGAAGCTGGTCTACGGCTACCTTGGCGCCGACATGGAATCGAAGAAGACCAAGCGTCCCGAGGAAGCGCACAAGCAGTCGGCCGGTTTCGTCTACGGCGTGCCGCGCCTGGGCATTCCGCACCTGCGCGAGACCGACGCCGGCCTGGGCGTGGCCAGCCAGGGCGGCCCCGAGGCGCGGCCCGGCACGGCGCTGCCCTCCGGCCTGAACACCGCGGCCACCTGGGACCTGAAAACCGCCTACGAGGGCGGCGCCATGATCGGCGCCGAGGCGCGCGGCTACGGCTTCAACGTGCTGCTGGCCGGCGGCGTCAACCTGATGCGCGAGCCGCGCAACGGGCGCAATTTTGAGTACGGCGGCGAAGATCCTTTGCTGGCCGGTAAGATCGTCGGCGCGCAGATCAAGGGCATCCAATCCAACCGCGTCGTGTCGACCCTGAAGCACTTCGCGCTGAACGATCAGGAGACGGGGCGCACCACGCTCAACGTCAAGATCGACGACCGCTCGGCGCGCATGTCCGACCTGCTGGCGCTGCAGATCGCCAAAGAGGACGGCAACCCCGGCGCGGTCATGTGCTCCTACAACCGCGTCAACGGTTTGTACGGCTGCGAAAGCCCGTATCTGCTGACCGAGGTGTTGAAGAAGGACTGGGGCTTCAAGGGCTGGGTGATGTCGGACTGGGGCGCCGTGCACAGCACGATACCGGCCGCCAACGCCGGGTTGGACCAGCAATCCGGCATGCCGTTCGACCTGGCCGACTATTTCGGCCCGCCGCTCAAGGAGGCGGTGCTCAACGGCTGGGTGCCGCAGGCGCGCCTGGACGACATGGTACGCCGCATCCTGCACGCGATGTTCGAGCACGGCGTGGTGGACCATCCGGTGGCGCCGGCCGTCGACGGCATCGACTTCAAGGCGCACGCCGCCGTGTCGATGAAAGACGCGCAGGAGGGCATGGTGCTGCTGAAAAACAGCGCGAACCTGCTGCCGCTGGACAAATCGGTCAAGCGCGTGGCGGTCATCGGCGGCTACGCCGACCGCGGGGTGATGGCTGGCGGCGGCTCGTCGCTGGTGTATCCGGCCGGCGGCAACGCGGCGCCGGAACTGACGCCCAAGACCTGGCCGGGCCCGGTGATGATCTATCCGTCCCCGCCGCTCAAGGCGATCCAGGCGCGCCTGCCGGACGCGGTGGTGACCTATCACGACGGCGCCGATCCGGCCGCCGCCGCCAAACTGGCGGGCGAGAGCGACGTGGTGCTGCTGTTCGCCACCCAATGGACCGGCGAGGGCTTCGATATGCCCAACCTGTCGCTGCCGGACCGGCAGGACGCGCTGATCGCCGCCGTCGCGGCCGCCAACGCCAGGACCGTGGTGGTGCTGGAGACCGGCGGTCCGGTGACGATGCCGTGGCTGTCCAAGGTGTCGTCGGTGCTGGAGGCTTGGTATCCGGGCACCAGCGGCGGCGAGGCCATCGCCGGCGTGCTGTTCGGCGAGGTCAACCCGTCCGGCCACCTGCCGGCCACCTTCCCGGAGTCGGAGTCGCAGTTGCCCCGCCCGGCGCTGGACGGCTATCCGGAAGTGGCGGACCGGCGCTTCGACGTCACCTACCACGAGGGCGCCGCCGTCGGCTACAAATGGTTCGACCTGAAGGGCCTGACGCCGCTGTTCCCGTTCGGCCACGGTTTGTCGTACACCGATTTCACGCTGTCGGACCTGTCGGCCGGCGTCAAGGACGGCGTGCTCGGCGCGTCCTTCACGATCAAGAACGTCGGCAAGGTGGCCGGCAAGGAAGTGGCGCAGGTCTACGTGGCCCCGGTCAACGCCCGCTGGGAAGCGCCGAAACGACTGGTCGGTTTCCATAAGGCCGAGGTGGCGCCGGGCGGCGCCGTGAAGGCCTCCATCGCCGTCGATCCGCGCCTGCTGGCGATGTACGACTCGGCCAGCAAAACGTGGAAAGTGGCCAAGGGCGATTATAAAGTCATCCTCGCGGCGGACGCGGCGGCGGCCGCCGACAAGCATGCCGTCAGCAAGGTGGTGCGGCTGGAGGCGGCGGTTTACGATATCCACGGAAAACCGTTGCGGCGTAAATAAAATCAAAGGGACCCGGAGCATTTAAATCAGGCCGTTGAATAACGCCGCAATATAAAGTTAGGCCGGTTTTTTAAATCGGCAATCATCGGGCTGACAAAAACTTAAATAATCCGGTGTCTCCCCGGGCATTGTTTGTCAGCAATGCCCTGCTTGCGTTCCCAAAAGCGACGTGTCCGAGTGGCGTTCTCGCACATCTCTTGCACTTCCTGCAGAACTTCTCGTACTTTTTGCACCGTGCTACAAATCCGTTTGCGGTCGTTATCAGCGCGCCCGGGCCGACTATATGCTTGGTTCAACTTCGCCACGTGGCTTCCAGCCGGGGGCGGCGAAGGATTTATTGACCGAGGCGCTGCCATAAAGCGCCCGGATAAAATATATAAGTCGGAGACGAAGACCATGACTGCAAAAGTGCGTCGGATTGCCCTGTTATTTAATGCGAATAAGAGTTTCGATCGCGAAGTTACCGCCGGCATCGCTTCATACCTTGGTAGCACGCGGGCGGCCTGGGACTTGTTCCTGGAAGAGGATTTCCGCCTGCGCCTGTCCGGCATAGAGCGCTGGCAGGGCGACGGCATCATCGCCGACTTCGACGATCCCGCCGTGGCCGACGCCTTGTCGCACTGCAGCGTTCCGGTGGTGGCGGTGGGCGGCTCCTACGCCGATCCGGCCGATTATCCGGTCGGCGTGCCTTACGTGGCGACCGACAACTACAAGCTCATCAAAATGGCGCGCGACCACCTGATCGACGTCGGCCTGACCCGCTTCGCCATGTTCAGCCTGCCCAAGACCCGGGAGAACCGCTGGGCGCAGGAGCGCGAAAACGCCTTCCTCGGCCTGATGCGGCA
This sequence comes from Duganella sp. GW821-FHT07F09, assembly GCF_059418705.1. NCBI lineage: Bacteria > Pseudomonadati > Pseudomonadota > Betaproteobacteria > Burkholderiales > Oxalobacteraceae > Duganella > Duganella sp. GW821-FHT07F09. The sequence goes on along the minus strand of NZ_JBWKQJ010000007.1, from coordinate 453,835 downwards.
AGACCGCATGGAGGGCGAGATCTTCCATGGCAACGGCACGTGCGCCTCGTCCTGGGAGGAATCGATGCGCGGGCAGATCGACTGGCTGCGCAGCCTGCCCAAGCCGGTCGGCATCATCGCCGTCACCGACGCGCGCGCCCGCCAACTGCTGCAAGCCTGCATCATCGCCGGCATCGAGGTGCCGGAGCAGGTGGCCCTGATCGGCATCGACAACGACCCGATGGTGCGCATGCTGACCCGGATACCGCTCAGTTCCGTGATCCAGGGCGCGCAGGAGATGGGCCGCACGGCCGCCCACCTGCTGGACCAGATGTTGCACGGCGTGCGCCTGCCGCACACCCGGATCCAGGTGCCGCCGGCCGGCATCAACATCCTGGCCTCCAGCGAGCACCAGCGGATCCGGCATCCGCAGGTGATGCGCGCCTGTCATTTCATCCGCCAGTACGGCTGCCAGGGCATCAAGACCCAGCAGGTGGCCGAGCACGTGGGCGTGTCGCGCTCGTCGCTGGAAGCCTATTTCCGCGAGGAACTGGGCTGCAGCGTGCACGACATGATCCTGCGCTTCAAGCTCGAGGCGGCCAAGGCCGGGCTGCAGGGCCGGGAGCGCAGCATCGCCGACGTCGCGCTGGGCTGCGGCTTCACCTCCACCCAATATATGCACCTGGTGTTCAAGCGTGAGCTGGGCTGCACCCCGCGCGCCTACCGCGACCGCGTGCTGGGCGAGAACATGGAGGCGGCCTGAGGTTGCCTTGAGCGTCGACGGCCAGGCAGGCGCCGCGCACGCATTGCGAGCGCGTGCGCGCAACCATCGCGCGCGCCGTCCGGGCGACGCCGACCATGCGGGGAACCCGGCCTGCGCGTCCCGGAAAATTCGGCTCTGCACATTCCTGTAAAGTAGGATATGATGATCATCATAAATTCACCGTCAGTACGCCGGTGGAGGTGGGCAAACGGTTGGCCGTTTTTTTAACTGGCAATATGACGGTTATCATATTTCTGCGGCGAATGCTGCACCACCTCGTCAGGCCGTACAACTCAACGATAAGGAAACCAACGATGTCCGTTCCAGCCAAAAAAATTGCGGTAATCACCGGTGCGTCGTCGGGCATAGGGGCGGTCTACGCCGACCGCCTGGCGCAACGCGGCTACGATCTGATCCTGGTGGCGCGCCGCGCCGACCGCCTGCAGGCGCTGGCGGTGAGCATCGAGACCACACACGGCGTGAGCGCCAGGGCGCTGGTCGCCGACCTGGCGACGGAGGCCGGCGTCGCCAGCGTCGAGCACATCCTGTCGACCAACGCCGCCGTTGGCATCCTGGTCAACAACGCCGGCATCGCCCGCCTGGCGCCGGTCGCGGCCAGTCCCGTGCAGCACTCGCTGTCGCAGATCTCGCTCAACCTGACGGCGCTCACGCGCCTCACGCACGCGGTCCTGCCGGGGCTGAAGGCGCGCAACGAGGGCGCGATCATCAACATCGCCTCCGTGCTCGGCCTGCACACGCTGCCGATCAGCGCCGTCTACAGCGGCACCAAGGCTTTCGTGGTGGCGTTCAGCCGGGGACTGGAGCAGGAGCTGGCCGGGACCGGGGTGCGGGTCCAGGCGGTGCTGCCGGCGTCCACCGCCACCGAGGTGTGGGACAACTCCGGCGTGCCGCTGTCGGCGCTCAATCCGGAATCGGTCATGACGACCGACGACATGGTGGACGCGGCCCTGTCCGCGTTCGACAAGGGCGAAACGCTGACCTTGCCGTCGGTGGCCGACGCCGGCCTGATCGACCGTTACGAGGCCGCGCGCGGGGCGCTGTTCGCCGCCACGCAAACCGGCAAGGCGGCCCCGCGCCTGCTGCCGGCCTGACCCGAAGGGAGCGGCCATGAAACTGAGCTTCCGTGGATTGTCCATCGCGACCTCGCTGCTGTTCCTGTTGATCGGGTCGCTGTGGTTGTTGGCGCCCGGTCTGCCGCTGTCGGACTGGGGGCTGGCCTTGACGCCGTCGGCTTCCGTGCTGGGCCGGCGCTCGGCGGCGTTGTATGTGGGATTGGCCGCCATGTTCTTCCTGGCCAGGAACGCCGAGCCGTCGACGGCGCGCTCGGCGCTGGCCAAGGGCCTGGTGCTGATCGGCCTGATGCTGGCGGCCATCGGTGTCGTCGACTTCGCCACCGGGCGCGTTTCGCCCCACATCCTGGTGGCCGTCGCGCTCGAAGTCGCGCTGGCGCTGGCGTTCCTGTACGTGGGGCGCTCGCAGCCCCTGCGCTCGCGGGCCGGCCGGCGATAGCAGACCGGCGCGCCTTATTTAATCATGGTAACCAAGGAGACCTTTGCAATGCATACGTTCAAACAGTCATGTGTCGCCGCGTTGGCGCTGGCCGCCGCGCTGGTGTCACCGGCGGTCCTGGCCCAGGCGGCCTCGCCCGTCGGGCTATGGAAAAACATCGACGACGTCAGCGGCAAGCCCAGGGCGCTGATCCGCATCACCGAGGCCAACGGCACCCTGGAGGGCAAGATCGAAAAAGTGTTCCCGGGGCCGGCCGACAGCCAGAACCCCAAGTGTGAAAAGTGCGAAGGCGCCAACAAGGACGCGCCCATCGTCGGCCTGGTCATTTTGAGCGGCCTCAAAAAGGATGGCGACGCCTACGCCGGCGGCCAGATACTCGATCCGGACAACGGCAAGCTGTACTCCAGCAAGGTGCAGCTGGCCGACGGCGGCAAAAAGCTCAACGTGCGCGGCTACATCGGCGTGCCGATGCTGGGCCGCAGCCAGACCTGGGTGCGGCAGGAGTAGGGCGCCGTCAGCCGGGTTTGTTGACCGGCGCCGTCGGCGGAACCGGCGCCTCCAATTTGCGCACCCGGATGTCCTTGAAGAACGCCTCGGCCCCCTCGGACTGGATCGAGAACTTGCCGCGCGTGAGCGGAACCATTTTGCCGTTCACCAGTTGACGCGAATTGGTCATGCGCAGCACCTCGTGGCCGTTGACGATGTGGACCAGCGTTTTGCCGTCCGCGATCACTTCCATCGTGTTCCATTCGCCGCTCGGCTTTTCAAAATTGCCTTTTTTCAGGATGCGCGCCTTGATGTCTTTACGCAGCGGCAGCGACGGCTCGTAGCGGTAGAATTTCCAGTCGCCCTGGTTGGCGTCGCCGACATGGGCGTCGACCGCCACGCCGTCGAGGCTGTGGTAGTCGGCGCAGTCGCCTTCCTGCAATTGGAACTCGTGGCTGCGCATCCAGTGCCCGTCCTGCGCGCCTTCCTTGCCGACCGCGTAGTACAGCAGGCCGCTGTCGCGCATCACGCCCTCGCGCGGCGGCCACTTCTTGATGCCCCATTTGAAGTCGAACTTCAGGTGGAAGTTTTCGTATTCGTCCAGGGTGGAGACGCTGCCCCATTCCTCGCCCGAGACGCGCAGCATGCCGTCGACCACGGAAAACACCCGGCGCTGGTCGTTGTCCACCCCGCGCACCGAGGTCGGCGTCTTCATGCCCTCGGTGGTCGGCTGCATGCTGACGTAGGTGCTCCAGCCGGCCAGGTCCTTGCCGTTGAAAAGCGATTTCCACGGAGCGGCTTCGGCAGCCGACGCCGCGCAGCTCAGCGCGAACAGGGCGCCCAGCAAGGCGGTCTTGGTGAACAGGTTTTTCATATCGTTGCGTCTCCTTTATTGGAAAAAAAGGAATCTATCACGCGTCGGCGCGGGCGGGTCCGAAAAGGCAGTGATTGCCGATTTCGTTATAAAAATATCCGAATTCCGGCATGGACTTTTATTTGGCGCGGCCGCGCCTTGCAGTGGTTTTCCGCGCCGGCGCTACTTCATGCCGGCCCGGGCTTTCTTCACCCCATCGTCGATACGACGCACCACTTGCTCCGTGTCATGGGGCGCGGTCAGGAACCGGCGCAAGCCGTCGTACAACGGTGCGACCAGCTCGGCCTTGGCGTCGCGGTCGAAGAAATAGGTGAACCCGGCCGCGCCGGTCCAGATGCGGTGCGTCGCCTCGCCCAGCCAGACCGGGCGCGAAGCGGGGTCCGCCTGCGCCGACAAGGTTTGATCGGCCGCTGCGATTTTGCTCAGGGCGCCGGTCTCGATCAGAAAGGTCAGGAAGCGTTTGCGGGGGCCCGGATTCACGCCCCTCGCGGGCAGTACCAGCACATCGATCGGCGCCTCTTCGTAGGCGGGCACGTCGGGCGAATAAGCCGGAAAGCCGAAGTAGCCCATATCGGCGGCTAGCGCGGCGGGAAACCTTGAGGCCACGGAGCTCGCCGCCAGCGTCATGCCCACATAATTGCGGTACAGGTAGGGCATGACACGGTCCGGTTCCTGGCCCATCGTCGCCTCCAGGAAATAGTCTTTGCGCAGCAGATCGCCCCAGACATCGAACACCTTGCGCACGCGCGGATCGTCAAAGCGCGCCTCGCCGCGCAGCAGTTTGCGGTGGAAGTCGATACCGTTGATGCGCAGGTTCAGATAGTCGAACCAGGCCGCCGCCGGCCAGCCGCTCCTGGCGCCGACCGCCAGCGGCGTCACGCCCGCCGCCTTCAAGCGTTCGCACGCGCGCAGGAACTCGCTCCACGTGGTCGGTGGGCGGATGCCCAGGCGTTCGAACAGCGACTTGCGATAGACGAAGCCCCACACATAGTAATACAGCGGAAAGCCGTAGACCTCGCCGTCGATGCGCGTGCCTTCTATGGTGGCCGGCGAGAAGTTCTTTTTCTTCAGCAGCGCGACCAAGTCGGCATCGAGCGGGGACAGCAGCTTGTTCCTGGCGGCGTCACGCAGCCGTTCGCCCGCATACCAGAACACCAGGTCGGCCCGGCTGGTCCGAAGGCGGGCGGTGAAATCCCGTTTGTATTCTTCCTGGGCATAGCCCTGGTGGACAATCTTGATGTCCGGATTGGCAGCGGCGAATTGGTCGATGATGCCGACCCAGGTGGTGCGTTGCGGGGTGTTGGACACCACGTAGTCGATCACCAGATGCCCGGTGGTGGTGGTGGTGGTGGTGGTGGTGGTGGTGGCGGCGGTCACGGCGGGCAGCGCGAGGGACGCGCACGCCAGCGCCCTCGCCAGCCAGTCCCGCTTGCTTATGTTGAATCGCGAACGGGATTGGATCGGGGCTGGATACATCGGCCAAGTGTGTGCGCGAAGGCAAGCGCTGTCAATCTCAACGGCGCCGGTCAAGGCCGGGTTTGAGGCGCCCGTGCTTTCCTGATCGCCTCGTCGATGTAGCGCACCACCGCGTCGGTGTCGTGCGGCGCCTTGAGGAAGCGGCGCAGGCCCTCGTAGGTGGGGCCGACCAGTTCGGCCTTGGCGTCGCGGTCGAAAAAGAAAGTGAGCCCGGCGGCGGCGCCCCACACGCGGGCGGGGGCGTCGCCCAGCCAGATCGGGCGCGGGTTCGGGTCCACCTGCGCCGACAGGGTCTGGTCGGCCTCGGCGATCTTGCGCATCGCGCCGGTCTCGGCCAGGAAGGTGAGGAAGCGTTTGCGGGCGCGCGGATTCAAGCCTCCCGCCGGCAGCACCAGCACATCGATCGGCGCCTCCTCGTACGCGGGCATGCCCGGCGTGTAGTTCGGAAAGCCGAAGAAACCCATGTCGGCCGCGATCGCGGCGGGAAAGCGGGAGGCGACGAAGCTGCCCGAGAGCATCATGCCGACCCGGTCGCGGTAGACGTAGGGCATGACGCGCTCCGGTTCCTGCTCCATCGTCGCCTCGAGGAAGTAGCCCTTGCGCAGCAGGTCGCCCCAGACGTCGAACACCCGCCGCACTTGCGGGCTGTCGAAGCGCGCGTCGCCGCGCACCAGCTTGCGGTGGAAGTCGATGCCGTTGATGCGCAGGTTCAGGTAGTCGAACCAGCCGGCCGCCGGCCAGCCGCTTTTGGCGCCCACCGCCAGCGGCGTCACGCCCGCCGTCTTGAGCCGCTCGCACGTTTGCAGGAACTCGGCCCACGTGGTCGGCGGGCGGATCTGCAGGCGCTCGAACAGCGACTTGCGGTAGACGAAGCCCCAGACATAGTAGTACAGCGGAAAACCGTAGACGGCGCCGTCGATGCGGGTGCCGTCGAGCGTGGCCGGCGAGAACTTTTTTTTCTTCAGCAGCGCGACCATGTCGGCGTCGAGCGGCGACAGCAGTTTGTTCCGGGCGGCGTCGCCCAGGCGCTCGCCGGCGTACCAGAACGCCAGGTCGGCCCGGCCGGAGCGCAGGCGGGCCGTGAAACCCCGCTTGTATTGCTCCTGCGGATAGCCCTGGTGGATGATGCGGATGTCCGGATTGGCGGCGGCGAATTCATCGATGATGCCGACCCAGGTGGTGCGCTGCGGGGTGTTGGACACCACGTAGTCGATCACCAGGTGCTCGGTGGGGGCGATCGGGGCGGTGGTGGCGCTCGCCGCGAAAGCCGGACACAGCAGTGCCCATGCCAGCCAGCCCCGGTTGCGCATGGCGGCAAGTCGGCAGCGGAAGGGAAGCGGGGCAGGTTGCATCGATAAAGTTTGTGCGCGAAGGCCGGCGCTGTCAACTCCGACGGGCATGTTGGCCACCGTAGGGGCGCGCCGGGGCCGCGCTGTGGCGTAATTGGGACGACTTATCGTAGAGCATGCCATAGCGCCTGCTTGTCACTATGATCGTTGCTATACTGCAATGACTATGTCCATGCCATACTCTTATGTCCTATCCCAACTGGCCCTGGCGTTCGCCGCGCTGCTCGCCTTGGCCTGGCCCGGTGCCGCGTCCGGCCAGCAGGTGCCGCTGCGCTACCTCACCCAGCAGGACGGGCTCGGCAATTTGTCGATCAACACGCTGGTTCAGGACCATACCGGCTATGTGTGGGCGGGGACGGACAATGGCTTGTTCCGCTACAACGGCGCCGAATTCCGGCGCTTCGGCCAAGCCGAGGGGCTGTTGAACACCCAGATCAGCGCCCTGCTGGCCGACCGCCGGCAGCGCCTGTGGATCGCCGCCGGCGAAACCCTGTACCTGCGCGTGGGCGAGCGCCTGGCCCCGGTCAAAAGCGAGGGGCGGGACTTCTGGATCGCGACGGGCCAGCCGCTGGCGGACGGGCCGGGGGACAGCGTGCTGGCGGTGAGCTACCAGCGCCTGCTGCGGCTGACCGAGGAGGGCGGCAAGGTCAGCGTGCGCGACTACTTCACCGAGGAACAGATCTTGCGACAGCCCGCGCTCAAGTTGCTCACCAGCATCATGGCGGACGCCGGCGAGCGGCTGTGGATGGGCTGCGGGAAGTCGCTGTGTGCAACCAAGCCGGGCGCGGGGGACGGCGGCGTGACCGTGTGGGACGCCGCCGCCGGCGTGCCGGAGGACGATTGGGTCAATCTGCGGCGCTCGGCCGACGGCGCGCTGTGGGCGCGCGGGGCGAGCCGCGTCATCGTGCTGGAGCCGGGCGCCGAGCGCTTCGTCGACCGCACGCCGCCAGGCGACGTCATGCGCAAGGCCACGGCGTCGACCACGCTGGTGGAGGACGCCGACCAACGCATGCTGCTCAACGTCGACCACGGCGTGGCGCGCTGGCGCGCGGGGCGCTGGGAATTTTTCGGCCCGCCCAACGGCCTGAAGATGGGAAGCGGCGTGCCGGCCATGCTGGTCGACCGCGACCAGGGGCTGTGGCTGGGTACGGGCGGCCACGGCCTGGCGCGCTGGCTGGGCTATGACAATTGGGAAAACTGGGGCTCGGCGCAGGGGCTGCCGGACGACAAGGTGCTCGCCTTCCTGCGCGACGGCGACGGCCGCCTGCGCATCGGCACCCGTTCCGGCATGGCCATGCTGGAAGGGCGCGAGCCCACGCGGGCCGTGGCGGTACCCGGGTATCCGGCCCAGCAATGGAACAGCATGGTGCTGGACCACCAGGGCAATATATGGACCTCCAGTTACGTCGGCTCGCTGATGCGCGAGGACGGCCGCACCGGCGTCGTCACGCAGGTGGCCACGCTGCCGATGATCGTCAAACTGATGGTCGACCGTAGCGGGCGCCTGTGGATCAGCACCTACGAGGGCGTGTACGTGATCGAGCGGCCCGGGGCGGGCGAAGCGCCGCGGCGGCCCGCCGGCGTGGCCCCGGACAACGGCCTGGTGCTGGACCCGGGGGTGGATAGTTGCGAGAGCCCCGACGGCACCTTGTGGTTCATTACCGGGATCACGCTGCGTCGTCTGCACCAGGGGCGCTGGAACTTCTACCCGATATCGGACGTGGGGCTGCCGGAGCTGCGGGCGATGGCGTGTGCCGCCGATGGCGCCGTGTGGCTGAGCCAGAGCCCGGGCGTGCTGTGGCGCGCCGAGGTGGGCGAGCATGGGTTCGTCAAGCGCGCGCAGGCGGTCCCGCTATTGCAGGGCAAGTCGCTCGCGGCCATCCACGAGGACCGCGACGGCTGGCTGTGGCTGACCACCGACGCCGGCCTGCTGGTGTGGAACCGGCAGGAGTGGCGCCAGTTCGACAACGGCGACGGCCTGGTGTGGAACGAACTGAGCGCGCGGCCCCTGTACGAGGACATCGACGGCACCCTGTGGCTGGCCAGCGCCAACGGCGCCTCGCAGGTGAAGCGGCCGGGGCGGCTGTTCGCGCCGTACGCGATGTCGGCCATCGTCGAGTCGGCCGAGCGCGACGGCAAGATCTTCACCTTGCGCGACGGCGAGGCGCTGCCGTGGTCGGCCGGCTCGCTCAACTTCACCATGGCCAGCCTCAGCTACCAGCACCGCGGCGCCTTGCGCTTCCGCTACCGGCTGGCCGGTCTGGAGACGGAATGGACCACCACCGCCGTGCCGCGCCTGCGCTACGCGGCGCTGCCGCCGGGGCAGTACCGGCTGCAATACGCGGTCGAGAACCTCGACACCCAGAGCAAGTCGGCGGTGCGCGAGCTGCGCTTTTCCATCCTGCCGCCGTGGTGGTTGAGCGGCTGGTTTTTCCTGCTGTGCGCGCTCGCCGCCTTGCTCGCGCTGTGGGGGCTGTACCGCTTCCGCGTGCGCGGGCTGCGCCGCCACAACGCCGAGATGGAGCGGCTGGTGCGCGAGCGCACGCGCGAGCTCGAACTGTCGCAGGAGGCCTTGCGCGAGCGGGCGCTGCGCGACGGCCTGACCAAGGCGTGGAACCGGGTGGCGATGCTGGAGATGATGGACCAGGAAATCCTGAAGTCCCAGCGCCAGGGCAGCACCTTCCTGCTGTGCCTGCTGGACCTGGACCACTTCAAGCGCATCAACGACACCCACGGCCACCTGGCCGGCGACGCCGTGCTGCGCGAACTGGTGCCGCGCCTGTCCGACGGCCTGCGCGCCTACGATCTGGTGGGACGCTACGGCGGCGAGGAATTCCTGGTGCTGCTGACGGACCTGAGCCAGGCCACCGGCGCGGGCCGGGTCGATGCCATGCGCGCGGCGGTGGCGGCCACGCCGTTCGACATCGGCGAGGGCCGCACCCTGGCGGTGACCGCCAGCTTCGGCGTGGCCGAATTCGATCCGACGCAGCCGGTGGCCGGGCTGGAACTGGTGCGGCGCGCCGACCTGGCCCTTTATCGCGCCAAGCAGCAGGGCCGCAACCGCGTAGAATATGCGGGACCGGCCGACCACTGACGGTTCGCCCCAAGCCACGCCCAAGGACTCGCCCATGACCGTCCCGGACCAGCTGTTGCTCCACCTGTACGCCTGCCCCGGTGAACCGGGCCGCTGGCCCGGCGTGCTCGACCAGATCTGCCGCGCGACCGGCGCGCGCTCGGCCGTGGTCCAGCGCATCGAGCGCGACCGGGCCGGGCTGGCGGTGGCCTGGTCGAGCGCCGACCACGCCACGCTGGCCGGCGAAGGGGAACTCCGGCACAAGAGCGAGCTGGCCGGCGCCGGCAATCCGCGCATCGCCCCGGACCGCATCGCGCGGGGCTTGGACCGGGTGGTGCGCGACGCGGATCTGTTCGACCCGGGCGACGCCGGCCAGGCGCGCCTGCGGGCGCAACTGGCCGAGCGCGGCCTGGGACATTTCATGGGCAAGCTGTGCGCGGCCGGCGAGGGCGCCTATCTGGGGCTGGCGCTGCACCGCGGCCTGGACGACGGCGGCGACTTCTCGCTCGAACAGGTCGCGCGTTTCGCGGCGCTGGCGCCGCACGTGCGCCAGGCGTGCGAATTGCAGCTGGCGCTGGGTGCCCAGGCCGAACGGCAGCGGCGTTTGCACCAGCAGCTGGACCAGCTGCGCGCGGGCATGCTGATGTGCGATGGCGAGGGACGCGTGCAATGGCGCAACCGCAGCGCCGACACCTTGCTCGGGGCCGGCGACGGCATCGACCTGCGCGACGGCCGGTTGCGGCTGGCCCGGCGCGCCGACGCCGAGCGCTTGCGGGCGCTGGTCGCCGATGTCGCCGCCGGCCGCCGCGCCAGCGGCTTTTTGACCCTGGGCGGCGAGGGCGGCCGGCTGCACGTGGCGCTACAAGCGCCAGCCGGTCCGCCGCCCGGACGCGGCGACGGCATGGTGTTCCTGGTGCTGACGCGCGCCGGCGTCGGCGCGGCCATGTCGCCCGAGGCGATCGCCTGCCTGTTCGGCTTGAGCGGGGCCGAGGCGCGGCTGGCGGCCGGCCTGGTCGCCGGCAAGACCCTGGAACAGTACGCGGCGCAGCGCGGCGTCGGCATCGGCACCGTGCGCGGCCAGGTCAAGCAGGTGTTCGCCAAGACCGGCACCACGCGCCAGGCCGAGCTGGTGGGACTGCTGCTGACGTCGGCCGCCGCGCACCTGATCGAGCGCGACGGCCCGGCCTGAGGAAGGCTACCCCGCGCGTCAGAGCACGAAGGCGGCCCGCAAGGCGATCTGCGTGCCCTGCGAGCGGTTCCTGGCGTTGAACTCCTTGTAGGCGTGCAGCCAGATGTTGGGCAAGCCCGAGCCGGGGCGGAAGAAGTTCACGGCCGGACCCAGCGCCGCCACGCCGGCACGGTTGCCCACCCCTGCGCCATGCAGATGGTCGCCGCCGATCTGGCGGTACACGTAGCCGCCCACCCCCACCGTGAAGTCGCCCACATGCTGGCCGACGGCGAACTCCTGCTGCCACTCGGCGCCGGAGCGGTAGCCGTTGGCGCGGTTGCGGGTGCTGAAGTTCACCTGCATGCTCGACGACACCTCGAAGCCGCCGCGGCCGATGTGGGTGAACGCGTAGGTCGGCGAAAAGGTCCAGTGGTTGGTGCCCGGGTTGACCAGGCGCGCGGCGTCGTAGGCGCCGGTGGGCGCCTGCACCATCAGAGCGGCGTACTGGAACAGTCCCGGCGCGCTCCATTGCAGCGCCGCCGGAATCAGCTGGATGTCGCCTTGCGCGCGCTCGGCGCCCGCCTGCCGCAGCGTGCCGACAGGGGTGGGAACAGCCAGGTCGAGCTTCATGTCCAGCACGGGCAGCACGGCGCCGTAGCCGTAGTTGGCGCCCCAGAAGGTGGTGCGGGTCATCTTGATCAGCGCCACGCCGACGCTGGTGACGGTCAGGTCGGCGCCGATGGGCGCGTGCCGACCCTGGTCGTCGCGCAACTGGTTGGCGTGGTAGGTGGTGGCGCGGATGCCAATGGCGGGAAGGTCCGACGGCGGCGGCAGGATGCCGGCGCCGAAGTCGTTGACGCCGAACGGCGTGATCGGCGCGCCGCCTTCGACGGCGTGGGCGGCGCCGGGCGGCAGCAGGGTGACGGCCAGCGCAATCGCCAGCGTGGTGGCGAATGCGCTGGCGTGACGGGACGACGCCGAACGGCGGGCGGTGGAGAATCGCATGATGTGTCCTTCAAATAGGGGGGTGGCGGCGCCCGTTGGCGCCGGCGGTGATCGGGCGGGGCGGCTCAGCGTGCGCGCGTGTAGACCTGGCGGCCCTGGAAATAGGTGTGCTCGACCCTGGTCTCGTGGATGCGCTCGGCCGGGATGGCGTACAGGTTCTGGTTGAGCACGATGAAGTCGGCCGACTTGCCCGGCGCGATCGAGCCGGTGGTGGCGCCCAGGCCCATCGCGGTGGCGCTGTTGATGGTGTAGATGCGCAGGGCGGTGTCGAGGTCGACCGCTTGTTCCGGCCACAGCGCGCCCGGTATGCGCCGCAGCGGATCGCGGCGCGTGACCAGTCCCTCGATGCCGAGCCACGGATCGGGCGTGGGCTGGCCGGCCGGCCAGTCCGAGCCTCCGGCCACCAGCGCGCCGGCCTTGACCAGGCTGCGCACCGGGAAGATGTGGCTGGCCCGCTCGGGACCGATGGCGGCGGCGATCGCCATGCCGGGCCCGGTCGGATACCACAGCATCGGCGAAATGTCGGCCGTCACGTTGAGGCGCTTGAAGCGGCCAATGTCGCTGTCGGCGATGAAGGAGGCGTGGGCGATCTGGTGGCGCTGTCCCGGCATGCCGTTGCGTTTGCGCACGTCCTCGATGGCGTCGAGCGCCAGCCGCAGCGAGGCGTCGCCGGTGGCGTGCAGCTTGACGGCGACGCCTTCGCGGTCCAGCGCCGCCAGCCGGTCCGCCAGTTGCGCGCGGGTGTAGTTGCTCTTGCCGTGGAAGTGGGCGCCGTGCTCCTGGTCGGGCAGGTAGGGGCTGAGGAACTCGGCGGTGCGCGCCGGCGGCACGCCGTCGAGGAACAGCTTGGCGAAGCTCGGGTGCAGGTGGGGGCCGGCGTAGTCCCGGCGTCCGGCCAGCAGCGCGCGCGTGGCCGCTTGGTCCGCCCCGGCGGCCGGCGCCGCCGGCAGCGAGGCGACCATGTGCAGCGGCAGCTTGCCGTCGCGGTCGGTCTGGCGCCAGACGCGCAGCATGGCCTCGTTGGCGTAGGCGTCCTGCAACCCCGTGATGCCGAAGCCGCCGAGCGTGACGCCGGCGGCGGCGGCGGCCTGCAACTGGCGCGCGTCGGTGCGCGGCGGGATCGCTTGTTCGAGCGTGGCGAAGGCGGCGAACTCCTTCAGCAGCCCGGTCGGCGCGCCTGTGGCCGGGTCCTTGTCGATCACGCCGTTGCCCGGCGAGACGCTGGCGGCGGTGATGCCGGCCAGACGCAGCGCGGCGCTGTTGGCCCAGCGGTTGTGGAAGGAGTCGTCGCGCAGCACCACCGGACGGCCGGCGCCGGCGGCGTCGAGCGCGGCCAGCGCGGCCGGCGTCGACAGCTGGGCCAGCAGCGTGCTGCTCCAGGCGCCGCCGACGATCCAGTCGCCCGGCGCGGCGCGGCTGGCGCAGTCGGCCACGCGGGCGACGATTTGCGGCACGTCGCTGTCCGGCCCGACGTTGCAGGCGAACAGATCCTCGTAGGCGCCGTCGAGCGGATGCATGTGGACGTCGTTAATGCCCGGCATGGCCATCGCGCCGGCCAGGTCCACCACGCGGGTGGCGGGGCCGACCAGGCGGTCGATGGCGGCGTTGGCGCCGACGGCCACGTAGCGGCCGCCGCGCACGGCGAAGGCCTGGACCTGTTCGCCCGGCCGCGCCATGGTGTGGATGAGGCCGTTGCGCACCACCAGGTCGGCCGGTTGCGGCCGTTTTTTCGGCGGCGCCGCGCCGGCCGTTGCCGTCAAGGCCACGGCTGCGCACAGCGCGGCCAGCCGGTAGCGGGTTTTTCTATGTGTCTTTAATTGCATGGTGTCTCCCGTTATAAGTTTTGTTGTGTACGACCAAACCAGTGTAGGAAGCGCGCCGGCGCGGCGTCATGTACCAATTGGGAGGTGGCGTGCAATAAAGGCGCGGCGCGCGACAGTTGGGCGCGGATTGATTGCTATAATGCAATTTCATTGTTAATTTTGAGCTCGCCACCATGCCGTTCACCTTTCCCGTCCTGATCGCGCTCGCGGCCTTGCTGACCTGTCTTTGGCCGGGCGCGGCCCCCGCCCAGCAACTGCCGCTGCGCTATCTGACGCAGCAGGATGGCTTGCGCAACCTGTCGATCAGCTCGCTTGCCCAGGACCAGGACGGCTACCTGTGGGCCGGCACCGACAACGGCCTGTTCCGCTACAACGGCGCGGAGTTCAGGCGCTTCGCCCAGGCCGACGGATTGGCCGGCATCCAGATCGTCGCCTTGCTGGCCGATCGGCGTCAGCGCCTGTGGGTGGCCGCCTCGGACGGCTTGTACGTGCGCGCGGGCGGCCGTCTGTTTCCGGTGGCTAGCGGGGGAGCGGCGTTCGCGATCGATTCGGGCCAGCCGCTGGCCGACGGGCCGGACGGCAGCGTGATGGTCGTGAGCGATACCCATTTGTTGCAGGCGTCCGAGGTGGACGGCAAGGCGTCTGCACGCCTGTTTTTCTCCGAGGAGCAACGTCGGCGCATACCGGACCTGGACGTGATCCGCAGCGTCATGGCCGACGCCGACGGCCGGCTGTGGATGGGCTGCGGCAAAGCGCTGTGCGTGGCCGGTCCCGACGGCGTCACCGTGCGCGGCCCGGCCGACGGCGTGCCGGCCGAGTACTGGCTCAATCTGCGCAGGACGGCCGATGGCGCGCTGTGGGCGCGCGGCAAGGACCACGTCATCGTGCTCGAACCGGGCGCCGAGCGCTTCATCGACCGCACGCCGCCGGGCGAGGTCATGCGCAAGGCCAACATGGGCACCGCGCTGGTGGAGGACGGCGATCAGCGCGTGCTCATGACCATGGACCACGGCGTGGCGCGCTGGAGCGCGGGACGGTGGGAATTCTTCGGCCCGGGCAACGGCCTGAAGATGGGTGGCGGCGTGCCGGCCATGCTGGTCGACCGCGACCAGGGGCTGTGGCTGGGCACTGGCGGCCATGGCCTGGCGCGCTGGCTGGGCTACGACAACTGGGAAAACTGGGGCACGGCGCAGGGCCTGCCCGACGACATGGTGTTCGCCTTCCTGCGCGACGGCCAGGGCCGCCTGCGCATCGGCACCCGCTCCGGCCTGGCGATGCTGGAAGGGGGCGCCGCCACGCGGGCCGTGCCGGTGCCCGGTTATCCGTCCCAGCAGTGGAACAGCATGGCGCTCGACCACGACGGCAATTTGTGGACCTCCAGCTACATCGGCTCGCTGATGCGCGAGGACGCCCGCAGCGGCGCCGTCACGCAGGTGGCCAAGATGCCGATGATTTTCAAACTGCTGGTCGACCGCAAGGGGCGCCTGTGGATCAGCACCGCCGAAGGCCTGTATGTGATCGAGCGGCCGGGATCGGGCGCGGCGCCGATGCGGCCGGCCGGGCTGGCCGCGGGCAGCGGACTGCTGGCGGTGGGGACGCGCCGCAGTTGTGAGAGCGGCGACGGCACGTTGTGGTTTTTGAGCGAACACATGCTGTGGCGCCTGCGCGAAGGGCGCTGGGACAGCTACCCGTTGGGGGCCAAGGAAGAGCCGGAGTTCGACTCCCTGGCCTGTTCCGCCGACGGTTCGTTGTGGCTGGGCCAGGTGCCCTCCGCGCTATGGCGCGCCGAGGCGGGGCCGGGCGGCCTGGTCAAGCGCGCGCAGGCCGTGCCGCTGCTGCGCGACAAGGCGCTGGCGGCCATCCACGAGGACGCCGATGGCTGGCTGTGGCTGACCACCGACTCCGGCCTGGTGGTGTGGGACCGGCAGCAGTGGCGCCAGTTCGACAGCGGCGACGGCCTGGTGTGGAACGAATTGAACGCCCGGCCGCTGTACGAGGAGGTCGACGGCACCGTCTGGCTGGCCAGCACCAACGGCGCCTCGCAGGTCAAACGGCCCGGGAAACTGTTCGCGCCGTACGCGATGTCGGCCATCGTCGAGGCGGTCGATCGCGACGGCAAGGCGCTGACCTTGCGCGACGGCGACGCGCTGCCGTGGTCGGCCGGCGCGCTCAGCTTCAGCATGGCCAGCCTCAGTTACCAGCACCGCGGCGCCTTGCGTTTCCGCTACCGGCTGGCCGGGCTGGAGACGGAATGGACCACCACCGCCGTGCCGCGCCTGCGCTACGCGGCGCTGCCGCCCGGCCAATACCGGCTGCAATACGCGGTGGAAAACATCGACACCCAGAGCAAGTCGGAGCTGCGCGAGCTGCGCTTTTCGATCCTGCCGCCATGGTGGCTGAGCGACTGGTTCTTCCTGCTGTGCGCGGTCGTCGCCCTGCTCGCGCTATGGGGCCTGTACCGCTACCGGGTGCGCGGCCTGCGCCGCCACAACGCCGAGATGGAAAGCCTGGTGAAGGCCCGCACCGTCGAGCTGGAGTCGCGCACGCGCGAGCTCGAATTGTCGCAGGAAGCCTTGCGCGAGCGGGCGCTGCGCGACGGCCTGACCAAGGCGTGGAACCGGGTGGCGATGCTGGAGATGATGGACCAGGAAATCCTGAAGTCCGGGCGCCAGGGCAGCACGTTCCTGCTGTGCCTGCTGGACCTGGACCACTTCAAGCGCATCAACGACACCCACGGCCACCTGGCCGGCGACGCCGTGTTGCGCGAACTTGTGCCGCGCCTTGCCGGCGGCCTGCGCGCCTACGACCTGGTGGGGCGCTACGGCGGCGAGGAGTTCCTGGTGCTGCTGACGGACCTGAACCAGGCCACCGGCGCGGGCAGGGTCGAGGCGATGCGCGCGGCGGTGGCGGCCACGCCGTTCGACATCGGCGAGGGCCGCACCTTGGCGGTGACGGCCAGCTTCGGCGTGGCCGAGTTCGATCCGGCGCAACCGGCGGCCGGCCTGGAACTGGTGCGGCGCGCCGACCTGGCGTTGTACCGCGCCAAGCAGCAGGGCCGCAACCGGGTCGAGTTCGCCGGTCCGGGCGATCTCCAGCCCTAGCGGGCGGGGTAGAATTGACGCTTCGGCGAAATCATATGCCGTCCCACAACTACTTCGAGGAGAGCACCGTTGATTTACGAATTACGCGTCTACCACTGCGCCGCCGGCCGGCTGCCGGCCTTGCACAAACGATTTTCGCACGTGACCTTGCCGCTGTGGCATAAGCACGGCATCGAACAGGCCGGCTTCTTCACCACGGTGGTCGGTCCGAGCAACCAGACCTTGACCTATATGCTGAAGTGGGAAAGCCTGGCCGAGCGCGAGACCAAGTGGAATGCGTTCGCCACCGATCCCGAATGGGTGGCCGCGCGCGCCGCGTCGGAGGCCGACGGCATCATCGTCGAGCGCATCGAGAACTCGTTGCTGGAGCCTACCGCGTATTCGTCGGTAAGTTGACTGCCCACCCGGGAGCCGCACGTCGCGCCGCCCGCCGCTGCGCTTGTAGCGCTTCTATCCAAGCGGTAGTCGGCATCGTCGACGCCGACCAGCGTCTGGCGGGATGCATTTGATTAGTATTGAGTTCGGGGCGTGTATTCAATGCGATAATATGCATGCATACGACTCGCTCAATGAGGTGTTCTAATGGCAATGCTGACCGTTCGCAATCTCCCTGACGAGGTTCACCGGGCCTTGCGCGTGCGTGCTGCCGAACACGGACGTAGCACCGAGGCCGAGGTTCGTGAAATCCTTTCCGCAGCAGTGACACCCCAGGGGCGAGTGCGCCTTGGCGATGCCATGGTCACCTTGGCGCAAGGGATAGGCCTGACGGACGAGGAAGTCGAGGCTTTGGAGCGGACGAGGGCTACGGCACCGGCCGAGCCGCGCAGTTTTGAATGATTCTTCTCGACACTAACGTCGTTTCCGAGATGATGAAGTCCGCAGCCAGCCCGGTCGTGAGGGCTTGGTCGGCGTCGCGGCGCTTTATCGTCGCGTCGCGCGACACAGCGCCGTTCCAGGCGGCTGGTGTCGTCGTTATCAATCCGTGGGACCTGGGATCGTCGCCGGCGTAAAAAAGGGAAGCCCGCGGGCTTCCCTTTTTGCTGTGGCGGCGCGGCGCCAGGCGCCGCGTTATTCACAAGCCGATCGTCAGATGCTTTCCAGCGCCGCGTTGAAGCTGGCGCTAGGACGCATGATCGCTTCGGTCTTGGCCGGGTCCGGATAGTAGTAGCCGCCGATGTCCATCGGCTTGCCCTGTACATCCTTGAGCTCGCCGACGATCTTGCCTTCGTTCTCGGCCAGCGCCTTGGCCAGCGGCGCGAAGTGCGCTTGCAGCTCGGCGTCGTCGGTCTGCGCGGCCAAGGCCTGGGCCCAGTACAGCGCCAGGTAGAAGTGGCTGCCACGGTTGTCGAGCTCACCGGTGCGCGACGACGGCGATTTGCTGTTGTCGAGCAGCTTGCCGGTGGCGACGTCCAGCGTCTGCGCCAGGATCTTGGCCTTGGCGTTGCCTTCCTTGATGCCAAGCTCTTCCAGCGAGACGGCCAGCGCCAGGAATTCGCCCAGCGAATCCCAGCGCAGGTGGTTTTCCTCGACCAGCTGCTTGACGTGCTTCGGCGCCGAACCGCCGGCGCCGGTTTCGTACATGCCGCCACCGGCCATCAGCGGCACGATCGACAGCATCTTGGCGCTGGTGCCCAGTTCCAGGATCGGGAACAGGTCGGTCAGGTAGTCGCGCAGGATGTTGCCGGTCACCGAGATGGTGTCGAGGCCGCGCGAGACGCGTTCCAGCGTGTAGCGCATGGCGCGCGTCTGCGACATGATGTGGATGTCCAGGCCGCTGGTGTCGTGGTCCTTGAGGTAGAGCTGGACTTTCTTGATCACTTCGGCTTCGTGCGGACGGTAGGTGTCGAGCCAGAACACGGCCGGCATGCCGGACTGGCGGGCGCGGGTGACGGCCAGCTTGACCCAGTCGCGGATCGGCGCGTCCTTGACCTGGCACATGCGCCAGATGTCGCCCGCTTCGACGGTCTGGGTCAGCAGCACTTCGCCCGTGTCGAGGTCGGTGATGTTGGCGATGCCGCCTTCGGCCACCTCGAACGTCTTGTCGTGCGAGCCGTATTCCTCGGCCTGCTGGGCCATCAGGCCGACGTTGGGCACGGTGCCCATGGTGGTCGGGTCGAAGTTGCCGTGCCATTTGCAGAAGTTGATCATCTCCTGGTAGATGCGGGCGAAGGTCGATTCCGGCATGACCGCCTTGACGTCGGCGGTGCGGCCGTCGGCGCCCCACATCTTGCCGCCGATGCGGATCATGGCCGGCATCGAGGCGTCGACGATCACGTCGTTGGGCGAATGGAAGTTGGTGATGCCCTTGGCCGAGTCGACCATGGCCAGCTTGGGACGGTGCTCCAGGCAGGCGTGCAGGTCCTTCATGACCTCTTCCTTCTGCGACGACGGCAGCTTGTCGATCTTGTCGTACAGGTTGACCATGCCGTTGTTGACGTTCACGCCCAGTTCCTCGAACAGCTTGGCGTGTTTCTCGAACGCGTCCTTGTAGAAGATGCGCACGCAGTGGCCGAACACGATCGGGTGCGACACCTTCATCATCGTCGCCTTGACGTGCAGCGAGAACATCACGCCGGTCTTGTAGGCGTCGTCGATTTCCTTCTCGTAGAACGCCAGCAGGGCTTTCTTGCTCATGAACATGGAGTCGATGATCTCGCCGGCCTGCAGCGCGACCTTCGGCTTGAGCACGATGGCCTTGCCCGACGCGGTCAGCAGTTCCATCTTGACGTTGCGGGCCTTGTCCAGGGTCAGCGATTTTTCACCGTGGTAGAAGTCGCCGCCGTGCATGTGCGACACGTGGGTGCGCGACGCCTGGCTCCATTCGCCCATCGAGTGCGGGTGCTTGCGGGCGTATTCCTTGACAGCCTTGGGGGCGCGGCGATCGGAGTTGCCTTCGCGCAGGACCGGGTTCACGGCCGAGCCGGTGCACTTGCTGTAGCGCGCCTTGAGGGCTTTTTCCTCGTCGGTTTTCGGGTCTTCCGGGAAGTCGGGCAGGGCGTAGCCCTTTTCCTGCAGTTCGCGGATGGCGGCCTGCAACTGGGCCACCGAGGCCGAGATGTTGGGCAGTTTGATGATGTTGGCTTCAGGCTTGAGGGTCAGGGCGCCCAGTTCGGCCAGGGTGTTCGGGACTTTTTGCGCGTCGGTCAGGAATTCCGGGAATTCGGCCAGCACGCGGGAGGCGACGGAAATATCCTTGGCGACAACATCGACGCCGGCCGGCGCGGTGAACTTTTTGATAATGGGTAGCAGGGAATACGTCGCCAGCAACGGCGCCTCGTCAGTCAGTGTGTAGATGATTTTTGACTTTTGTGTTGACATTGTCATTCCCTTGTAAGCGTAGTGTTTGGAGTTAATGTTCCCGTCCCGGGCGCAGGATGACTGCGTAAACCCGGTGCGGCTGGTGCGCTGGCGCGGTCGCCATTCCCACTCAAGCGCTTATTTTAGGACAATACTGGCCGGCTTGGGCGGAAACCCCTTCAAAGGACGAGGTTTGGGCCGTTTTTAACCTGGGTACGACCCAAGGCCGCTAACTTAAGCGTTCATCTAAACCACGTAGGGCGGATTAGCGCAGCGTAATCGGCCAAGAGCCGTCGGCGGCTCATGGCCGATTACGGCGTTCCGCCTAATCCGCCCTACGAAAATCGGCTTAACTTGGGGGCAGCGCTTCCAGGGTGAAAAGTGGGCGGGTGTAGGGCTATTGGATTGTTGCCGTGCAATATGTGCTATTGTGCCGGACGGTCCTCGTTCACCGTCCCAGCAGCCCGCCTAGTTGACGACTGGAAAAACAAGTTTCTCCATGCGTCTCAACGACCCCAATCAAAACCACCTGCTCGCGGCCCTGTTGGAGTCCGATTTCGCGCGCCTGTCGCCGCACCTCGAACCGATCATGATGCGGCTGGGCGACGTGCTGTACGAGTCCGGCGGACAACTTCAGCATGTTTATTTCCCGACATCGGCAATCGTTTCTCTGCACTATGTGCTGGAAAACGGCGGCTCGTCCGAGATCGCCGGCGTCGGCAACGAGGGCATCCTCGGCATCTCATTGTTTATGGGTGGAAATACAACGCCGAGCCGCGCGGTGGTGCAAACGGCCGGCCACGGCTACCGGCTCAAGTCGCACATCCTGATGGAGGAGTTCAACCGCGCCGGCCCCGTCATGCGGCTGCTGCTGCGCTACACGCAGGCGCTGCTGACGCAGATGTCGCAAACGGCCGTCTGCAACCGCCACCATACGGTCGAACAGCAACTGTGCCGCTGGCTGCTGCTCACGCTCGACCGGCTGCCCGGCAACGAGCTGACGATGACGCAGGAATTGATCGCCAACATGCTGGGCGTGCGCCGCGAGGGTGTCACCGTCGCCGCCGGCAAGTTGCAGGAGAACGGCTACATCAGCTACCGCCGCGGCCATATCACCGTGCTCGACCGGGTCGGCCTGGAGGCCGAGGTGTGCGAGTGCTACGACGTCGTCAAAAAGGAATTCGCGCGGCTGATGTCAGACGTGCTGCAACGCCAAGGATCGCAATGAGCCCCCACCACACCGACGCGCCGCTGCTCAAGGCCGACGCCCTGCAGCAGGCCATCTTCAAGAGCGCCAATTTTTCCTGCATCGCCACCGACGCCCAGGGCGTCATCCAGCTGTTCAACGTCGGCGCCGAGCGCATGCTCGGCTATAGCGCCGGCGAGGTCGTCAACCTGATCACGCCGGCCGGTATTTCCGACGCCCAGGAGATGATCGAGCGGGCCGAGGCGCTGAGCCTGGAGCTGGGCACCACCATCCGCCCCGGCTTCGAGGCGCTGGCCTTCAAGGCCTCGCGCGGCATCGAGGACATGTACGAGCTGACCTATGTGCGCAAGGACGGCAGCCGTTTCCCCGCCATCGTCTCGGTCAGTCCGCTGCGCGACGGCGACGACAAGATCATCGGTTATCTGCTGATCGGCACCGACAACACGGCCCGCAAGCAGGTCGAGGACGCGCAGGCCGTGCTCGACGCCCGTCTGCGCGAGCAGCAACTGGCGCTGCAGGAGACCAATGTCGAACTGGAGGCCGCGCGCGCCATCGCGGACAAGGCCAACCGGGCCAAATCGGAGTTCCTGTCGAGCATGAGCCACGAGCTGCGCACGCCGCTCAACGCCGTGCTCGGCTTCGCCCAGTTGCTGGCGTCGGACAAGCCGCCGCCGACCCCTTCGCAGTTGCGCTCGATCGACCAGATCCTCAAGGGCGGCTGGTATCTGCTGCAACTGATTAACGAGATTCTCGACCTGGCCATGATCGAATCGGGCAAGGTGACGATGTCGCAGGAATCGATGGGGCTGTCCGACGTGCTCAAGGATTGCCAGGCGATGGTGGGGCCGCAGGCGCAAAAGCGGGGCATCCGGCTCGTGTTCAGCCCGATGGCCAGGCCGTTCTTCGTCCACGCCGACCGCACCCGCGTCAAGCAGGTGATGATCAACCTGCTGTCGAACGCCATCAAATACAACCGCGTCGGCGGCAGCGTGACGGTGGCCTGCGGCGAGGGCAGCGACGGCATGGTGCGGGTCAGCGTGGCCGACACCGGCGCCGGCCTGAGCCGCGAGCAGATCGCCCACCTGTTCGAGCCGTTCAACCGCCTCGGCCAGGAGGAGGGCGGCGAGGAGGGCACCGGCATCGGCCTGGTCGTCACCAAGCAACTGGTGGAACTGATGCACGGTTCCATCGGCGTCGACAGCGCCGTCGGCGCCGGCACCACGTTCTGGGTCGAGCTGGCCGCCAGCGACGAACCGGTGCTGGAGATGGCCGCGTTCGACACGAGCACCTATATCGATGCGCAGGTGGTCTCCGCGCCGCGCACCCTGCTGTATGTCGAAGACAACCCGGCCAACCTGAACCTGGTCGAGCAATTGATCACGCGCCGCCCCGACCTGAAGTTGTTGACGGCGATCGACGGCTATGCCGGCATCCAGCTGGCGCGCACCTACCAGCCGGACGTGATTCTGATGGACATCAACCTGCCCGGCGTCAGCGGTTTCGGTTGCCTGAAGATACTGCAGGAAGACGCGACCACGGCCCACATCCCGGTGATGGCGCTGTCGGCCAACGCCATGCCGCGCGACATAGAAAAAGGCGTGGAGGCCGGTTTCTTCCGCTATCTGACCAAACCCATCAACGTGGCCCAGTTCATGGACGCATTGGACCTGGCGCTGGCGTTCGCCGCCGCCCACAAGGAAGTGCAATGATAGACGCCACCCAGCTGTTAAACGCCAGTATCCTGATCGTCGACGACCAGGAGGCCAACGTCATGCTGCTCGAGCGCATGCTGGACAACGCCGGCTACACCCGGGTCAGCAGCACGATGGACCCGTTCGCCGTCGGCGCGCTGCACCTGGCCAACCACTACGACCTGATCCTGCTCGACCTGCAAATGCCGGGCATGGACGGCTTCGAGGTGCTGGAGGCGCTCAAGTCGATCGAGCCCGACGGCTATGTGCCGGTGCTGGTGGTGACCGCCCAGCCCGGCCACAAGCTGCGCGCGCTGCAGGCCGGCGCCAAGGACTTTGTCGCCAAGCCGTTCGAGCTGGTCGAGGTCGAGACGCGCATCCGCAACATGCTCGAAGTGCGCCTGCTGCACCGCCAGCTCAACCGCTACAACCAGCAGCTGGAACACCAGGTGATGGAACGCACGGCCGAGTTGCGCGCCAGCGAGGCCCGCTTCCAGCGTTTCGCCGAGCTGTCGAGCGACTGGTACTGGGAACAGGACGCCGAAGGCAAGCTCAGGCACTGGTCGGGACCGGTGATGGACATGGTCGGCATCGGCGCCAGCGCCGCCGACGGCTGGGACGTGGCCGAGCGCGCGACCTTGGAAGCCAACATCGCCGAGCGCAAGCCTTTCCTCGACTTCGTCTACCGGCGCACCGCCGCCAACGGCAGGGTGCAGTATCTGCAGGTCAGCGGCGAGCCGATGTTCGACGAGGCCAGCCGCTTCGTCGGCTACCGTGGCGTGGGGCGGGACGTGACGGCGATGGCGGCGATGTTCGCAGGTACGGCTGACCGCTGAAGGTAGAATGCCACGGAGACACGTAGGGCGGATTAGGCGGAACGCCGTAATCGGCCATGCGTGCGCCGCTGGCGGCTCATGGCCGATTACGCTACGCTAATCCGCCCTACGTGAATCAGAGGAATGCCCATGCTCCTGCCTAATGAATCGCTGTTGACCGACGCGCTGCCGTTCCCCGCACTGATCCAGGCGTTGCGAGACGCCTTCGCCGCCGGCGCCGACGTCCCCCTGCGCCACACCCACCACATCGGCACCGGCGACACCGCCGGCATCTCGCTGCTGATGCCCGCCTGGGACGCCGACGGCTTCTACGGCGTCAAGATCGTCAACATCTACGGCAACAACCACCAGCGCAACAAGCCCGGCCTGCACGCCACCTATATCCTGCACGACGCCACCACAGGCGAGCCGCTGGCCATCTTCGACGGCAATGTCATCACCTCGCGCCGCACCGCCGCCGCCTCGGCGCTGGGCGTCGACTACCTGGCCAGGAAGGATGCGCGCTCGCTGCTGGTATGCGGCGCGGGGCGGGTCGGCAGCCTGCTGGCGCCGGCCATCGCCACCGTGCGGCAACTGGACGACATCATGGTCTGGGATATAGCCGCCGGCGCCGCCGAGCGGACGGTGCGGGCGCTGCTGGCGCGGGGCTTGCCGGCCCGCGTCGCGCCCGCGCTGGAACCGGCCGCGCGCGCCGCCGACATCATCACGTGCGCCACGCTCGCCAGCGAACCGTTCCTGCGGGCCGAATGGCTGGCGGCGGGCAGCCACGTCGATCTGGTGGGCGGCTTCACGCCGCGGATGTGCGAGGCCGAGCCGGCGTGCTTCGCCGGCGCCGGCGTCTGGGTGGACACGGCCGAAGCCGCGCAAAAGTCGGGTGACATCCTCAACGCGATTGCCGCCGGTTGCCTGAAGGCGGAGGAGATACGCGGCGACCTCGCGGCGCTGGCGCGCGGACAATGCACCGGCCGCACGTCGCCGGAGCAACGCACGGTATTCAAGGCGGTCGGCACGGCGCTGGAAGACCTCGCCGCCGGCAAGTTGGCCTTCAAAAGCCTGGCAGGCACGTAGGGCGGATTAGCGCAGCGTAATCGGCCATGCATGCACCGTTGGCGGCGCATAAATGGCCGATTACGGCGTTCCGCCTAATCCGCCCTACGTGTCTCCGCGCATCGCCCACGCCTCAGTGCTGATGGATACCGGCGCTGTTGCCGCTGCCCGTCTGCGTGATGCCGGCCGCGAAGCCTTCACCGATTTGCGTGATCCAGGCGACGTTCGGCGTGTCGGAGAGGGGACCGGCCTGCGTCACCGATGCCGTGTTGAGCGCGCCGAGCTGGCCGATGGTCGCGCCGTTCGACCCGGAATTCTGGTGGACGGTGGCCGTGTTGGCGTTCCCCGTTTGCGTCGTCACCGCGCCGCCGGCTGCGTAGACGTTGGTGATCGCCAGATTGCCCATGCCGTTCTGGTTGATGTAGGCCTCGGTCGCAAAACCTGTCGAGGTCAGGCTGCCGCGCGCCTCGTTGCCGGTGCCGGTCTGGCTGATGCCCATGCCTGAGTAAAAGGCGTCGTCGTAGGTGACGGTGGCGCGGTTGGCCGTGCCTTCCTGGTAAATCGGCAAGCCCGCATAGCCCGACCAGTTCCGTCTAACGGTGATGACATTGTCCGAGCCGTACTGCTCGGGGCGGAAGCTGAGCGCCCCGACGTCGGTGGCGATGTCGTCGATTATGTTGCGCTCCCCGTGCTGTTCCACCCGGATGGTCGATTCGTACGCGCCGTTCTGCACCAAACTGACGGCGTTGCCGGTGCCGGTCTGATTGAGGTAGGCGAAGCCGAAGAAGCCGCCTTCGTTGATGTGCTGAAGCGTGAGCTGGTTGGCGTCGCCTATCTGGCTGACGGCGACGATCATGCCGGGCGTATCGCGCAGCAGGATGCCGCCGGTGCGGCTGGCGGGGTCGCCGACCATGTTGTAGTTGCCGGTCTGGGCAATGGAGACGGCGGAGCCTTCGCTGGCCTGGTTCTGGTCGACGTAGGCTTGATTGCCGATGCCCGTCTGCGTGACGGTGGCCGTGGTGCCGGGGACCTGTGCGAACGCGCCGGGGACGGTCAGCGCCAGGGACAACGCCAGGCCGACGGCGGCGGTGGATTTTGGATGGTTCATGATCATTCCTTACGGTGATGAAAAAACGTTGAGGATCGGAGGTCAATGCTGGTGGATGCCCGCGCTGTTGCCGCTGCCCGTCTGCGTGATGCTGGCCGAGAAGCCGTCGCCGGTTTGGGTGATCCAGGCGACGTTCGGCGTTTCGAACGCGGGTGTGCCGGCGCCGGTTTGCGTGATCGACGCCGTGTTGAGGTTGCCCAGCTGGGTGATGGTCGACCTGTTGGAATTGAGCCGCTGAGTGATGGCCGCCTGATTGTCATTCCCGGTCTGCAGGGTTGTGGCGAAGTTATCCAGATCGTTGGTGACGCTCGTCGATCGATTGCGCGCGCCGTTTTGCACCACGTCCGTGTCGCCGAACAGCGTGTCGATCCGGATCGCGGTGGCCTCGTTGCCGGTGCCGACCTGGCGGACATCGACGAAGGAGTACGTGCCATTGTGCTGGTTGAGCGTGGCGCGGTTGCCGACGCCTTCCTGGGACACCGATGGGCCGCCAAACCCGGAGTCGCTGCGGTTCAGGCCGATTACATTGTCGGACCCGGTCTGGTACGCGCTGAAGCCGAACGCCAGCGACTGTGTTCCGCCAGCGTCGACCAGGTTGCGCTCCCCGCTCTGTTCAATCCGCACGCCGGATTCGTACACGCCATCCTGGCGCACCATGGCGATATTGCCCGTGCCGGTCTGGTTGATGGTGGCGCCGTCGAAATCGCCGCCGTCCTGGGCGAGCGCCGCCCGGTTGTTGTCGCCCAGCTGGTTGACGAAGATACGCATGCGGTTGGTGTCGCGCTGCAGGATGCCGCCGGTCCGGCCGCCCGGGTCGCCCACGCTGTTGTCGTTGCCATTCTGCGTGACGGTCACTTGCGATTCGCTGGTGACCTGTTGCTGCTCGACATAGGACTGGTTGCCGAAGCCGCTTTGGGTAATCCCGGCGGTGGTCTGGAACTGCGCGGACGCGCTGGAAAAGGCCAGCAGCAAGCCGGCGGCGAGAGGGGGGATCGCAGGTTTCATGGCCGCTCCTGTTCAAATGGGTTTTAATGCTGAATCACGATGGCGCGCTTGCCGTTGCCGGTCTGGGTCACGCGGGCCCTGGCATCGTTGCCGTGCTGTTCGATGCGCGCGCTGTTGGCGTTGCCGTGCTGGTCGACAAGGGCGCTGTTGCCGGCGCCGCCTTGGACGATGGTGGCCTCGTTGCCTTTGCCGTTCTGTTGGAGCTCGATGCTGTTGGCGTATCCATCCTGTACCACGGTCGCCGCGTTTTCCCTGCCGCGCTGCGATGCCGACAGCCGGTGTTCTCTTCCGCGCTGGGTGGCCGCGAGCGTGTTCATGGCGCCGTGTTGCCCGACCGTGGCCAACGATCCGCCGTTCAGCAAGCCGCCGGACGGCAACTCCGAACCGGCCAGGTCGCCGGCCGTGGCCAACCGGGCGGCAAGCAGGGCGGCCGCCAACGCCAGCCGCGCGATCATGGCATCGCTCCTGCGGCGTGGTAGCGGGTATCGCGATCCGTGGCGTAGCGCTGCACCACCGGATCGGACCAGCGCGCGGAATCCTGCAGCGCCCAGTGGCCCTCACGCACGCCCTGGACGATCAGATGGACCACGCCTGCCTCGATCGCCTCGTTGACGCACAGCTGGGTGGGCTCGTTGCGCGTCATGCCGGCCTCCAGCTCCAGCAAATCCTTGACGTTGACGAACTTGAACACGCTCGGATGCACTTCGTACGCGTAGACCGTCTTGGTGGTCGACACGCTTTGCAGGATCTGGCCGCTGCGGATATCGATGGTGCGCAGGCTCACGGTGACCTGGTCGACCCGGTACTGCGTGCTGACGCCGATGCCGAGGAAGCGGGCGCCGGCGCCGCCGGTGCGCACATTGCTTTCGAACGCGGTGATGCCGCCCTCGATCAGCACCGACGCCGCCAGCAGCGGTGGAATCTGCACCGCCGGCGTGCCGGCCGGTTGCGGCATTTCCAGCGCGCGCACGATCTTGCGTTCGGTCAGCAGGTTCTGCAGGTTTTCGCGCTCGACCGGAATGAACCAGCCCGATTCCTTGAGCGCCTTGATCAGCATCGACGACGCCCCTTGCGTGACGGCCGTCGAGAACGAGCTGTCCGGCGCCGGTTTGTATTGCCCGGTCTGGTCCCTGATGCCGTAGACGGCCACCGCCACCTTGCCTTTGGGCGGCGGCAGTTTGCGCAGGTCGCCGGTGGCGGCGGTCGGCGGCGTCAGTTGGGCGTCCTCGCGCGCGACCGACGGCGGATGGGTGATGGCGCAGCCGGACGACAGCAACAAGGCCGCGAGCGGCGCCGCGCATCGCATCACGGTGTTCATTGCGCCACCTCGAACGAGGTCGAGGCGCCGGTCGCCTTGTCGGTGGTGGTGATGCGCAGCATGCCGCCGCCCAGGTCGACCACGTTGATGGTGAAATTTTGAGTGGAGAAGGTGCCGGGCACGAGCTTGCCGTCGGCGCCGGTCAGCTTGGAGGTGGCGGCCGCCGCCAGTTGACTGAGCACGGTGCGCTCGAGCGTCTGGTTGAACTGGGCCAGCGGCGACTGGTCCAGCATCGAGCGCCCCAACCCGTCCTTGCCGACGTGCTTGTTGGTGGCCGTCGCGGCGGCCAGCAGATGCTGGCCGTTGGTCGGGTAGCCGCCGAACGCCGGATTCGCCGGCTGGTAGACGATGTCCGTCGCGCCGGCGCCGCCGGCCAGCGGCAGGGCAAGGCAGGCCGCGAGCCAGGCGGCGGTGCGGGCATGGGTCGAACGGAAGGTGGGCATGGCGGGCTCCTCTGTGTGGCGGTGAAGGAATCGGGTGGCGATATCAGAATTCATCGGGGGCCAGGTCGGCGTCCCCGATCAGCTTGCGCTCGACGTCGGTTTGCAGCACGGTTTGCCAGACGGTCTCGGCCGCGTTCTCGCCCAACGAACGGATGGCGGCGCGGGCCGGTGGCAGGCGGGTTTGGAACACGCGCCGTTGCGCGAAGCCGATCCACACTTCGCTGCCCAGGCGCGCCGACGGACGTTCGTTGATCGACAGCGTGTAGTGCTCGCTGCCTTCCTTGTCGCGCCAGGCGGCAAGGAAATACTGGGAGAAATCATGGCCGGCGATGGTGACCGTTTGCACGGTCACCACGCCCGCGGCCGCGGGCTCGGCCCCAGGCTCCGCCGCCGTGGCGGTCGCGTTCCACGCGCCGCCCAACCATAAAAAGGTCGCGACGATGACGTTGTGGCCAGTTGACATGCGAGCTCGCTCAGATGGGTGCGGCGGAAGGTGTGAAGTTCAGTATAGGAGCCGAGTTCTCTCGCAAATTTGACGACGATCATGCGGGCTCGTCGTGAGGGGTCAACAGGGCGGCCGCAATTTGTAGGGCGGAAATTACTTGATTTGCGCACAGTCCCGCAGGTTTGAATAGACTGGTTTCGACGGCGAAACTTATGCATACTGGCCACTCAACAGGAGGTGCACAATGAACAAATGGCTGATGCTGGGTATTGCAATCGTCGCGGAAACCATCGCGACATCGGCGCTGAAATCGAGCGAGGGGTTTTCCAAACTGGTGCCGTCGGCGATCGTGCTGGTCGGCTATGGCGTGGCGTTTTATTTCCTGTCGCTGACCTTGCGTTCGATACCGGTCGGCATCGCGTATGCCGTGTGGTCGGGTGTGGGCATCGTCCTCATCACGGCGGTCGGCTGGGCGTTCTTCGGTCAAAAGCTGGATGCGCCGGCGCTGATCGGCATGGCGCTGATCATCGCCGGCGTGGTGATCATGAACGTATTCTCCAGCGCGGGCGCGCACTAAGATTCACGAGGAAACACGTAGGGCGGATTAGCGCAGCGTAATCGGCCATGCATGAGCTGCCTGCGGCTCATAGATGGCCGATTACGGCGTTCCGCCTGATCCGCCCTACGTGTCTCCGTTGGTAAATTACGGGCCCGGTGCGATGCCCGTCGTGGCGAACCGCTCCCGGTACAGCTTGGGCGTGATGCCCAGCTTTTTCTGGAACACGCGCCGCATGTGCGCTTCGTCGCTGAAGCTGGCGCGCGCGGCCACCGTCTTGATCGGCAGCGCCAGATCCGCCAGCAGCTGCGTGGCCCGCTCGAAGCGGCACGACTCGATGAACGCTTGCGTGCTCACGCCCACCTCCTG
This sequence comes from Duganella sp. GW821-FHT07F09, assembly GCF_059418705.1. NCBI lineage: Bacteria > Pseudomonadati > Pseudomonadota > Betaproteobacteria > Burkholderiales > Oxalobacteraceae > Duganella > Duganella sp. GW821-FHT07F09. The sequence goes on along the minus strand of NZ_JBWKQJ010000007.1, from coordinate 423,886 downwards.
CTGGAACACGCGCGTGAAGTGCCGCTCGCTCATCATCGCCCGCTGCGCCAGCTTCGCGACCGACAGCCGCTCATGTAAATTGTCCAGTATCCAGTTCTGAATATCGCGGATGTTGGGCTTGGCCGTGCGCTCGCTCAGCAAATGCGCGCTGAACTGCGACTGCCCACCCGGGCGCTTCAGATACACCACCATTTCGGTCGCCACCTCCAGCGCCAGGTCGCGGCCGAAATCCTCTTCCACCAACGCCAGCGCCAGATCGATGCCGGCAGTCACGCCCGCCGATGTCCACAGGTTGTCCGAGCGAATGAAAATCGCGTCCGCCTCCACCGAGATCGATGGAAAGTCGGCCTGCAGCCGGTCGGCAACGCTCCAGTGCGTGGTGGCGCGTTTGCCGTCCAGCACGCCGGCCGCCGCGAGGAAAAACGCGCCCGAACACAGTGCCGCGAGCCGCTTGAGGCGCGGCGCCGAGGCCGCCACCCACTCGACGATGTCCGGGCCGGCGGCCAGCGCGGCCTGGATGTGGCGGGCGCCGACGACGATGGCGTCGTCCGGCAGGGCCAGCGGGCTTAGCGCCTTGGTGGCGTCCAGCGACATCAAGGTGTCCGAGCGCACCGGGCCGATCGAGGTCGAGGCGATGCGCACGTCGTAGCCGGGCGCGCGGCCACGGCGTTGCAGGTGCAGGTTGGCGTACTCGAAAACGGACATCGGTCCGATCGCTTCCATCGCCTTGAAGCCGGCATAGACAACGATATCGACCGTCCTCGCTGCCGTCGCTGGCTTGGCGTTCATGTGTTTGTGGTCACTGTTGGTCCTTAAAATCCGGTCATTATGGCACCATTTCCGGCCATTCTCGTCCGTGCGGGCGCGCTTTGCCCGGTGCCTGCGGCACAATGGCGGGTTCCAATATCGTCTTATCACGGGAACCCGACCATGAAAACCAAAGCTGCCATCGCGTGGCGCGCCGGCGCGCCGCTGACCATCGAAGAAGTCGACCTGCAAGGCCCCAAGGCCGGCGAGGTGCTGATCGAGCTGAAGGCCACCGGCATTTGCCACACCGATTACTACACCCTGTCCGGCGCCGATCCGGAAGGCATCTTCCCCGCCATCCTCGGCCACGAGGGCGCCGGCATCGTCGTCGATGTCGGCCCCGGCGTCAAGACCCTGAAAAAAGACGACCACGTGATTCCGTTGTACACGCCGGAATGCCGCGAGTGCAAGTTCTGCCTGTCGCGCAAAACCAATCTGTGCCAGGCGATCCGCTCGACCCAGGGCCGCGGCCTGATGCCCGACGCCACCAGCCGCTTCTCGCTGGACGGCAAGCCGCTGTTCCATTACATGGGCACGTCCACTTTCTCCAACTACATCGTGGTGCCGGAAATCGCGCTGGCCAAGATCCGCGAGGACGCGCCGTTCGACAAAGTGTGCTACATCGGTTGCGGCGTGACCACCGGCGTCGGCGCGGTGCTGTTCTCGGCCAAGGTGGAGGCGGGCGCCAATGTCGTCGTGTTCGGCCTGGGCGGCATCGGCCTGAACGTGATCCAGGCGGCGCGCATGGTCGGCGCCGACAAGATCATCGGCGTCGATATCAACCCCGCGCGCCAGGAGATGGCGCGCAAGTTCGGCATGACCCACTTCATCAATCCGAAGGAAGTCGAAAACGTGGTCGACAGCATCGTCCAGATCACCGACGGCGGCGCCGACTACAGTTTCGAGTGTGTCGGCAATACCACGACGATGCGCCAGGCGCTGGAGTGCACGCACAAGGGCTGGGGCAAGTCCTTCATCATCGGCGTGGCGGCGGCGGGGCAGGAGATCTCGACCCGGCCGTTCCAGCTGGTGACGGGACGCGAGTGGCGCGGCTCGGCCTTCGGCGGCGCGCGCGGCCGCACCGACGTGCCGAAGATCGTCGACTGGTACATGGAGGGCAAGCTGAATATCGACGACCTGATCACCCATCGGTTGCCGCTGGAGCGCATCAACGAAGGGTTCGATTTGATGAAGAGCGGGGAGTCGATCCGCTCGGTGGTGCTGTATTGATTACGCCGTATTAATTAGTATGACAGCGGCCTGTGCCGCAGCGTAGAATTGGCATCTTTTGCTTGGGACAAGGATGTCGTCGTGATGCGTTTCGCGTGCAAGACCGTGCTGGCGATATTCCTGCTGGCGGCCGCCTATCTGGGGCTGGTCGCCGTCTGGGCGTCGACATCCTTCAACGCCGTCATGGAGGCGGTGCCGGCGCCGCCGATGATGCCGCTTTCCGCGCGCCAGACCGCCATCCTGCTGCGGGTCGAGGATCCCACTTTCTTCAAACACTCCGGCGTGAGCCTGGCCGAAGGGCAGGGCGTGGCCACGATCTCGTCGGCGGTCGCGCGCGACCTCTATCTGTCCGACCGCCCGCTCGCCGGTGTCTCCGGCGTGTTGCAGCGCTTTTACAGCCGCGTCTTCGACTGCTGCAAGAAGTTCGACCTGGGGCGCGACGTCATGGCGTTTGTGTTGAACGCGAAACTGCCCAAGCGTAACCAGTTGGCCCTGTATGTGGCCGACGTCTACATGGGCAGCCAGGACGGCAAGCAGGTCGTCGGGCTGCCGATGGCATCCTCAACCTACCTTGGCAAGCCGCTCGACGAGACCAGCGAGGCGGAATTCATCGGTCTGGTGGCGATGATCAAGGCGCCCAACCAATACCATCCGATGTTGCATCCAGAGCAGCATGCCACCCGCGTGGCGCGGATTCAGGCGTTGCTAGATGGAAAGTGTAAGCCGGATGGTTGGTTCGATACCGTTTACGACGCCTGCGCACGTTAATCATTTAAAGATTCTATTCGGACAGTATTGATTTTCGCGCAAATGTCGCCACATACTTGGGGATGAAATTTAAAGGCCGTTCGGCGACATCCGGTCGCTGGACGAGTGTTGATAATTTGAAACTTTAAATGGGAGACCAGTATGGCGATCAGTTTGCAAAAAGGCGGTAACGTCAACCTCAGCAAGGAAGCACCCGGCCTGACCAAGGTCGTTATCGGCCTGGGCTGGGACCCACGCTCCACCGACGGCGCGGCGTTCGACCTCGACGGCAGCGCCTTCATGCTCAAGGCCGACGGTAAAGTGCGCGGCGATAGCGACTTCATCTTCTACAATAACCTCAAATCGACCGACGGCTCGCTGGTCCACAACGGCGACAATACCACCGGCCAGGGCGACGGCGACGACGAGACCCTGACCGTCGACCTGTCCACCGTGCCGGCCGAAATCGACCGCCTGTCCTTCTGTGTCACCATTCACGAAGCCGAACAGCGCAAGCAAAACTTCGGCATGGTCGGCAAAGCCTTCATCCGCTGCCTGAACGCCAACGGCAACGCCGAACTGGCCCGTTACGATCTGTCGGAAGATAGCTCTGTGGAAACGGCAATGATTTTCGGCGAACTGTATCGCGCCGGCGCCGAGTGGAAATTCAAGGCGGTCGGCCAGGGCTTCAAAGGCGGCCTCGGTCCGCTGGCGCGCTCGTTCGGCGTCAACGCTTAATATCTAGTACTAGTACCCAATCCGGCGCCCGTCGCGCGCCGAACGTTCAAACCGGGAGGCCAGCGTCTCCCGGTTTGCTCGTGCGCGCAAGGTACGTGGGGCCGGCGCCGTGGCAACATTGTTTTTACCATCGATCGACATGAGGACTGCATGAGCATTTATCTGAGCACGGGACGCCACACCTTTTTGTCCGGGGCGTTTCTGTGAGCGCGCCGGAACGGGTTTGCCGCGTCTGGTATAACAGCGCCTTCTCGTCCATCGCGAACGTGCTCACGCTCATCCGCGAGGCCGACCAGGCCGGCCGGTTCCACACCATTTACACGCACCCGCACGCCCATACCGCGGCCGCCGGCGCCGCGCACGAGTTCCACCTCGAGCCGAAAGGCCTGACGGCGGCCGACTATGTCGATTGGTGCCTGGAATTTTGCCGCGAGCACAAGGTCGACGTGTTCGCGCCGGCCAAGCACGCGTCCGCGCTGAGCGCGGCGCGCGGGCGCTTCCTCGAGCATGGCGTGCGCGTGCTGAGCGCCGCCGCCTCCGACAAGCTCGACATGATCGACGACAAGGCCGCCTTTTACGCCGGCGTGGATCTGCCGCTGGCGCCGCCGCCTGAGTTCCGTGTGTTCAAGGACATCGCCCAGTTCGAGGCCGCCCACGCCGAGTTGCGTCCGCTGCACAAGGAGCTGTGCGTCAAGCCGGCGCGTTCGGTCTACGGCCTCGGCTTCAGCGTGCTGGACGAGGAGCGCAGCAGCGCCGCGCTGCTGCTGGCCGGCTCCAGCTACCGCATCGGCCTGGGCGACCTGCGCCGTGGCCTGGCCGAGCTGGAAACCTTCCGCACCATGCTGCTGATGGAATACCTCGACGGCTACGAATACAGCGTCGATTGCGTCGGCGCCAACGGCCATCTGGTCAGCGCGGTGGCGCGCAAGAAACTGCCGCAGCCCGGCCACGGCCAGGTGATCGAGGTGCGCGCCGACATCGTCGAATCGTGCGCCAAGCTGGCGGCCGATTTCGGCCTGAGCGGCATGTTCAACGTGCAGTTCCGCGAAGGCCAGGGCAGCCTGCGCCTGCTGGAGATCAACGCGCGCGCCTCGGGCGGCATCGGCATGGCTTGTCTGGCCGGGCCGAACCTGCCTTACCTGGCGCTGATCAGCTTTGTCGACGGCCATGAAGGTTTCACGCCCGGGCAACTGGCGGTACGCGACGGCATGCGGGTGGGCGAGCTGGGCACGGCGGTGGCATTGCCATGAACGGACCATCGCCGCTTTTCGCGCCCCTTCCCGCGCCCCTTCCCGCGCCCCTTCCCGCACCCCTTCACGGCAGTGTCGAGGTGGAACTGCCGACCGGGACGCTGGAACTGCGCGTGACCGGCAGCGAGTTTCCGCCCGACAGCCTGCTGGGCTTTGCCGCGCGCGACAACGCCAAGCGCGGCTTCCTGTTCCTGAGCAAGGTGCTGGGCAAGCACTGGCCGGTCACGCCGCAACGCATGGCCGAGATCCACGAGAGCCTGGCCGCCGGCGTGCCGGAGTTGCCGGGACCGGTCGTGTTCATCTCGATGGCCGAAACCGGCATCGGGCTGGGACAGGGCATGTTCGAGGCGTGGCAACGCGCCCATCCGGACCAGCCGGCGCTGTTCCTGCATACCACCCGCTACCGGGTCGGCAATGAAGCGCTGATCGAATTCGAGGAGGCGCACAGCCACGCGCCGCGCCAGTTCCTGCACTGGCCGGCCGATCCGGCGCAGCGCGCGCTGTTCGCCGGCATGCGCTCGCTGGTGCTGGTCGACGACGAGGCCAGCACCGGTAACACCTTCGTTAATCTGTTGAACGCTTGCCGCCAAGTACAACCCGACATTAGCCACCTGCATCTCGCGGTGATCACCAATTTCATGGGCGAGCAGGGCGTCGCAGCGTTGGCGGAGCGCTGCGCCTTGCCGATGACCCTGGGCGCTTGCCTGCACGGCAGCTACCGCTTCACGGCGGGTACGATGGAATCCGGCGCGGCGCCGGCGCAGCGTTTCGACGCCGACGCCGAGCGTGGCGCCAGCGACCAGTTCGGCCGTCGCGGCCGCACCACGCCGCTGCGCCCGCCGCAGGCGCTGGTGTCCGGCCTGGCCGCCGGCATCGGCGCCGGCCAGAAGGTGCTGGTGCTCGGTACGGGCGAGTTCATGCACGCCGCCTATGCGCTCGGCGCCGGGCTGGTGCGCGATGGCGTCGAGGTGCTGGTGCAGTCGACCACGCGCTCGCCGATCCGCCGTTGGGGCGCGGTGGCGCACACGCTGGCGTTCGCCGACAACTACGGCGAAGGCATCCCCAATTTTTTATACAACGTCGCCCCCGGTCAGTACGACCATGTTTTCATTTGCCACGAGACGCCGCCCAACGCCGCGTTGTTCGAGCTGGCCGCGCTGCTCAAGGCGCGGCTGTTCCATTTTAAGAGTGAGGCCCTGATTGAAGAAATTCCTGTTTGCTGACCTGGACGACACGCTGTTCCAATCGCTGGAAAAGTGTTCCGGCCGCGACGACCTCGAACCGGCGGCCGTGCTCAAGGACGGCGTCGCCTGTTCGTTCACCACCGCCGGTCAGCGCGCGATGTTCGAGTTCATGAATGACGGCATGACCATCATTCCCGCGACCGCGCGCAACCAGGACGCCTATAGCCGCGTCAAGATCGACTTCACCAGCTACGCCGTGATCAACTACGGCGGCGTGGTGCTGCTGCCCGACGGTAGCGCCGACCGCAGCTGGCTGGAACGCATGCGCCCGGCGATGCTGGCCGCGCAGGACGGCTTGGCCGAGCTGGGCCGCCTGATCGACGCCTACGTCGAGGCCGCCGGCCAGAGCAGCCGCTGCCGCATCGTCGAGGATTACTCGATTCCGTTCTATCTGCTGATCAAGGACGCCGACAAGATCGCCGCCCGGCTCGAGCCGATCGAGCGCGAGGTGGTGATCCCATGGCTCGAGGCGCGCGGCCATGACTACTTCCTGCACCGCAACGCCAACAACCTGGCCATCCTGCCCAACGCGCTGAACAAGTCGCACGCGGTGGCCTACGTCACCGGGCTGCTGCGCGCCGAGCATGGCCAGATTTTGACCTTCGGCATCGGCGACAGCCGTTCGGACGCGCGCTTCATGGCCGCCTGCGACTACGCCATCGTGCCGCGCGGCACGCAACTGGCAGGGGTCGCCCTGGAGCCGCTATGAATTTCAGCGGCAGCTACCACGGCGACGACGTGCGCTTCCTGCTCAAGCCGCTGGCGCTGGCCTCGTTCGTCGACGTGCCCGACAAGGAACGCCTGATCCAGTCGGGACAGCGCCATTACAGCGAGATGCTGTCGCGCGAGTCGCTGCCGTCGCCGCGCTACCTGGACGTGTTCGGCCAGGCTTGCGCGGCCAACCTGGAGCGCATGGCGCGCGACTGCGTGACCCTGGCCGGCCTGATCGCCCGCCGCCGCGCCGGACCGGTGACCCTGGTCTCGCTGGCGCGCGCCGGCACGCCGGTCGGCGTGGTGCTCAAGCGCCTGCTGGGCGGCGTGTTCGGCCGCGAGGTCGCGCATTATTCGCTGTCCATCATCCGCGACCGCGGCATCGACCAGGTCGCGCTGGAGTACATCCTGGCGCAGGGCCACGCGCCCGAATCGATCGTCTTCATCGACGGCTGGACCGGCAAGGGCGTCATCGCGGCCGAGCTGCACGCCAGCATGGCGGTGTTCAACGCGCGCCACCACTGCGCCATCGACAGCGGCCTGTACGTGCTGTCGGACCTGGCCGGCGTGGCCGCCCGCGCCGCCGGCCATGACGACTACCTGATCCCGTCGAGCATCTTGAACGCCACCGTGTCCGGCCTGGTCAGCCGTTCTATCCTGAACGACGAGATCGGCCCGGACGATTTCCACGGCTGCGTGTACTACGCCGAGTTCGAGCCGCAGGACCAGTCGCGCGTGTTCGCCGACCGCCTGGTCGAACTGGCGCAACAGTGGGCCGAAGGCCCGGCCGCGATCGACGCGGTCATCGGCCCGGCAAGCGAGCCGGCCGGCGCCACCACCGCGCCGGATTCAGCCAACATCGAGGCCGCCACCGAGGCCGCGCGCGCGACGGCGGCGCGGGTCTCGCGCGACTACATGGAGACGGCCATGCGCGTGCACGCCATCGCCGACCGCAACCTGATCAAACCCGGTCTGGGCGAAGCCACGCGCGTGCTGCTGCGGCGCACGCCGGACAGACTGATCGTGCGCGACGCGGCCAGCGCCGACGTCGCCCATTTGCTGGTGCTGGCACGCGAAAAAGACGTGTCCGTGCAACTCGATCCGGAGCTGCCTTACCAGGCCGTTTCCATCATCAGGAGTATCGCCGATGGTTAAGACACTAGGGGCTTCGCTGTACGTGCCGGCGACCCACAAATATCTGATGGACGTCGCCAGCGGCACGCGCCTGGGCAATGTGCGCTCGCTGATCATGTGCACCGAGGACGCGGTCGCCGACCGCGAGCTCAGCTACGCCTTGTTCAACCTGTCGCTGGTGCTGGCCAATATGCCGGTGGCGAGCCAGGCCGAGCGCTTCGTGCGCGTGCGCAACCTCGACGTGATGGCACGCGTGCTGGCCATGCCCGGCGCCGACAAGCTGACCGGCTTCGTCATCCCCAAGGCCACCCAGTACAACCTGCCGATGTACTTCAATCTGGTGCGGGAGACGGCCCACATGCTGATGCCGACCCTGGAGACGGCCGAGGTGTTCTACGACGCCGAGATGCACGCGCTGCGTCATCTGATCAGCTCGCCGGGCATCCGCGAGCGCGTGGTGGCGCTGCGCATCGGCGGCAACGACCTGTTGGCGCTGCTGGGCCTGCGCCGGCCGCGCAACATGACGATCTACCGCACGCCGCTGGGGCCGGTGATCGGCCGCCTGGTGACGACCTTCCGGCCGCACGGCTTCGCGCTGACCGCGCCGGTGTTCGAGCATCTGGACCTGCCGCAGCTGCTGGACGAGGAGGTCAACGAGGATCTGGCGCACGGCATGGTGGGCAAGACGGCGATCCATCCTAGCCAGATCGAGCCGATCGAAAGCCATTACCGCGTCTCCGCCAGCGACCTGGAGGAGGCTTCCGCCATCCTGCGGCCGGACAGCCCGGCGGTGTTCGCGATGAACCAGTCGATGTGCGAGGTGGCGACACATCGCGCCTGGGCCGAGAGCACGCTTGAGCGCTCGCGCCTGTTCGGGTCCCATCCGAGACAGGGGCAGGAGACGATGCAGTCTGCAACTTCGCCGGTGTTAACGAGTCAAACTATTCTGAGGTGATCCAAATGAAACAATTCTCGCGTGGACAAAAGAGCAAACTCGACGACCTGGGCTGCGGCCAGTCGTTCAATGTCGATGTGGAACTGAAGATAGGCGGCACCAGCGCCGACGTCTCGTGCTTCGGCCTCGACGCGGCCGAGCGGCTGTCGGACGACCGTTACATGGTGTTCTACAACCAGCTGGCCAGCCCGGGCGATGCGGTCAAGCTGACCATTTCCGGCGAACGCTCCAGCTTTGCCGTCAATCTGGCGGCGTTGCCGGAGTCGATCTCCAAGCTGGTGTTCACGGCAGCCATCGACAGCGGCGCCATGCGTTCGCTGAGCCAGGGCAGCGTGACGGTCGGCGGGGTGGCGCAGTTCCCGCTGGCCGGTGCCGACTTCCAGGACGAGAAGGCGGTGATTCTGGCCGAGCTGTATCGCAAGGATGGACTGTGGCGTTTCGGCGCCGTGGGGCAAGGCTTCAACGGCGGCTTGTCGGCGTTGCTGACGCATTTCGGCGGCAGCGAGAGCGCGTCGTCGCCTGCTCCGGCTGCGGCGCCTTCGGCCGCTCCGGCTCCCGCGCCGGCGCCGCAGGCCAAGGTGTCGCTGTCAAAAATCACGCTGGAGAAGCGTGGCGACAAGATCTCGCTGGAGAAATCGGCGTCGCGCGGTTTCGGCCGTATCCACGTCAATCTGAACTGGGCACGATCGGGCGCCGTCGCGCCGGTGGAGAAGGGCGGCTTCCTGTCCAAGCTGACCGGCGGCATGCGCGCGTCGAAGGGTCTGGATCTGGATTTGGCGTGCATGTACGAGCTGAACGACGGTTCCAAGGGCGTGGTGCAGGCGCTGGGCAACAGCTTCGGCAATTTCGACGGCAAGCCGTACATCCAGCTGGCCGCCGACGACCGCACCGGTGCCAATGTCGATGGCGAGAATTTGACGATCAACGGCCAGCGGTTCGACGAGATCAAGCGGGCGTTGATTTTCGCGTTCATTTACGAAGGCGCGCCGAATTGGGCGGCGACCGACGGCGTGGTCACAATCAATGTGCCGGACCAGCCGCCGATCGAGGTGCGCCTGGACCAGGGCGCCAGCCAGCGCATGTGCGCGATCGCGATGATCGAGAACGCGGGCGGCAAGCTGCAGGTGACCAAGCTGGTGGATTACATCGTGCCGGAGGGCGGCAAGAGCATGCACGAGGTGATGGATCGCAAGTACAACTTCGGCATGAAGTGGGTGGCGGGCAGCAAGGGCTGATGACCTGTGCGTCAATCTACATCACGTAGGGCGGATTAGGCGGAACGCCGTAATCGGCCATGCATGCGCCGACGGTGACGCATGCATGGCCGATTACGCTTCGCTAACCCGCCCTACGTGGTGTGGAATTTTTCACCAGCCGTGCAGTCGGGGCCAACTGGCGATGCCGCCATCCCCGTCGAGCGCCTGGTATTCCGGATATTGCGCGCCGGTGGCACAGGCGTGGTTGGGCAGGATGCGCAGCTGGGTGCCGATCGGAAAGCGCGCGGCGATCCCGCCGTCGACGCCGTCGCGCCGTGACAGGATGCCGTGCTCCTGGTTGGCGCCGCTGAGCACATAGCCGGCGATCGGCGTGCCATCGATGTCGCACACCTGTCCGTAGCCGAAATCCTGTTTCTGTTTTTGCGTGCCACGGTCGCGGCTCATGGCCATCCAGCCGGCATCGACGATGGCCCAGCCTTTTTCCTCCTGATGGCCGATCACCGTGGTCAGCACGCTCAGCGCGATCTCGTCCATCGCGCACACGCCGATGTTGTGCATCACCAAATCGAAGAACACATAGACGCCGGCGCGCACCTCGGTCACGCCGGCGAACGACTGGGCCGACAATGCGGTCGGCGTCGAACCGATGCTCACCGCCGCGCACGGCAGGCCGGCGGCGCGCAAGCGTTCGGCCGCGTCGACGCAAGCCTTGCGCTCCTGCTCGGCCATGGCGACCAGCTTTATCGGATCGTCGAGCTCGTAGCTGGAACCCGCGTGCGTCATCACGCCGCCCAGCAGCATGCCGCCTTCGTGCAGATGACGTCCGACTTCGATCAGCGTATCGAGCCCCGGCCGGATGCCGGACCGGTGGCCGTCGCTGTCGATCTCGATCCAGACTTCGAATTGCATGCCGTGTTGCTTGCCGAAGCGCACGATGGTCTCGGCGGAAGCGAGGCTGTCGGTGATGATTTTCAGGTCGCAGCCGCGCCGGCGCAAGGCCATCGCCTGCGGCAGCTTGCTGCCCACCATGCCGACCGCGTACAGGATATCGGTGGTGCCGGCCTCGAAGAACCGCTCCGCCTCCAGCAAGGTGGAGACCGTGATGCCGCGCGCTCCGGCGGCCAGTTGCATGGCCGTCACGGGTTCGCTCTTGCTGGTTTTGATGTGGGGACGGAAGTTGACACGCATTGCGTCCATCCTGGTTTGCATGCGCGCGATGTTGCGTTGTATGCGCGGGACATCGATGATGGCCGCAGGCGTGTTGAGACCGGTAAGCGCCGACATATTTTCTCCTTGATGAATGAACCCATGGGTCTAATGTAAGTCTTATCCATCAACTTGTGTTTAAATAGAAAACAATAAAAGCTTAAGAAAAATTGAATGATCAAGATAGAAGACCTGCGCTTGATGGCGACCCTGGCGCGCAGCGAGTCGCTGAGCGAGGCGGCCAGGGCGCTCAACGTCACGCCCTCGGCGCTGTCGATGCGCTTGCGCGGCCTGGAGCGCGAGCTGGGCCTGCCGCTGGCCACCCGCACCGCGCGCATGCTGACCTTGAGCGCGGACGGCGAGTTGCTGGCGCAGGAGGCGGCCGCGCTGCTGTCGCGCCTGGAGCAATTGCCGGACCTGTTCGGGCGCGGCGCGCAGAGCGTGAAAGGCAAGCTGCGGGTGGCGGCGCCGTTCGGCTACGGACGCCAGCATATCGCGCCGTTGATCGTGCGGCTGGCCCGGTTGTATCCCGAACTCAATGTGCAACTGGATCTGCGCGAGACGCCCTGGCCCGAGCGCGCCGAGGCCGATATCGTGTTCCACATCGGCAGCGTGCGCGATTCGTCGTGGGTGGCGCGCACCATCGCCGGGAACGAGCGCTGGGTATGCGCCAGTCCGGCCTATCTCAACGAGCACGGCGCGCCCCGCACGCCGCGAGATTTGCTGAATCATCCGTGCATTTGCATCCGCGAGAATGACGAGGACGTCACCCTTTGGCATTTTCGGAAGGAGCAGGGCGCTGCGCACGGGCGCTTGGGCGGGCGCGAATCGGTGCGCATCCATCCGGCGATGGAAAGCAACGACGGCGGAACCGCGCGTTACTGGGCCGAGCAGGGCCTGGGCCTGGTGCTGCGCTCGCAATGGGATGTGGAGGAGGTCGTGCGGGAGGGCAAGCTGGTGCGGGTGCTCGAGGAATGGCAATTCGATGCGGCGCCAATACTCATACTGGTACCGTCAAGCAAAAATCTACCGTCGCGAGTGCGAGCGGCGTTCGACTTCTTCGTCGAAGCGCTGCGGCCCAAAGTTACCACGGATCCACGTAGGGCGGATTAGGCGGCACGCCGTAATCGGCCATGTATGCGCCGTTGGCGGCTCATGCATTGGCCGATTACGCTGCGCTAATCCGCCCTACGTGTTTCCGAAGTTGATTTAATGCGGCAGGGAAGGCATCGGCAACTCGACCTCTTCCTTGCGCGCGGCGATGGCCTCGCCCAGCGCGGCCAAATCCAGCTTGGCTTTGCGCGCTTTAGGGAACATTTCCTTCTCTTCTTCCTCGACGTGGTGCTCGATCTGCTCCGACAGCACCTTGACCTTGGCGTCATACAGATCGTCGCCCGGTTCCATTTCCAGGATCTGCGCGATCAGATCCTTGGCGGAAGCGTGCTCGACAGTGGCTTCATCGACCAGGTCTTCGGTGTCGCCGCTGGCTTCGCGCACGGCCGGGTAGAAGATTTCTTCCTCGGCGGTCGCGTGCTTGGTCAGTTCGAGGCAGATTTGCGTGGCCAGTTTTTTCTTGCTGGCGGTCGAACGATCGCTCAGGTTCTCGTATTTTTCAAACAGTTCCTTGACCGTCTTGTGATCCTGCGTCAGCAGTTCGATCGCGTCGATGGTATCGGCGTTTTGCGGCGCGCGCGGCGCCTTGTTCTTGGCGGTGGTGGTGGTGCTCATGTCGTTTGCCTCGTATCGGTAAGTGGTTGGATGGTTATTTCGATTTCGAGCCGGAGGAAGACTTGCCGGCGGTCGGTTTTGCCGACGACTCGCCGGCCGATGCCTTGTTGCCGGACGCGGCGGATTGGCTGTTGCCTTTGCCGCTGCCGCCGTTGCCGGAGTTTTTGGCGGTGCCGGTTTCTTCCAGTTTGCTGTTGCCGCCGTTCTTGCCGCCTTGTGTTGGTTTGCTCATCATTGTCTCCTGGGTGGATCGAAGTAAATCGGATGGTTTTTAACCTGAAGTTAGCAATGGAAAAGCTTTGCTGTGGGAATATAGTAGACGCGCCCTTTACAATTGCCTGTAGGAGTGCTGCCTGTGTCCGTGTAGGCCGTATTGCCCATCAGTTTGGCGGCGGCAAATGCTACAATCTTGGTTACATCCTTTCCAATTTTCGGGGTTCGCCGCTGGCGGCCCGGGCCAGCATTTCATATAGAAATCCGCATGACGCTTGAGACCTCCCTGATTGTGCAGTCCCTGCCAGTTGCCATCCTGGTGCTCGACGCGACACCGGATTTCGTCATCCGCCAGGCATCCGACGAGTACCTGGCGGCCACCTTGACCAAGCGCTCCGATCTCATCGACCGCCCGCTGTTCGAGGCCTTCCCGGCATCGGGGGCCGAGGCCGACGGTCCCGCGCGGCTGCGCACGTCGCTGGAGCAGGTGGTCGCCACCGGGCGCCAGCACGCGATGGAGGTGCAACGCTACGACGTGCCGGACCGCGATGGCGACGGCTTCATCGCCAAGTACTGGCTGCCGACCAACATTCCGGTGCGGGGCGAGGACGGCCACGTGCGCTTTATCCTGCACCGCGTCTACGATCTGACGACGATCCTGGCCAGCGAGGACGGGCAGGGCGTGAGCAGCCAGCCGGCCCACTTGACGCGCTCGCTTCACGATTTGCGGCAACTCGCCGAATTGATGCGCGAGGGCGAGGGGCGGCGTCGCAACGCCGAGGCGCGCGCGACCGAGGCGGGCGAACGCCTGGAGCTGGCCGTCGCCGCCGGCGAGCTGGGCACGTTCTACTGTCCCATGCCGTTGGGTAAGATTTTCTGGAACGACAAGTGCAAGGAGCATTTTTTCCTGCCCGAGGACGCCGAGGTCGACTTCGACATCTTCTACAGCCGCATCCATCCCGACGACCGCGAACCCACCCGCGCGGCGGTCGACGCCAGCGTGGCGGACAAGAAAGGGTACGACGTCGAATACCGCGTGCTGGCGCCGGACGGACGCGAGCGCTGGCTGCGCGCCAAGGGCCGCAGCTACTACGACCGCGACGGCGCGCCGACCCGCTTCGACGGCATCACCATCGACATCAGCGACACCAAGCGCATCCAGGCCGAGCTGGCGCGCAGCAACCAGCAAAAGGATGATTTTCTGGCGATGCTGGCGCACGAGCTGCGCAACCCGCTGGCGCCGATCACCGCCGCCGCCGACCTGCTGGCCATCGCGCCGCCGGAGCCGGCCCGCATCGCCCGCATGAGCGAGGTGCTGTCGCGCCAGGCGCGGCACATGTCTGCGATGCTGGACGATCTGCTCGACGTCTCGCGCGTGACGCGCGGAATGGTCGAGCTCAACAAGACCGTGATCGATTGCAAGCAGGTGGTCGCCGCCGCGCTGGAACAGGTCAATCCGCTGATCGAAACGCGCGGCCATAAGGTCAGTACGCAGATCACCTACGAGCAGGCGCGGGTGGTCGGCGACGAGAAGCGGCTGGTGCAAGTGCTGGCCAATTTGCTCAACAACGCGGCCAAGTACACGCCGGCCCGGGGCGCGATCGAGCTGGCGCTGCGTGTCGACGGCGGCGAAGTGGTCGTTACGGTGGCCGACAACGGCGCCGGCATCGCCGTCGACCTGCTGCCGCATGTGTTCGAACTGTTCGTCCAGGGCGCGCGCACGCCGGACCGGGCGCAGGGCGGGCTGGGCCTGGGACTGCCGCTGGTCAAGAGTTTGGTCGAGCTGCACGGCGGCCGTGTCGGCGCCAGCAGCGGCGGGCCCGGCGCCGGCAGCGTGTTCGAGGTCCGGCTGCCGCGCCATCAGGTCGCCGATGCGGGCGACGGGGCCCAAAGCGGGATGGCGCCGCAGGCGGGGCAGGCGCTGCGCATCGTCGTGGTCGACGACAACGCCGACGCCGCGTGGACCCTGGCCACGTGCCTGCGGGCGGTCGGCCACAGTGTCGAGGAAATGACCAACCCGCGCGCGGCGCTCGCCATCCCGCCGGATCGGGTGCCCGACGTGTTCCTGCTCGATATCGGCATGCCCGACATCGACGGCCACGAACTGGCGCGCCGCCTGCGCGGCCAGCCGCACACGGCGGGCACGCGGCTGATCGCCGTCACCGGCTACGGCAACGTCGAGGAGAAAGCGGGCGGCAAGGGCGACTTCGACCGCTATCTGGTCAAGCCCGTCAATTTCGGCAAGCTGATGCAGTTGCTCGAGGATGTAATGACCTGATAACGTGATGACCAGATAAATCACGTAGGGCGGATTAGCGCAGCGTAATCGGCCAATGCGTGCTCCGCCGGCGGCTCATGGATGGCCGATTACGGCGTTCCGCCTAATCCGCCCTACGTGTTTCCGTGGCTTTGCTCAGCTTGTTGATCAATGCGTCCGGAAGGCTTTTTCACGGCGACTAAAATGCTAATATTTCAGTGCGGGTTGGCTTGGGGCCGGCTCCACACACTGAAAGCCCATATGACCCGTCGACGTTTCCCGGCCACGATCCTGCCGGCGTTCTTGATCACCTGCTGCATCGCGCTGCCGTTTCCGGCGCGGGCCGAGCGCGCGACCTACAACTTCAATCCCGACTGGCGCCTGGCCGTCGCCGATCCGGCCGACGCGGCGCAGGCGGGCTTCGACGACCAGGCCTGGAAGCGCGTGACCCTGCCGCGCGCCTGGAACGAGGACGACGCCTTCGGCAAGGACATCGTCGACCAGTCGACCGGCGTGGCCTGGTACCGCAAACGCTTCTCCCTGCCGGCGGGCGCGCGCGGCCAGAAGGTGTTCCTGGAATTCGAGGGCGCGCGCCAGGCGGCCGAGGTGTACGTCAACGGCAAGCGCATGGGGTTGCACGAGAACGGCATCAACGCCTTCGGCTTCGACATCACCGGCGCGCTGGTCGACGGCGAAAACACGGTCGCGGTGCGCACCGATAACAGCTGGGACTACCGCGAAAAGGCCACCGGGCAGCGCTATCAGTGGTCGGACAAGAACTTCAACGCCAACTACGGCGGCCTGTCGAAGAACGTGCGCCTGCACGTGACGGACAAGCTGTATCAGACCTTGCCGCTGTATTCGAGCCTGGGCACCACCGGCGTCTATGTGTACGCGAGCGACTTCGATATTCCGGGCCGGCGCGCCACCGTGACCGCCGAATCCCAGGTGCGCAACGACTACGACCAGCCGCGCAGCTTCACCTACGAGGTGCGGATACGCGACCGCGAAGGCCGTCAAGTGGCCGCTTTCGGTTCGCCCGCGCAGACGCTGGCGCCGGGCGCGACGACGGTCGTCAAGGCCAGCGCGCCGGTCAAGGACCTGCACTTCTGGAGCTGGGGCTATGGCTACCTGTACGACGTGCAGACCATCCTCAAGGTCGACGGCAAACCGGTCGACGCGCTGGCGACGCGCACCGGTTTCCGCAAGACCGGCTTCGCCGACGGCATGGTCAAGCTGAACGACCGCGTGCTGCAGATGAAGGGCTACGCGCAGCGCACCTCCAACGAGTGGCCGGCGATCGGCATGTCGGTGCCGGCCTGGCTGAGCGACTACAGCAACGGCCTGGCGCTGGCCAGCAACGCCAACCTGGTACGCTGGATGCACATCACGCCGTGGAAGCAGGATGTCGAATCGCTCGACCGGCTTGGGTTGATGCAGGCGATGCCGCCGGGCGACTCGGAGGCCGACGTCACCGGCCGGCGCTGGGAGCAGCGCATTGAGGTCATGCGCGACGCGATCATCTACAACCGCAACAGCCCGAGCATCATCTTCTACGAAAGCGGCAACCGTGGCGTTAGCGAGCCGCACATGCTGGAGATGAAGGCGCTGCGCGACCAGTTCGACCCCCATGGCGGACGCGCCTCCGGCAGCCGCGAGATGCTCAGCGCGCGCCTGCAGCAGGTGGCCGAGTATGGTGGCGAGATGCTGTACGTGAACAAGAGTGCGCGCATCCCGATGTGGGCGATGGAGTATTCGCGCGACGAGGGCGCGCGCAAGTTCTGGGACGATCTGACGCCGCCGTTCCACAAGGACGGCGACGGCCCGCTGCACAAGGGCCAGGACGCCAGCGTCTATAACCGCAACCAGGACACGCACGCGATCGAGAACGTCAAGCGCTGGTACGACTACTGGCGCGAGCGGCCCGGCACCGGCACGCGCGTGTCGTCGGGCGGCGTCAATATCGTTTTCTCGGACAGTAACACCCACCATCGCGGCGCCGAAAACTACCGCCGCAGCGGCGAGGTCGATGCGATGCGCATACCGAAAGACGGCTTCTACGCGCACCAGGTCATGTGGGACGGCTGGGTCGATGTCGAGAAGCCGCGCGCCCATATCGTCGGTCATTGGAACTACGCCGCCGGCACCACCAAGGCGGTGACGGTGATCTCCAGCGCCGACAAGGTGGAGCTGCGGCTGAACGGCAAGACGCTTGGACAGGGCCGCCAAAGCGAACGCTTTTTGTTCACGTTCGACGACGTGGCGTGGCAGCCGGGCGAGCTGAAAGCGGTGGGCTTCGACGCCGCCGGCAAACAGGTGTGCGAAGCCGCGCTGTCGACGGCCGGCGCTCCGGCCGCGCTCAAACTGACGTCGATCACGTCGCCGGCCGGCCTGCGGGCCGATGGCGCCGACCTGGCGCTGGTGCAGGTGGAGGTGGTGGACGCTCAGGGACGCCGCAATCCGGTCGCGCTGGACACCGTCAGCTTCGATCTGCAAGGGCCGGCCGAATGGCGCGGCGGCATCGCGCAGGGCCCGAACAACCACGTGCTGGCCAGGACCTTGCCGGTCGAGGGGGGCGTGAACCGGGTGCTGATCCGCAGCGCCACGCAGGCCGGCAAGATCGTAGTGCGCGCCAGCGCGCCCGGTCTGGCGGGCGCCGAGCTGGCGCTGGATGCGCTGCCGGCGGCGTCGGCGAACGGCTTGTCGACGCGCTTGCCCGGCGCGGACCTGCCGCCGCATCTGGAGCGCGGGCCGACGCCGGCCACGCCGTCGTACAAGGTAACGCGGGTGGCGGTGCGGCCGGCATCGGCCGAAGCGGCCAGCAACGCGGCCGATGTCGCCAACTCCTATGACGATGACGAAACCACCAGGTGGGTCAGCAAACCGGAGGAGGGCACGCCGTCCATCACCTACCGGCTGGCGCAAGCGGCCACCTTGAAGGAGATCGCGATGAAGCTGTCGGGCTGGCGCGAACGCAGCTACCCGCTCAGGATCTCGGTCGACGGGGAGGTGGTTTTCTCCGGCATGACACCGAAAAGCCTGGGCTATGTGACCCTGCCGCTCAAACCGCGCCGGGGCAGCGTGGTCAAGGTGGAGCTGAACGGCGTGGCGGAGGAGGGCAACACGGTCAAGATGACGGAGGTGGCCAACCAGGCGATCGTCGACACCGGCGCCAACACCACGCCCAAAGGGGTGTTGTCGATTGTCGAAATCGAGTTTTACCGCGCGCCGTGAGGCGGCCCACGGGGGCGGAGAGTGATGCTGATATGTTAATATATGAGCCCTTATCACACGCTAGTCTCTCCCTCTATGGCTTTGCAACCGCTGCCGGGCGCTTTTTCTTTGGATCGCACACGTAACGCCACCGCGCAGGTGTTTGAACACTTGCGCGAAAAGATCGTCACCAATGTGCTGGAGCCGGGCACCGTGCTCGCACGGCAGCAACTGGCCGATTACTTCAAGTTGTCCATCACGCCGATCCGCGACGCGCTGCTGCGCCTCGAGGAGGAACGCCTGGTGGACATCTATCCCCAGCACCTGACGCGCGTGAGCGCCATCGACCTGACCTCGGCGCGCCAGGCGCACGTGCTGCGGCTGTCGGTGGAGCTGGAGAGCGCGCACCAGCTGTGCGGACGCCGTCCGCCGGCCCTGGACGGCGAACTGGCCGACCTGCTGGCGCGCCAGCGCCTGGCCCTCGAGCGCGGCGATCTGGAAAGCTTCGCGCGCGCCGACCTGGAATTCCACCGGACCTTGTACATGGCGGCCGACGTTGCCGACTTGTGGCATCTGGTTCGCCGGTTGAGCGGCAATCTGGATCGGCTGCGCCGCCTGCATCTTCCCCTTAACAGCAAGGCCCGGCGCATACTGGACGATCACAGCGAGATCGCCGACGCCATCGCCGCCGGGAACTCGGAGCAGGCCCGCAACGCGGTACGCCGCCATCTGTCCGGCACGCTGTCGGAGCTCGATGCGCTGCGGGAGAAGTATCCCGACTTTGTGTTGCCGCCTGTGCAAGGGTAATCATCAAAATAACGCCGGTTGGCGCGTTCCTGAAAAATAGTATATGATGATCGTCATGCAGAATGATTCCAAACCGACGGCGAAAGCCAAAGCGCCACGGCTGCGCGCCACGCAGGCCCGCAAGGAGGTGACGCACGAGCGCATCGTGGAAGTGGCTTCGCGGGCGATCCGCCGCAGCGGCTACGACGGCACCGGCGTGGCCGATATCATGAAGGAAGCCGGGCTGACGCACGGCGGTTTCTATGCGCACTTCGCCTCGCGCGAGGCGTTGCTGGCCGAGGCGGCCGACCGCGCCCGCGCCGAGGCGCTGGGGTGGACGGCCCAGGTCTTCGAGGCCGCGCCCGAGGGGCAGGGGCTGCGGGCGTTGATGCAGGCGTATCTATCGGATGAACACTTGAACGGCGTCGAATCTGGCTGCGCGGTCTCCGCGCTGGGCTCGGAGATGCACCGCCAGGCGCCGGAAGTGCGGCACGTGGCCACGCGCCATATCCAGCAGTTGATCGATATCGTGGCAAGACAGATACCAGAGGGCGGCGATCGCAGCGCGCACGAGGAGGCGATGGTGAGGATCAGCGCGATGGTCGGCACGGTGGTGCTGGCGCGCGCGGTGGACGATCCCGCGCTGGCGAAATCGCTGCGCGAAGCGGCGCTCAAGTATTTTTCACCGGCGGGCGACTAAAGGTCGTCCGTCAGCCGGCGGCCGTCACGGCCGTTTTTTTTAAACTATAATATGACGATCGTCATATTTTACTTTCGAACCAACTCCCGTCAATGGGATCACAATGAGGGCATCACCATGAACAATAAGATTGCAATCGTTACCGGCGCCTCGTCCGGAATCGGCGAGGCAACGGCCGAGTTGCTGGCCCAAGCCGGTTATAAAGTCTACGGCACCAGCCGCAAGGGCACCTCGGCATCGCAGCGCGGCTTCGAGATGCTGGCGCTGGACGTCACCAGCGACGAATCGGTGGCGGCGCTGGTGGCCGAGGTGATGCGCCGCCACGGCCGCATCGACCTGCTGGTCAACAACGCCGGTTTCGGCGTGGCGCCGGCGGCGGCGCAGGAGAGCAGCATGGAGCAGGCGCAGGCCATCTTCGACACCAACTTCTTCGGCCTGGTGCGGATGACGCGCGCGGTGGTGCCGCACATGCGCCGGCAGCGCGAGGGGCGCATCCTCAACATCAGCTCCGTGCTCGGTTTCGTGGCGTTGCCGTATGCGGCGCTGTACTGCGCCACCAAGCACGCGGTGGAGGGGTATTCGGAGTCGCTGGACCAGGAACTGCGCACCCAGGGCGTGCGGATATCGCTGATCGAACCGGCCTATGTGAAGACGCCGTTCGACGCCAACCAGTTGCAGGCCGACGCCCAGCTGCCGGAGTACCGCGCGCTGCGTGCCGCGCTGGCGGACACGGTGAAGCAGGCGATGGAGACGGCCGACGGCCCGGACGTGGTGGCCGCCACCGTGCTGAAGGCGGCGCGCGACACGCGCCCGAAGGTGCGCTATACGTCGGGCGTGGTGGCCGGACGCCTGCGGGCGTTGCGCCGGTTCGCGCCGGCGGCGCTGGTGGAGGCGGGCATACGCAAGGACCTGAAGCTCGATTCGCAGCCGCCGGTCGGCCCTGTCGCCGCCGTGCTGGAACAATAACCATCGCCGGAGAGAGACATGAAGGCATTTATTATTGACCGTTACGGCAAAGCCGATGTGGTGCGCGCCGGCGAGATGCCGGAGCCGGAGCTGCGCGCCGACGACGTGCTGGTGCAGATCCACGCCGCCAGCGTCAATCCGCTGGACCTGAAAATCCGCGACGGCGAATTCAAGCTGCTGCTGCCGTATCGCCTGCCGCTCATCCTGGGCAACGACATGGCCGGCGTGGTGGTGCGCGTGGGCGCGGGTGTGCGCCGCTTCAACGTCGGCGACGAGGTGTATGCGCGGCCCGACGACGACCGTATCGGCACGTTCGCCGAATTCATCGCGATCAAGGAAGATTCGCTGGCGCTCAAGCCGAAGACATTGACGATGGAGCAGGCGGCGGCGATGCCGCTGGTCGCCCTGACGGCGTGGCAGGCGCTGGTCGAAAAAGGCCATTTGAAGAAGGGCCAGAAGGTGCTGATACACGCCGGCACCGGCGGCGTGGGGACGGTCGCCATCCAGCTGGCCAAGCATCTGGGCGCCACCGTCGCCACGACCGCCAGCGCGGCCAACGCCTCCATGCTCAAAGAGCTGGGCGCCGACATCGTCATCGACTACAAGAAGGACGATTTCGCGCTGCGGCTGCGCGACTATGATCTGGTGCTCGATTCGCAGGGTGGCGTGACGCAGAAAAAATCGCTGAGCGTCCTCAAGCCGGGAGGCAAAGTGATCGGCATCGCCGGGCCGCCGGACCCCGACTTCGCCCGGGAGCGCGGCGTGAACGCGCTGGTGGGGCTGGTCATGCGGGTGCTCAGTTACGGCATTCGCAGCAAGGCCAAGGCGGCCGGCGTCAGTTACTCCTTCCTGTACATGCGCGCCAGCGGCGAGCAGCTGCGGCAGATCGCGGAGCTGATCGACGCCGGCGCCATCCGCCCCGTGGTCGACCGCGTGTTTCCGTTCGACCAGACCAGGGAGGCGATGGCCTACGTCGAAACCGGCCGCTCGAAGGGCAAGGTCGTCATCCAGGTGCGGTGACCCGCGCGCTGGTGTTCATATGGGCGAGGCGCCGGACGATCTGACGCACGCGGTCAAGCTGGTGGCCGCCTTCCTGGATATCGTGCGCCAGAGCGAAAGCACGTAAGCGCCAGGGGTCAATGCGACATCAAGACGGGCAGCGTCATCGACTGCAAAACCGTGCGGGTGACGCCGCCCATCAGCACCTCGCGCCAGCGCATGTGTCCATAGGCGCCCATGACCAGCAGATCGGCGTCGATATCGGCCGCCAGCGACAGCAGGGCATTGCCCACATCCAGTCCCGGCGGGGTATCCTGCCGCAGCACCTCGACCTTGACCCCATGCCGCGCCAAAAACAGCGCGATGTCGGCCCCCGGCACATCGCCGTGCACGCCATAATGCCGTCCCGGATTGAACAAGGCCAGCGTTACGCTGGCGCTGCGCCGCAGCAGCGGCAGCGCGTCGGTGACGGCGCGCACGGCTGATCGGCTGCCGTCCCACGCCACTAGCGCGTGGCTGTCCATGCTGTGGAATTGGCCCGCATATGGCACCACCAGCACCGGCCGGCCACCCTGTAGCGCCGCGTATGCGGGCAGATCGCGGGTCGCGCCGGTTTTCCTGTCGTCCGGATCATGCTGGCCGACCACCACCAAATCGGCGTAGCGCGCCTGCAGCACGATGCTGTACAGCGCCGTGTCGTCGCTCAGGCGCCGTTCAACGGCATCGATGCCGGCGCCGCGCGCCACCTTCTCGAAATTGTCCAGCGCCCGGTTGGCTTCTGCCCGGCAGGCCTCCACCTCGTCTACCGGAACGGGCGCGGCCATCATCATCGGATTGGCGCCGTACAGTTCCTGAACGAAGCCGCTGACGGCGGCGCCGACCAGGTGTCCCTGTTGATCGCCCGCCAGGCGGGCGGCCAGTGCGACACGGACGTCCGTGCGGCTGGAGCGGTCCACGTGGACCAGGATGGTTTTGTAAGACATACCGCCTCCTTGTGCTCAAATCATACACCGCACCAGTAGATCGCGGATTTCGCTGAGCGCGGCCGCCCGGCCACAAGGGCACGAAGCATCGTGCCCTTGTCGCCGGCTTGGACGGTGTAGTGCTGCATGCGCGGCGGCTCGCCGGTGTCGAGGGCCTAGCGGTAGATCTTCAGGTGCACGGGGAGTGTGACGAATATTTTGTCATGGGGGATGAGGTGCGGCGTAGGACTGGCGCTCGGTGCCCGGTAGGAGGCGAAATGACGGGCTTTTCGGCTTTTTCCGAACGTTGTAGTCCCTTTGGTGGTTAAAGTTAATGACAAGCCAATATTTTTTTGTCAGAATTCAACTACTTAATTTAGTATCAACCAGCAACTTACCGCTTGTCACCGTTATTGGGAGTCAACGATGGAAATTCTGGCCGTACTGTCACGCTCGGGCTGGGCGAAAAATTCCTTCATGTGCGGCCTCGTGCTGACCTTGGCGGCCTGCGGGAAGGGCGACGACGGCGGCCAGCACGCCGGCGGTCCGCCGCCGGTGTCGGTGGCGCCGGTGGTCCAGCGCGAGGTGCAGGAGTTCGACGAGTTCACGGCCAGGCTGGAAGCGCCGGACACGGTCGACATCCGCTCGCGCGTGGCCGGCATGCTGACCAAGGTGCATTTCCGTGAAGGGCAGGTGGTCAACAAGGGCGACCGGCTGTTTACCATCGATCCGCGTCCGTTCGCCGCCGAGGCGGCGCGGCTGGAGGCGCAGCTGTTGGCGGCGAAAACCCAGGGTGAATTGAACAGGACCGAGCTGGCGCGCGCCGAGAAACTGGTGGCGGTGCGCGGCGTCAGCCAACAGGAAATCGATCAGCTGCGCGCCGCGCTGGCGAGCGCCCAGGCCAGCGTCAAGGCGGCCGAGGCGGCGCTGGTGCAGGCCAGACTCAATC
Source organism: Duganella sp. GW821-FHT07F09 (assembly GCF_059418705.1). Lineage (NCBI taxonomy): Bacteria > Pseudomonadati > Pseudomonadota > Betaproteobacteria > Burkholderiales > Oxalobacteraceae > Duganella > Duganella sp. GW821-FHT07F09. The sequence goes on along the minus strand of NZ_JBWKQJ010000007.1, from coordinate 399,874 downwards.
TGGAGTTCACCAACATCACGGCGCCGGTCACGGGCCGCACCTCGCGCGCCAACATCACCGAGGGTAACCTGGTCAGCGTCGGCGATCCGGTGCTGACCACGGTGGTGTCGAGCGACCGTGTGTACGCCTACTTCGACGCCAGCGAGGCGATCTACCTGAAATATATGCGCTCGGCGCGCGAAGGCTCGCGGCAGTCGTCGCGCGACACGCCCAACGAGGTGCGCCTCGGCCTGGCCAACGAGGAGGGCTTCCCGCACGCGGGCAAGATGGACTTCGTCGACAACCGCCTCAATCCGGCCACCGCGTCGATGCGCGGGCGCGCCGTGTTCGACAACAAGGACGGCCTGTACACGCCCGGACTGTTCGCACGCCTCCAACTGGTCGGCAGCGGCAAGTACACGGCGACGATGGTGATGGACCGCGCCATCAGCACCGACCAGACGCGCAAGGTGGTGCTTATCGTCGGCAAGAACAACATCGTCGACCAGCGCGAGGTCAAGACCGGAGCGCTGATCGGCGGCATGCGCGCCGTCACCGGCGTCAAGCCCGGCGAACTGGTGATCGTCGACGGCCTGCTGCGCGCGATGCCCGGCGCGCCCGTCACGCCGCAGCAGCTCAAGGTCGATGACAAGGGCATGCCGATTCCGGCGCAGGCGCCGGGTGCTCCCGGTGCTCCGGCCGCCCCCGCCGCCGCCAAGAGCTAAGGGGCGCACGCATGGATATCTCACGGTTTTTCATTGATCGTCCGCGCTTCGCCACTGTCCTTTCGCTGTTCATTTTCCTGGTCGGCGTGCTGGCCATTTTCCAGCTGCCGATTTCGGAGTATCCGGAGGTGGCGCCGCCGCAGATCGTCGTGCGCGCCCAGTTCCCGGGCGCTAATCCGCGCGTGATTTCGGAGACCGTGGCCGCGCCGCTCGAGGAGCAGATCAACGGCCTGGAAAACATGCTGTATTTCGAAAGCCGCGCCACCGCCGACGGCAGCATGGCGCTGACGGTGACGTTCAAGATCGGCACGGTGCCGGAGCAGGCCGAGACGGCGGTGCAGAACCGCATCAACCGCGCCTTGCCACGGCTGCCGGAGATCGTCCGCACGATCGGCGTGACGACCGAGAAGCAGTCGCCCAACCTGACCATGGTGGTGCACATGGTTAGCCCCGACAACAGCCACGACGCGCTCTATCTGCGCAACTACGCCAACCTCAATGTGCGCGACGACCTGCTGCGGATATCGGGCATGGGATCGGTGCTGCAGTTCGGCGCGGGCGACTACGCGATGCGCGTGTGGCTCAATCCCCAGCAGTTGGCGGGACGCGGCATGACGGCCGGCGACGTGGTCGCGGCGATCCGCGAGCAGAACGCGCAGGTGGCGGCCGGCGTGGTCGGTTCGCCGCCGGCGCCGGACGACACGGATTTCCAGTTGCAGGTCAACGCGCAGGGCCGCTTGATCACGGAGGAGGATTTTTCCAACATCATCGTGCGCAGCGATCCGGCCAACGGCGCCGTGGTGCGCATCAAGGATGTCGGCCGGGTCGAAATGAGCGCCAGCACCTATTCGCTGCGTAGTCTGCTGAACAACAAGGAAGCGGCGGCGATCGCCATCTTCCAGGCGCCGGGATCGAACGCGCTGCAGCTGTCGGACGACGTGCGGGCGACGATGGCGCGGCTGAAGGCCAACTTTCCCAAGGGCGTCGACTACGACATCGTCTACGATCCGACGCGCTTCGTGCAGACGTCGATCGAAAAAGTGGTGCACACGCTGATCGAGGCGGTGCTGCTGGTGGTGCTGGTGGTGATCATCTTCCTGCAGACGTGGCGCGCGTCGGTGATTCCGCTGCTGGCGGTGCCGGTGTCCATCGTCGGCACCTTCGCGGTGCTGATGTTGCTGGGGTATTCGATCAACACCCTGACCTTGTTCGGACTGGTGCTGGCGATCGGTATCGTCGTCGACGACGCCATCGTGGTGGTGGAAAACGTCGAGCGCAACATCGCCGACGGCCTGACGCCGCACGACGCCACGGTGCGCGCGATGAACGAGGTCAGTGGGCCGATCATCGCCATCGCGCTGGTGCTGTGCGCGGTGTTCATTCCGCTGACCTTCGTGCCCGGCCTGTCCGGCCAGTTCTACAAGCAGTTCGCCGCCACCATCGCCATTTCGACGGTGATCTCGGCGTTCAACTCGCTGACGTTGTCGCCGGCGCTGGCGGCGATGCTGCTGCGGCCGCACGACGCGCCCAAGGACCGCCTCTCGCGCGGGATGGACAAGGTGTTCGGCCGCTTCTTCCACTGGTTTAACTGCATGTTCCAGCGCCGCAGCGCGGCCTACAGCCGTGGCGTGACCGGTCTGCTGGGTCGCAAGTCGCTGGCGCTGGTGGTGTATGGCGTGCTGCTGGTGTTGACAGGGCTGCTGTTCACGCGCATCCCGAGCGGCTTCGTGCCGGCGCCGGACAAGCAGTACCTGATCGGCGTGGCGCAGCTGCCGGCCGGCTCCTCGCTGGCGCGCACCGAGAAGGTGATCCGCGACATGAGCGACATCGCGCTCAAGGTGCCGGGCATCACCGATTCGATCGCCTTCCCGGGCTTGTCGATCGCCGGCTTCTCGGCCTCGCCGAACGAGGGCATCGTCTTCTTCGGCCTGGCGCCGTTCGAGAAGCGCACCTCGGGCGACCTGTCGAAGGATGCCATCCTCGGCAAGGTCAATGGCGCGATCCAGCAGATCCAGGGCGCGCGCATGTTCGTGGTGCCGCCGCCGGCGGTCGACGGCCTGGGCAACGCGGGCGGCTTCAAAGTGCAGGTGCAGGACCGCGGCAGCCAGGGGGAGCAGGCGTTGTATGGCGCCGTCTGGGGCGTGCTCGGTCAGATCTACGGCAATCAAAAGTCGAGCATCGGTACGCCGTATTCGACCTACGACATCAACGTGCCGCAGCTGTTCGCGGACGTCGACCGCACCAAGGCCAAGCAGATGGGCGTGCCGCTGCAGGATATCTACGACACCCTGCAGATCAATCTCGGTTCGCTGTACGTGAACGACTTCACCCGCTTCGGCAAGACCTACCAGGTGGTGGTGCAGGCCGACGCGCCGTTCCGCTCGCGCGCCGACAGCATCGTGCGGCTGGAGACGCGCAATTCGGCCGGGCAGATGGTGCCGCTGGGGTCCGTCATGCAGGTCAATCCGACCTTCGGCCCGACCCGCGTGACGCGCTACAACGGCTTCCCTTCGGCGGACATCAACGGTGCCGCCAACCCCGGCTTCTCCAGCGGGCAGTCGGAGGCGGAGATCGAACGCCTGGTCAAGACCCTGCCGCGCGGCATGTCGTACGAATGGACCGACCTGGCCTACCAGGACCGGCTGACGCGTTCCGTGACCTTGCCGGGGCTGGACATCAAGATCCCGACGCTGGGCGCGGTGCTGTTCCTGTCGGTGGTGCTGGTGGTGCTGGTGCTGACGGCGCAGTACGAGAGCTGGAGCCTGCCGCTGGCCATCATCATGATCGTGCCGATGTGTATTCTGTCGGCGTTGTTCGGCGTGTGGCTGTCGCACTTCCCGCCGTTCGGCCAGGCGGGGGATTTGAATCTGTTCACGCAGGTGGCGCTGGTGGTGCTGGTCGGCCTGGCGTGCAAGAACGCGATTCTGATCGTGGAATTCGCCAAGGAGCTGGAAGAGCAGGGCAAGCCGATGGTGGACGCGGTGATCGAGGCCTGCCACCTGCGTCTGCGGCCGATTTTGATGACGTCGATCGCCTTCTGCGCCGGCGTGATACCGTTGATCCTCGGCAGCGGCGCGGGCAGCGAGATGCGCCGCGCGATGGGGATCGCGGTCTTCTCCGGCATGGTCGGCGTGACCCTGTTCGGGATTTTCCTGACGCCGGTGTTCTACGCGCTGCTGCGCAAGGGCACCGAGAAACGGCGCGCCCACGCGGAAGAACTACGGCGCGAAATCGACGCTGCCGCGCATCCGTTCCACGCCGGTATCGATGATGCCGGTCCGGCGGGTGCACCCGGCGCGCACAAGGCGCCATCCGCGCACGAACCACGCAAGGAGGACCTATGATCACGTCGCCCCGCATGGCGTCCTTGCGTCCGGCCGGCCTGGCCATCGCCGTTTCGCTGGCGCTGGCCGCCTGTTCGAGCGCGCCGCCCGCCAAGCATTTCGAACCGGTCTTGGGAGCCGGCTTCACCAACGCGCCGGCCAGCGCCAAGGCGGAGGAGCCGGTCAGCCAGTTCTGGCGCGGCTTTAACGATCCCTTGCTGGACAGTTTGGTCGAGCGCGCGCTGGCGGCCAACACCGACGTGCGTTCGGCCGCCGCCAGCCTGCGCGAGGCGCGCGCGCTGAACCGCTTCGCCGACGCCAATCTGTTGCCCAGCATCGGCGTGAACGCGGGCGCCGCGCGCATCAGGGGGCCGAACGACGCCGGTGTGGTCAGCACCAACAACAACTACTCGGCCGGGCTGGATGTCAGCTGGGAGGCCGATTTGTTCGGCCGCCTGGGCGACGCCCGGCGCGCCGCCGAGGCCAATGTATTGGTGGGCGCGGCCGGCGTGCGGGCGGCGCAGGTGAGCGTGGCGGCCGAGGTGGCGCGCAACTACTTCGACCTGCGCGGCTTGCAGGAGCAGTTGCGGGTGGCCGTCTCCTCGCTGGAGACGCAGAACGAGGCGCTCAAACTGGTCGACGCGCGGCTCGACGTCGGACGTGGCACGGCGCTCGACAGCGAACGCGCGCGCGCGCTGGTCAAATCGACGGCGGCCAATATACCGGCGCTGGAATCGGCGCTGATACGCACCCGCTACCGCATCGCCGTGTTGTGTGGCCAGCAGCCGACGGCGCTCGACGCGGAGCTGGAGCCGGTCAAGCCTTTGCCGGGATTGCAGGCGGTCGAGTTGTCGGCGATCGGATCGCCGGCGGCGATGCTGCGGCGCCGTCCCGACATCCAGTTGGCCGAGGCGCAGGTCAGCGCGGCGGCGGCGCAAGTAGGCGTGGCGCGCAGCGCGCTGTTCCCGCAAATCGTGCTTGGGGGGACATTGGGGCAGAACGCGCAGCATTTGAGCGAACTGGCGAAGGGGCCCGCCTATGTCTACAACCTGGGTGCGCAGCTGACGTGGAATTTGCTCGACTTCGGGCGTATCCGCGCGCAGATCGCGGCCGCCGACGCGCGCAACGATGGGGCCATGATCGCCTATGAGCGCGCGGTGCTGACGGCGCTCGAGGAGACCGAGGGCGCGCTGGCGTCGTACACGCGCAGCCAGCGGCAGGCGGCGTTGCTGTACGAGGCGGCGCAGTCGTCGGAGCAGGCGGCGCTGATCGCGCGCGAGCGGTTCGCGGTCGGCTCCACGGATTTCCTGACGGTGCTCGACGCCGAGCGCGAACTGCTGACGGCGCGCGACCGGCTGGCGCAATCGCAGGCGGGGGCGGCCACGACGCTGGTGGCCGTGTACAAGGCGCTGGCGGGTGGATGGGAAGTGCCTGGTCAATAAAGTGTGACGCGCACCCATGTTTTTTTTACATCGACCGATTTGACGGCACAAGTTAGTTATACAATTACTACGCGTTGTGTGCCCAGTCTTCTGCGTTTGATCGTATTTATTTACGAGGAAAAAACATGCCAAAGCTAAATTATGTGCGGCGCCTGATGGCGCTGGTGATGGTTGCCGCGGCAATGTGCTTTGGCATGGCGCGAGCAGAGGGGATCAGTCCTGTTCCGTACCAACTGCTGATACACACGGAAGACATCCCCAATTTTGACGAAAGAGGTTCCGCGAGTAATGTGGTGTGGGACTTTTACGTCGGGTCCGGAGCTTCAATTACCAGCCTCAAGTGGGATGTGAACGTGACGAGTTATGTCGGCAGCTACTTGTCCGAAATGCAAATCACCTTCAGCGATTCCCTGGGCACAGGCGTCACTTTCACGCCCGGCGATGGCGATGATTTTGACGGGACAGCAGACTACGCGGGCTTCCAGAATCTGGGCGACCTGGGACAGATTTTTGCAGTGGGTGCCGATGGCATTTTGCGCCTCGAGTTTCATGACGGATTCAAGGACCTTGCGTTTGACGAACCTGAGGGCAGGTGGAACTACGGCACGCTGTCCGTCGGTATTTCTCCCGTGCCTGAACCACCTGTCTTTGCGATGATGCTGGGTGGGTTGCTGTTGGTCTCGGCCGTTGTCAAGCGGCGTCGTTGTTAGATCCCAGTACTTTCATAGTTGTTGCCGCAGAGTGGCCAGTTCCTCAACGATCGCTACCGGAGTTCTAAAATGTTGACACGCTTTTTCCACCAGTGGATCATCCGGATTTTTTCAACTCAAGGCGCGATAATACTCGCTATGGCATCGGGTTTTTTTGCCGGTCCTGTATATGCTGGTGCAAAATTCGAACCGGCGAAACCAATCGCACTCTACTCCTATTTCGCAACGGGTGATGTGAATGCCGTTGTGACAGCACCATCGGTCCTTCCGACGCCATCATTTGTACTGATGGGTGGAGGTCCCGACGTGGATCCCGCCTTCCGATGGTTGATCCAACGGGCAGGCATCGGACCAGGTACCGGGGGACGCTTTGTGGTCATTCGGGCCACCGGAACAGAGGCTTATAACCCTTACATATTTTATAGCGATGAGACGCTGTCGACCTCGAATACAATCGCTGACATGTGGGTCGGCGGCGCCTCTCTGGGCCTGACATCCGTGGAGACGCTGGTGATTCCGAGCGTAAAAGCGGCGAATAGTCAGGCCGTCAATGCCATCCTGGCTAAGGCCAACGTCGTGTTTATCGCGGGTGGCGATCAGAGTGATTACATCCGTTTTTGGAAAGGTACGGCCCTCGAACAGACGTTAAAAACATTGATGCAGAAAAATGTCCCTGTCGGTGGCACCAGCGCCGGTTTGGCAGTGCTCGGGCAATTCGATTATTCGGCACTATATAAATCTGCCACTTCGGAGCTATCGATGCTGGATCCTTACTATAAGGATATCACTTTCGACCCAAATCCCTTGAGTCTGCAAGGCGGCTTTATCGCACCGCCAGCGTTGGCAAACATGATTTTCGATTCGCATTTCGACAGCCGCGATCGCATGGGGCGCTTCATCGCCTTTATTTCAAGACTAGTGGCGCCGACGACAACGCCGGGCGGCACCTTCGGATGCATAGGCGGCGTGCTGCCCGCATCCTCCAGCGGCAATACCACCGCGCGCGGCATCGGCATCAGCGTCGAGACCGCATTGCTGGTCCAAGGAAATGGCAACGGCAATCCTGTTACAGCGAAGCGGGTCACCAACCCTTCGACGACGACGGAAAGTGCGGTGTATTTTGTTCGTCCCTCTGTTCCGCCAAGTGTATGCGGACCCAAAACACCGCTGACAGTCCCCAATGTCGAAGTAAAAAAGCTGGCGGACTCGAATACGGTCTTCAATATCACGGACTGGACAGGCGTACCGCTGTATAAACACCTGGACGTCACGTCCGGCGCGTTATTCCCTGCGGACTGGTACTGACGAGCGCGCTGATTGATGCCGTCCGTGGCGAACACGGAAAATTTAAAACGATCACCTGGGGGAATTGAATGGTAGATGAGCGCGGGAACCGGCCGGTTCCAAAGTGTATCGCTGTACGAATACTGGAGGCCTTTGGCCGCACGGCCACCGCCGGTTTGCTGGCCACGCTGGCCGTTCCGGCCGCCGCGCAAGATGAACAACCGATGCCAAAAGTTGAAATAACCGGCTCTTCGATCAAGCGCCTCAATGCCGAAACCGCGTTGCCGGTGCAGTTGATTACCCGAGCCGACATCGAGAAAAGCGGGACCACCACGGCGGCTGAACTGCTGTCGAAGGTGTCCGCCAACGCGGCTGCGCTGACCGATGGCGCCAGTTTCAGCGACATTGCCGGACAGCGTGGTTTCAACGGCGCCAACCTGCGCGGTATCGGCGTGTCGTCAACGCTCGTATTGCTCAATGGCCGACGCCTGGCCAACTTTGCCTCGCCGGGCGGCAACGCCGGCGTCGACCTGAACGCGATCCCGTCGGCGGCGATCGACCGGGTCGAAGTGCTCAAGGACGGCGCCTCGGCCATCTATGGCACGGATGCGATCGGCGGCGTGATCAACTTCATTACGCGCCGCAATTACGAAGGCGCTGACGCCAGCGCCTACTATGCCGACACCCAGCACGGCGGCGCGCGCAAGGCGATGGCAACTTTGTCGGGCGGCATCGGTAATCTGGCGACCGATCGCTACAACGTGATGGGCGTGTTCGATTACCAGGATACGAGCAGCCTGCGCTCATCACAGCGCAGCTGGATCGGTTCGGCCTACCAGCCCGATATCAATCTCGATTCGGGCAGTTCGAATACGTTTCCCGCAAACTTCCGCCGCACGCGCGCCAACGGCACCTCTGCCACCGGCCCCCGGATGAATCCAAGTGCGCCGGCCTGCAATCCGCCGGCAACGGTCTACGCGCCGGAGAGCTTCGTCGGCGCGGCTGCGTGCATGTACGATTACATGCAGGACACCGAGCTCTTCCCGGATTCGAAACGCGTGTCGCTGCTTACGCGTGGCCAGTTCGCGCTCGACAAGGACACAACCTTGTACGGCGAATTGCTCCTCAACAAAACGTCGACCACCTATCGCATCAGCGCATTGACCATCTCCGGCGAGATTTATCCCCTGGCAGGACAGTACTATCCACATGCGCTAGTGACGACCAATAAAACACCGCTCAACGTCAATATGCGCCTGAGCGAAGGCGGACCACGAACCAACGACATCGATGCCACGGCCACGCGCATGGTGCTCGGCGGCAAGGGGATAGCGCTGGGCTGGGATTACGACATGGCGCTCAATCACAGCGTGAACAAGGTCGACGACCAGTATGTCGATGGGTACGTCCAGACGACGATGTTCGATAACGCTTTCGCGTCCGGCATCATCAATCCTTTCGGACCATCCGGTCCTGAAGGGCGGGCCCTGCTGGCCGCCGCCAAGGTCAACGACCTCGCGCGCCACTCGCGCGGAACGACCGACTCGTTCGATGTCAAGGCCACGCGCGACCTGTTCGAGATGGCTGGTGGCAGCGCCGCCATTGCGCTCGGCCTTGAGTACCGGCGCGAAAAAATGTCGTTCACGCCGTCTGCATTGCTGATGGCGGGGGAAATTCGGGGCGAAGGCACGGCCACCCCGTTTTCGGGCGGTCGCAACGTCAAGGCCGCCTATGCCGAGTTCAACCTGCCTTTGCTGACGAGCCTGGAGGCCCAGTTGGCGCTGCGCCATGACCGTTACAACGACGTGGGCTCGACGACCAATCCGAAGGTCGGCGTGCGTTGGAATCCGTTGAAGCAGTTGGTGGTGCGCGGCTCGTATGGCACCGGCTTTCGGGCGCCGTCGCTTGCCGACCTGTACAGCCCTGTGCGGCTAGGCCAGGCCAACGGCATCTACAACGACCCGCTCGGCTGCATCAAGGTCGGGGCGATCGACAATACCGAAAATCCCGATTACTGCGGCCTGCAACCGGATAAGCTGAGGGGTGGTTCGCCGTTGCTGCGTCCGGAGGAGTCGAAGCAGTATTCGTTGGGCCTGGTGCTCGAACCGCGTCGCGACCTCACGGCAACGCTGGACTATTGGCGCATCAAGAAAACAGATGTGATTGTCTCGCCGGAAGGTTCCTACTTTACCGACCCGGTGCGCAATGCCGCCTACATCATCCGCGGCGAGGCCGACCCGGCGCTGCCGGGAATACCGGGACCGATTCTGTCGATCGATTCGCGGCTGCGCAATATCGGCGCGCTGGAAACCTCGGGCGTCGATCTGGGCTTCAACTGGCGCTCGCCGGCCACCGGTCTGGGCAGATTGGGTGTAACGCTCAACGGCACTTATGTGTTCGACTACAAGACGCGCGAGGCGGCCGACGGCCCCGATCTCAGCGCCTTGGGCGTGTACACCAACGACCAGGTAATCCAGCGGTGGCGTCATACGGTGAGCCTGGACTACGACCGTGGCCCGCTCAGCATGACACTGCAGCAAACCTTCCTGAGCGGCTATCGTGACCAAAACTTGCTGGCCGATGGGTCGGTCCATCGCGTCGACTCCTATTCCTTGCTCGACCTGACCGGCGCGTACCAAATTTCGACGGCGCTGAGGCTACGGGCCGGTATCAAGAACCTGCTCGACAAGAATCCCCCGCGCTCGAACCAGTTGTTCAGTTTTTCTGTCGGCTACGATCCCAGTTATACCGATCCGCGCGGACGTCAGTTCTTCACTGCGCTGGCCTACTCGTTCAAATAGAGTACGTAAGGCATCCTGGAGAAAAATCAGGTGATTAACCATGACGAAATTTCTTATCTCCTTTCCAGCGAGTGCGATGGATGTTCCTGACGAGGACATGGCGGCTGTTTCCGAGGCGTCGCGTAAGGTGATCCGAGATGCCAAGGCTGCCGGGGTTTACGTTTTTGCCGGGGGGATCAATAGTGAAGTCGCTTCGCTGATGGTCGCAGCTGATGGAAGCTGCACCGACGAGACCTATCGGCAAACCAAAGAGTTCGACGGGGGATTTTGCGTACTTGAGCTCCCGTCCAGGGCGGCCGCCGTCGATTGGGCGGCCAGGCTTGCTTCGGCCTGCCGGTGTGCCCAAGAACTTCGTGAGTTCTACTATGATCCGGAGAGCTGAAAAGAATGGACCGGTATGGAGTGGGCCGATGCATTGTAATTGCGGCGATCGATGCGACTTGAATCGGTGCAAACGCTTGAGTAACTGAAGTTGGCGAAAGCTTGTCGTCCTTTCTGCGGGCGGTTTTTCAAGCTGTTGGGTCAAGCCTGGGAATGTGCCGTTCCGTCCCCATGTGTTGGTATTCCCCGACCACATCGAAACCGACATGCGAATATTCCTGCGCGCGCTCGTGATTGCCGTCGTCCTCATCCTTGGCCACGGTTTGCTGGAGCCGGCCATTGAACGGGCGCTTTATCCGATGCGCCTGGCGGCGATGCCCAAGCCCGGGCTGCTGGCGATGCCGGTCGACGGCGTGCGAGCGGCTGCGCTGCGCGATACCTGGGGTGGGGCGCGCGGCACCGGCCGCAAGCACGAAGGCATCGACATTTTCGCCGAGCGCGGCACCCGCGTGCTGTCGAGCACCGAAGGCATCATCCTAAAGGTCGGCACCAACAACCTTGGTGGACGGGTGGTGTGGGTGATGGGGCCGGGCGGCCAGCGGCATTACTACGCCCACCTCGATCGCTATGCCAATGTGGAGGCGGGCATGCACATCAAGGTCGGCCGGGTGCTGGGTTTCGTTGGCAGTACTGGCAATGCGAAAGGCACTCCGCCGCACCTGCACTATGGCGTCTACGATGTGGGCGGGGCGATCAATCCGCATCCCTTGCTGCGCGCCGAGCCTCTCACGGCTGGGATCGAGTCCGAATGAATGCCGGAATTATCCCCGCGAAGATTGTTTCTTGCTTTTGAATTTTTCCTGCGCGTTGCCGATCCACAGCAGAAAGATATAAAGCGACAAGAAGCCTGCGATATAAAGTGCGACGCTACTTTTGACTTCCCGTTCCGGCACGCTGACGGCTTCATTCCCCGGTATATAGGTGATAAAAACTTGATCGCCGAGCCTCATATCGGCACAGCTTCGATTTCCGCTTCCAAGGCGGCCGGAGCCTGGGATTTCTGCTTTGTTCACTATGAAGCGATATTCGACATATGGATTGTTCTGTGTGTCGCAGTTCTTCTTCGTTAGGACGCCAACGTGCTGAACGCCACTCATGGAGAGGAGGTGGTTCTGGCGTAGGGATGGCAGGAAAAGCGAGAAAACAAAGACGCTGATCAGAAATGCTAGAACGTAGCGATAACTTCTCTTTATTGGGATTAAGATATACAGAAGAAATGGAATGCTGACGGCGAGTATTGGTAGCATCGGATTCTTTTCTGTCATTCGTTCGGACACTTATTCGGCAATAAGAGCTGGCGTGGAGCGCATGTATGGCGGATTACGCGCGTCGCGCTAATCCGCCCTACGTGTCTCTGTGGGGTCGGCGCGTTCCAGGTTGGTTCTTACGCGTTGTAGTAAGGATAGTAGTTGCGCGCATTCTTCTTCACTCATGCCGCTGACGGCCAGGTTTGATACTTCCGAGCCGAGTGCTTGCAGGCCTTGGATGACCGTCAAACCTTCGTCGGTCAGACGCAGCCGCGCGCTGCGCCGGTCGCTTTCGTCGACCTGCGCGTCGAGCAGCTTCTTGTCGCGCAGTCCGCGCATCAGGCGCGCCAGCTGCGCCTTGTCGCGCCCCGAGTGCGCCACCAGCTCGCTCTGGCTGGCGCCGGGATGCTTGGCGAAAAAGCCCAGCACCTTGTATTCCATGTGCGTGAGATCGTGTCCGGTGTCCCGCAGGCTGCGCAGCTGCATCGACCGGTACATGTGCATGAGCGTATGGATCGAGTCGAAAACAGCTTCGGCCGGACCGCTGCCAAATTGGTTGACAACGTTAACTTGTTTCTGTAGATTTGAGGACATTGTCAACTAAAAGGTGATTTGCATGAATGATAAACGTATCCAGCGTGTTCGTCACGAACTCAAGCCGCGCGAAGTGACGGTCAGCGCCGTGAAGCAACTGGCGCCGAATTTCGTTAGCGTAACATTCAAAGGCGAGAGCCTGCACGATTTCGTCTCATTGTCGTATGACGATCACGTCAAGTTCATCCTGCACGACGCCGCCGGCGAGCGCGTGATGCGCGACTATACGCCGCGCCGTTACGATCGCGACGCCCGCGAGCTGACCCTCGAATTCGCGCTGCACACCGAGGGCCACATGACCGATTGGGCGCGCCAGGCGCGGGTCGGCCAGCAGGCCGTCATCGGCGGCCCGAAGGGATCGATGATCATCCCGGCCGATTACACCTGGCAGATCCTGGCGGGCGACGCCACCGCCTTGCCGGCGATCCGCCGCCGCCTGGACGAGCTGCCGGCGTCCGCCGACGTGCTGGTGCTGGTGACCGGCGAGGAAGCCGCGGCGCTGGAATTCGCCAGCGCCGCGCGCCTGCGCGTGCGGCTGGTGCCGACACCGGACGATATCGTCGAGGCGTTCCGCGCCATGCAACTGCCCGAGGGCGACGGCTTTATCTGGTGCGCGGGCGAGGCGCAGATGGCCAAACAGGTGCGCGATATCCTGTTTGTCGACAAGGGCTTTTCGCGCGAGGCTGCGCGGATTTCGGCGTACTGGAAGAAGGGCGCGTCCGCCCATCACGAGAACCTCGAATAACCGCCAGCCCCGCTACCGGAGCTGGGCGAGCAGGGCGTCGGCGCCGTTGCGCACCCCGGCCTTCGAGGCGTCCATCAGTCCCAGGCTGGCGCCCAGGTTGTACGGCCCCGGATACTGCTTGGTGACATAGGCGTTGACCAGCAGGTTGGTCGACGCGTCGTACAGTTCAACCGCGTACATCACCGAACCGGTGAAGGCGCCTTCCTTGCCGCGCGCCGCCTGCACCAGGTTATACGGCCCGCCGGCCAGATCGAAGCGCGACGCGGTGCTCAGAAAACGCGTGCTCGATTTTGCCCCCGTCAAGGTCAGCTTGAGGCGCAGCGTGTGCCGGCCGGGATCGCGTGTGAGGTTGAAGCGGCCGCGCAGCCTCGCTTCGAATTCGCTTTGCATATAGGCCGCCAGCGCGGCCTTGTCCTCCTCCGTCACCTCCTCGAACTGGCTGTCCTGGCCACGATACACCACCACCGGATCGATGATGATGCTCTTGTAGTCGCGCAGGTCCACTTGCGTGGCGTAGTTGTAGGGTATCCGTCCCGATTGGTCGTTGAGGTTGGGCCGCAGCTGGCCGGATGATGCCAGGCCGCCGTACGGAACCGGCTGGGTGGTGGCGCAGCCGGCGAGCGCCAGGCAGGTGGCGATCAACAGCGGAGCGCTGGATTTGAGCAATGTGGTCATGGTGGTGCCTTTGTGAGGAGAGTTTATGTTTTAAAACTGAACCAACATGTACAGTATTGATGGGTGTGCGGGCGGCTGTCAAGCTGAATTACGCCGCCGAGCGGACTGTCGAGTCTGTTATTCACGCTGGACATGCAATAAAATGTACTTTCGGGTTTGGATATGGGGTGTGCATGAAAGTACGTACTGAGGCGCGCCGCCAGGCGATCATCGAGGCGGCGGCGGAGCTGTTCCAGGAGGCCGGCTACGAGGGCGCGTCGATGAACGAGCTGGCCAAGCGCCTGGGCGGTTCGAAGGCGACGCTATACGGATACTTCCCGTCGAAGGAGGAGTTGTTCGGCGCCGTCGTCAGGACCGTCGCCACGGCGCAGCTGTCCGACGCGACGCGCGAGTTGACGGCCAATGTGGTCGGCCGCACCGCGCTGGAGATGGCGCTGATCCATTTCGGCGAGCGCATGCTGCATGTGCTGACCAACGACAAGAAGGCGCTGGCGGTCTATCGGATGGTGGTGGCCGAATCGGGGCGGTCGGATGTCGGACAGTTGTTTCATGACGCCGGGCCAAGCGAATCGATCGCGATGCTGGCGTCGGTGCTGGAGGCGGCGATGGCGCGCGGCGAGATCCGCCGCGCCGACGCGACGGTGGCAGCTCAACAGTACATGGCGTTGATGACTGCCGAGGTTTCGCCACGGGTGTTCCAGCGTGACCCGGCGGTGCTGTCGCTCAAGGAGATCCAGCAAATGGTGGCGCGGGCGGCCGATTTGTTCTTCGCGGGTATGACGCCACGATGACAAGGCGATAGTAAAAAATGATGTGGCTAAAATGCTCAAAGTGAGAGAACGCACGCACTGGACTGGTGCAACTAGCGCACAATATCTGTCTTCTTGAAGGAGATTGTCATGTCCAGTAGCCACACTTTTCGTCCCGATCTGGTGTCGTCGGAAATCGTCAAAACCGGCATCGAACTGGCGGATCGGGAAGGGCCGGACAGCGCCGCCGCCTACCTGAGCGAGCGTGGAGTGCTGGAGCCGGTGATCAACAGGGTCATCGCCGAGCCGGCGCATCGCCGCAACATGGGCCGGCTGCGCGGCAAGGATGAGAGCTTGCTGGCGGAAGAGGCCTCGCGGTACAAGTTTATTCGTTGAACCGGCCGACCGCACGGCTGGACCCGCTGTTGCGGGGCCGCCACGGCCATGTTGCGCTGCCGCGAGCCTGTTTGGCAGGCGTTGCCGTACCTTTCGATAGTCGCTCGCGTGCTGCGATGCAATATTAATAATCCTTTACAAAATCCTCTGTTGCGCTAAAGTTCACCTACCGATGATAACGCTAACTTGATGTTGGCTGACATCCCCGGATAAATTCCCAATTCAGACAAGAGACCGCGCCCCGATCTAGGCGCATAACTCAGAACTGAAATGATAGCGCTAACTTAAACTTGGAGAGATGGATGGATAGTTCCAGCAGCCCGCAGGATAGCGCGATACGCTGGGTCGTCATGGGCGTGAGCGGCTGCGGCAAGAGCACGATCGGCCAGGCGCTGGCAACGGCGCAAGGCGTCGATTTCATCGAGGGCGACCAGTTCCATCCGGCGGCCAACGTCGCCAAGATGTCGGCCGGCCACGCGTTGACCGACGACGACCGCGCCGATTGGCTGCTGGCGCTGCAGGCGAAGGTGGCCGAGGCGCGTCGGGCCGGCGTCGGCCTGGTGCTGTCCTGCTCGTCGCTGAAGCGCCGCTATCGCGACCTGCTGCGGACGGCCGATCCGGCGCTGCGTTTCGCCCATCTGAGCGGCGCGCGCGAACTGATCGCCGACCGCATGCGTGCGCGCGTCGGGCATTACATGCCGCCGTCGCTGCTGGACAGCCAATTCAAGGACTTGCAACCGCTACAGGCCGACGAGGCCGGCATCACGCTGGCCATCACGGCGCCGCCAGAGGAGCTGGTCGCGCAGATATTGGTCAGCGAGGGCAGGGCCGCATCCAGGCTTGACGGACTTAGGTAACGGAAATACGGGGGGAGCAAAACGCAGCAAAGGCAGTAAAACGCAGCGGACCGTCAGCAGTACCGCGCGCAAACAACTACAGACCAAAAACGGAGACTAAAATGACTACACCTACACGTAACACCATCATGCGCCTGGCCGTCGCCAGCGCTTGCAGCTGGATCGCCCTGTCGGCCCAGGCCCAGGCCCAGGTTCAGGCGCCCGGCCAGGCCGGGGCTCAAGCTGAAGTCCAGGCTCAAACCCCCCCGGCCGGCGCCGAAGCGCAGGCCGCCACGGCGCAGGACAACGCTCCCGCGGCGGCGGCCCAAGCTCCGGCCGCGCCGGAAGCGGCGGCGCCGGTACAGAACGTGGTCACCGTGTCCGGTTCGCGCATCGCCGCGCGCGGCTTTACGCAGCCCACGCCGACCACCACTTTGAGCGCCGACGACCTGGCCAAGGGTGCGCAGCCGAATATCTTCAACAGCATCGCCGAACTGCCAGCGCTGCAAGGCAGCACCGGCCGTACCACCAGCACCGGCAGCACCAGCAGCGGCATACAGGGCTTGAGCTCATTGAGCCTGCGCGGACTGGGTCCGATCCGCACCCTGACGCTGCTCGACGGTCAGCGCGTGGTCGGTGCCAACGTCACCGGCGTGACGGACGTGAGCCAGTTCCCGCAACTGCTGATCAAGCGCGTCGACGTGGTCACCGGTGGCGCCTCGGCCTCGTATGGATCGGACGCGGTCGGCGGCGTGGTCAACTTCATCACCGACAAACGCTTCCAGGGGTTCAAGGCCAACGTGCAGGGCGGGATGACGACCTACGGCGACGACGAGAACGGCAACTTGCAGGCCGCCTGGGGAAAATCGTTCATGGACGACCGCCTGCACGTGCAGGTCAGCGGAGAATACGGCCGCCAGAAGGGCATCGAGTCGCCCGGATTCGGCGAGGTGGGCGCGAACGGCCGCACGTGGTTTAAAAACCCGGCCTACCAGGTCCGTACGCTGGCGCAGACCACCGACGGCAAGCCTCAGTACTATTCGGTGCTGCACGCGCAGCAGTACCAGTATGCCAAGTATGGCCTGATCACCAACGGACCGCTGCAGGGCACGGCCTTCGGCGACAACGGCCAGCCGTACAAATTCAACTACGGCTCGAACGGTGTGCCGACCGGCACCGGCGCGGTGACCGGCTGTATCAATCCGCTGTGCATCGGCGGCGACTTGAGCGGCAGCGTCGGCGCCGGCACCAGCCTGGCGATGGACCTGACGCGCCAGGTGGCCTATACGCGCGTCGGCTTCGACATCAATCCCGATCATGAGATCTACATGACGGCCAACTTTGGCAAGGTGAAGGCGGCCTTCTCGCCGAATCCGGGCGCCGCCAAAAACGCCAACCTGACCATCCAGTGCAGCAATCCGTACCTGCCGGCGTCGATCGTCGCCGCCTGCGCGGCCAATAACATCACCAGCTTCCAGTACGGTACCGCCAACGCCATCTTCCCGGAGAATATCAACGTCCACCCGACCCGCCAGATGGAGCGCGTGGTCCTCGGCGGCACCGGCAAGTTCCAGGTGCTGGGCAAGGAATGGTCGTATGACGCCTATGCCGAACATGGCGCCAACAAGACCGATATCATCGTCAACGACATGACGCTCAACGCGCGCTACAACGCCGCCATCGACGCCGTGCGCGCCCCCGACGGCGCCATCGTCTGCCGCAATCCGGTCGCCGCGGCATCCGGCTGCAAGCCGCTCAACATCATCGGCAACAACCCGATCGACGCCGGCGCCTGGTCGTACATCGCGCCGGAAAACGGTCCGCGCCAGCACACCCGGCAGACCCAGGATGTCGCCAGCGTCAACTTCAGCGGCGAGGCCTTCGAATCGTGGGCCGGTCCGATCGCCGTGGCGACCGGCGCCGAGTATCGCCGCGAGCACTACAAGGTCACCGGCGACCCGTATGGCAACGGCATCTTCCCGGACAGCCAGAACAACGCCAACTATCCGGCCGACCCGCTGCTCAACACCGCCGTCGGTAACAACTGGTACGCCGGTAACTACCACAACGCCGGCGGCACCTACAACGTCAAGGAAGCCTACGTGGAGTTGAACGTGCCGGTGCTCAAATCGGCCACGTGGGGCGAGGCCAATATCAACATGGCCGACCGCCACACCAAGTACAGCACCTCCGGCCACGTGGAAAGCTGGAAGCTCGGCGCCAGCTGGAAGACCGGCATCGACGGCCTGCGCCTGCGCGCGGTGACGTCCAAGGACGTGCGCGCGCCCAACTTGAGCGAGCTGTTCGCCGCGCAGGTGGTGACCAACAACGTCGTCGCCTACCAGGGCAACACCATCAGCGTGCAGCAGCGCGCCATCGGCAACGTCAACCTGCGTCCCGAGATCGCCCGTAACAACACCGCAGGCATCGTGCTGACGCAGCCGTCGTGGGCGCCCGGCTTCAGCGCGTCGATCGACTACTTCGATATCAAGGTCAAAGGCGTGATCTCGTCGCTGAACGCGCAGCAGGAAGTCGATCTGTGCGTGGCCGGCAACCAGGAAATCTGTAAGGCGATGGTGCTTAACAGCCCGGTCTCGATCAACAATTACGTGACCGTGCAGGCGTTCAACCTGGCGTCCCTGCGCGCCAAGGGCTACGACCTGGAAGGCGCCTACCGTATGAACATCAAGGGCCTGCCGGGCCGCGTGACGCTGCGCGCGCTGGTCACCCGCAACATCAGCTTCCTGACCGACCCTGGCGTTGTCGGCACCATTCCGTCCGAGGGCGCCGGCGCCAACCAGGGCGCGACGCCGAAGTGGAAGGGCCTGGCCTCGCAGTCGTGGGACACCGACAAGTACAGCCTGACCCTGACCGAGCGCTGGATCAGCAAAGGCGTCTACAGCAACGAGTTCATCGAGTGCCAGACCAACTGCCCGGTCGCCACGACGATCCATCCGACCATCTTCGACAACAAGATGAAGGGCGCGTTCTACGTCGATCTGGGTGGCAGTTACAAGTTCGATGACAAAACCACAGCCTACTTCAAGGTCGACAACATCGGCGACGTTTCGCCGGCCGCCGCGCCGCAGGCCAACCTGAGCTACGGGATCAACCCGCAGCTGTACGATGTGGTGGGCCGCGTGTACCGCGTCGGTGTCCGCTACAACTTCTAACCTGCGCGGCGGAGCGCCTTCATGAACATCTCCAGTCCATTGGCGGCGCTTTTCGGCGTGGCGCCGGCCGTCTGGGGCATGCTGGCCGTCGGTTTTTCCGTCGGCTTGCTGACCCTTCTTATCGCCTGGGGCAAGGTGCAGCCGTTGCTGGCGTTCGTGGTGGCGGCGCTGGCGGCCGCGCTGTTGCTTGGCATGCCGCTCGATAGCATTCCCAAGTCGATCGACAAGGGCATCGGCGACCTGCTTGGGTCGTTGATCGTCATTGTTTGCCTGGGCGCGGTGTTCGGTAAATTGATCGCCGACAGCGGCGCCGCCCAGCGCATCGCCAGTTACCTGATCGGCGTGTTCGGCTCCGCGCGCATGCCGGTGGCGCTGACCCTGACCGGCTTCGTGGCCGGGATTCCCCTTTATTACAACGTCGGCTTCGTGCTGCTGGTGCCGCTGGTGTTCTCGCTGGTGTATCAGAGCGGCCGGCCGGCGGTGGCGCTGGCGATACCGCTGCTGGCCGGGCTGTCGATCGCGCACGGCTTCCTGCCGCCGCACCCGTCGCCGACCGCGCTGGTGGCGCAGTTCCATGCCGATATGGGCCGCACCCTGTTTTACGGGATGATCGTCGCCATACCAACCTTGATCATCGCCGGTCCGATATTCGCGATGACCCTGAAGCGTATCCATAGCGAGCCGGCGCCGATGTTCCGCGCCGGTCTGCTGGAGGAGGCGCAGCTGCCGGGTGTCTTCAACAGCTTCGCCACCGCGCTGCTGCCGGTCTGGCTGCTGGCCGCCGCCACCGCGCTAACCATGGTGCCCACCGACGATGCGGCACTGAAGTCGGTCGTCAACTTCATGGCCAATCCGATGATCGTGATGTTGATCGCGCTGGCCGTGGCACTGGTCACCCTGGGACTGGCGCGCGGCAAAAGCCTGCCGGCGCTGATGTCCGGCGCGCAGGACGCGTTGCGCGACATCGCGCCCATCCTGCTGGTGATCGCCGGGGCGGGCGCGCTGAAACAGGTGCTGGTCGATTCCGGCGTCAGCGGGGAGTTGGGCCGGCAACTGGGCGGCCTGCCGGTGCCGCCGCTGGTGCTGGGCTGGCTGGTGGCCACCCTGATACGCATCTGCCTTGGTTCGGCCACCGTGGCGGGACTGACGGCGGCCGGCATCGTCGCGCCGCTGGTGGAGAGCTCGGGCATCGATCCGAGCCTGATGGTGCTGGCGATCGGCGCTGGCAGCTTGATGTGCAGCCACGTGAACGATTCCGGGTTCTGGATGTTCAAGGAGTACTTCGGCCTGTCGCTGAAGGACACCTTCCGCTCGTGGACTTTGATGGAGACGCTGGTTGGCGTCTTCGGGCTGATTTTCGTGTTGCTCCTATCGATTTTTATCTAAGGACTAAAGAAATGAAATTATCTTTAACACGGTTGCTGATGGCTACCGTGGCGATACTGGCCGTCCCGTTCGACGGAGCGCGGGCAGCACCGGCCGCGCCGCCCTCGGTTTCCGTCTATCAGACCATGCCGGACGACGCGCTGGCCGTCAAAGTCCAGGCCACCGGCGACGGCCGCACCGACGACACGGCGGCGATCCAGAAAGCCGTCGACAGCGCCGCCAATAAAGGCGAGGGCGGCGTGGTGTTCCTGCCGTCGGGCCGCTACCGCATCACGCGTACCATCCTGATCCCGCTGGCGGTGCGCCTGTACGGTGTTGGCGCGACCCGGCCGGTGCTGGTGCTGGGCGAGCGCACGCCCGGCTTCCAGAAAGGCGTCGCCAACATGGTGGTGTTCACCGGCGGCGACCAATATACTGTCGGCAAGGTGCCGGTTCCCGTGGCGAGCGCGGTGCCGTTCAGCGAGAACGTGCGCGACGCGAATTCGTCGACCTTCTATTCGGCGATGAGCAATGTCGATTTTGAAATCGGCGACGGCAATCCGGCGGCGGCGGCCGTGCGTCTGCGCACCGCGCAGCATTCGAACCTGAGCCATATCGACTTCCATATCGGCTCCGGGCTGGCCGGCATCTACCAGGTTGGCAACGAGGGCTTCAACCTGAAGTTCTACGGTGGACGCTACGGCATCCTGTCGGAGAAGACTTCGCCGGCCTGGCAGTTCACGCTGATGGACTCCACCTTCGAGGGCCAGCGCGATGCCGCTATCCGCGAACACGAAGCCGGGCTGACGATGATCAACGTCTCCATCCGCAACACCAAGGTGGGCATCGAGATCGATCGCGGCTACGGCGATTGGTTGTGGGGTAAGGATGTGCGCTTCGAGAACGTGTCGAAGGCGGCGATCATCATCTCGAACGAGGACAACGTCTACACCCAGGTCGGTTTCGACAACGCTGTCGCGCGTAATACGCCGGTCTTCGCGCAGTTCCGCGACAGCGGCAAGAAGATCGCCGCGCCCGGGACGATCTACCGCGTCGGTGAATTCAACTACGGCTTGATGCTTCCGGGCGTGGGCAGCACCGGCAAGTTCGGCACCAATTCCAAAATCACGCCGTTGAGCGCCATGCCGGCCGCGCCCAAGCGCGTGTTGCGCGCGCTGCCGCCGACCACGCAATGGGCCAACGCCCGCGCCCTCGGCGCCAAGGGCGATGGCCAGACCGACGATACGGCGGCAATCCAGAAAGCCATCGACAACAACCGCGTGGTGTACCTGCCGCTGGGTTTTTACATCGTCAACGATACGATCCGCATGAAGCCCGACACGGTGATCGTCGCGCTGCATCCGGGGCTGACGCAGCTGGTGCTGCCGAATGGCTCGCCGCTGTACACCGGCGTGGACGGACCCAAGGCGCTGCTGGAAAGCGCCAAGGGCGGCGACGCCATCGTTTCCGGCTTCGGCCTGGCGACCGGCGAAGTCAATCCGCGCGCGGTCGGCCTGCTGTGGAAGGCCGGCGAACATTCGCTGGTCGACGACATCCGCATCCAGGGCGGCCACGGCACGCGCCTTTACGATGGCGTGCGCCGCGATCCGTATCAAAAGCGCGCGGACTTCGATCCAACCGCGCACTGGGACCGCCAGTATCCGAGCATCTGGGTGACCGACGGCGGTGGCGGCACCTTTGTCGCGGTCTGGTCGCCCAGCACCTTCTCGCAGGCCGGGTTCTACGTCTCAGACACCAAGACGCCTGGCCGCGTCTACGAGCTCTCCGCCGAGCACCATGTGCGCGCCGAGATCGTGCTCGATAACGTGGAAAACTGGGAGTTCCTGGCACCGCAAACGGAGCAGGAGGTACGCGACGGCATGGACGCGGTGTCGCTGGAGATCCGCAATTCGCGCAACATCCTGTTCGCGAACTATCACGCCTATCGCGTCACCCGCTCGATCAAACCTGCGCCGGCCGCCGTGAAGATGACCAATTCCAGCGATATCCGCTTCCGCAACGTGCACGTCAACGGCGAGAGCGGCTACGCCACCTGCGACGCCAACGGTTGCGACACTTATCTGCGCGCCAGCAAATTCCCGTTCGAGAACACGCTGCTGGATGTCACGCACAAGCTGGAGGTGCGCGAGCGCGAGTTCGCGATGCTCGATATCGTCGCCAACCCGGTGGCGCCGCCGGCCAACCCGGTCAAGGTGGAGAAGCTGGAGGAGGGCTTCTATTCGATCGCCGGCGGCGTGGTCGACGCCAAGGGCAAGCTGTATTTCGTCGACCGCCGCTTCCAGCGCATCTACAGCTGGTCGAAGGACAAGGGGCTGGTGGTGGTGCGCGACGCGCCGCTCGACCCGATCAATCTTGCCATCGACAACAGCGGCGCGCTGATGGTGCTGTCGTCGCACGGCTTCGAGGGTACCGTGTATTCCTTCCATCCGGATCGTCCGGCCGGCGAGGTAACGCTGATCAAGCCGACCCCGGTGAAGGCCCATGCAGGCGCGAAGACCGTGGTGCCGGTCAACTTCTGGCAGAACGGCGAATTCCGCGACCAGCTCAATCCCGAGACCTACGAGTTCACCACGCTGGCGGAGATGTTCGCGCGCGACGTCGCGCTGCCGAAAAAGCGCGAGTATGTGTCGCCGGATGGCACGCTGGTGCTGCCGGCCTACCGCATGTTCCAACAGGGGCAGCCGAATCATCTGGGCTGGCGCTTCTCCGATTCCCTCGATACCCATGGCCTGGTGTCGGCCGGGCGCAATGGCCGCGTGGTGTTCACCAACGGTTCCGAGAACCGCACCTTCAGTGGCGTGATCGGTACCGGCGGCGGCATCACCGATCTCAAACTTGCGGCCAATCGCGGCGGCGAGAGCGCGGCCGTGGACGCGGCGGGCAATGTGTACGTGGCCAACGGCCAGATCTTCGTCTATGCCCCCGACGGCAAGGAGATCGGCCGCATCGACGTGCCGGAACGCCCGCTGCAGCTGATCTTCGGCGGCGAGGGCGGACGCACGCTGTTCATCCTGACCCACCGCGCGCTGTACGCGACCGGAGGTCTGAATGGTGCTTAAACGTGTAGGCCGTGCGGTTTTGGTGATGCTGGTGGCTGTCTGCGCGCAGGCCGGCGCGCAGCAAACGCATATGCTTTGGCCGGACGGCGCGCCGGGATCGGAAAAGCGCCACGGCGAGCCGGAGACGGTGCAGAACACCTACGTCAGCAACATCCACGACCCGTCGCTGACGGTGGTCAAGGCCGACGCGCGCCATGCCAACGGCGCGGCGGTCATCATCGCGCCCGGCGGCGGGCATCGCATGCTGGTGTGGATGAACGAGGGCATGGTGGCGGCGAAGTCGCTCAACCGCGTCGGCGTGACGGCTTTCGTGCTGAGGTACCGGCTGGCGCGCGACCAGGGTTCGACCTATAGCATCGAGGGCGACGCCGCCGCCGATCTGCGGCGCGCGGTGCGCTGGGTGAGGGCGCACGCGGCGGAATTCGGCGTCGATCCGAACCGGCTCGGCGTCATGGGCTTCTCGGCCGGCGGGGAACTGGTGTCGCTGGTGGCCGATAATCCGGCTCCACCGGTGTCGGCGGGCGCGAAACTGGACGCGGTCGACCAGCAAAGCGGGCGGCCCGACTTCCAGGTGCTGGTGTATCCGGGGCCGCTCGGCGTGCCGGCGAAGGCGGTGCAGAACGCGCCGCCGGCCTTCATCGTCGCGGGATCGGCGGACAAATGCTGCGGCCCGCCGGCGGTGGCACTGTATCAGCAGTTGGTGGCGGCCGGCGTGTCGGCGGAACTGCATATGTATGCGGATACCGACCATGCGTTCAACATGGGGCAGCGCTCGGAGCGGCTGTCCGACGTGCATTGGCCGGATCGCCTGGCCGATTGGCTGAGCGACAGCGGCTGGCTGGTGCCGCACGGCGACCGCGCGCCGCAGGGCGTGCCATCGCCGGCTCAGTGACCAACAGCAGGTAACAACACGACGGCGGCCGCTCAAACTGCTGCGGCCAGCCGTCATAACGACCGTTTATATCGTCCAGTCCCGCCAAATTGGGATGGATGGCCTCGCGTGCGATGTTGTAATGGTTTGGCTTTGAACCCAGCCAAAACACATCAAGCGAGGAATAATATGTATCAAAAAAATAGCTCGAACCGATACAACCGGACCGTCATGGCGGCCGCGGTGCAGTTGGCGCTGACGGCCATGCTGGCGGCGCCGATGGGAGACCTGCGTGCGCAGACATCGGCTACCCCCGGCGCCGACAGCACCGTCGAAACGGTGATCGTCACCGGCACGCGCGGCGCCGGCGCCAAGGCCCGCGACAGCGCGACGCCGATCTCGGTGATCTCCGCCGACGCCTTGCAGCAGACCGGCGCGAGCAACCTGTACGACGCGCTGACGACGGTGGTGCCGTCGTATAACTCGCAATCGGTCGGCGGCGACATCGGCAACATGGTGCGGTCGGTGCAACTGCGGGGGCTGGGGCCTAACCACGTGCTGGTGCTGGTCAACGGCAAGCGCCGTCACAACACCGCCAGCATCGCCGCCGACTCGGGTCCCAACCAGTATTCCTCGCCAGCGGATCTGGACCTGATCCCGGTATCGGCGGTCGATCACATCGAGGTGCTGCAGGACGGCGCCGCCGCCCAATACGGCTCCGACGCCATCGCCGGTGTGGTCAACATCATCCTGAAGAGCGGCAGCAGCGGCGGAGAGCTCAATGCCTTGATCGGCACCTATGGCGACAGCAAGGTCAATCCCCACCATGAGCACAACGGCCTGACGCGCGATGTCTCGCTGGACCAGGGCTTCAAATTGGGCGCCAATGGATTCGCGCACCTGTCGGCGCAGGTGCGCGACCATGACTTCACCAACCAGACCGGCGCCGATCTGGTGACCACGTCCGGCTTCGGCACCCCGCTGGTGCCACGCTCGCCCGGCTCCGATCCTTATCCGAGCAGGGTGGCCGGCGATCCGCGCAGCCGCTTCGGCACCGTCGCCCTGAACGCGGGGCTGCAGCTGGATGGCGGCACCGAGGTGTATGGTTTCGCCACCGCCGCCCATCGCGAGGCCGAGAGCTGGCAGAACTGGCGCACCCCGACCAAGGCGCCGACTTTCTATCCGCTCGGCTTCAGTCCACTGGAGACCACCAATGAAAACGACTATGCGCTCACGGCCGGCATCAAGGGCCGCAGCGACTCCGGCTGGCAGTGGGACGTCAGCTCCACCTATGGCCGCGACGACATCGCCATCGGTGTCAAGCACACCGTCAACCGTCCGCTGTTGCGCGACACCGGTTCCTCGCCGACGCGCTTCTACGACGGCCAGTACACCTTCTCCCAATGGACCAACAACGCCGACGCCAGCAAATCGCTGGACGTCGGCTGGTCGGCGCCGCTGTTGCTGGCGCTGGGACTGGAGGCGCGCCGCGAATCCTATCGCCTCGGCGCCGGCGACGCGGCGTCGCGCTACGACTTCGGTCCGGACGGTTTCGCGGGCTATGCGCTGAACGATGCCGGCACCCACAACCGCACTAACTACGCGGCCTATGTCGACGTCAGCAACCGTCCCGCGCCGGGTTGGCAACTGAGTTTCGCCGGACGCCAGGAACACTACAGCGATTTCGGTAATACCTTCAACGCCAAGCTGACCAGCCGCTACGACTTTTCACCGGCATTGGCGCTGCGCGCCACGGTCAGCAACGGTTTCCGCGCGCCGACCTTGCAAGAGGAGTACCACTCGATCACCAACGTCGGTCCGACGTATGCGGACGTGGTCCTGCCGGCCAATTCGGACGCCGCCACGCTGGCCGGCGCCAAGCGCCTGGCGCCGGAAAAGTCCAGAAATGTCAGCGTCGGCCTGGTGGCCGCACCGGCGCCGCGCCTGCATCTGTCGCTGGACGCCTATCAGATAGAGATTCGGCACCGCATCATCGGATCCGGCACCTTGAGCGGGGCCGGGGCGGATGCCGCCATCGTCGCGCATGGCAGCGTGCTCGATCCGAGCATCACCGACGCCACCGTCAGCTATCTGACCAATGGCGTCGACACGCGCACGCGCGGGCTCGATGCCTCGGGCGACTACGCGACAGATTTCGGGGATGCCGGAAAGGTGAAATGGACGGCAGGCTGGAATGTGAACAAGAACCGAATCACGAATGTTACGCTGGCCGGGGGACTGAATCCGGCGTCGGCATCGCCCGTGATCGATGCGACACCAAAGAACAAGTTGATATTGAATGCGCGCTATCTGAACGGCGAGTGGAACGGCAACCTGCGCGTCACCCGCTACGGGGTGACGGAGCTGACGGTGGCCGATGGCGACACCGGCGGGGCGCCGTATCACACCAACCATATCGATCCGACCGTGATCGTCGACCTGGAGGCCGGCTACGACGTCACTTCGCATCTGACCTTGAGCGCGGGCGCCAAGAACCTGCTGGACCGTCATCCGGACAAGGCGATCTCGCAGGGGTATTCGCACGCCTATGTGTATCCGAGCTTTTCACCGTTCGGTATCAACGGTGCCTACTATTACGTCAAGGGGAGCTATACCTTCTAGTCTTTACGCGGACAGGCGCTTCCTGACCTCGTAGACGTTGCGGCCCACTTCGCGCACCACTTCGAGCAGCTTGGCCGGCGGGATATCGAATTCGTCGGCCCAGTAGCGCACCGCCTGCGTGAGGTTGGGATTGATGGTGGTCTGGAAGCGGAAGTCCGCCGTGTTGGTGGTGTGCTGTGGATGCATGATGTTAAATAAATGGTATCGGGTTTCACAATGGTGGCAGCGATTCGCCCCTGCTACAGTGCACTGCCGCACTTATGGGGGCAAATAGGGCGCTTGACCAAACAGAAAGATTTCCTGATAATGGTAATCATTCTTATTTGCAAGCCACGCGCGGTTCCCGGCGCCAGCCAGCACACCATCTACCCACCGATCGCCGGCGATTTCCTCGGATTTCTTCTTAGACCCATGTTGGTCGGTACGGGTGGTTCCATGTACCGGAGAGCCAAACCCTGTGAAATCCCTGAATCCCACGTTGTATCCGCGTGCGCGCCTGCCTGGCGCCGTCATCACCATTTTCGCCGCCTTGTCGGCGCCTCACGCGTTGGCCCAAGTCGCGGCGCAGGCGGCCGACGATGCCGCCGTGCCGGCAGTTCTGGTATCGGCCTCGCGCTCCAATATCGCCGCCAACCAGGCGCCGCAAACGGTGGTCATCATCAAGCAGGAAGAGATCGAGCGCCAGATGGCGATATCGGGCAATTCGTCCGATGTGTTGAGCAGCGTGCTGCCGTCGTACACGCCCAGCCGCGGCAAGATGAACGGCTCCGGCGAGACGCTGCGCGGCCGCACGCCGCTGTTGCTGGTCGACGGCGTGCCGCAATCGAATCCGATGCGGCCGACCGGCCGCGAGGCGCACACGATCGACTTTTCGATGGTGGAGCGGATCGAGGTGGTGCAGGGCGCGAACGCGATCAATGGCCTTGGCGCGACCGGCGGCACCATCAACATCATCACCAAGCGGCCGGAGAAGGGCGCGTTCAACCAGTCGATCGACGTGCAGACCACGCTGCCGACCAGCGATGTCGGCTCCGAGACGGCCAGCTACAAGACCGCCTATCGCCTGGATGGCCGCAACGACAAGTTCGAGTATCTGTTTGCGTTGTCGTACGAGGACCAGGGCCTGTACCTGGACGGCAAGGGCCGTTCGATCGGCACCGACAACACGCAGGGCGATCTGATGGACTCGCGCACCTACGATGTGCTGGCGAAGCTGGGCTACTGGATCGACGACGACCAGCGCCTGCAGGTTTCGGTCAACCGCTACAAGATCAAGTCCAAGGCCGGCTACCTGGCCGTGGCGGGGGATCGGGCGCGGGGCATCCCAACCACCTCCATCGAAGGCACGCCGCCCGGCACGGCGCCGTGGAACGATGTGTGGACCTCGAGCCTGAGCTACCGCCACGCTAATCTGGCGGGGATGGAGCTGTCGGCGATGGTGTTCAACCAGGAGTTCGAGGGCCTGTTCGGCGCGGACATCTCGGCGACTTTCCAGGACCCGCTGATCGCGCCAACCGGCACGCTGTACGATCAATCGCGCTCGGTCGCCTCCAAGTACGGCAGCAAGGTGGGCCTGAGCCGCGACGATCTGTTGAACGGCCGCCTGAAGCTGACCGTAGGCTTCGACACGCTGTTCGACAAGGGCAAACAGGACCTGTATCTGACCAGCCGCACCTACGTGCCGCAATCCGAATACCGCAACCTGTCCTTGTTCCTGCAAGGTGAATATAAACTGCTCGATACGCTGACGATGCACGCCGGCGTGCGCAAGGAAAAGGCCGATCTGGAGATCGACACCTACCGCACCCTGGCGCAGTACCGGCGCGTGCTGGTCCAGGGCGGCACCATCGATTTCAACGAAACGCTGATGAACGCGGGGCTGGTGTGGAATCCGGTCAAGGATGTATCGCTGTTCACCAGCTACTCCGAGGGCTTCGGCATGCCGGATATCGGACGGGTGCTCCGCTCCATCAACACGGCCGGCCAAAGCGTGGCCAATATGCGCGATCTGCAGCCGATCCTGACCAAGAGCGTGGAAGTGGGCGGGCGCTATCACAGCGGCGCCTGGGATCTGGACGCGAGCCTGTTCCGCTCCGATTCGGATTTCGGTACGCGCGTGGTGCCGATCAACGGCGCCTTCATGATGGCGCGTGAGAAGACGCGAATCGAGGGCGTGGACTTGAGCGTGGGCCATCGGTTCACCAAGGCGCAACGCGCCAAGCTCTCCTACGCCTACACCAAGGGCCGTTACGACAGCGACGAAAACGGTTCGCTGGACGCTAAACTGGATGGCCTGAACGTGGCGCCGAATCGCCTGATCGCCACCTGGAGCGCGGACTGGAACGGCAAATTCTCTACCTTCGTGCAGGCGCAGCACGCGTTCAGCCAGTCGTTCGACGATCCGGCCAAGGAGTTCGGCGGCTACACGCTGGTCGATGCGAGCGCCAACTACAAGCTCGGGAAAAATGGTGAACTGCGCCTGTCGATGGCCAATCTGTTCGACCGCGGCTACATCACCTACTACTCGCAAAGCGCGCTGGTGGAACCGAAGCGCTACTTCGCGGGGCGTGGGCGCACGGTGAGCCTCGGTTACGCGCTGCGGTTCTGACATGTCCGACCAGCGCACCGGCCGCATGCCGCGCGCCGCCTTTATTGCGCTACGTGTTCTGGGCGCCGTCGGCGGCGGCTACGCGCTGACGGCGTTGACCGTGGCCGTCGGGTCGGTGGCGCTGTCCCGCGCCGGCATGGCGCGCTCCGAGGCGGTGGCGTTGGCGGCGATGCTCGGCTTTGTGCTGTATCTGGTGCTGCTGCTGTGGGGCTTCAGCGTGCGTCATATCGGCCGCCTTTGGCTGGGCTTTGGCGCCGGCGCTGCCGTCATGTGGGCGCTATGGCGCTCGATCGCCTGAGGGGCGCGGGATGGGGGACAGCTTGACCAAATCCATGGCGGCGCTGCACACGTGGGCTGGCGTGACGATCGGCGCGCTGTTGTTCGCCATCTTCTGGATGGGGACATTGAGCGTCTTCAGTAACGAGATCGATCGCTGGATGCTGCCCGATACGCGGCTGCAGGCCCTTGACACGGCGATGGTTCCTTCACTGAACCGCATCGCGCAGGCGGTGGTGCCCAGCGTGCCGGCCGGCGCGCGGCAGTGGCGTGTCGACCTGCCCACCGCGCGCACGCCGGTGATGGAGTTCTCCTATCGCGGCGCCGACGGTGTGGAACATGGCCGCCTGCTCGACCCGTCGAGCTACGCCTTCCTGCCGCCGCAAGGCTCGGCCGGCGCGACGGGTTTCATCGTGCCGTTCCACTATCACCTGCATCTGAACTGGCTGGAGACCGGCAAGTGGCTGGTCGGCGTGGCGGCGATGACGATGCTGGTGATGCTGGTATCCGGCGTGATCGTCCACAAGAAGATCCTCGCCCAGTTTTTCACTTTCCGTCCGCGCAAGCGCCTGCAGCGCAGCGCCCTGGACCTGCACAATCTGACCGGTGTGCTGGCGTTGCCGTTCCATTTCGCGATCGCCTTGTCGGGCCTGGTCATCTTCATGACGATCTATTTCCCGCAATCGTATTACGGCGCCTATGGCGACACCGCGAAGGACAAGGCCGCGTTTACCGCCGAGGCCTATGGGCGTTATACCCGCAAGCCGGCGAACACCCCCGGGACCCTGGCGTCGCTGGACGCCATGCGCGATCGCGCGGAGCGGGACTGGCGGGGCGGCCAGCCATACTTTGTGCGGGTGTGGAATCCGGGGGACGCCAACAGCTACGTCGAATTGCGCCGCTCCTATGCCCACGACATGACGATGAACCTGGACCAGATCTACTTCGACGCCGCCACCGGCGAGGTGCTGGCGCGTTTCGAGGCCGGCCCGGTGATGACGGTGCAGCGCTTTTTCTCTGGCTTGCACTTCGTCCGCTTCGAGCGCTGGACATTGCGCTGGCTGTACTTTATGGGCGGGCTCTCCGGTTGTGTGATGATAGCCACCGGCTTTTTATTCTGGCTGGAAGGGCGCCGCGCGCGTCACGCGAAGCACGGGCTGGCCGGTGTGGCGATCGTGGAGGGCCTGACCATCGGCAGCGTAACCGGTATTTTGCTGGCGACCTTGGTCTTCTTCGTCGCCAATCGCTTGCTGCCGGCGGACGCCGGCTATGCGGGCGTGGACCGCGCGGGGATGGAAATCCGCGTGTTCTATCTGGTGTGGATACTGGCGTTTTGCCACGCATGGTGGCGGCATACCCGCGCATGGCGCGAGCAGTTGTGGGCCATTGCCGGCCTCTGTGTGCTGGCGGTCGCCCTGAACTGGGCGACGACCGGCGAACATGTGCTCAAGGCTTTGGCGCAAGGGCAGTTTGCGGTCGCCGGCATGGACTTGGGGTTGTTTGCAGCCGCCCTGCTGGCGCTGATGGCGGTCAGGAGGATCAAACGTGCTTGAGTTGCTGACCATGTCAGGCGCGGCGGCGATGTCGTATGTGGCATTCGCCTGGCTGGCGTTGTCGCAGGAGGGGAACTGGCGCGCGCTGCCAGGCAATGCCGGCCGCCCCGCGCCGGAAGCGCATGTGCTGCGGCGCTGGCGCTGGCGCGCGGCATGCGTGCTGGCCTGCGCTTGCGGGCTTTGCCTGTGGGGCCACGGCCCGAGTTTCGGGACCGTGCTGTGGGTATTGCTGTCGGCGGCCGGCGCGATGGCTGTGGCCTTCACGCTGAGCTGGCGCGCACGTTGGCTGCGCGCGCTGGCTTTTCAGTAAATAGTCGCTGTCCGACCTAGGTCGACAGGCGTTTGCGCACTTCGAGCAGGTTGCGGCCGACTTCACGGACCACTTCGAGCAGCTTCGATGGCGGCACGTCGAACTCACTCGCCCAATAGCGCACGGCCTGCGTCAGGTTGGGATTAATCGTATGCTGGCAGCGGAAATCCGCTTCGTTGGCGTTTTGATATGCTTGCATGATGTCTCATTTATTGATAGTGCGACGTTGATCAAATGGCACCGATTGCGTTGTCCTGCACAGCTATAACGCATGGGATGCGGATTCGGATGACAAACGTCGCAAAAAATATTTGAGGGATCCATGCTTGTCTTTCCGCTAAGGTTCCGCCGTCGCGTGCGCGGTCGGCACGTGGGCCGGGGCGGCATAGCGCGCGATGCTGAACGGCGCGATCGGCGTGTCGGTGGCGCCGGTGGCGATCAATTCGGCCATCGTTTCGCCGACACCCGGTCCGATCTGGAAGCCGGCGCCGCAAAAACCGAAGGCGTAGTGCAACCCGGGCGTGGTCGCGCTGGGACCCATCACCGGCAGGTCGTCCGGCATATAGCCCTCCACGCCACTCCATACGCGGATGATATTCAGTTTCGTCACCACCGGCGCCAGGCGCGCCATCTGCTTGAACTGCGTTAGCGTGTGCTCCGGCAGCACCGGCGCGGTGCGCGGTTCGGTGGTGGAGTTGGAGCGCCCGCAGCCGCCCATGACGATATTGCCGCGCTTGACCTGGCGGAAGTACAGCGTCTCCTCCAGCGTGGTGGCGGCGACGCCGATCGACGGCCCGACGATGTAGGGCATGGGTTCGGTCACCGCCATCTGCGGTCCGCGCACCACCAGCGGCACCGGCTCGTTGAACTGGGCGGCCATCCTGGCGCCCCAGGCGCCGCTGGAAACCAGCATCACCGGCGCGGTGAACTCGCGGCCATCGGCGCACACCGCGCGAAAATCCACACCGTCCTTCGATAGCGACTTGACCTCGGTATTCTCGTGGATATGCGCCCCGGCGCGCGCCGCCGCGCGGCCGAACGCCGGCGCCGCCAGGCGGGGATTGGCGTGGCCATCCTCCGCCGACAGCGAGCCGGCGATCACCTCGGGGCCAAGGAAGGGATAGCGGCTGCGCATAGCGGCGGTCGACAGCAGCTCCAGATTCAGGCCGTATTCGCGCGCTTCGCGGGCGTAGACCTCCATGCGGTCCGCGCCTTCCTGGCCGTAGGCGCAGCGCAGGTGGCCGGCGCGCACCAGCTCCGCGTCCTCGCCCAGCAGCTCGGGAAGCCGCAGCCACACCTTGTGCGCGCGGTTGGACAGCGGCAGCTGCGACAGGAAACGCCCCTGCCGGCGCACGTTGCCGAAATTGACGCCGCTGGCCTGCTGGCCGACCAGCCAGCGCTCCAGCAGAATCACGGAGACGCCGCGCTGGCGCAGGAAGAAGGCGGTGGAGGCGCCCATGATGCCGCCGCCGATGATCAGGACGTCGGCCTGTGTTGGATTGCTCATTAGGTCTGCTCCTCGCGGGTCAGGAAGGACAATGGTTTGACCGGCGCTTGGCCGCGCAGGCGTCCGACCCTTTCCAGCGGCACGCCGGCGGCGTGGGCGATGATCTCGGCGCCGGCGTTGGCGCAGTAGCGTCCCTGGCAGCGTCCCATGCCCACGCGGCTGAAGGCCTTGGCGCGGTTGGCCTCCTGCGCGCCCATGTCGTTGACGACGCGGCGCAACTCACCGGCGGTGATGCATTCGCAGCGGCAGACGATGGTGTCGTCGGGCAGGGCGGCGGCCTGCGTGGCCGGCCAGGGGAAGGCCCGCACCAGGCCGCGGCGGAACGATTCCATCTTGACCTGCTCGCGGCCCAGCGTGGCGACGCGGCCGGCGTCGGTGGCGTGGCCAAGATCGGCCAGCGCCGACAGGGCGGCCAGGCGGCCGGCGTTTTCCGCGCCCTCGGCGCCGAGGATGCGGGCGCCGTCGCCGGCCAGGTAGACGTTGGCCACGGAGCTGCGGCCTTCCATGCTCACTTGCGGGAACCACTGGCGCGTCTCGTCGTCGTAGCGGAAGGCGCAGCCGGCCAAGTCGGCCAACTGGGTTTCCGGACGCAGGTGGTAGCCCAGCGCGACGGCGTCGCATGCCAGCGTGTGCGGTTTGCCGCCGGCGTCGAGGTAGGACATTTCGGTGACGCCTTGCTCGGCGCCGCCGCCGATGGCGACCGGCGTTATCCCGGACAGTACCGGCACGCCGGCCTTGCGCAGGGCCGCGATGTACGACAAGCCCTGGCGCAGCAATCGGGGGCGCGCCAGCAGCTTTGGCAGCGCTGCGATCTGGTGGCGCAGGCGCGAGGTGTCCAGCACGGCGGCGATGTTGGCGCCGGCCTTGAGGTACTGCATCGCCACCAGGTACAGCAGCGGGCCGCTGCCGAGGAATACCACGCGGCTGCCGATCGAACACGCTTGCGATTTGAGGGCGATCTGCGACGCGCCGAGGCTGAACACCCCCGACAGCTCCCAGCCCGGCACCGGCATCAGCCGGTCGGTGGCGCCGGAGCAGACCACCAGCGCCGCGTAGGGCAGCTTTTCGGTGCGGTGGTTGCCCACCACATGCAGGTGGCCTTCAGAGATATTCCATGCCAGCGTCTCGGGCCGGTAGTCGATCTTGCCGCGCAGGGCGTCGAAGCTTTGGTGCACGGCTTGCGCGCGCGCCGCTTCGCCGCCATACAGCGATTCATAGCTGCGGGTGAAGTGTTCCGGCTGGCGGCGGTAAATCTGGCCGCCGTCGCGCCGTCCCTCGTCGATGACGATGGGACGCAGGCCGGCGGCGACCAGTTCCTCGGCCGCGCGCACGCCGGCCGGGCCGGCGCCGATGACGATTACGCCTGGTTCAGCCATGCCGCCTCCGTATTCCGTGTGACGATGCGCAGGCCGTCGCGCACTTCGGTCGAGCAGGCGCGCAGGCGCTCGCCCTGTTCGGTCCATACCCAGCAATCCTGGCACGCGCCCATCAGGCAAAATCCCGCGCGGCGCCCGTCGTCGAATTCGGAACTGCGCAAGGTGCGGGCGACGCTCATGATGGCCACCAGCAGCGTGTCGCCATGCAACGCCTGCGCGGGGTGGCCATCGATGTGAAAATGCACCGGCGCGCGGACGGTTTCCGCCAGCCGGACGAAGCGTGGATTCATGCGACTTCCTCAAAACGTTGTAGGGGTGCTTGCAGCGGGATCAGCGCGGCGGGCGTGTGGTGGCAGAGAATCTCGCCGCCATTGGGCAGTTGCTGGCGTGGCGGCGGCAGGCGGTTGCACAGGCCATCGATGCGCACGCCGCAGCGAGGCAGGAAGCCGCACAGGGCGGCGTCCGAGGCTTGCGGCGATGGCGCCAGGCTTGGCAGATGGGCGGCGCCGCGCGCGCAGACGGTGTCGAGCCAGCCCATTTCCAGCTTCGGCACCGACGATACCAGCAAATGGGTGTAAGGGTGGAAGGGCGCGTCGCCCAGGGCCGCGCGCGGCCGCGACTCGACCTTCTGGCCGGCGTA
The DNA here is from genome assembly GCF_059418705.1 of Duganella sp. GW821-FHT07F09. NCBI lineage: Bacteria > Pseudomonadati > Pseudomonadota > Betaproteobacteria > Burkholderiales > Oxalobacteraceae > Duganella > Duganella sp. GW821-FHT07F09. The sequence goes on along the minus strand of NZ_JBWKQJ010000007.1, from coordinate 364,606 downwards.
CAGCACCACGATCTCGTCGCAGATGGCGCGCACGGTATTGATGTCGTGGCTGATGAACATGTACGACACCTTCAGCTCGCGCCGCAGTTCCGCCATCAGGTCGAGAATGGCGGCGGCGACCACGGTGTCGAGCGCGGACGTGATTTCGTCGCACAGGATCAGATCCGGCCCGGCAGCCAGCGCGCGCGCCAGATTGATGCGCTGCTTCTGTCCGCCCGACAGTTCTCCGGGCAGACGGTCGGCGATGGAGGCCGGAAGCTTGACCAGGTCGAGCAGCTGCAGCACGCGCTTGCGGCGCGCGTCGCCGCGCAGGTGCAGGTAAAAACTCAATGGCCGCGCCAGAATGGCGCCTATCGAGTGCGCCGGGTTGAGCGCGGTGTCGGCGTTCTGGAACACGAACTGCACGCGCTGATGCTGCTCGCGCGTCCTGCCATGGCTGCCGTCGGGCAGCGGCGCGCCGTCCAGCAGCACCTGTCCGCGCGCGCTGGGAACCATGCCGGCCACCACCCGCGCCAACGTGGTCTTGCCGGAGCCGGATTCGCCGATGACGCCGACGGTGGCGCCGCGTTCGATGGTCAGGTCGATGTCGGTCAGGATGCGCTTGGCGGGCAGGCCGTCGCGGCCGATCGGGCCATAGCCGGCGCACAGGCCGCGTATTTGCAGCAGCGGCACCGGCATGCGCGGCGGCTCGGGCGCGACGACGCCGATATCGCGCTCCACCGGTTCGGCCGCCGCCAGCAGGCAGCGGGTGTAGTCGTGGGCCGGTGCCTCCAGCACTTGCGCGGTCTCGCCGTCTTCGCGGATTTCGCCGTCGCGCAGCACGACGATGCGGTCGGCCATCTGCGCCACCACCGCCAGGTCGTGCGACACATACACCGCCGTGGTGCCGAGCTGGCGCACCACGTTGCGGAAGGCGCGCAGCACTTCGATTTGCGTCGTCACGTCCAGCGCGGTGGTCGGCTCGTCGAGGATCACCAGCGCCGGGTCGGTGATGAAGGCCATCGCCGCCATCACGCGCTGCAACTGGCCGCCCGAGACCTGGTGCGGATAGCGCGCACCGATGTGCTCAGGGTCCGGCAGCGCCAGGGCCCGGAACAGTTCCACGGCCTTGGCTTCGGCCCTGGCGCGCGTCAGCGTGTGGTGGATGGCGGCGCTTTCCACCACCTGGTCCATCAGCGTGCGGGAAGGATTGAAGGACGACGCCGCGCTTTGCGCGATGTAAGCGACTGTGCGCCCGCGCAGGCCGGACAGGCCGGCGTCGTCGAGCTCCAGCACTTGCTTGTCGCCGATCCGCACGCTGCCGCCGGCGATGCGGCAACCGTTGCGCGCATAGCCCATCAGCGACAGGGCGATGGTGGTCTTGCCGGAGCCGGATTCGCCGATCAAGGCCAGAACCTCGCCCTCATTGATGGCGAAATCGACGCCTTTGACGATGGGGAATTCGAGGCCTGCATCGTTGCGCGCCACCACCCGCAGACCTTGCACTTGTACCAATGGTTTCATCGGACGTCCTTCCGTTTGCCGCGCAGGTTATCGATCAGCAGGTTGACGCCGATGGTCAGGCTGGCGATGGCCAGCGCCGGCATCAGCACGGCCGGCGCGCCTTCACTGAGGCCGCCGATGTTTTCGCGCACCAGCGAGCCCCAGTCGGCGTCCGGCGGTTGCACGCCGAGGCTCAGGAACGAGAGGCCGGACAACAGCAGCACGGTGAACACGAAGCGCAGGCCGAAATCGGCCAGCACCGGACGGATCATGTTGGGCAGGATTTCGACGCAGCCGATATAGGCCATGCCTTCGCCGCGCGCCTTGGCCGCCTGCACGAAGTCGAGCGCCTGCACGTTGACGGCCAGCGCGCGGGCGATGCGGTAGGCGCCCGGCATGAAGCCCAGGGCGGCGGTGATGATCAGCAGCGGCACCGAGGAGCCGAACGAGGCCACCATCATCAGCGCGAACATTTTGCTGGGGATGGAGATCAGCGCGTCCAGGGCGCGGCTAAGCGAAGCGTCGAACCAGCCGCCGGCCACCGCCGCGTAGAGGCCGAGCAGCGTGCCGGTGGCGCTGGCCAGCACGGTCGCGGCCAGGGCCAGGGCCACCGTGTAGCGGGCGCCGTACAGGATGCGGCTCAACATGTCGCGGCCCAGATAGTCCGTGCCGAGCGGGAATTGCCAGCTGATGGAGCCGAAGACGTCGGCGTCGACGATGGCCGAGGCGTCGTGCGGCGACAGCGACGGACCTGCCAGCGTGACGATCAGCCAGAACACCACGATGGCCAGGCCAAGCAGGGCGGCCGGCGACAGGGTCGACCAGGCGCCGGTGAGCGCGCGGACAAGCGGGAGGGAGGCAAGGGTGGAGCTGCTCATAGATTGCGTAACCTCGGGTTGGACAGGATGGCGCAGATATCGGCCAGCATCACCAGCAGCAGGTAGGCGCCGCAGAAGATCATGGCGCAGGCCTGCACCAGCGGGATGTCGCGGGTGGTGACGGCGTCGATCATCAGGTTGGCGATGCCGGGATAGTTGAAGATGCTTTCGACAATCAGCACGCCGCCGAGCAGGTACGACAGGCTCAGTGCCACGGCGTTGGCGATCGGGCCGATGGCGTTGGGCAGCGCGTGCATCAAGACGATGCGAACGGGGCGCGCTCCCTTGAGGCGCGCCATTTCGACGTAGGGCGAGCGTAGCTGGTCGATGACGGCGGCGCGCGTCATGCGGGCCATCTGCGCGACGATCACGCAGCACAGCGTGAAGACCGGCATCGCGTAAGCCCGCAGGAATTGGCCCAGCGTCTCGATGTCCGCCGTGTGCGACAGTGCCGACAGCCAGCGCAGCTTGACCGCGAACAGCAGCACCGCCAGGGTGGCGATCAGAAATTCGGGCACCGATACCAGCGACACGGCCAGCATGTTCATGCCCCGGTCGAAGCGCGAGCCGCGGAACATCGCCGACAGTATGCCCAGCGACAGCGCCAGCGGCACCGAGACGAGCGCCGTGGCGCCGGCCAGCACCAGAGAGCTGGGCAGGCGGTCGCCGATCAGCGCCGATATCGCCTGGCCGTTGACCAGCGAGACGCCGGCGTCGCCCTTCAGCAGCTGGATCAGCCAGTGCGCATAGCGCTGGGGCGCCGGCTGATCGAGGCCGAACTGCGCGCGCAGCGCGGCCACCGCCTCAGATGTCGCCGCCTGGCCCAGCGATTCCTGCGCGGCGTCGCCGGGCAGCAGGTTGGTGATGCCGAAGACGACGATCGAGACGATCAGCAAGGTGAGGGCGCCGATGCCGAGACGACTGAGAAGCAGCTTGACTATGGTGGTATTCATCGTCGCGCCTCAGTGCAGGATGTCTTGCAGCTTGTACCAGGCGCCGACCATCGGCAGGAACCAGGGCTTGCCGGAGTAGCCGGGGATCGCCGGCCAGTCCAGATCGCGCCATGGATTGCTGTCCTTTTTGCCGGCCATGATGTCGGCCATCTGGCGGCCCATGTGCACCGACATCTGCACGCCATGGCCGCTGTAGCCCAGCGAGTAGAACATGCCTTCGTGTTCACCCGCGCGCGGCAGGCGGTCGGCCGTCATGTCCACCAGTCCTCCCCAGCAGTAGTCGATGCCGGTGCCGGCCAGCTGCGGGAACAGGCGCACCATGGTGTCGGCCAGTATGCGGCCACTCTTGGTGTCCGATTTCGGGTTCGAGAGCGCGAAGCGCGCGCGCCCGCCGAACAGCAGGCGGTTGTCAGGCGTGAGGCGAAAGTAGTTGCCGATGTTTTTGGTGGTGACGTAGTTGCGGCGGGTCGGCGTGATCTCGTTGATCAGCTGCGGCGACAGCGGCGCGGTGGCGATGATGAAGCTGCCCACCGATACCAGGCGCCGGCGGAAGTAGCCGAACGGACCCAGGCTGGAATTGCCGGTGGCCAGAAATACTTGTGCGGCGTCGATGTCGCCGCGCGCGGACTTGAGCCGGAAACCGCCGGCGGTGCGCTCGATGGCTTGCACCGCCGCGTTTTCGTAGACGCGGGCGCCGGCGCGCACCGCCGCCTGGCCCAGCCCGACGCCGAATTTACCCATGTGCATCTGGGCGCCTTGTCGCTGCAGCAGGCCGCCGTAAAAGCCGGTGGAGCCGATTTCGTCGCTCATGCGCTCCGGCGGCACCAGTTCGACGTTGGGGTCGACGCTGGCGCGCAGGCGCTCGTGGGCCCGCGCCAGCTTTTCGTAGTGTTCCGGCTTGGCCGCCAGTTTGAGTTTGCCGCAGCGCTGGAAGTCGCAGTCGATGGTTTCGGCCGCGATGATTTCTTCTACCGTGACGACGGCGGCGTCGTAGGCTTCGTAGTAGGCGCGGGCGCGCGCTTCGCCAAGGCGGGCCGACAGGTCGGCGTAATCGTGCGCCAGGCCGGTGTTGCATTGGCCGCCATTGCGTCCAGACGCCTCGCCGGCGATGCGGCCCGCCTCGAGCAGGATCACGGACGCGCCGCGTTTGGCCAGCTCCAGCGCCGCCGACAGCCCGGTAAAGCCGCCGCCGACGACCACAACGTCCGCCCTTGGAGGGACAGGTCCGTTGGCCGCGCCGAGGAACCTCGGCGCCGTGTCGAGCCAGTACGATTCAAGCTTCATGCATCTATCCTTGGTTGGACGTTTTGTTAAAACCATTACACCATAGCCACGGCTGCGCAATATCCTGAATTTTCGCGCCGGGGAGACAGAATGCGCGGTTTTGCCCGCCGTCGGCAGCACAGATTGCTGCGCATCCCGCACCCCTCGAGCACCGGCGCCGCCCCGCTTCGCGCCTCGCAGCAGGAACGGCGGCTGCGCCGAAAACTACACAAGCTTGCGCCATCCACGGCCGGACCGGCGGCATTAAATGCTGCGCTCCCGCGCTTAGCATGGGGCTATGCAGTTTTCATTCCACTTATTAAAAGGATACGCTATATGCACAGCTTCAATCCGGACCTGGTGAAGGTCTCCAGCGCTCATTTCATCGGCGGCGTTCACGTGCCGGGCCAGGGTTCGGCGTCCGGTCTGGACGTGCGCCGGCCTTCCGATAACCGCGTCTACGCCGGTTTGCCGGTGGCCGACGCGGACGTGGTGGACATGGCCGTGCAAAACGCATGGCAAGCTTTCAAAAAAAGTAATTGGGCGCGCCAGGCGCCGCGCGAGCGCGCCCGCGTCATGCGGCGCTGGGCCGACCTGATCGAGGCCGATGTGGCGCAACTGGCCGCGCTGGAGGCGGTCGGTTCGACCCGGCCGATCGCCAACGCCGTCGCCTGGGATATTCCGTTCACCGCCGAGGGCCTGCGCTTCTTCGCGGAGTTCGCCGACAAGGTGGGCGGCGACGTGGCGGCCACGCGCAGCGACGCGCTGGGCATGACGATCGCCGAGCCGTATGGCGTGATCGGCGCCATCGCGCCGTGGAACTTCCCGCTGGTGATGGCCTCCTGGAAGATAGGGCCGGCGCTGGCCGCCGGTAACGCGGTGGTGCTCAAGCCATCCGAGCTGACGCCGTTTTCCGTGATCCGCCTGGCCGAGCTGGCGATCGCCGCCGGCATGCCGCCGGGGATATTCAACGTGATCCAGGGCGACGGCCGCACCACCGGTGATGCGCTGGTGCGTCATCCGCGCATCTCCAAGGTGACTTTCACTGGCTCCACCCGTACCGGCTCGGCTATCATGGCTGCATGCGCGGAGAGCGGCACCAAGCCGGTGACCCTGGAGCTGGGCGGTAAAAGTCCGCAGCTGGTATTCGCCGACGCGCCCGATCTGGAGCGGGTGGCGAAGATGGTCGCCGGCGCCATCGCAGGCAACGCCGGACAGGTGTGCGTGGCCGGGTCGCGCCTGATCGTGCAGCGCGGCGTCGCCGAGCAACTGGTGGAAGGCATCGCGGCGGCGTTCCAGTCGCTGCGGCCGGGCCATACCTGGAGCGGCGATACGACGCTGTCTCCTATTATCAGTCGCAAGGACGCGCTGCGCATCGATGGCGTGGTGCGGCGCGCGGTGGAGGCGGGGGCCAGTGTCGCGGCCGGCGGCGGGCTGGTGGCGGTCGAGGGCGAGGGCGGCTACTATCAGCCGACCATCCTGACCGGGGTCCAGGCGGACATGGAGGCGGTGCGCGACGAGATCTTCGGGCCGGTGATGACGGTGCAGGTGTTCGACGACGACGACGAGGCGCTGGCGCTGGGCGATCATCCCGCCTACGGGCTGGCGGCCGGCGTGCATACCGCCGATATCGGCCGCGCGCTGCGTTGTGCGCGCGAGCTGGAGGCGGGCACCGTGTGGATCAACCGCTACGGCCGCAGCGACGATTACGTGCTGCCGACGGGAGGCTTCAAACGCTCCGGCATGGGCAAGGATCTGGGCCGCCAGTCGTACGAGGCGAACCTGCGCTACAAGACGGTGCTGGTCGATTTCATGCGCCAATAACGGGCGCCGGGCCGCGCCGCTTTGGCGCATCGCGGCGCGCGCGGCACCGTCGCGGTGCGGGTGACTTCAGGTCAGCAAGCTGTGCTGATTGCAGGCAGTAAAACAAGTATTTCTGTTTTGTGACAAGGTGATTACAGGACAAACCGGTGGGGGACGCATGTTGTAATCGATCCCAGTAGACGCATTAACAAGTACATCCACACCTTACCAGGAGTTCGTCATGTATCCCACCCGTCACTGTACCTTGGCCCTGTTCCTGGCCGCGACCTACCCGCTGTCCTCCCTGGCGGCGGATGCCGATCCCGCCGCCGATGCCGGCGTCACCGCCGTTGTCGATGCCGCGGCTGTGGCGGAGGGGGCGGCGCAGGCCGATTCCCCGGCCGGCCGGGAAGTGGTGGTGGTGAGCGGTTCGCGCCAGAACTACCGCGCGCTGTCGGCGACCGGCGCGACCAAGACCGACACGCTGCTCAAGGACCTGCCGCAAAGCGTGCGTGTGCTGACGGCCGATCTGCTGCGCGACGTCGGCGTGACCAATCTGGCCAGCGCGCTCGATCTGACCAGCGGCATCTCGCGCCAGAGCAACCTGGGTGGCCTATGGGACAGCTACGCGATGCGCGGCTTCACCGGCGACCCCAATTTCGGTTCGGACTATCTGGTCAACGGTTTCAGCTCCAGCCGCGGCTACAACGGCTTGCGCGACTCGGCCGGCACCGCCAGCGTGGAAGTACTCAAGGGCCCCGCGTCGGCGCTGTACGGGCGCGGCGAACCTGGCGGCACGGTGAACATCACGACCAAGAAGCCGCGCTTCGAACCGTCGTATGAACTGGATGTTTCGATCGCAAGCCACGAGACCTATCGCACCGCGCTCGACCTGACCGGACCGATCAGCGAAAACCTGGCCTATCGCCTGAACGGCGCCTACGAGAAGGGCGACAGCTTCCGCGATACGGTGCAAACCGAGCGCTCGTTCCTCTCGCCGTCGTTCATCTGGCTGATCGGCGACCATACCCGCGTTTCGTACGAGGTCGAGGCCAGCGAGCAGCGCGTGCCGTTCGACCGGGGCGTATTGGCGGTGGGCGGCGTACTGGGGCTGATCCCCAATTCGCGCTTCCTGGGCGAGCCGTCGGACGGGCCGACCGTCGTGAAATCCCTGGGCCACCAGGTCTTCGTCGAGCACGAATTCAATGAGCGCTGGAAGCTGCAATCGGGTGTCTCGTACCGGGACAGCGAATTGAAGGGCGTTTCCAGCGAAGCGAGCGCGCTGCAGGCCGATGGCCGCACGGTGCGCCGCCAGCACCGCAGCCGCGACTACACGGCCATCGACGCCTCGGGCCGCGTCGAGGTGGTCGGCAAGTTCGACACCGGGCCGGTGACGAACAATGTGCTGGTGGGAGTCGATGCTTATAAATTCAACGACCGCCGCATCCAGTTGCGCCGCAATCCGAGCGCCGCCTTCCCCTACGCGATCGATATCTACAATCCCGTCTACGGCGGCGTCTCCGATGTGATGACGATGTCGATCAACACCAAGGAAGAACAGCGCGCGCATGCGTTCTACGCGCAGGACCAGATCGACTTGACCGCGCAATGGAAGGCGCTGCTGGGTGTGCGCTGGGACAGCTACGACCAAACGGTGACGAACTTCCGCAACGGCGCGTCGAACAAGCAGTCTCTGAGCGCCACCAGTCCGCGCGCCGGCCTCGTATATCAACCGTTGCCGGTGCTGTCGTTGTATGCGACAGCCTCGAAGGGCTTCCGTCCGAACAGCGGCATCAGCATCGACAACCAGGCTTTCGCTCCGGAGGAGAGCAAATCCTATGAAGTCGGCTCGAAGCTGGAGTCGGCCGACGGCAAGCTGACCGGAACGCTGGCGCTCTATAAAATCACCAAAGAGAATGTGCTGACCACCAATCCGGCCAACACCGACTTCTCGATCTCCGCCGGCGAGGTGGGTAGCAAGGGCATCGAGCTGGATTTGTCGGGCGAGATCGCACGCAACCTGCGCCTGTCGGCGGCCTACGCGTACACCGACGCCACCGTCACCAAGGGCGACAACACGATCCGCACCGGCAGCCGCTTCCCGAATGTGCCGAGGCAGAGCGCCACCGTGGTGCTGACACAGGCGTTCGCGGTCGCCGGCGGCATGGCGACCCTCGGCGGCGGCGTCAATCATGTGGGCGAGCGGTTGGGGGACGTGGCCGTATCGAGCAACTTCAAACTGCCCGCGTACACCACGGCCAGGCTGATCTCGTCCTGGTCGCCAACCAAGAAGCTGCGCCTGTCGCTCAACATCGACAATATCTTCGACAAGCAGTACTACGCCAGTTCATACAGCCAGTTGTGGGTGTCTCCGGGAACGGACCGCACCGCGACTTTGAATCTGCACTACAAATTCTGAAGAGGAGCGCCATCAGCATGATGACATTGAAAAAATTGGCATGCACCTTGTGCACGACTGCCTTGCTCGCGGGTGTTGTCGTCGTGGCGCCGGCCCAGGCGCACGGCATCTGGTTCGCGCAGCGAGCCACCCAACTGGCGTTTTTGTATGGCGTGGGCGCGGATGATCTGGATTCCCTCAAGCGGTTGCCGCAGGTGACCAGCGTCGGTGGCTATGACGCCGACGGCAAGCCGGTTGAGACCTCGCTGCAGCCCGATGGGCGTCTGGTGCTGGTCAATCTGGACAACCAGCCTGCCGTGGTGACGGCGGTCCTGGATAACGGCACGTGGACCAAGACGCCGGATGGCGTTTTCCACAAAAAAGGGAAGGACGAGATCCCCAAGTACATCATCAGCGAGCATACGTACAAATATGCGGTGCACCTGCGCAAGCCATTGAGCAAACCGCTCGGACCTCTACCTAACCAGATTTTGCAGATCGTTCCGGTGGAGGCGGCGCTGCCGCCGATGCTGGGCGATCCGATCAAGCTGCGCGTGCTGTTCAAGGGGAAGCCGTTGGCCGGGGCGCAGGTGTTGCAGGATATGGTCAACGATCCCGATGCGGAGCCGGTGCTGTCCGGTGCCGACGGCACTGTCACCATCAAGGTACGCAACCAGGGACTGAACGTGATCGCGGCGATTTATCGCGGCCCGTCCGAGCAGCCGGCGAAGTTTGACAGCAGCGAGTATCTGGCCACACTGTCGTTCGTGCTGGCACATAAACCTGAATGACATGGAGGCAGCGATGATGAAGAGGATATTGGGCACGATGGTGCTTGCTTTGGCTATGACCAGTGGCTACGCGGCGGCGCACGGCACGCCGGTGGCGCATCATGGCGGTATCGTGCAGGCGGTGGGGGAAACCTGGCTGGAGCTGGTGGTGAAGGGCGATCAGGTCGAGTTGTATCTGCAGGATGACGGCGATGACATGCCGAGCGCCGAAGTGACGGGCAAGGTGACGTTGATGACGGCGGCGGACAAGCAGGAATTCGCACTCAATCCCGCCGGCGGCAATAAGCTGGAGGCGAAGGCGCCAGGTGCCGCCAAGGCCGGCAAGGTGGCGGCGTTGTTGACGATGGCGGACAAGAAAACGCGCGTTAGTACCACCTTCGTCGTTCAATAGCCGCGCTGGCGGTTGACAACGTCTTGCAGCGGTTCGCCGGCCATGTGCCGGCGCAGGTTCGCCAGCAACACCGGGGCCGCCGTATCGGGCTGCGTCATGCTGGCGATGTGCGGCGTGATCAGCACGCGGGGATGGTGCCACAGCGCGTGATCTTCCGGCAGCGGTTCGGGGTCGGCGACGTCGAGGATGGCGCGCGATAAATGGCCGGAATCCAGCGCCGACAGCAGCGCGCCGTGGTCCAGGTGCGGACCGCGTGCGACGTTGATCAGCGCCGCGCCGCGCGGCAACAGGGATAACAACCGTTCGCCGAGGATGCCGCGCGTGGCGTCGGTCAGCGGCAGCAGGCAAATCAGCACGTCGCACCGGCGCAGGAAATCGGACAAGCTGTCGTCGCCGGCAAAGCACTCCACGCCGTCGAGCGTTTTCTTCGAACGGCTCCAGCCCAAGCGTCGGAAGCCGAAAATGCCGAGCCGTTCCAACACCGCCAGTCCCAGCACGCCCAGTCCCATCACGCCGACGGTGCGCGCCGATGCCGGCGCAACCGGGATCGGCCGCCATTCGGCGCGCGACTGCATGTCGGCGTAGTCGAGGAGATTGCGGTGCAGGGCCAGCACCGACATGGTCGTGTATTCGATCATGCCGTTGACGATGCCCGGTTCGACCATGCGCACCACCGTCACGTGTTCCGGCACGGCGCTGAAGTCGATATGATCGATGCCGGCACCGGAGGCGAAGAGCACTTTCAGATTGGGCATCGACGCCAGGAATTCGGCGCCGGCCTGCCATGAGACCAGATATTCGACGTCGTTCAAATCGCCCGTATTGTCAGGCCAGGTGCGGAAATCGATGTCCGGCGCATGGGTGGCGAAAAAGCGCGCCCAGACCTGCGTGCGGGCGGCGTCCGATCGGTACAATACACTCATAAATTTAGTCTCGCGGGTGAATCACGTAAGGCGGATTAGCCGGAACGGCGTAACCGGCCATGAGCCGCCGAATGCGCGTCGATAGAACTACAGTATAAAGAGAACGAGCAGTATTAGCTGCGGTTGTCGCGGGCGCCACGCGGCAAATCGTGCTGATTCGGCGGTCATAAAAGCCGTTTTGCTGCGCCGGCAAGGGCATAGTCGGCACCTCTGGCGGCGCCAGGTTGGATATCATGGATCTGTCGCGATATCAGACCATCATCAACGAAAGGGCAACCATGAGCATCACCTTCAGACCGAAATACATCAGCTTCGATTGCTACGGCACCTTGATCTACTTCCAGATGTCGCCGATGGCGCGCAAACTGTTCGCCGATCGTATCAGCGCCGACGACATGGAACAGTTCTGCAAGGACTTCTCGGCCTTCCGCTACGACGAAGTGCTGGGCGACTGGAAGCCATACTACGAGGTGGTCTACAACTCGCTGCTGCGCACGGCCAACCGCTGGAAGGTGCCTTTCCGCGAATCCGATGTGGCCGAGATCTACGCCGCCGTACCGACCTGGGGCCCGCACCCGGACGTGACAGAGGGTCTGGCCAAGATCGCCGACAAGATCCCGCTGGTGATCCTGTCGAACGCGATGGACGCGCAGCTGGTGCACAACGTGAAGAACCTCGGCGTGCCGTTCCACCGCGTCTACAGCGCGCAGCAGGCCAAGGCCTACAAGCCGCGCCTGACCGCGTTCGAGTACATGATCGATCAACTGGATGCGAAACCGGACGACTTCCTGCACGTGTCCTCGTCGATGCGCTACGACCTGATGTCGGCCAACGACATCGGCATTAAGAACAAGGCCTTCGTCAATCGCGGCCACGAGCCGGGCACGCCGTTCTACAACTATCAGGAAATCAGCGACATCGGTGGTTTGGCCGGCCTGGTCGGCCTGTAACGAAGCGTTTGCGGTCAATCTTCAAGCGGCGCCCCGGGCGCCGCTTTTCTTTTATGCCTCCAGCCAGACATGCTCCGCGCAGGTATAGCCCATGAATGATCCCAGGGGATGCGAGGAGGTGCCCCGTACCTTGCTGCTGAACGCTTCCAGATTATTGATGAACAACGGGATGCCGATGCCGCACTTCTGGTGCACCAGCACCTGCATATCTGCATAGAACTGCTTGCGTTTGGTCTCGTCGGTTTCGGCACGCGCCAGCAGCAGCAACTGGTCGAACTGCTCGTTCCGCCAGCCCGATTCGTTCCATGGCGCGTCCGACTTGAAAAACTGCGTGAACAGCATGTCCGCGCTTGGACGCGGGTTGATGTTCCCGAAGCCCATCGGGGATTTCATCCAGTGGTTCGACCAGTAGCCGTCCGCCGAGATGCGCTTGACCGTCAATTTCAGTCCCGCCTTCAGGGCCGACTGCTGCATCAGCATCGCCATGTCGACGGAGCCGGCGGCCGCCACCGATGCGACCAGCGGCAAGGTCTGTCCCAATGCGCCGGCGCGCGCCAGGTGATAACGGGCGCGGTCCGGATCGTAGGGGCGTTGCGGCAGGCCGGCGAAGTGGAAGCGGTTGCTCGGCGCCAGCGGCTGGTCGTTGCCGATGACGGCGTAGCCGCGGAAGGCGGCGCGTTTCATTTGTTCGCGGTCTATCAGGTACTTCATGCCGAGCGTGAAATCCGGATGGCGGCCGAAGCCGAGGTTCTGGCGGATCACCAGATCTGTGTAAAGGCCCGACTGGCTTTCCAGGACCATGTAGCCAGGCTCGCCGTTGATACGTTTGGTCGAACGCGGATTGACCTCGTTGACCCAATCGACATCACCGGACAGCAGCGCGTTGATGCGCGCCGATTCATCAGGTATGCCGAACAGCGCCACCTCGTCGAGGTGGGGCAGGCCGGGCCTCCAGTAGTTCTCATTGCGGACACCGATGGTGCGCACGCCAGGCGTGAACTCCTTGCAGCGGAAGGCGCCGGTGCCGTTGGCGGTGGTGAAGCTGGTGGTGCCGTCCTGAATGATCACGAAGTGCGATGTCGCCAGTATCACCGGCAGATCGGCGTTGGCGCCGGTCAGCGTGATCTCCACCAGCAGCGGATCGATCGCGCGCACCGACGCGAACTGCTGGGCCACGCCGCGCACCTTGGAGCCGATGGCCGTATCGTTGTGGCGCCTGAGCGAGTAGACCACGTCGGCGGAGGTCAGCGCTTTGCCATCATGGAAGACGACGCCCTTGCGCAAGCGGACCGTCCACGTGATCGCGTCGTCGGTGGCCATTTCCTCGGCCAGCGCCATCTGCGGCGCCAGGTGCGCGTCGAGCGTGGTCAGGCCGCTGAAGAACATATGCGCGCGCAGGTAGTCGGTCGACAGCGCGCCGCGCGCCGGATCGAGCGTGTCGGCGGTGGAGCTGGACTGGGTGGCGATGGTCAACTGGCCGCCCTTGCGGGGTGCCGGCGCAGCCGACAACAAGCCTGACGACGACAGCAGGACGCCGCCGGCTGCGAGACGGCGCAGCATGTCGCGGCGGGACAGTGCGGAGGCTGGGTTCTGCTGCGGGGAAAGCGTGGAATTCATCGATGCGCCTCTGAGCTTTGTCATGGATGTCATTACATCATATTTATGTCGCGGGATTGTCGCGTTTCGCGTGGCCGCCAGCGCACAAGCGGCGGTTTTCCATGGGCGGATCAGCATAGATTGCCGGCCGTAGAAAATGCCGTCGCAAGGCTTACATAGCTGTCGAAACGTCACCGGCGACGGATAACTAAGCAGAAAAACCCGTACCCGCTCCGTACAATATTGACATGGTGGCGGAGCTACGGTGGCCGCCGGACTTCTTTTCAACTCTACAGAGAATCGACTATGGACCACACCAGTACTTTCAAACCCGCGTTCCAGGACCGGGTCAAGCCGCCCCGGACCGCCGTCCTGGACCCGGCGGCGCAACTGGTCAAATCGCGTATCGCCGTGATCGACGTGCTGCGCGGCCTGGTGATGCTGATCATGCTGTTCGACCACGTGCGCGAGGCGATCTATCTGCACGTGCCGATCAGCGATCCGATGACCGTCGACAGCATGCCGCCGGATCTGTTCTTCACCCGCGCGGTGGCGCATTTCTGCGCACCGATGTTTGTGTTCCTGACCGGCCTGTCGGCCTGGCTGTACGCGCATCCGGCCGCCGGTCCGCGCGACGCCACAGGATTCCTGTTCAAGCGCGGGTTGCTGCTGGTGGTGCTGGAACTGGTGGTGGTCAATTTCGCCTGGGTCGGCACGTTCCCGCAGCCGGTGATGTATTTGCAGGTGATCTGGGTGATCGGCCTGGCCATGATGTTCCTGGCGCTGGTGCACAAGCTGCCGCTCAAGGTGCTGGGCGCGGTCGGCGCGCTGATTGTGGCCGGCCACAACGCGCTGACCTGGATCAGCTTTGAACCGGGCAGCATCGCCTACGACGCATGGACCTTGCTGCTGCATCGCGGCTTCCTGGTCGCCGACGGCGCGGTCAAGGTCAAGGTCACTTATCCGCTGCTGCCCTGGATAGGCGTGATCCTGCTGGGCTATGCGGCCGGTCCGCTGTATGCGCGTGCAATGGCGCCGGAGCGCCGCCGCCTGCTACTGCGCCTGATCGGCGGCGGCGCCTTGCTTTTGTTGCTGGTGCTGCGCGGGTTTAATATCTACGGCGAGGAGCTGCCCTGGGTGCAGGGGGAGACGGCGGTCAAGACACTGATGTCCTTCCTGAACTTCACCAAGTATCCGCCGTCGCTGGATTTCGCGCTGATGACGATAGGGACCGGAATGCTGGTGCTGGCGTGGCTGGAGCCGCACGATAATTTGCTGACCCGCGCTTTCGCGACCTTCGGCGGCGCGCCGATGTTCTATTACCTGTTCCATCTGCTGCTGTTGCTGTATATGCAGAAGGCGCTGGTCATGATGTTCGGCGCCAATCACGGCACGCGTTTCGGCGTTGATTCCTTGTGGCCTGTGTGGGTGGTCGCAGTTGCGTTGATGCCGGTGTTGTACGTGCCGTGCAAGGCCTTTGCAAACTTCAAGCGCACCTCGAAACAGGCCTGGGTGCGCTACTTCTGATGTCAGACGGTCGCGGAGTCCTTCAGCTCCGTGACCACCCAGAATTTACTGGCCGCTTCGACGATCTCGAAGATACCCTTGAACCCCGGCGGGATGACGCCGGTGTCGCCGGGCAGGAACTGGCGCGGGTTGCCGCCGTCGGGTTCCGAAATGATCACGCGGCCGGTCAGAATGTGAAACAGCTCGTGCTTGTCGGCGCCCAGCGCGATGCGGTAAATGCCTTCGCCTGCTTCCCAGGTGCCGGCGCGCACGCCGTGCGTGTCGTTGGCGAAGTATTCGCGGGCGATGCGCAGCGGATTTCCCTTGATGCGATTGGCCTCGTCCGGATGCTGCGATGTGACCTCCGGCGCGATGTCGCTGAAGCGGATAACGGAATTGCTTTGCATGGTTTAATCTCCTTTTGGGTTAATCGAGTAGTTGGCCGAGGCGCACCACCGTGACACCGGCGCGCAACTGGCGCAGCGACGGCATGACCAGCACGCAGTTGGGATAGGGTGTACGCACCGGCTTGTCGCCGTCCCAGCCGATGAGGGTGCCGGCGTCGGCGAAGGTCTCCAGGCCGGTGTATTCGCCAGCGAAGCGGAAGTCGGTGCCGCTGGCGACCACCGGTTCGGTCACGCGGATCACTTTTTGCGACGGCGGGTGCGGTTTGAGCCAGCCGGGCGGGATGTCGGCGGCGTCCAGGTTGCCGCACAAGAGCAGGAATCGCGCGCAGCAGTTTCGCGCCACCTCGACCCCGGCGGCCTCCCAATGCTGGCCACTTTCAACCAGCAGCGCGGTGTGCGGCTTGGCCGGATCGCCGAACTGGCCGTAGTCGCGCATGCGGCGGCCCTCGGGATGACCCTCGTCGCTGATGATGTGCTCCGGCACACCAAGTTTGACGGCCATGTCTATGCCTTTTTGCAGCGGGCCGCTCACCGTCAGCGGCGCGCTGCGCTCGTGCATCGAGTGCAGGTCGAGCAGATAATCGACCTTATCGATCAGCGGCCGCATGGCGCGCGCGCGCCGCAATTCGGATGAGTCGAGCGTCATGTCGTCCAGCGTGGCCGGCATCCATACGCGGTTGAAGTCCTGGTCGACGAAACGCGAGGCGTCCGGCCGTTTGGGATCGAAGCTGAGATAGGCGTCGATGTTGGCGAAGGATAGCGTCAAGCTGCCGCGCCGGGGCCGCACGCCGCCGTCGATCAGTGCCTTGACCGCGATCGCGCCGGATACCTCGTTGCCGTGGGTGAGGGCGTTGATCATCGTGTGCGGCCCCGGCGCACCGCTGTCGTAGGTATAGACATAGGGGATGCCGGTATTGCCCTCAACGTAGGGTGTGAGGTCGGGGAACTCGATTTCGATCGGGTAGGTTTCCATGGTCATTGCTTCAGTCCTCCAAGACAGAGATATTTGGTGTGCATGTAGTCGTCCAGTCCATAGCGCGAGCCTTCGCGTCCATAGCCGGATTCCTTGACGCCGCCGAATGGCGCCGATTCCGCCGCCAGCGCGCCTTCGTTGATGCCAACGATGCCGGTCTCCAGGCGGTCGGCCACCCGCCACACGCGCGAGACGTCGCGCGCGTAAAAGTAGGCGGCCAGGCCGAACGGCGTGTCGTTGGCGGCGGCTACCACTTCGTCCTCGGTGGCGAAGCGGAACAGCGCCACCACGGGGCCGAATGTCTCTTCGCGCGCCAGCAGCATGTCGTGGCTGGCACCCGCCAGCACGGTCGGCGCGTAGTAGGTGGACGACGGGATGTCGGCGCCGGCGGGCTGGCGGCCGCCGCACAGCAGCTCGGCGCCGCGTTCCACGGCGTCGGCGACGTGGGCGGCGATCTTGTCGAGAGCGCGGCGGTTGATCATGGGACCGATTTGCGACGCCGGATCGGTGGCCGGGCCGACCACCAGCGCCGACACGCGCGCCGTCAGCAATTCGGCGAAGCGCGCGTAGACGCTGGCTTGCACGTAGACCCGGTTGGGACTGACGCAGGTTTGACCGCCGTTGCGGAATTTGGCCGCCATCAGGCCGTCGACGGCGTCCTCGAGACATGCGTCGTCGAAGACTATGAAGGGGGCGTTGCCGCCAAGTTCCAGCGACAGCTTCTTGAGCGTGGCGGCCGAGTCGCGCGCCAGGCTTTTACCGACGGCGGTCGAGCCGGTGAAGGTGATCTTGCGCACGCGCGCATCCTCCAGCCAGGCGCCGACGACGGCCGGGGTGCTCTCGCGCGAGGCGGTGACGATATTGAGCACGCCGGGCGGGATACCCGCTTCGTGCGCCAGTCGCACCAGTGCGAGCGCCGTCAGCGGCGTGTCCTCGGCCGGCTTGGCGACCACCGTGCAGCCGGCGGCCAGCGCCGGGGCGATTTTTCGGGCGATCATCGCCAGCGGGAAGTTCCAGGGCGTGATGGCGGCGACCACGCCGGCCGGCTCCTTGACCACCATCAGTTTGCGGCCGCGCACCGGCTCCGGAATGATGTCGCCGTAGGTACGTACTGCTTCCTCGGCAAACCATTCGACGTACGAGGCGCCGTACAACACCTCGCCGCGCGCCTCGGCCAGCGGCTTGCCCTGCTCGCGCGAGATCAGGCGCGCCAGGTCTTCCTTGTTGGCCAGGATAAGCGTGTGCCAACGCTTGAGCAGCGCGGCGCGCTCGCGGGCGCTGCGCGCGCGCCAGCTTTCGAAGGCGTTGACCGCACTGTCGGTTGCATCGCGCGCGTCGGCTTCATCGCTGTCGGGCACCTCGGCGAAGGCCAGGCCGTCGGCGGGATTGACAACCGCGTAACGCGAGCCCGCGCGGCCGGGCCGCCAGGCGCCATCGACGTAATTGCCGTCGCAAAGCAGCTCTTCCCGCTCCAGCGTCAACGTTAAATTTGTATGGTTCATGGATATGCCCTCGGTGTGGTGGACTGAGGACCATGGTAGCGGCGGAGGGGAGGAGGAGGGGGCCGTTGAGGGCAGGGTGAAGCGGGGGAAATTGCGAATATCGCGCGGCGGCGGCAGAATATGCCGCGCCGCTTTCGGCGGTCAGGAGTTCTGCGTGAAGAGTTTATCGACAGGGTAGTAGCCCTTGGTGAACGGCGACTTGATGACGATGTAGCTGAAGTACTTCTCGATGCCGATATGCTGGTCGAGCAGCCCTTCGATGATGGTCTGGTAGTGCACCACGCCGGTGGTGACGAACTTCAGGAGGTAGTCGAAACCACCGCTGACCAGGTGGCACTCGACCACTTCGTCGATCTTGCGCACCGCCGCCTCGAACTTGGTGAAGTCCTCGCGGCGGTGGTCCGACAACGTAACCTGGGTGAACACCAGCTGCACGTTGCCGATCTTTTCCAGCTCGATGTGGGCGCCGTAGCCGGTGACATAGCCGGCCTTTTCCAGCCGCTTGACGCGGATCAGGCAGGGGCTGGGCGACAGGCCCACGGCATCGGCCAGATCAACGTTGGCAATCCGGCCACTCTGCTGCAGGTGGGACAGGATGCGGATGTCGATGCGATCCAGTTTAAACGCGCCTTCTAACATGATTTCCCTTGTTCGGCTGGCAGCCTTGGGGTGGTTGCCGGCCTGATTGTAGCATGATGGTTTTAGCGGGAAAAGCGGGCGGCGTCAGGCCACCGCCCGGCGCACTTCCGGCTGTTCAAGCACCTGGTCCAGCGTGTTCTTGAGACGCTCGAACATGATCGCGAACTCGTCGGCGGTGTAGCACAGCGCCGGCGCGAAGCCGAGGATGTTGTCGCCGAAGGCGCGGAAGATCAGGCGGTTTTCATAGGCGGCCGTCGTTATCCGCTCGTGCAGGCGCAGCGCCGGGTCGAACTGGCGTTTGCTACCCTTGTCGGCGACCAGTTCCAGCGCGCCGAGCAACCCCCGGCTACGGACGTCGCCGACCAGCGGATGGGCGAAGAGCGCGCGCAGGCCGCCCTCGAAGAGCGGAGTTTGCGCCGCGCCGTTGGCCAGCAGGCCGCCCTCGTGGTACAGGCGCAGCACCTCCAGGCCGATGGCCGCGCTGACCGGGTGGGCGGAGTAGGTTTGGCCGTGGCCAACCACGATGTCGGGACCTGCGCCGTCGGCGATGGACTGGTAGATCGCGTCCGACATCATCAGGGCGCCCATCGGCGCGTAGCCGGCGGTCAGGCCTTTGGCGAGGGTCATCATGTCCGGCTCCACGTCCTCCGCCGCGCAGGCGAACAGCGGGCCGGTGCGGCCAAAGCCGGTGATCACCTCGTCGACCACGAACAGGATGCCCAGTTCGCGGCAGGCGTCGGCCATCGCCTTGAGCCAGCCCTTGGGCGGCACCACCACGCCGCCCGAACCCTGTATCGGCTCGCAGAAGAAGGCGGCCACGCGGTCCGCGCCAAGCTCCGCGACCTTGGCGCGCAGGTCGGCGACCGAGGCCGCGATCAGTGCTTGAGGATCGTCGCCGACCGGGCTGCGATAGGCGTACGGCGACGGCAGGTAATGCTGGTTCGGTTGCGGCAGATTGAAGTGGCGGTGGAACACCGGCAGCGCGGTCAGCCCGGCGCCGACCGAGGACGAGCCGTGGTAGCCGCGCTGCAGCGAGATGAACTGGTCGCGCCGCGGCTGACCTCTCGAGTTGTTGTAGTAGCTGATGTAGCGCAGCGCGGCGTCGACCGCGTCCGAACCACCCATCGTGAAGTACACATGCCGCAGCGATGCCGGCGCCAGTTCGACCAGGCGCGCGGCCAGTTCGATGGCCGGTTCCGACGAGAAGCTGAAGTAGCCGGTGGCGTAGGGCAGCCGGCGCATCTGTTCCGTCGCCGCCGCAACGATGCTTTCCTGGCCGTAGCCGGTGTTGACGCACCACAGTCCGGAGAAGGCATCCAGCAGCTCGCGTCCCTGGTCGTCCCGCAGCCATGCGCCGCGGCCGGAGGACAGGATGGTCGGGCCGCGCTTTTCATGCGCGCGGAAGTTCGAGACGGGGTGTATCAGGTGTTGGCGGTCCAGGTCCGCCAGGGAGGTGTCGGTCATGATGAAATCCATGTGGTGGTATGACTCCATGTTAGGACCGTTGTGTCAGCGGGTGCTTGCGGAACGGCCCCCGCCGGGCACGCGTTCATTGCGTTTTTTTTGACGGCGCAGCATTTTCTGCCGCGCCGTCGCCAAGCCGTTCAGGCGAGCGCCTGGCTGATGACGGCGAACTGCCGCACACCGGCGTCGGACAGCGGCGCCTCGCCGCGTACCATCGCCACCACGCTGTCGACCTGCACCAGACCGAGTTCGTTCAGCCAAGGACTCAGGCCGCTCCAGCCGGTGACGTCGATGCGCAGGAAGGCGCCGCCGTAGGTGCCGGTCCAATGACTGATCAGGGCCTTGGCGCGGTCGATATCGGGCGCGATCACCGGCCCGATGGCGTAGCCATGGCCGAAGCGGCGCAGCATGGCGCAGCCGATCACCTCGTCGTAGCGGTCGATAACGACGGTTTCGGCGACGTCCTGCATCGCCGCCAGCACGGTGTTGCGCGGCATGCCGGCGGCGCGCGCGCCCAGCGCGGCCAGCCGGGCGCCGTCGCGCGAACCCAGAGGGCGTATGCGTTCGCCCGGCTGCAACGGCATCAGCGGCGATTTGAACACCGTGCCCTGATGCTGGTGGATCTCGCCGGTCTGCTTGAATCCCATTTTCTCGTACAGGGGCTTGCCCGCTTCGGTCGCGTGCAGCAGCACGTTACGGTTGCCCAGTTCATTCATCACCATCGACATCAGCTTGCGGCCTATGCCCTGGCCCTGGCGCGCGGCGTCGACGATGACCATGCCGAGCGATGCGAACTCGGTGCCATGGCTCCAGCACATGGCGGTGCCGACGATGCCTTCGCCATCCTCGGCGACGAAGCCGGCGCCAAGGCGCAGCATGAAGCGCCAGTCGTCCAGGCGGTGCGGCCAGCGCACCGACAGCGACAGGCGGTGCGCCGCCTCGGCGTCGTTGTCGGTGATGCGGCGGTAGCTGACCGCCGTCGCGGATAGTTGGTCTGTCACGGTAACTCCTTTTCACATGCCGCCGATCGGAGGCGGCGAGCAGCCATGCTAACCCAGCCGGCGCAGGCCGCGCCAGCGCCGCGAGAAGAACGCTAGGATGTCGCGGGACGGCCCGGTGTTTCGGCACAAACTACCGAATGGGACGGTGTTTTTTCGCATTCCTGTCGAGTGTGATTCCGGGGCCAGAAAAAGCTTGACCTTCCTATGGGGGAAGCTTGTAAAGTGAACGTCATGTCTACCCCATGTTCATTGAAAAGGAATCATCATGCACCGACTCCAATCCCTGGTTCTGAGTGTCGTCCTCGGCGCCGCGACGCTGGCAAGTCCGCTGGCAATGGCGCACGCCACAATCCAGTTGTCGGAGCCGGCCGCCAACGCGCAACTGGACAAGGCGCCAAGTGCGATCGCGCTGACCTTCAATGAAGACGTGGAGCCGGCGTTCAGCTCCATCGTCCTGCAGGATGCAACCGGCAAGGCGGTTCCGGATGTCGGCAAGGCGGCGGTGGACGCGACCAACAAGCGGCTGTTGAAGCTCGATCTGCCCGCGCTTAAATCCGGCGGCTACATCGTGCGCTGGGTGGCGGTCGGACCGGATGGCCATCGCCGCAACGGCCAGTACAATTTTTCGGTGAAGTGAGTTGACCGCCACGGCGACACTGCAGGCGGCCGGCGCGCTGCTGCTCAATCTCGCCCTGGCATGGATGCTGGCGGCGGTATTGGCGGGCCGCTGGCTGCGCGCTGGCGGCCAGGCGGACGAACAGGCATGGGCGCTGAAGGCGCGCGCGTCGCTGGATAAATCGATGCCCGTGGCGGCGTTGGCTGGACTGCTGGCCAGTTGCGCCGCCTTGTGGGCCGCCGCCGCCGCGATGGCCGACGTGCCGCTGGGCGAGGCCGCAGATGCGTTCTCGATGCTGCTCTCGCGCAGCGCCTATGGCCGTATCGGCGCGGGGGGCGGCATCTGTCTGTTGCTGGTCATCGCGCTGTACTGGTTCGGCCGGCGGCTGCCGGGACGCGACTGGATCACGCTGCTGCTGTTGGGCGGTTTCGCCTTCAGCCGTGCTGGCAACAGCCATGCGGCGGAACACGGCTTGTTCAGGGCCGGCGTGTTGGTCGAATGGTTGCATTTGCTGCTGATCTGCGTGTGGGTCGGGGCGGTGGCGGTGGCGGGCTGGCTGGTATTGCCGCTGGCCTCATCGAAATCGGGCGCACCGGCGCGCTATCTCGAACTATTGTCCGATGCGGCGACGTTCGCGCTGGCGGGCATCGCGGCCAGTGGCGTCTACAACGCGTGGCGGGTGTTCGGCACGTGGGCGCAGGTGGGAACTGGCGCTTACGAGACGACGCTGGCGGTCAAGCTGCTGCTGGTGGCGCTGGCCGTCGCGGTGGGCGGTTACAATAAATTCATCGGCTTCCCCGGTGCGGCAGTGGGCCGGACCGGCGCGATGACGCGTATTACAACGCTGTTGCAACTGGAGTCGGTGGCGCTGGCCGGCGCCATGCTGGCCGCCGTGGTGCTGGCGGCGATGCCGCCGCCGGCCAGCATGTGAAACGCCTTATTTACCCGGATCCTTCTGGTTGGCGAACTGGTCGAACTCCACGTTGTAGACCTCATTGCCGATCTTCTCCACCTTGCGGACATAGACCGTCTGCACGATATCGCGGGTTTGCGGATCGATCGCGATCGGGCCGCGCGGGCTATTGAGCTTGATCGTCTTGAGGATCTCCATCGCCTTGTCGCCGTCGATTTTGCCATTCAGCTTGCGGACCACTTCATAGATCGCGGCCATGCCGTCATACGCCGCCACGGCCATGAAGTTGGGACGGCCGCCACTCGGATTGGCCGCCGCAAAGCTTTTAAGGAACGCCGCGTTCTCCGGAGATTTGTGCGCGGCCGAATAGTGGAAGGTGGTGATCACGCCCAAGGTGGAGTCGCCCATCGCCGGCAGCACGTGGTCGTCGGTCAGATCGCCGGTGGCGATCACCTTGATGCCCGCTTCGGCCAGACCGCGCTCGCGATAGCCTTTCATGAAGGCGATGCTTTGCTCGCCGGCCGGCACGAAGATGAACACCGCGTCCGGCTTGGCGTCCTTGATGCGCTGGATGTAGGGCGCGAACTCAGGATTGCGCAGCGGGACGCGGATCGATTCGGTCACCGTGCCGCCACCCTTGACCAGTTCATTCTTGAACGCGGCCTCGGCATCGATGCCGGGACCGTAGTCCGCCACCAGGGTGACGACCTTCTTGATATTGTTCTTCACCGCCCATGTCGCCATCGGCGCCGAAATTTGCGGCAGCGTCATGGAAAAGCGGGCGATGTAGTTGGACTTGGTGGTGATGATCGACGTGGCCGCGTTCATGATGATCATCGGCTTCTTGGCCTGTTCCGCGATCGGCGCAACCGCCAGTGCCTCCGGCGTCAGGCCGAAGCCGGCCAGGAAGTCGACCTTGTCGCGCACGACCAGTTCCTGCGCCAGGCGCTTGGCGATTTCCGGCGAAGGGCCGGTGGTGTCCTTGACGATGATCTCGATCTTCTTGCCTGCCACCGTCGCGCCGTTCTGCGCCATATAGGCTTTGATGCCGCCTTCCATCTGCTTGCCGTAGTCGGCGAAGGGGCCGGAAAACGCGGCGATCACGCCGACCTTGATGGTGTCCTGTGCGCGCGCCAGCGGCACGGCGGCCAGGGTGATGGCCGCAAGTGTCGCTAGTGTCGCAATATTTACAAATTTTTTCATCGTCATGCCGGTCTCCTGTCTGGTTCTGTTTTTGTCTATGTGGGGCGATGCGAAGCGCCACGTCGGGACCATTTTAGTGTCGTTTTGTGGAGTCATCGCTTCCGTTCTGTTTCTTGACAACGTCCCGCGACAATCATAGTATCCAATTTATGTGCGATTAACAACCTAATGTTCGATAATCGCACATCCAATAAAATAACAGGAGACAGTAATGAAAAACAGTATCCGTTGCGCCGTGGCGCTTCTGGCAGGCATGGGCGCATCCGCAGCGATGGCGCAATCCAATGTGACCGTGTACGGCCTGCTCGACACCGGCCTGGTTCACGTCACCAACGTCAATGCCGCCGGCGATTCCGTGACCAAGATGCCTTCGCTGACGGGTTCCTTCCCGTCGCGGATCGGCTTCCGCGGCGTCGAGGATCTGGGCGGCGGGCTGCAGGTGGTCTTCACGCTGGAGTCGGGCCTCGCGCTCGATACCGGCACCAGCCAGCAGGGCAACCGCCTGTTCGGCCGCCAGGCATCGGTGGGGTTGAAGGGCGCCTTCGGCACCGTCACCCTGGGACGCCAGATCAATATGACCTACATCGCCGGCCAGAAGGCCGACGTGATGGGGCCTAACCTGTTCGCGATCGGCAGCATCGATCCGTATCTGCCGAACGCGCGCAGCGACAACGCCATTGGCTACCTGGGTAACTTCAATAACTTCGTGGTGGGCGCAACCTATAGCACCGGGCGCGATTCGTCGGCCGCCGGCGGTCCAGCGGCCACCGGCTGCGCCGGCGAGGTGCCGGGCAATTCGAAGGCTTGCCGCCAGGTCACCGCGTTGTTCGGCTACGAGATTCCGGCGTACGGCTTGAATGCGTCCTACGACATCCTGTACGGGAACACCGGCGCCGCCGCCGGCCTGACGAGCAGCGACAACAGTGACAAGCGCATTACCGTCAACGGTTACTTCAAGGTCGGCGAGGGCAAGATCGGCGCCGGCGTGGTCGACCGCACCACGCGCGCGGTAACGGGGCTGACGGAGTCGGATCTGTATTTCCTGGGGGTGAGCTATCCGGTCACGCCATTGACCACGCTGGACGCGCAGGTGGCCAAGCGCGACGTGAAGAACAGCAGCGCGGATGCGACCATGCTGACGGCGCGCCTGACCTACTACTTCTCGAAGCGGACCGCCGTCTATGGCGGCATCGGCCGCATGAAGAACAGCGGCTTGTCGGCGATCGCGCTGGATGCCGGCGGCACCGTTGGCGTTGGCAAGACGCAGAACGGTGTTATGGGCGGTTTGCGTCACAGCTTCTAAGCCGGCATTGGCGGCTCTTGGCGGATTACGGCGTTCCGCCTAATCCGCCCTACGTGGAACTATGGCAGCAGAATCGCCAACTCCTGCGCACCGCGCAGCAGCACCGGCAGGAACTCCTTCTCCAGCTGCTTGACGCTGACCCGGGCCGCTTGCGCGCCCACGTTCAGCGCCGCCAGCACTTGGCCGGAGGCGCCGCGCACCGGCACCGCGATCGAGCGCAGGCCCAACTCCAGCTCCTCGTCGTTGACCGCATAGCCGTCCCGCCGCACGTCGGCCAGGATTTCGCGCAGGCGCTTCTGGTTGACGACCGTGTTCTCGGTCATCGCACGCAGCTTGGTCTTGGCCAGATACTGCTCCAGCTCATCGGGCGGCAGATGCGCCAGCATCACGCGGCCTAGCGAGGTGCAATAGGCTGGCAATCGGCTGCCCGTGTTGAGCGCCACCGACATCACCCGCGAGGTGGACGCGCGCGCGACGTACAGTACCTCGCCGTCCTCCAGCACCGCCATCGAACTCGATTCATTGAGCGTGCGGCTGATGTCGTTCAGGTAGGGCTGGGCCGACACCGTCAACGGCGTCGACGACAGATAGGAATAGCCAAGCGTGAGCACTTTGGGACGCAGCGAAAAATTATTCAGCTCGGCGTCCACATAACCCAGTTCGCGCAGTGTGTGCAGGCAGCGGCGCACCGCCGCGCGCGGAATGCCCGTTTTCTGGCTGATGTTGGCGATGGTCTGCGGCTTGCGCGAATCGCTGAAGGCCTGTACCACGGCCAGGCCGCGGGCGAGGGAAGTCATGAAACTGGGATCGGTCATCGCGTCGATCTGCTCGGCGATGGTCGGTTCGCGTTCGTCATCCGCCTCGGCGGCGCTGGTTTCGGTGGTGGTGGCTTTTGACATGGCGTGATTTTAATGCAGACGGTGGATTTAATTGGCGTTTTTTCTTGACCAAGGCATGCGCAAGTTCTACACTGGCTGTGCGGTAATCAATCATTAGTTCGATTATCGCACAAGACGAAAAATAAAACACATAAGTAAAACGACAAGCGGGCGACGAATCATCAAGGCAAAGATATGATCGATAAAACTTTTGAATCACTGGAGCACGCGGTGGCCGACATCCACGACGGCGCCACCGTCATGATCGGCGGCTTCGGCAACGCGGGCATGCCATCGGCGCTGATCGACGCGCTGATCGCGCAAGGCGCGCGCGAGCTCACCATCGTCAACAACAACGCCGGCAACGGCGAAACCGGACTGGCCGCGCTGCTCAAGGCCAAACGGGTGCGCAAGATTATTTGCTCGTTCCCCCGCCAGGCCGACTCCCAGCACTTCGACGCGCTGTACCGCGCCGGCGAGATCGAGCTGGAATTGACACCGCAAGGGAATCTGGCGGAGCGCATCCGCGCCGCCGGCGCCGGCATCGGCGGCTTCTTCACGCCGACCGGCTACGGCACGCTGCTGGCCGAGGGCAAGGAGACGCGCCTGATCGACGGACGCCACTACGTGCTGGAGTCGCCGATCCACGCCGACTTCGCGCTGATCAAGGCGCTGCAGGGCGATCGCTGGGGTAATCTGGTCTACCGCAAAACCGCGCGCAATTTCGGCCCGATCATGGCGATGGCGGCCAAGGTGGCGATCGCGCAGGTACGCAAGGTGGTGCCGCTGGGCGAACTCGATCCGGAAGTGATCGTCACGCCGGGCATCTTCGTTCAACGCGTGGTGCAGGAGGATGCATGACTAATCGATATAGCCGCGACCAGATCGCGGCCCGTGTGGCGCAGGACATTCCCGAAGGCGCCTACGTCAACCTGGGCATCGGCTTGCCGACCAAGGTCGCCAATTACCTGCCGTCCGAGCGCGAGGTATTCCTGCACAGCGAGAACGGCCTGCTGGGCATGGGGCCCGCTCCCGCGCCGGGCGAAGAGGACGAAGACCTGATCAACGCCGGCAAGCAGCCGGTGACCCTGCTGACCGGCGGAGCCTACTTCCACCATGGCGATTCGTTCGCGATGATGCGCGGCGGCCATCTGGACGTCTGCGTGCTGGGCGCCTTCCAGGTGTCCGAGCACGGCGATCTGGCCAACTGGCATACCGGCGCGCCCGATGCGATACCGGCCGTCGGCGGTGCAATGGATCTGGCGATCGGCGCCAAGCAGGTGTTCGTGATGATGGACCACCTGACCAAGACCGGCGAGAGCAAAATCGTCGAACAATGCACCTATCCGCTGACCGGCGTCGCTTGCGTCAACCGCATCTATACCGACATGGCCGTGCTGGACGTGACGCCAAACGGTCTGGCGGTGCGCGAAATGGCGCCCGGATTGACCTTTGAAGAGCTGCAGGCGGCCACCGGCACCAAGCTGCTGCCGCCGGCCACCGCCAACAACAGAATTTAATACGAGGATCGAAACATGAACGAAGCATATATCTGCGACGCGATCCGCACCCCGATCGGCCGTTACGGCGGCGCGCTGAAGGACGTGCGTGCCGACGACCTGGGCGCGGTGCCGCTGCGCGAACTGATGAAGCGCAATCCAGGCGTCCAATGGGACCAGGTGGACGATGTGATCTACGGCTGCGCCAACCAGGCGGGCGAGGATAACCGCAACGTCGCGCGCATGTCGGCGCTGCTGGCCGGACTGCCGGAGCAGGTGCCCGGCACCACCTTGAACCGTCTTTGCGGCTCCGGCATGGATGCCGTGGGCACTGCGGCGCGCGCGATCCAGGCCGGCGACGCCTGCCTGATGATCGCGGGCGGCGTCGAATCGATGACGCGCGCGCCTTTCGTGATGGGCAAGGCCGATTCGGCCTTCTCGCGCAGCGCCTCGCTGCAGGATACGACAATGGGCTGGCGTTTCGTCAACAAGAAGATGAAGGAAGCCTACGGCACCGACACGATGCCGGAGACGGCGGAAAACGTCGCCCAGGATTTCAGCGTCAGCCGCCTGGACCAGGATGCGTTCGCGTTGGCGAGCCAGGAGCGGGCCGCGGCGGCGATCGCCGCAGGCGTTTTCGAACGCGAGATCGTGCCGGTGTCGATCCCGCAGAAGAAAGGCGACCCTGTCGTCTTCGCGCAGGACGAGCATCCGCGCGCGACGAGCATGGAGGCGCTGGCCAAGCTGAAAGGCGTCGTGCGTCCCGAAGGCAGCGTCACCGCCGGTAACGCCTCCGGCATCAACGACGGCGCCTGCGCGCTGCTGATCGCCAGTGGCGACGCCATGCAAAAGCACGGCCTCAAGCCGCTCGCGCGCATCGTCGGCATGGCCACGGCGGGCGTGGCGCCGCGCGTGATGGGCATCGGTCCGGTGCCGGCGGTGCAAAAGCTGCTGCGCCAGACCGGGTTGACGCTGGAGCAGATGGACCTGATCGAATTGAACGAAGCATTCGCCGCGCAAGGCCTGGCCGTGCTGCGCGAACTGGGTCTGAGCGCCGACGATCCACGCGTTAATCCCAACGGCGGCGCGATCGCCCTGGGCCATCCGCTGGGCATGAGCGGCGCGCGCCTGGTCACCACCGCCACCTATCAGCTGCAGCGTACGGGCGGGCGCTATGCGCTGTGCACCATGTGCATCGGCGTGGGGCAGGGCATCGCGATGATCATCGAAAGGGTGTAAAGCCGCGTTGATTTACGCTGTGATTTAATGCAGTTCCAAGTGCAGGAGACAAAATGAACAAGCAAAAAAACGGCGCCAACGAGCGCCTTGCGTATCGACGGAGGCAGCCATGCTAGGAAATCTCGCCGGCGTGCTGTTTGACGGCATCGCCTATGGCAGCCTCCTTTTCCTCATCAGCGTCGGCCTGTCGGTCACGATGGGGATGATGAACTTTATTAACCTGGCCCACGGCGCTTTCGCGATGTTGGGCGGGTATGTCAGCGTGATGCTGCTGTCACGCCTTGGCGTGCCGTTCCTGGCGTCGCTGCCGCTGGCGTTCATCGCCTCCGCCTTGGTGGGGCTGGTGCTGGAGCGGACGCTGTATCGCCGCCTGTATAAGGCCAGCCACCTCGATCAGGTGCTGTTCTCCATCGGCCTGACCTTCATGTCCGTGGCCGCAGCCACCTTCTTCTTTGGACCGACGCAGCAGCCGGTCACGCTGCCGGCCTGGCTGCATGGACAGGTATCGCTGTTTGGCCTCGATGTCGGCGCCTACCGGCTGTTCCTGATCGGTATCGTGGTATTGATCACCATCGCGCTTGGACTGCTGATCGAGCGCACCCGCTTCGGCGCGCAGATCCGCGCTTCGGTCGACAATCAAACCGCGTCCGCAGGCCTAGGCATCAACGTCAGCCTGGTGTTCAGCCTGACCTTCGCGCTGGGTTCCGGCTTGGCCGGCCTTGGTGGCGGCCTTGGCATCGACGTGCTGGGCCTCGATCCGACCTTCCCGATCAAATACATGGTCTACTTCCTGCTTGTCGTGGCGGTGGGTGGCGCCGGAACCATCAAGGGACCGCTGCTGGCCGCGCTGATACTGGGCGTGTTCGACGTCGCCGGCAAATACTACGTGCCTGAAATCGGTGCCTTCGTCATCTATGCGCTGATGGTTGTGCTGCTGATCGTCTTCCCGGCTGGCCTGGTGCGGAGGAAAGCATGAACGCCTTTACCGAAACCGCAGTTAAACCTGTTCCAGTCGCAAAGACCGTCATGACGCCACTACAGAAACGCCAACTGAACCTGCCGAACGATCGCTGGAAGCCGCTGGAAATCGTCTTCTGGCTGATGCCGGTTGCCGCGTACTTCTTCTTCCCCGGCTATCTGGTGCTGATTAGCCAGATCATGATCATCGGCTTGTTCGCGTTGTCGCTGGATCTGATCCTGGGCTACGCCGGCATCGTCTCGCTGGGACATGCCGCCTTCTTCGGCCTGGGCGCCTACACCGCCGGTTTGCTGGCGGTGCATGGCTGGGGCGAGCCGCTGAGCGGCCTGTTGGCCGGCGCGGTGGTGGCGGGCGTGTTCGGCTTCGTCACATCGTTCCTGGTCGTACGCGGCCAGGACTTGACGCGATTGATGGTCACCATGGGCATCTGCCTGATGCTGCACGAAGCGGCCAACAAGGCGTCCTTCATCACCGGTGGTGTCGATGGCTTGTCAGGCATGATGGTGGGTAAGCTGTTCGGCGTGTTCGAATTCGACTTGAACGGAACGGTGGCCTTCTGGTACAGCTTTGCCGTGCTGTTCATCCTGTTCGTGGTGCTGCGCCGCGTGGTCAAGTCGCCGTTCGGTCTGAGCCTGATCGGCATCCGCGAAGGTGTGCGCCGCATGCCTTCGCTGGGCGTCAACGTCAATCGCCGCCTGATCGCCATCTTCACCGCTGCCGCTGCCATCGCCGGCGTGGCCGGTGCGCTGCTGGCGCAGACGACGCAGTTTGTCGGACTCGATGCGCTGGGCTTCCCGCGCTCGGCCGAACTGCTGATCATGCTGGTGCTGGGCGGGACCGGGCGCCTGTACGGTGCGCTGATCGGCGCCGCCGTGTTCATGGTGGCGCAGGACTATATCGCTGGCCTGAATCCGGCCTACTGGCAGTTCTATATCGGCCTGCTGCTTGTGCTGATCGTGCTGTTCGCGCGCGGCGGCATCCTGGGTGGCCTGGAGAAGATCGCCCAGCGTTTCAAACCATCCCGTAAGGAGCAGGCATGAGCCAGGACACCACACTGCGCACCGAAGGCCTGAGCAAGCGCTGGGGCGGATTCGTCGCCAACAGCGATGTGACCCTGACCTTCGAACCAGGCGCGCGCCACGCGCTGATCGGCCCTAACGGCGCCGGGAAAACCACCTTCATCAATCTGCTGACGGGCGGCTTCTTGCCCAGCAGCGGCAAGGTCTATCTGGGCGGCGAGGACATCACCAATCTGCCGCAGCACGAGCGGGTACATCGCGGCATGACGCGCACCTTCCAGCTCAACACCTTGTTCGCGGGGATGACGGTGCTGGAATCGGTGGCGCTGGCCATCAGCGAGCGTCGCGGCTTGCAGTCGGTCTGGTACAAGACGGTGGAAAACCATCCGGACGTTATCGACGAGGCGATGGAGCTGCTGGCCACCTTGAAGCTGACCGACCAGGCTAACAGCATCACCCGCAGCATGGCCTACGGTAAGCAGCGGCTGGTGGAGATAGCGCTTGCGCTGGCGACCAAGCCGCGCATCCTGCTGCTGGACGAACCTGCGGCCGGCATCCCTTCGGCCGAAAGCAAGGAGCTGTTCGAAGTGCTCACGCAACTGCCGCGCGATGTGACGGTGCTCTTTATCGAACATGATATGGGGCTGGTGTTCCGCTTCGCCGACCGCATCACCGTGATGGTGGGCGGGAAGGTGCTGACCGAAGGCACGCCGGAGGAAATCGCGGCGGACCCGCGAGTGAAGGAAGTGTATCTGGGGGAGGCCGAACATGCGTGAGTTACTGGCGCTCGATAAAGTCACCGCCGGCTATGGCGAGTCTATCGTGCTGGAAGATGTGTCGTTTACGATGAATGAAGGCGACAGCCTGGCGCTGTTGGGCCGCAATGGCGTGGGTAAAACCAGCCTGCTGGTGACGTTGATGGGATTGACACGGCTGCACGGCGGCGGCATCCGCTGGGACGGCAACGACATCGCGCGCATGCCGACGCACAAGCGCTCGCGCTCGGGCCTGGGCTGGGTGCCGCAGGAACGCCATATGTTCCCGTCGCTGACGGTGGAAGAGCACTTGACCGTGGTCGCGCGTCCCGGTCCGTGGAATTTACAGAAGGTGTATCAGATCTTCCCGCGTCTGTTCGAGCGCCGCACCAACATGGGCAACCAGTTGTCCGGCGGCGAGCAGCAGATGGTGGCGATCGCGCGCGCGCTGATGACCAATCCGCGCATCCTGCTGCTCGACGAGCCAATGGAGGGCCTGGCGCCGATCATCGTGCAGGAGCTGGTGCGGGTGATCCGCAAGCTGGTGGAGGAGGAGGGCATGTCGGTGATCGTGGTGGAGCAGCACGCGCGCCTGGCGCTGTCGTTGACCAAGCGCGCCATCGTGCTCGATCGCGGTCGCATCGTCCATGATTCCGACAGCGCCAGCCTGCTGGCCGACGGCGACAAGCTTGATAAGCTGGTGTCGGTGGCCTAATTTTTGGCTTACAGACGAGATTTACAGGCGCGCCATCGCGGCGCGCCTTTTTTATTCTTTATTTTTTGTAGATGCCGACGCCGACGGTGTACTTGCCGGCCGCCAGTCGGATGTAAGAGGTCTTCGGTTCCAGCGCCTTGGTCACCGGATTGACCCAGGTGTAATCGACCCAGCCTGGCTTGTTCGACATCGCGACGTCCAGCATATCCTTGGTGAAGCGCTTGCCGTTGGCGTCCTTCAGTTCCGACATGTCCTTGCCGTTCATTTTTGGATTGGCCGCGTGGCAGGTCATCTTCATTTTCTCGTCCTGGACGAAGACGTACAACTCGCCCAGGATGTAGCCTCCCTTGGGATCGGCGAAGTCCTTGCAGGCATCTTCCGCGCCCTTTTTCTCGATGTTTGCGACGGCCTTGTCGACCAGTGCAATGACTTCCGCCTTGGATGCGTTCTGCGCGAACGCCGGCAGCGCGGCGGCCAGCATGATGGCCGCCAGCGAAGGGACGAGGGTGGATGATTTCATGTTATCTCCTGTCTTGTTATGGATTGTTTTCCGGTGTTCCGGTACAAACCATGTTAGCGCAACAGGTGTTTGCTTGACAGGAGGAAATGCGATTAGAGGTCGAGATACAACACTGGCGTAAGTGATCGGGAAACGCACGGCATGAAGCAGGCATTGGCCTGCTTTTCCGCGTCGCTCAACACCGAGTCGAGATGTTCGGGCCGGCCGTCCAGTACAACCGTGCGGCAGGTGCCGCAGACGCCGACTTCGCACGAGCAGTCAATCGTGATGCCGGCGTCGTGCAGGCATGCGAGCGCACTGCTACCGGCGGGGACATCGACGTCGCGCCCGGAGCGCACCAGCCGCAGGGTGAACGGTGCCTCTCCCGCAGCCGGCGATGGAGCGCCGAACGATTCCTTGTGTACCGAACTGGCGCCGAAGCGCGCCGTGCCCAAAGCGATGACGGCGTCCATGAACGCCGCCGGGCCGCAGGTGTAGACCGTGGTTTCCGATGCAGGTGCGGCATACATCATGGCCTCGATCCGTGCGGCGTTCTCTTGCGGCGTCAGGCCTGCGAGCACGACGACGTGGCCGGCCAGTGGGCCGTTCTCCAACTCATCCATGAAGGCAATCGCGTCTTCGCCGCGAACGAAGTACGCTAGCTGGAAAGGCTGGCCGGCGCGCTGCAACGCGTAAGTCATCGACAGCAGCGGCGTGACGCCGATGCCGCCGGCGAACAGCAGGTGCATGCCTGTCGACGGCCGCAGCGAGAAGGCATTGCGCGGCTGGCCTAGCGTCAGGGTGCTGCCTTCCGCAGCCTCCTGATGCAACCACTCGGAGCCGCCGCGCGAGTTCGGATCGCGCCTGACTGCGATTCGGTAGCTATCGCTTGAAGGCTGGCGGCAGCATAGCGAGTATTGCCGTGTCAGGCCATTGCCAAGGGTGACGTCGATATGTGCCCCAGCTTCGTATGGCGGGAGCGTTGAGCCGTCGGCGGCGCGCAGTTTGAAGATGCGGACGTCCCCGCAGTCCTCGATTGAAGTGATGATCGCTTCCATCCCTGTCACGCCTGCTCGGCGATGTGCTGCGCGATGATGCGGCGGGCGCGATTGGCACCGGCGTCGACATGGATGTCCATCATCGGAGCGCCGGAGAACTGCAGCATGTTGCGGTACTGCGCCTCGATGATCACACGGTCCTCCTCGAAGGTTTGTTCGGTCTGGCGGTAGACCAGTTCCGCGTTGTCCGGCTGGTCCGGATGGGCGGAACTGGCCATGGTCCAGAAGTAGTGCGAGGTGGTATCTGTCTCCGGCGTGATGCCGTGAAAGCCGCGCATATGGAAACCGCCGCGCAATGGATTGTCGAGCGGTTCGGCGCCGGCGTCGACGGCGCCGGTGAAGATGTGCAAATGGCTGCCTTTGAAGTCGATTTCCTGCCAGCGGTCGATCGCGCCCTTGAATGGCCAGGCGGCGGAGTAGGTGGCCGGCGGCTGCGAGCCTTTCATCCATCGCACCACGCGCACGTTGTCGCCCTCGGAAGTCACCGTGGTGGGAGCCTCCATGTGGGTGCGGGCGTTGCCGCCGATGGTTTTGCCGTGCACGTAGCCGACGTGGCTGAGGTCCAGCAGGTTGTCGTGGATCAGCTGATACGGCGCCTGATAGTGGAAGGCGCCGCCCTTGTAGCGGTAGTGCGGATCGTCGTGGGCCGGCACCTCGGGTGGAGGGCCGGACGGCTGGCTGTCCGCATCGGCGCCGAACCAGATCCAGATCACCTGGTTGCGTACCGCCGACGTATAGGCCTTGACCTTGGCCTTGCCGGGGATTTTCACCTGGCCCGGAATCTCGATGCATACGCCGCTCGGGGCATACAGCAGGCCGTGGTAGCCGCAGCGGATGCCGCCGCCATCGATGGAACCGCAGGAAAGCGGCACGCTGCGGTGGCAGCAGCGATCCTCCAACGCGGCGATCTCGCCGGCGGCGGTGCGGAACAAAACGATGGGTTGATTGAGCAGCGTGCGCGCCAGCGGTTTGTCTTGCAACTCCCACGCGAAGCCCGCGACATACCATTGATTCAGAGGGAACATGACTTTACTCCTGTGGATTGATTTAGTTGGGTTTGGCGGGATCGCGCACGCCGTCGTAGCGGTCTATCTCGGTGGCGCCGTAGCGGCCATCGGCCAGTTTGTCGATGCGGCGGATGTAGATGGTCTGGACGATGTCGTTGGTCTTGTCGTCGATGCCGACCGTACCTCGCGGACTGGCGGCCTTGTAGCCTTTTAGCGCGGCCATGAAAGTGGGGCCGTCGGCGTTGCCTTTGGTGCGGGTCAGGGTGGCGGCGATCAAGGCCATGCCGTCATAGGCGGATGCTGCCTGGAAGTTGGACTTGAAACGGCCGTTGACGGTTTTGGCGAATGCCGCTGTGAAGGCGGCGTTCTCCGCGCCGGGGCGGAACGACGAGTAGAAACCGGCGGTGTAGATACCGTTCATCGCCTCGCCGGCGGCGTTCAAGACATCTTCATCGGCCCAGCCTTCGCCGCCAAGGAAGCGGATGCCGGCTTTATCCAGCCCTTTCTCCTTGTAAGCCTTCATGAACGAGACCATGGGCTGGCCGTTGGGTAGGAAGACGTGGATGGCGTCCGGCTTGGCATCCTTGATGCGCTGCAGGTAGGCGCTGAAGTCGATTGTGGTCAGCGGCACTTTGACGCTGTCGACGATGGCTCCACCCAGCGCGGTAAAGCTGCTGGTGAACCAGGTGTGCGCGTCATGCCCCGGCGCGTAGTCCGCGACGATGGAGAACACGCGGCGCGAGCCGGTCTTGTAGGCCCATTCGGCCAGCGGCTTGACCGACTGCGCGATGGTGTAGGAGGTGCGCGTGATGTACGGCGATCGGGTGGTGATCGTCGACGCCGCAGCATTCATGACCACCATTGGTTTCTTTGCGCGGTCCGCCACGGCGGCCGCCGACATGGCGTTGGGCGTGAAAACGAAACCTGCGAGGATGTCGATTTTGTCGCGGCTGATTAATTCGGTCGCCAGGCGCTTGGCGACATCGGCCTGGGCGCCCGTATCGTCCTTGTAAATGACTTCCAGCTTCCTGCCGGCGACGGTGTCGCCGTTCATGCGCAGCCAGGTATCGATACCGGCCTTCATTTGCTCGCCGCTAGGCGCTGCCACACCGCTTAGGGAGGTGATGACGCCGATGCGCACCGGCTGCGTTTCCTCCGCGTGACCGTGTAAAGAGATGGATAGCAGGGCGCCCGCCAGCGTAAGTGGAATGCGATACATGGTTGTCTCCGTTGTGGTTGTTTTACAGCTTTGTTGTGAGGCTATGATCACGCAAGTAGCCGTATTTGAAAATAGAATTTACTGCATAATGTTTATGCGATTTTCAAATTGAGGTGGGAGACAAAAACATGGCGACATTCGATCTGAACCTGTTGCCGGTGGCGCTGGCCATCCATGAGGAGCGCAGTGTCAGCGGCGCCGCGCGCAAGTTGGGTATGAGCCAGCCGGCGGTCAGCGTGGCGCTGAATAAATTGCGCAAGGCCCTCGGCGATCCTCTTTTCATTCGCACGGCGCACGGGATGGAGCCGACGCCGCGCGCGCTGGCTCTGGTCAGTCCCACCCGGGATATCTTGCAGCGGCTGGAGACCGGGGTGCTGGCCAGCGTGCAGTTCGATCCCGCCACCACCGAGCGCAAATTCACGGTGGCGCTGTCGGATATCGGCGAGATGACTTTTTTACCGAGGTTGCTCGACCGCTTAAGGCGGGACGCGCCGGGCGCCAGCATCTGTTCCGTGACGATGCCGCCGCGCGAGCTGGCGCTGGCGCTGGAGCAGGGCGATGTCGATCTGGCGGTCGGCTATTTTCCGGATCTGAAGAACCGCAATTTTTTCCAACAGCGTTTGTTCTCGCACTCCTTCGTTTGCCTGCTCAGCTCCGTGCATCATCAGCGCCGCCGGACGCTGAGCATGAAGCAGTTCCTGGAGATGGGCCACGCGGTGATACGCGCCGAAGGCCGCAGCCAGGAACTGTTCGAGCAGTTCCTGATACGCAGGCGGATACGTCGCCGCGTGGTGCTGGAGACGCCGCACTTCATGTCGATTCCGTTTTTGATCTCGGCCGGCGACCTGGTGGCGACCGTGCCGCGCGCGGTGGGGGAGAGCTTTGCGCAGTTCGCGGCGATCAAGCTGATGGAGCCGCCGATGGAGATACCGCGATTCGATCTGAAGCAGTATTGGCACCGCAAGTTCGCCAAGGACGGCGCCAACGCGTGGCTGCGTTCAGTGATCGTCGAGCTGTTTGCGGACTAATTGTGGTGGCTGGCGTTTCAACAAGGCTATCGAGCGGTCGCGATTGCGCCCTAGCACAAAATGCGTATTGACCTGCTGAGTACTCAAACGGAATTGTGTTAGTAAGAAGATAACGATTATTGTTGGTGACACGTCCAAGGATCACGGAATACTTCTGGCGTCGTGACAATGTGTGAGATTTCCTCATGGGAAAATCGTTATTCTTGTAGCTACTTACGATTGAATCCGCAATCCTAGTACTTATTGCAGAATTTCTAAGGCAAGTATCTGTGTATCGTGCACTCGCTATGGAGGTCATCAGATAATTTGTGGATCGTTTAAGTCCTTCATACACTCTGGTTTGTGATCTCAAATGAACTACAACTCGGCGTTGAAATTTAAAAATTGTCATACGGATCGTGATTTTTCGTATTGTATTCTCGTTATTTAGAAGATGATGATAGAACCCTCCTATTAATGAAGAGTGGAAAAAATGACGATAAGAAATAACTGAGTTCTACGCTTGTTATTAATATAAGGGAATTATAATGTCTGACATGGCCGCACAACCAACACCAATTCAAGCAATTTACGCTTGGTATAATAACGACCAGCTTTTTGTAAATCGGCGGTATCAGCGCAAGCTAGTGTGGACTCTAGAAGAAAAACAAAAATTGATTGATTCCATTTTAAAAAAATATCCCATTCCTGCAATTCTTATTGCTGAAACCCAAGATAAATCCGGGAAATTTGAGATTATTGATGGGCTGCAACGCTTGCACGCTATCGTCTCATTTATAGAACATGGCTTCCCAACGGCAGAGGAAAAATATTTTAATTTAAAACTATTCCCTACGGCAAAGAGTCGCGCGACGAATGGTGATTTTAAAGAAATAAAAGGCGCAAAATACTTGCACTCTAAAGAGGTGAGTATTTTACTCGATTACGTTATGGCCTTGTCCGTAATGCGCAATGCTTCAGACAATGAGATCAACGATGTTTTCGATCGCATTAATACTTACGGCCATCGATTAAGTGATCAAGAGCGGCGGCAGTCTGGAATTCAGAATGATTTTTCCAATATGGTCCGTAAGATTGCCTGCACAATTCGCGGAGACGAATCGAAAGAGATTCTTCCTTTAAAGTTGATGCCGTCGATTAGTGTAGACCTTCCGAAAACCAAACATGGATACGATATTCAAGCAGACGAAGTATTTTGGGTAAATCAAGGCATATTGAGATCTACTGATTTACGTGATAGTTTGGATGAGCAGTGTATTGCGGACATTACGGCTTGCATTGCTGGTGGCCAGCTGATTGGACGATCGAAAGACGCGTTAGATAACTTGTACGAACCAGAGAGTTTAGAGTCGGATAGAATTGAGAATGCTCTTAAAGTTTATGGGGCGGAGAGTTTAGGAGATGAATTTAAGCTCTGCATTGATGAGATATTAAAGGTATGTCATGTTGGAAAACCTGTAAAGCTGAGAGACCTAGTATTCAAAACAAAGAATACCAACCCTTTCCCCGCAATATTTTCCACTGTTGCACTTGCAATGCATGAGTTGATTATCAATGAAAAGAAACAGATTTCCGATTATCCAGGAGTGAAAAAAGCAATAAGTAATATCGGTTCTAAATTAGATAGCGGTCGAAAAGGAACGTCACCAGAAGACCGCCGAAAAAATATTGACCATGTTAAGGGAATTATTGGCCGCTACTTTATAGATGCAAAGCCACGGAAGGCTGTTGGCGGTGGGCATGCAACTAGTGATATTAACGCGACAATTCGACGGTCGGAGCTTGAACTTGCCGATTATGAGCTTAAACAAGGCCTGCTAACTCTTGGCCCGAAACGCGTCATTGATCCGGGGATGATTGATAAACTTATTCATACCATATGCGCAATTGCTAACAACGGCCCAGATCGGAGTGGTAAATTACTCATCGGTGTTTCAAATAAATCTGCTGACACCCAGAAGATTGAAAAAATTGATAAAATAAAATCTATCAAGATTGGTGCTCGGGATGTGGTTGGCGTAGTTCGAGAGGCGAAAGTGCTTGGGATCTCTCCAGAGGAATATTTGTCAAAAATAAAAAATGGCATTAAAGCGTCGTTACTGTCAGAAAAGCTTAAGGCCTCGGTGTTGTCCCACATCGATTACAACTCCTATTCTGGTTTAGGAGTTATAGTCATAATTATCCCACCCCAGAAAGATCTTTCGTTTGTGGGGGAGGAACTTTATTGGAGAAATAGCGATTCAACCGAGCACGTGAAGGGTTCAAAGATGGTAGCAACAATTGCTCAGAGATTTAAATGAAACGTCATTAAAAAAAATCCGCGAATTTGTGGAAGTGCACTTCGTCACTTGTGCTGACGAGGTTAAAAAAATCTGCCTATTTGTGCTGCTGCACGCTTAGATGATTATTTCGGCTCTAAAGTGCTGTGCTGATATAGATATAAATGTAAATATGAAAGAAACGAAGCAGTGATTAAGCTTGAGCCCATATGTTTCTTTATCGACCATCTTGGTTATTCGGAAGTTGTTCGAAAAATTTCTGATGATAAAGTTGCGGAAAAATTTCTCAATAAAATGACAGAAAATGCTGATATATTTAGAGCTACTAACTCCGAGTCGCAAAGAAAAAGTTATAAAGCCATCGGAGAGGAAGGTGGTTTTGATCTATATAAACATTACAATATAGATTATTGCTTCATTTCTGATTCTATTTTTGTTGCGTTTAGCCCGAGAAGTATAAAAAGTATTCCTGAGTCTGTAAGGCTTACTCATTCTGCAAATGCAGTACTTATAGCGGCATTGAGGATAATTGAATACACAACTGCTTGCATAGAAGATGGGTTCTTTGTTCGAGGTGGCGCATCCAATAAATTCTCTAGAACCAATGGTGAAAAATTGGTTGGTGCGGGAGCGATTGAAGCGTATGAACTTGAATCAAAAAATGCGATTTATCCGAGAATAATATTTTCTAACGATATAAAAAATAATTTAAAATTAGTTGAGAAAATTAATTATTTGCAAATTACTATGTATGGAGGGGCAAAAATAGTAGACGAAGACGAGGACGGAATGCTATACATTAATTTCTATAATTATCTACTTGCGCTTTGTAGCAGGAAATCTCAGGCAATCGATGCAGCCGAGGCTAAAGGAAATAGAGTGACAATAATCAACCAAATTTTGTTCTTGCGATATTTGGATCTTGAAGAAAAAAATCTTCGCGCGCAGTTGGCTGAAATAAAAGAAAATTTAGATCGTGGCGAACTTTCTTATATAAAAATATGTAAGAAATATGATTGGATAGTAAAAAAAAGAAATTTAGCGATTGGAGGTGATCCTATTTTTTCGAGGTATTTAATCAAAAATGAGTTCCGAGAAATATTGAAAACGTATAGAACTCCGGGAGTATCAGCCTAATTCCTTGACGGTAAGATCGAAGAATCGGCGTGGATTCCTGACTGCAGCGAATACATGGGCGACTGTCACTTTCTTCCGCATCCCGCAGCCTTATTCCGGCAAGGAAGCTTTTCTGACCTAAATCGTAGATGACGCCACGCCCGAAAAGGCTGTTGAGTATTCCAATCTCGGCAAAAGATAATCTATACAGTTTGCCTGCCAATAACATCAATACTTTGTTCAGCAAAGATCTATAGTCTGACGATGAGGTGGTGGGCAAAAGAGATCATTTAACTATGATGTGGCTCGAGCAAATCGTTCAATTAGCTAGCACCGCGTCCAGGCGCCGCGCCCGCAAATACCGAAGGGCTGGCCGGCGCAGTCAACGGCGCGCGGCTTTGCTCATTGTTTTCCTGTACCAGCTTGGTCAATAACTCCATGAACTTGAGCTGCTCCTCGCTGCTCAGCGGCGCCAGAAGGCGGCGGCGCAGGCGTTGCGCTCCCGGGATCATATCGTCCAGCAGCTGTTGTCCTGCGCGGGTGATGGTCAGCGCGCGCTGGCGGCGGTTGGTCGGAATGACCTTGCGTTCCAGCAGACCTTTTTCCTCCAGCCGCGCGCACACGGTAGCACCGGTGGAGGTGTCGATGCCGCTGCTGGACGACAGCGAGACCTGGTCGATGCCGGGATTGCCGGCCAGGTTGCGCAGCATCGCGTACTGCACCGGCGTCAGTTCGCCGCCCATCTCGTCGTAGAAAATCGACACCGATATCTGCTGCGCGCGGCGCAGCAAGTGCCCGGGATGTTCGTATAAATTGGTCAAAGTGCTTTCGGTTTCTGGCATGGCGTATTCTCTGCTTGTGCGGCGCAATACAAAAAGAATTGGGCCTGGGTGTTTACTTCCGCGTTTTCCGGTCTATACTTTACGATATTCAGTGCACTGAATGTTAAGCTGAAAACCAACAAGGAGACAAGATGTATCCAAAAAACACCTGGTACGTGGCTTGCACGCCCGACGAGATTGAAACCAAACCCTTGGGCCGCCAGATCTGCGGCGAGAAAATCGTTTTCTACCGTGGCGCCGAGGGCAAAGTGGCGGCGGTGGAGGATTTTTGTCCGCATCGCGGCGCGCCGCTGTCGCTGGGCTTCGTGCGCGAGGGGCAGCTGGTGTGCGGCTACCACGGCCTGGAGATGGGCTGCGACGGTAAGGTCATCAGCATGCCCGGCCAGCGTGTGCGCGGCTTCCCCTGCATTCGCAGCTATCCGGTGGAGGAGCGCTATGGCTTCATCTGGGTCTGGACCGGCGACAAGGAACTGGCCGATCCGGCCCTGATCCACCATCTGGAATGGGCGGACAATCCGGAATGGGCTTACGGCGGCGGCTTGTATCACATTCAATGTGAATACCGCCTGATGATCGACAACCTGATGGACCTGACGCACGAGACCTATGTGCACGCGTCGAGCATCGGCCAGAAGGAAATCGACGAGGCGCCGGTCAACACCCGCGTCGAGGGCGAGGAAGTCATCACCAGCCGCTATATGGAAAACATCATGGCGCCGCCGTTCTGGCGCTCGGCCCTGCGCGGCAATGGCCTGGCCGACGACGTGCCGGTCGATCGCTGGCAGGTTTGCCGTTTCACGCCGCCATCGCACGTGATGATCGAGGTGGGCGTGGCACACGCCGGCAATGGCGGCTACGACGCCGATCCGAAGTTCAAGGCGTCCAGCATCGTGGTCGACTTCATCACGCCGGAGACGGAGACGTCGCACTGGTACTTCTGGGGCATGGCGCGCAACTTCAAGCCGGAGGACAAGGAATTGACGGCGACCATACGCGAAGGGCAGGGCAAGATCTTCGCCGAAGACCAGGAAATGCTGGAGCTGCAGCAGCAGAACATCCTGCGCCATCCCGATCGCAAGCTGCTGATGTTGAATATCGACGCCGGTGGCGTGCAGTCGCGCCGTCTTCTGGATCAGTGGATGGAGAAGGAGAACGCGCCACGGAAGCCGGAGCAGGCGGCATGAGCGCCGACTTGCTGAACGTCCGGGTCGAGCGCCGCACCAGCGAAGCGGAGGATATCTGCAGCTATGAGCTGGTCAGCGCGGATGGATTGCCGCTGCCTGCCTTCAGCGCCGGTTCGCACATCGACGTGCATGTGGGGCCGAATCTGGTGCGCCAGTACTCGCTGTGCAATCCGCCGCACGAAACCCACCGCTACCTGATCGGCGTGTTGCGCGATCCGGCATCGCGCGGCGGATCGCAAGGCATGCACGAGAATATCCACGCCGGGGCGGCGCTGACCATCAGCGCGCCGAAAAATCACTTCCCGCTGGTGGAGGCCAGACGCAGCCTGTTGCTGGCTGGCGGCATCGGCGTGACACCCGTGCTGGCGATGGCGGAAGCGTTGTCGGCCCAAGGCGCGGATTTCGAGATGCACTACTGTGCGCGTTCGCCCGAGCGTACGGCCTTCCGCGAGCGCATCGCCGCTTCGCCCTTCGCCGAGCAGGTGTACTTTCACTACGATAGCGGCGCGTCCGAGCAAAAGCTGGATCTGGCCGCGCTGCTGGCAGGATTGGATCGCGACACCCACATCTATTTTTGCGGCCCGGCCGGCTTTATCGACTACGTGAAGGCGACTGCCGCCGCGCAGAAGTGGCCGGAGGCGCAGCTGCACCTTGAGTACTTCGGCGCGGCAGCCGTCGACACCGGTGGCGACCAGGCCTTCGAAGTCAAACTATCGTCCACCGGCGCGAGTTACACTGTTCCCGCCGGCGTCACCGTGATGCAGGTGCTGCGCGACGCCGGCGTGTTTGTGGCGGCTTCCTGCGAGCAGGGCGTGTGCGGCACTTGCCTGACACGCGTGATCGAAGGCGTGCCGGATCATCGCGATTTGTATTTGACCGAAGAAGAACAAGCGGCCAACGACCAGTTCACCCCTTGCTGTTCCCGTTCCAAAAGCCCGACCCTCGTGCTCGACCTATAAAAAACAAGAAGGAGACACCATGTCAGAGAATATCAATACGCATCGCCGTCACATCCTGCTGGGCGCTGCAGCCTTGTCCGCCGGCGTGCTGCCGGCCGTCGCCGCAGCCGCCGAGCCGTTGAAGGTGGGTCTGATCGTGCCCATGTCCGGACCGTTCGCTTCCACCGGCCGCCAGATCGAGGCGGCAGTCAAATTGTTCATGCAGCAGAACGGCGCCACCGTCGCCGGGCGTCAGATCGAAATCATCCTCAAGGACGACGGTGGGGTAGCGCCGGATGTCACCAAGCGACTGGCGCAGGAACTGGTCTCGCGCGACAAGGTGCAGGTGCTGGCCGGCTTCGGCCTGACGCCGCTGGCCTTCGCCGCCGCGCCGGTGGCCACGCAGGCCAAGGTGCCGATGATCGTGATGGCCGCCGCGACGTCGGTCATTCCGCAACGCTCGCCGTACATCGTGCGCACCGGATTCACGCTGGCGCAGGTGACCGCGCCGATGGCGCAATGGGCCGCCAAGAACAAGATGAAGACCGTGGTGACCCTGGTGAGCGACTACGGCCCCGGGCTGGACGCCGAGAAGGTATTCGTCAAGGATTTCAACGAAGGTGGTGGAAAAGTGGTCGAGAGCTTGCGCGCGCCGTTGCGCAATCCTGATTACGCGCCGTTCCTGGCCAAGGTGAAGGATTTGAAACCGGACGCGTTGTTTGTGTTCGTGCCTTCGGGCGAGGGCGCGGCGGTGCTTAAACAGTTCACCGAGCGCGGTTTGGCCGGCGCCGGCATTCGCCTGATCTGCACCGGGGATGTATTGGACGACGACCTGATGGCGAGCATCGGACCTGCCGCCGCAGGTGTGGTCAGCAGCCATCATTATTCGGCCGCGCATCCGTCTGCGGAGAACAAGGCGTATGTCGAGGCGTTCGGCAAGGCGAACAAGGGGATGCGGCCCAACTTCCATTCGGTCGGCGCGTATGACGGCATGCATCTGCTGTATGCGGCGCTCAAGAAGACCGCCGGCGACAGCAACGGCGACAAGCTGTTGGCGGCGATGAAGGGCATGGAGTGGACCAGCGTGCGCGGGCCGGTCAGCATCGATGCCGGCACCCGCGATATTGTGCAAACGGTTTATATCCGCAAGGCGGAGGCCACGGGCGGCTCCTTCTTCAACGTGGAGTTCGACAAGGTCGATAAGGTGCGCGACCCGGGCGTGTGATTTTTGATTCGGCCGCGCTCACAGCTCATTGAGCTGTGCGTGCAGCTCCTCGATCTTGATCAAACGCTGGCGGCCGGCCTGGCCGGTCTTGTCGATCAACTGCGACGCCAGCACGTGGCACAGCGCCATCACCGCCGCATGATTGTCCAGCGGCGTGGCGCTGACCGTATCGCACTTCAACACCCAGGTGGCGCCAAGGTCGCTGTGATTCGACGAATCG
Organism: Duganella sp. GW821-FHT07F09; assembly: GCF_059418705.1. Taxonomy (NCBI): domain Bacteria; kingdom Pseudomonadati; phylum Pseudomonadota; class Betaproteobacteria; order Burkholderiales; family Oxalobacteraceae; genus Duganella; species Duganella sp. GW821-FHT07F09. Next base: position 319,952 of record NZ_JBWKQJ010000007.1, on the reverse strand, counting down.
GTGATCAGCACTGTCTTCACGCCTGCCCGCCCCACGGCGGCGATCAGCGCTCCCAAGCCCGGCGTGCGCCTGCGCAGTCCGAACACGATGAAAATATCGTTCGGCTGCAATCCCACCAGATACTCCGCCATCGTTTCCCCTGATACCGGAAGTAGATACACGTTGCTGCGAAACTGGATGAACTGCCAGCGCAGATACGCGGCAAAAAAATAGTTGTTTCGTTGGCCGAACACGCGCACCTGCCGCGCCTTCGCGATCGCGGTGCCGACTTCGCCCACCTGTGCCGCCGACATGCCCGCGAAAGTGCGCTGGATGTTTTGCACGCTGGCCGACACATGGCGGTCGAACGGACCGCCATCCTTTCCTCCCTCGTCCGATTCGCGGCGATCCATCAGATACAGCGGCGAGCCCCAGTCCTTGCCTTCGCGCGCCAGGCGGCGCATCTGATCGTAATTCTCATAGCCCAGCCGATGGACCAGTCGCGTCATCGTCGCGTTGGACACCCCCGCCATACGCGTCACTTCCGAAGCCGAATAGCTGGCCAGCTGGCCGGGCGACTCCAGTATCACATTCGCCAGGCGCTTTTCGGCCTGCGGCAGCTGGTCCAGATGCTGCTTGATCGTGGTCGAGAGGCTGTCTATGAAAGGAGTTTTTTTTGTCATTGATCGTATTCCAGGGATAGGCGCGCAAGGATCACCCGCCGCAGCGCCAATATACACCGCCACGGCGTTTGCGGTTGTCGGAGGAATGCGACTACGCCACGCATATTTCGATGCAAGCGACAGGAAAATGTTGACGCTGAATGAAAAACAATTTTCAATGAATTAAGAAGTGAAAAATAATTATCAGAGATCGAACGGGCTTGAGAAAAGAAACCAAAGGTATGTTTTGTGCGTGTTGAATAACTAGGGAGGGATTGCAATGCGGTTTTTCAAATCACTGTTTGGCCAGATCATCGTCGCAATGTGCGCGGGCATATTGCTGGCGGTGTTCTACCCGGATATCGGCCGGAGTCTCAAGCCGCTGGGCGATGGGTTCATCAAATTAATCAAGATGATCGTGCCGATGATCGTGTTTTGTGTGGTGGTGCAGGGCATCCACGGCGCGGGCGAATTGCGCAAGGTCGGACGGGTGGGCCTGAAGGCCCTGATCTATTTCGAAGTGGTGACGACGATCGCCCTGTTGCTGGGCATCGTGCTGGCCTACGTTTTTCATCCGGGAGCAGGCATGAACATCGATGCCACCACGCTCGACGCCAGCTCGCTGACCAGCTATGTCGATAACGCGGAAGGCGTGCGCAAGGCCGGCCTGGCCGAATTCATGCTCAAGCTGATCCCCACCACGGTGGTCAGCGCCTTCACTTCCGGCGACGTACTGCAGGTGCTGTTGTTCTCCATTATATTCGGCTGCGCGCTGTCGCTGATCGGCGAGAAGGCGCAGCCGGTGGCGACCCTGATCGATGGCCTGGCCACCGCCTTCTTCAAGTGCATGTCCTTCATCATCAAGCTGGCGCCGATCGGCGTGTTCGGCGCGATCGCCTTCACGGTCGGCAAATACGGCATCGGCTCGCTCAAGCAACTGGCCATGCTGGTGCTGCTGTTCTACGGCGCGGTGATCGTCTTCGTGTTCGTCATCCTTGGCGCCATTTTGCGGGCGGCGGGTTTCAACATCTTCAAGCTGATCGGCTACCTGCGCGAGGAACTGTTGATCGTGCTGGGCACCGCTTCCTCCGACAGCGTGCTGCCGCAGGTGATGCGCAAGTTGAAGTTCATGGGCATCAAGGATTCCACCGTGGGACTGGTCATCCCCACCGGCTACTCCTTCAACCTGGATGCGTTCTCGATCTACCTGACGCTGGCCGCCGTGTTCATCGCGCAGGCCACCAACACGCCGCTGGCGACGGGCGACCTGGTGTCCATCCTGGCGATCGCGTTGATCACTTCCAAGGGCGCGCACGGCGTACCCGGTTCCGCCATCGTGATCCTCGCGGCCACGCTGACGGCGATACCCGCCATTCCGGTGGTCGGGCTGGTGCTGGTGCTGTCGGTCGATTGGTTCATCGGCATCGCGCGCGCGGCCGGCAATTTGGTCGGTAATTGCGTGGCGACGGTGGTGGTGGCGGTATGGGAGAAGGATATCGATCGCGAGCGGGCGCACGCGGTTTTAAATGGAAAGGAAAAAGCATGACGAAATCGTTTTTTGCGCTGGCGATGTTGGCGTTGTTGGCGGCTAGCGGCGCGGCGCAGGCACAGTCCGGGGTTACCGTGTATGGCAACATCGATCTGGGCGTGTCGAAGAAGACCGGCGGCGCGTTGACCGAGGGACGGCGCGATAACAACCGGCTTGGGTTCAGGGGCGTGGAGGATCTGGGCAACGGCTTGAAAGCTTTGTTCCAGCTGGAGATACGCTACGATCCGGATATCGGGACCGTCGAAGGGGTATCGCGTCCGCTGTTCCAGGGGCAGAGCCGCGTCGGTCTTCAGGGCGATTTCGGTACGGTGCGGATCGGGCGCGGCTTGACCGCCTATCAGGATTCGAACGTGGCGTTCGAGCCGTTTCGCGGCACGCCCAGCACCGCCGGTTTTGAAACCGACTTGATGGTGGCGGGCTACAACAGCCAGCCGCTCGATCCGGCCGGTTCGTCGGCGAATCGTTTTTCCAATGCGGTGTTTTATAACTCGCCCATCTTGGCGGGCTTGCAGCTCAATGTCACGGTCGCAAGCAAGGAGGCGCTTGGCAATCCGGTGCTGATCGGGCGCGGAACGGCGGCGGCGCCGCAGTATCCGGCCAATTCGAAATTGAACAGCAATCCATATTCGGCCACGCTGGTGTACAAGGCGGGCATGTTCGGGGCGATGCTGGCGTCGGAACGGAATGCCGCTGAAACCCGTTTGTGGTCGGTGGCCGCCTCGGTTCAGCCAAGGCGCGATCTGAAGCTGATGGCTTCTTATCAGAGCCAGGACCAGGATCGCACCGTGGCTGTGAATTCGGTGACCAAGGCTTGGGTGGTGGGAGCGAATCTGGATATCGGCCCTGGAACGCTGTTGGCCGGTTATGGCCGCAAGTCGCCGGATGGTGTCGTGCCGACCAAACAGATCGGGGTAGGGTACGAGTACAACCTTTCGACGCGGACGTTCCTGTATGCCGATGCGTCGCAGCGTAAGGCCGCGACGTCGGTCAATTTCTATGGTGTCGGGATACACCATAGATTCTAAGGCGCCTCCCCTGTCGGTCTAGAGGTCCGCGATGAACGCGCGGACCGCCTGGCTGAAGGCCGCCGGTTGCTCGATGTAGCTCAGGTGGGAAGCTTGGCGCAGTATCTCCAGCTTCGCGCCTGCGATGCCGTCCGCCAGCGTTTGCGACATCTCGATCGGCGTCCCCTGATCCAGTTCGCCAGCGATCACCAGGGTTGGAGCCTGGATCGCCGCCAGGCGCGCGGTCGTGTCGACCGTGCCGACCGCATTGCAGCAGCCGGTGTAGCCGACCGTGTCGGTCGAGACTACGCGGCGGCGGAAGCGGGCGACCGTCGCCGCATGATCGGCGCGGAAGCCATCGTGGAAGTAGCGCCCCATGACGGCATCGGCTATCGCGTCGATGCCGCTCTCGTTCACCGTGGCGATGCGCTGCTTCCAGGCGTCGCGCGCGGCTTGCGGATAACCCGACGTGGTATTGGCCAGCACCAGCGCGCGCACCAGCGAAGGATGGCGCAACGCCAGCTCCTGGCCGACCATGCCGCCCATCGACAAACCAACCCACACAACAGGCCCCGTATCGAGCTCGCGCAGCAGCGCGGCCGCGTCGTCGGCCAGATCGGCCATGGTGTACGCGCCCGCCGGCGACTCCGAGCTGCCATGGCCGCGGTGATCGTAGGCGATGACGCGGCTATCTTCCGCCAGCTGGTTCGCCAGCCCGTCCCACATCGTCAGGTCGCAGCCGATGGCGTGGCTCAGCACCACGGTGTGGCGCGGCGCCTTGCCGTTGCGCGGTTCGCGCACGGTGTAGTGCAGCGATGGCTTGGCTTGGGTGCTACCTTCGCGGCCGACGCCGGGGTGGCTGGCGTTGGTGGGCGCGGCAGGTTCGAGTTCGTAGCCGATCTGCGGGCCGACTTCGCGCAGGATCACCAGCGCGTGCGTGAAGGCGGTGTTCGCGGCCGGCACACCCGCGTAAATGGCCGATTGAATCAGCACTTCCTTCAATTCGTCCGGCGTCAGGCGATTGGCTTCGTCGCCCAGCAGCGCGGCGCGCACGTGCAGGTCGAACTCCTCCCAGCGCCCCAGGGCGATGGTGATGGAGAGGACGATGGCGCGGCGGGTCTTCTGCTCCAGGCCCGGACGTCCCCAGATCTCGTTCCAGGCGAAGCGCGTGATCAGGTTCTGGAAATCGGCGTTGAAGTTGTTGGCGTTGCCGAGGGACCGGTCCACCCACGCGTCGCCCAGGATGGCGCGGCGGTTGTTCAGGCCACGTTCGAAGTCGTGGTCGATGGGATCGTAGCTCATGGTGTCTTCACTTTTGGTTGAGCGTGGCGATATCGCCACGCAGGCTTTGCAGCTGTCGTTGCGCAAGCCGTCGTGCGGGCTCGGTAGCGTTGACCGGATCGAACAGCGTGCGCAGATGCGCCGCATCGACGTGGGTGCGCAGCTTGTCGTCCTGTTTCACAGCTTCCTCCAGTACGTCGGCGAGGTGGCGCTGGCTGGACAGCGCCTCGCCGGTCATTTTTTCCAGCAGCGTGTGGGCCGGCTGCTTGCCGATGGTGGCCGCCAGATAGGCAGATACCGCCTCCGCGAACACCAGCCCTTGCAAAGCGTCGATATTGCGCAGCATGCGCGCGCTGTCGATTTGCAGGCCGGCGAAGGCGTCGTTCAGCGCTTGCAGCGCGCCGTGGGCGCTCAGGAACAGGTTCGGCCACTCGGCGAGTTCCGCCTGCCAGTTGCCCAGGCCCCGCTCATGCTGCTGGCCCATGCTGGCCAACAGCGCCGCCGCGTGCTGCGGCGTGCGCGTTGCGGCGGCCAGCGCGATCATCGCCGATACCGGGTTGCGCTTGTGCGGCATGGCCGAGGAACCGCCGCGTCCATTGCCGGACGGTTCGGCCAGTTCAGCGATTTCGCCTTGCGCCATGAGGCTCAGGTCCGTGGCCAGCTTGCCCAGGCTACCGGACAACACCGCCACTTCCAGGCCGAGACGCACCCACTCGTCGCGCTGGGTGTGCCAAGCCGCCTCGGCCACCTTGAGTTTCAGCGCGGCGGCGACACGGTTGGCAACCGCAGGACCTTGTTCTCCCATCACCGCCAGCGTGCCGACGGCCCCGCCCAATTGCAGTTGCAGCGCGCGCGACGCGCTTTCGCGCAGGCGCACGCGCGCACGCACCAGGGGCGCCAGCCAGCCGGTCAGCTTGAAGCCGAAGCTGGTCACCTGGGCCGGCTGCATCAGGGTGCGGGCCAGCACCGGGGTCGCCAGATGCCGCTCCGCCAGTTCCAGCAGATGGCCGGTCAGGTCGTGCAGGCCGTCGTCCAGCAGTTGCAGCGCGTCCCGCGTCGCCAGCACCATGGCGGTGTCGATGACGTCCTGGCTGGTGCTGCCCCAATGGACCTTGCCGGCGGCCTCCGCGTCGTATAGCGCCACGGTCTTGGTCAGTTCCTTGACCAGCGGGATGGCAAGGCTGCCGGCGCGGCGCCCGGCGTTGATGATGGCGGGGATGTCATAGAGCTGCGCGTTGCAGACGCCGGCAATGGCGCGCGCCGCCGACGGTTCCATCATGCCTTCATCGGCCTGGGCCTGCGCCAGCGCTTCCTCGAAACGGAACATCGCCTGCACGATGGCCGCGTCGTCAAACACAGCGATCATGTCGGTGGTAGTCAGGAAGCTGTCGAAAATGGATACACTCACTGCTGCTCCAGTTCTGGTTCAAACATAGTCGAAGAAGGCGGTTTCCTGCGCGCCCTGCATGTGGATGTTCCAGCGGTACTGGCCATCGGCGGTTTTGACCGCGAGCAGGGTGGGGCGGCGCACTGCCGGAATTTGCTCAAGTATCGCCGATTCCGCGATTCCGGCGTCGTCTTCCAGGAAAACGGCGGTGAACTGGTGCTTGACCAAACCGCGCGCGAACACGGTGATATAGGCCAGCGGCAGGCCCGGCGCCTGCGGGATTGCCGACAGGCGCAAAGTGAACTCGCCCTGGTCGCCGCTCGGCACGCGGCGGAAGCCGGCCAACGGCTGCGATGCTTCCGCTTCGGCTGCCGCCGGCTGCCATGCTTCGATCTGCGCGTCGTTGATCGCCACGCCGTCGCCGTCGTAGATGGTGCCGCTGATGGTGATGACGTCGACCGGCTTGGCGGCGTCGCTGAGGTCCACTGCCCATTGCCATGCCGCGTGCGAGAACGGGCCGATGGTCTGCGATGTGGTGATAGGTTTTGCTGGATTGGTCATGTCGGTACCCCTCAGATGCCGGTTGGCGTGGCGTCGCGGCCGCGCAGCACGATGTCGAATTCATAGCCCAGCATTTCGGCGCCGACCGTGTGCTCAAGGCTGAAGCGCGAGATCAGTCGCTGGCGCGCGGCCAGGTCCGGAATGCTCTGGAAGATCGGATCGTAGTCGAACAGCGGATCGCTGGGGAAGTACATTTGTGTGACCAGGCGCTGCGCGTACACGTTCCCGAACAGCGAGAAGTGGATGTGCGCCGGACGCCAGGCCTTGTCGTGGTTACCCCATGGGTACGGGCCCGGTTTGATGGTGACGAAGCGGTAGCGGCCATCGTCGTCGGTCATCATCTTGCCCCAGCCGTTGAAGTTGGGGTCCAGCGGCGCGTCGTGCTGGTCGCGCTTGTGGCGATAGCGGCCGGCCGCGTTGCACTGCCAGACTTCCAGCAGCGAGTTGCGTACCGGTTTGCCGTCTTCATCGAGCACGCGGCCGGTGACGACGATCTTCTCGCCCAGCGGTTCCGATTCGCCGTGCGCGGTCAGGTCCATATCGTTCGGCAGCAGGATGCGCGACGACGGCACGATGTTTTGCGTCACCGGGACCGGCGCGACGATGCGTAGCGCCGGCTGCACCGGCCCGCGTTTGAGGGTGGATTTATATTCTGGGTAAATCAGCTCCGGATAGACGCCGGGCGCGATAGCATCGAATTTCACTGCTGGTCTCCTGATGGTGTGTGTGTTCTGTAGCTGATGGTACGAAAGCGGGCATGCCGTCACAAGCCACCTGGGGCGTGTTATATTCGCTATACGCACATTTTGTGCGAATATCGCCCAAAATCTCATTTTTCTCCGTTATGAGCACCGAAAACGACGTTCCAGCCAAGCGCGACATGATCGCCGGCCTTGAAAAAGGCTTGCAGGTGATCGAGGCGTTCGACCAGGAGCGCGGCCGCCTGAGCATCGCCGAAGTGGCCGAGCGCACCGGCCTGACACGCGCTGCGGCGCGCCGCTACCTGATCACGCTCACGCATCTGGGTTATATGCGGCACGAGAACAAACTGTTTTCGCTGACGCCGATGGTGCTGCGGCTTGGCCAGTCCTACCTGCATTCGGCGCGCCTTCCGCGTTTGGCGCAGCCGCTGTTGTACCGGCTCGCGTATTCGGTGGGGGAGGCTGCATCCGTCGGTGTGCTCGATCACGATCAATTGGTGTGCGTCGCGGCGGTCAGCGCCGGCCAGTTGGTGTCCGCCACCCTGCAACCCGGGACGCGGGTGCCGGCTTGGTGCACCGCGAACGGCCGCATGCTGTTGGCGAGCCTGCCGCAGGACCAGCTGGACGCCTTTCTGGCCCGCGTGCGGCCGGAACAGATCACCGAGCATACGATCGTCGGCAAGGAGCGGTTGGCGCTGGAGATCGCACGCGCCCGGGCGCAGGGCTACGCGCTGGTGGACCAGGAGCTGGAGCTGGGACTGCGCACGATGGCCGTCCCGCTGAAAAATTTTCGCGGCGACGTGGTGGCGGCCATGAACATCAGCGTCCACGCGGCGCGCATGCCGCTCGACCAGATGGTGGAGCGCTGCCTGCCGGCGCTGATCAAGATGCAGGTGGAACTGAACGCCTTGCTTTAGTCGTTCTTGCGGAATTCCTTGGGCGTGAGGCCCATGCGTTTCTTGAACAGGCGACTGAAGTACGCCGGGTCCTGGAAGCCTAGTTCATAGGCGATGCTGGCGATGCTGGCCGGGACGTAGGTCAGCTTGCGGCACGCCTCCAGCATCAGCCTGTCCTGCGTGATGTCGAACGCGGATTTGCCGGACAGCTTGAGGCACAGGCGGTTCAGGCGTACCGGCGACGCCTTGAGCACATCGGCATACTGGCCAACCTGCCACTGCTCCTTGAAATGACGCTCCACCTCCGCCCGGAAGCGGCTGAATAACTCGAAGTCGCCCCGGCCAGACTGGTCGGCGAAGCGGTGGTCGGCCTGCACGCGCACCAGCAGCAGCAGGGCGGCGCGGGCAAGCCACTCCAGCATCAGCGTGTGGCCGTATTGCGGCCAGGCCGCTTCCGCCAGCAGTTGCTGGAGCAGCGCCTCCAGACGCGCGCGCACCTCAGGCAGGCCCGCCAGATCGATCGCCAGCGGCTCGACGAATAGCGTGGAATACAAATCGCCCTGGTTGTCGGCCCCCGAGAAAATCACATTCTGGTCCACCGTCAGCACGTAACCCTGCGCCTCGGGCGAAAAATCGAAGCCGTGCACCACCGACGGATGGATGGTCAGCACGGCCGGGCCGCGCCGCTCCCACAACGCGTCGTTGACGCTGGCGCGCACTTCGCCGCCGAATAAAAAAAGTACCTGAAACATCCCCGGATGGGTGTGGTTATCGATATGCCAGTCATACATGCGGCTGCGCGTTTCGATCAGCTCTATGTGAACGAATTCAGCGTTTTCCTTGCGGGTTTGCTCCCCGTAGAGGGCAAACTTGGGTATCTCGGCGAGTGGTTCTTTGGCTGGGGAGGGCATGGTGTGCAATCGGCGGTTTGTCTAAATAGTACAAGTTTTATGCCGTTTCATCCATTTTTTTTAGGGCGCGGCGGCGCTACGATGGCGTCATAGAAGAATCTATATCGCATCCATAAACCACATCGGAGACAACCATGCGTACCCAAGTAGCCATCATCGGCGCGGGCCCGGCCGGCCTGCTGTTATCTCATTTGCTGCACCTCGACGGCATCGAGTCGATCATCGTCGAAACCCGCTCCCGCGCCGACATCGAGGCGACCATCCGCGCCGGCGTGCTGGAACAGGGCACCATGGATATCCTGAACGACTCCGGCGTCGGTGAACGGATGCGCGGCCAGGGTGCGCTGCACCACGGCTTCGAGCTGGCCTTCGGCGGCAAGCGCCATCGCATCGACCTGACGGGTTTGACCGGCAAGGCCATCACCGTCTATCCGCAGCATGAGGTGATCAAGGACCTGGTGGCGGCGCGCCTGGCCGCCGATGGCCAGATCCTGTTCGAGGTGAGCGAGGTGGCGCTGCACGGCGTCGACACGCAAACGCCGTCGGCCACCTTCATGCACGGCGGCGAGGCGCGCTCGATCGAGGCCGACTTCGTGATCGGCTGCGATGGCTATCATGGCGTCAGCCGCCCGGCGATGCCGGCGCAGGAGCAGCGCAAGAACTTTCAGCGCATCTATCCCTTCGGCTGGTTCGGCATCCTGGTCGAATCGGCGCCGTCGTCCGAGGAACTGATCTACGCGCAGCATGACCGCGGCTTCGCGCTGGTCAGCACCCGTTCGCCGACGGTGCAGCGGCTGTACTTCCAGTGCGACCCATCGGATCACGTCGACAACTGGTCGGACGATCAGATTTGGGCGGAGCTGCACGCGCGCCTGGAAAACCACGATGGCTGGAAGCTCAACGAAGGCAAGATATTCCAGAAAAATATCATCGGCATGCGCAGCTTCGTGTCGACGCCGATGCAATCGGGCCGCTTGTTCCTGGCAGGCGACTCGGCGCACATCGTGCCGCCGACGGGCGCCAAGGGCATGAACCTGGCCGTCTCCGACGTCAAGCTGCTGGCGCGTGGGCTGGAGCAGTTCTACAAGAAAGGCAGCGGCGAGAGGCTTGCAAGCTACACCGACGATGCGCTCAAGCGCATTTGGCGCGCGGAGTATTTTTCGTGGACGATGACCCGGTTGCTGCACACCTTCGCCGAGTCCACGCCGTTCGAGCGCGAGATGCAGCGCGCGGAGCTGGAGAATATCGTCACTTCGCGGGCGATGGCGACGGCGCTGGCGGAGAATTATGTCGGGGCGTTTTAAACCCCACTGGCGGAAGGGTAGGAATACAAGAGGGATCGCGTAGGACTGGGATGACAAAGTGCTATGTTCCCAGCCTACATATGCCTCCTACGCGCTCCTATGAGCTAGCGCACATAGCGGGGATATAGTGTATCCATCAGGTCGGCAACGATCTACCGGAATAAAACACACTATAAGAGGCTCGCCATGCAACAAGCTACTCACACCAACGTCTCGGGCAACGCAGTACTGGCAATGCACGCAGTCACCCCTGCCGCTGCCCCGTCGCCCGCCATCAGCATCGTCGGCGCACAGCAGAACGAACTGCTGCGGGCCCTGTCGCGTGAGGAGCTGGTTAGCCTGTTCGACCACCTCGAACTGGTGCCTCTGACCGCCGGCAAACACTTGTTCGACTTCGGCGACAAGATGGAATACGCCTTCTTCCCGACCAACGCCATCGTCTCGCTGCAGTATGTGACCGAAGACGGCGGCGCGACCGAGATCGCGGTCGTTGGCCGCGAAGGCGTGGTCGGCGTGTCGATGTACGAAACCGAACGCGCCAACTGCTCGGCGGTGGTGCAGAGCGCCGGTTACGGCTATCGCATCAAATCGGCGGTGCTGCGCGAAGCCTTCTTCAGCGGTGGCGCCCTTGCGCAACAGCTGATGCGCCATACCAGCGCGCTGTTTGCCCAACTGGCGCAAACGGTGGCCGGTGTCCGTCACGGCAGCATCGAGCAGCGGCTGTGCCGCTGGCTGCTGGAACGCCTGGACCGCTCCACTTCCAACGAACTGAAAGTGACGCAGGAGATGATCGCCAATATGCTGGGCGTGCGCCGCGAGAGCATCACCTGCTCGGCGGGCAAGCTGCAGGAAGAAGGTTTGATCGAATACCGTCGCGGCACCGTCACCGTTCTGGATCGCAGCGGCATGGAACGTCGTGCCGGCGGCTGCTACGTCGCCGCGTAACAGCTTCTCTATCCGTACTTCTTCGCTTCAAACTTCTTAGTGCAGGTACCTCGGCGCATGCTGGAGTTGATCCAGCTTGCGCTGCACCAGAGAGTACCAGGCCATCGCCCATTTGGACGCCAGCATCGATTCCTCCACCGTCGGCGCGGACATGGTCCGCTGAACCGCCATCATCTGGCGATGTAGGGCGCGCGCGGCGGGCGTGTGTTTGGGGGCTTTTGAAGTATCCATGGGTCTTATTGTGGCCTCGTCACAAAACTCCGGCTGTGCGGTGTACCACGTTGGCGCACAGCTACTTTCTTTTCCAATTTTCTTCTAAGCAAGCTCGTTTATCTTCCTTTCCCAGTCTTTTTCGGGTCTATATACTGTTTTCTCATGGTATAGCCTGCTTAAAAAGGAAAAATGATGGGGAAGAGGGATTATCGGGTCGCGGCCGTGTTGTCGGTTGGCGTCATCGCTGGCGCTCAGGCGCAGACATCAGCGCCGCCGCAGGATGGCGACCGGATAGAAAAAGTGGAGGTCACCGCGACGCGTTCCGCCAGCGCGGTCGACGTGCAGCAGGTGCCGGCGGCGATTACGGTGCTCAAGCCGGACAATCTGACCAAATATGGCCTCGGTAATCTGACAGATATCGCCAGCCTGGTGCCGGCGATGTCGGTCCAGGAGCAGGGGCCGGGCATCAATAACATCACAATGCGTGGATTGGTCGTGCGGGGCATCGTCCCTTCCGAGGTTCAGGACGCATCTCTGGTCGCGGTGTACATCGACGACATGCCGGTGACGCTGAAATCGTCCAATCCGGACCTGAAGGTGCTGGACCTGGAGCGCATCGAGGTGCTGCAAGGCCCGCAGGGCACACTGTTCGGCGCGGGCGCGATGGCGGGCGCGGTCCGCCAGATCACCCAGAAACCCGATTTGACCGATTTATTCGGCTCGGTGGAGGCGGTCGGCTCCAGCACCTCCAAATTTGGTGGTGGAAATCACAACCTGCGCGGCATGGTCAACCTGCCACTGAAAAGCGATGTGCTTGGGCTTCGTTTGACCGCCTACACGGGCAACGACTCCGGTTACATCCGCAACCAATATAACGGCGCCATCACCAACGCCGTCTCCACCAGCCAGGGCAGGGCCGCGTTGCGCTTGAAGGCCTCGCGCGACCTGGTGATCGACGCCAGCGTCACCGCCTCCAACGTCAAGGCTGGCGTCAACGACGCCTACGGCGATCTGGCGCCTTACACCACCTTTGCCCTCATCCCGCAGACCAGCAACGACAAACTGCAGCTGTATAACGTCGGCGTCAATTACGATTTGGGCGGCGCGCAGCTGGTTTCCTCGACTTCCTACCTGCATCGCGACACGCTGTACGTGACATCGGCCCAGTATCCGGCGACGGCGTTCATCTTCGGCGGACAAAATCCGCTGATGCAGGCCGCCTACACGATCGGTAACAAGGTCGAGGACTTTGCGCAGGAGTTCCGCGTCAATTCCAAGGGCGAAGGTCCGTTCAAGTGGACCGCCGGCGCCTTCTTCGAGAAGGGCAAACGCAATACGCTGCAGGACGAGCCGACGGTCGGTTTCGATGCGCGTTACGCCGAGACCCGCAACTTCCCGGGCTATAACTCGCAGATCAATGAACTGGCTTTCAATCCGGACGATTTCTTCTCGGGTGCGCAAAACACCAAATCGCGCCAGGCGGCGTTGTTCGCCGAAGCGACGTACACTGTCTGGGAAAAGCTGGACCTGACGGCCGGCGTGAGGCTGTTCCGTGGCACGCAAGACTTCGATCTGCGTTTCAGCGGCTTGTTCGGCAATCTGGTCGGCGCCACGCCGGCGGCGCCGGTCGGGCAGCCGACACTCAGTAACAGCAGCGCGACGTCGAAAGGCGCCAATCCGCGCTTCGTTGCCGCCTACCGTCTCGACCCGGACCACACGCTCTACGCCTCGGCGGGCAAGGGCTTCCGCTATGGCGGCAACAACCAGCCGGTGCCTTTCAACTTCTGCGGCATCAACGCGCCGACCACCTTCGAGCCGGACAGCCTCTGGAATTACGAGGTCGGCTCGAAAAACACGCTGCTTAACCACCGCATGACCTTCAACGCCAGCGCCTATGTGATCGAATGGAAGGACGTGCAGGTCTTCAACCGCCTGCCTTGCACCTACTACTTCACGCAAAACGCCGGCAAGATCCGTAGCGAAGGCCTGGAGCTGGAAACCGCCTTCAAGCTGACGCGGCGTGCATCGGTGGGACTGAGCGCGGCCTACAATCACGCCTACGCCACGCGAACCGTGGTGACCGGCATCGCGGCGCAGAACATCCCCGAAGGCAGCCGCGTGCCGTACGCGCCTCGCTTGTCGGCCACCGCGACCGCCAGCTACAGCATCCCGGTGCGCGGTTCGGACGAAGTGGGCATCTCCGCCAGCTATGCGTATCGCGGCGACGCCTACACCAATTTCGCGCCGGAGCAGGGCAGTTATGCGCGCATTCCGTCGTCGAACACGGTCAACGCCACGGTGACGTACAAGACCGGCGCCTACGAGGTCGGCCTGTTCGGCACCAATCTGACCAACGGCGCCAAGGTGAGCGACGTCGTACCCAACAACATCGCCATCCAACCTGGCAATCTGGTGTACATGGCGCGTCCCCGCACTGTGGGACTGCGCGTTAAAGCGAGATTCTGATGCTGAAGCAGCGGCCCTCCGAGTATATCGATGCGCGTCAGCGCGGCGAGGTCGCTGCGGAACGGAGCCGCTTGCTATGGCTGGGCGAGTGGCCGACCTGGCTGCTGATCGCCGTCATCCACGGCGGCTGGTTGCTGACGCTTGCATATTGGCGTGAGGTCGGCGCGGTGCCCGCCACGTTGCTGATGATCTGGTGGTGCGCCTGGTACATGTCGTTGCAGCACGAGCTGATACACGGCCATCCCACCCGTTGGCCGGCGCTGAACCGCCTGTTCGGCTATCTGCCGCTGGCGGTCTGGTACCCGTATGGGTTATACCGCGACAGCCATCTGCGCCACCACAACGACTTTCATTTGACGATGCCGGCGCTGGACACAGAGAGCAATTACGTCGCCCCCGCGCGGTGGGCGGCCATGGGCAAGCCTTTGCGCGCGCTGCACTGGTTTAACAAGACCCTTTGGGGACGAATGCTCGTCGGACCCGCGCTGGCTGTCACCGGCGCTTGGGTCGAGGCGGTGCGCGAACCGTTGCGCGGCGAATGGCGCAACGTGCCGATGTGGCTTGGCCATCTCGTCATGCTGGCGGCGATGTTGTGGTGGGTGCGGTCGGCCTTCGGCGTCGAGCCGCTGTACTATTTGTTGGCGATCTCGTATCCGGCGCAATCGCTGGCGATGGTGCGTTCGTACTATGAACACCGGCCGGCGGCGGATCACAAGCAGCGCATCGTGCTCAATGAAGCCGGCTTTGTCTGGCGGGTGCTGTTCCTGAATAATAATCTGCACCTGGTTCATCACGACCTGCCTTCGGTGCCGTGGTATTTGCTGCCGCGTGTCTACAAGGTGCGGCGACTGGCTTACAATACGCGCAGTGGCGGCTTTCATGTCCAGGGTTATGGACGGTTGATGCGCCGTTTTGGTTTCGGCGCGATCGACGCGCCGGTCCATCCCCACATGCCGGATTAGCCAAATGACCTGGATCGCCGCTCTGCCCATGTACAACGTCTCCGCGCGGCTTGGGCAGGCGTATGAGGACTTGGTGGTGACCCTGGCGGAGGAGGCCGGACAGGCGGTGTCGCTGGAATTGCCTTCGGACCTGCCGGCGTTCTGGCGGCGGCGGGATCTGCTGCTTAGCCAGACTTGCGGTTATCCTTACATGACCCAGTTGCGCGGTGAGGTGACATTGGTCGCCACGCCTTGCTACGATTTCGCCGGGTGTTCGGGTAGCGATTATTCGAGCGTGATCGTGGTGCGCGAGGGGGCGGAGGTCGATGTGCTGGCCGATGCGGTTGGGCTGGTAGCGGTGGTCAATGATTTGAACTCCAATAGCGGGATGAATGTACTGCGCCATGCGGTGGCGCCGCTTTCGCGCGGCGGGCGTTTTTTTGGCCGGGTGATTCAGTCGGGTAGCCATGCCGCCAGCGTGCGCATGGTGCGCCAGGGCGCGGCCGATATCGCGGCGGTGGATTGTGTGACGTGGGGGTATCTGGCGCGGGAGGATTCGGGAGCGTTGAGGGGGCTGAAGGTGTTGCGGTATTCGGTGGTGTCGCCGGGGTTGCCTTTGATTGCGGGCGGCGGCGTGGAGGAGGCGTTGGTGCTGCGGCTGCGCGCGGCTTTGCTGCGGCCGAGTGCGCGGTTGCGGGAGCCGATGGAGGTGTTGAGTATCAGCGGCTTTGAATATCGAGGCGATACCGATTACGAACGGATACTTCAAATTCAGAGCGAAGCCGAGGCGGCTGCATACCCGGCAATCACGTAGGGCGGATTAGCGCAGCGTAATCCGCCAATGCATGCTTCGTCGGCGGCTCACAAATGGCGGATTACGGCTTCGCCTAATCCGCCCTACGTGTCTCCGCGATGTATCAAGCTGCGCCAAATGCTATTTCGCGCCACGCCACAGCGGCACGGCCGTCGCATCCAGCTTGCGCGGCAGCAGGCCCTCGCCGTAAAACGCATCTGCAATGCGCTGCTGCTCTCCCAGCGCATCCTTTTGCACAAGCCGCACATCGTAACTACGCCGGCTATTGGCCAGTTCCACCGTCTTCGCATCCAGCCCCCACGCCGGCGCCAGCAACTCGGACGCCTCCTTCGGCGATTGCTTGACCCACTTGCCTGTCTTGCGCAAGGCCTCAAAAACCACCGCCAGCACATCCGAACGCGCCTCCGCATAGCTGGTCGCGGCCAGATAGTAGCGCTGGTAGTCGGCGATATTGCGGCCGTCCGCCAAAATCTTCACCGACGACTGCCGCTGCACGCCTGCCAGGTACGGGTCCCAAGTCACCCAGGCTGCGACGCTGCCACGCTCGAACGCCGCGCGGCCATCGGCCGGTGTCAGATACGCAGGTTCGATATCCTTGAAACGCAGGCCCGTCTTGTCCAGCGCCGCGATCAGCAGATAGTGGCTGCCGGCCGCCTTGGTCAGCGCGATCTTCTTCCCCTTTAAATCAGCCACCGTCGCATACGGCGCGTTGGCGCGCACGACGATCGCCTGTGCAGATGGTGACGGCGACTCCTGCGCAAAATAGGTTAGCTGCGCGCCGGCCGCCTGCGCAAAGACGGGCACGGTGTCCGCCACGTCCGCGCTCAAATCCACGCCGCCGACATTGAGCGCCTCCAGCAGCGGCAGGCCGCTGGAGAACTCATGCCAACTGACTTTGACGCCCAGCGGTGCGAGATCCTGTTCCAGTTGGCCGCGCACCTTGAGGATGGTGAGCAGGGTGGATGACTTCTGATAGCCGATGCGCAGCGTCGACGGTTTTTGCGCCATCGCAGGCAAGGAAGCCAGTGGCAGCAAGGATGTCAGCGCAAACAGGGATAGCACGGTACGGCGGCGCGGGGTGAACATGAAGGCTCCGGAAGTTGGTTATCTTTCGATTGTAGGTCGTCTGCCGCCGGTGCTGGAACGAATGGTTTCGCGTTTGGATATAGCGCCAGCAGATATCGTCCACGTAAATACATTATTCTCAAAATTCATATTTGAATATGATAAACAATTAGTTTCTACATAATTATCCGCGTCATAAGATCGCTCCGACTTAACCAACTTGTGGAGCTAACTTATGACAGTGTCGCGTCGGACCTTCCTTGTGCAGCTTGCTGCCACCAGCGGCTACGCCGCCGCAGCCGCCGCGATGACGACCTTGGGATTGGGCGCGCCGGCGATCGCGGCCGCCGGCCAAACCGCCGGTTTGCAGCTGGCGCCCGGCTCGGGGAAGGGCTTGCGCGTGCTGGTGCTGGGTGCGGGCGTCGCCGGCCTGGTGTCGGCCTACGAGTTGCGAAAAGCAGGCTACGAGGTGCAGGTGGTGGAGGCGCGTGACCGCGTTGGCGGCCGTAATTGGACGATCCGCAATGGCACACGCATTGAGTACGACGACGGTACCACGCAGACCGCCGAATTCGAGCCGGACCACTATTTCAACGCGGGGCCGGCGCGTTTGCCCAGCCATCACCAGACCATCCTCGGATATTGCCGCGAGTTCGGCGTCGAGCTGGAGGCTGAGGTCAACACAAGCCGCAGCGCCTATTTTCTGCCCGATGCGGCCAAGGGCGGACAGCCGATCCAGCTGCGGCGCGCCATCAACGACGCGCGCGGCCATATCTCCGAGCTGTTGGCCAAGTCGGTCAATCGCGGCGCGCTCGATCAAGAGCTGAGCACCGACGACCGCGCGCGGCTGGTCGAATTCCTCAAGGTCTATGGCGACCTGACGCCAAAGGCGGAGTTCAAGGGCACCGAACGCTCCGGCTACAAGGTCTTTCCGGGATCGGCGGAGCAGGTCGGCGAACGCCAGGAGCCGCTGTCGCTGGAGGCCTTGCTCGATCCGGATCTTTGGACCTCGCTGATCTTCGATGAATTGCTGATCTTCCAGCCGACGATGCTGCAGCCGGTAGGCGGCATGGACCGCATCCCCCACGCCTTCCACGAACGGCTGAAGGATGTCGTGCGGCTGAACACCGAGGTCAAGGCCATCCGCAACAAGCCCACTGGCGTCGATGTGACGGTACGCGACCGCGCCAGCGGCAAGGAGCAGGTGTTGTCGGCCGATTTCGCCATAACGACTTTCCCGTTGCCGGTGCTGGCGCTGGTCGACACGAATTTCTCGCCGGAGGTGAAAGCCGCGATCACCGGTGTCCACTACGACACCGCCAGCAAGATCGCCTGGCAGTCGCGCCGCTTCTGGGAGACGGATACCCATATCTACGGCGGCATCTCCATCGTCAAGCACGAGACGGGGCTGATCTGGTATCCAAGTGGCGGTTTTCACAAGGCCAGCGGCGTGCTGGTCGGGTGCTACAACATCGGCCAGGCCGCGCGAGATTTCACCGCCAAACCCTTGGCCGCGCAATTCGCTTCCTCGCGCGGTGTCATCGACCGCGTGCATCCGGGGCGCGGCGCCGAACTGCAGCGTCCCGTCAGCGTGGCCTGGCACAAGGTGCCGTACAGCCTTGGGTCCTGGGTGCACTGGGCCACGCCGGCGGAGAAGGAATACACATTACTCAATAAGCCGGAGGGGCGCGTCCACTTCGCCGGCGAGTACCTGAGCCAGATCGGCGCCTGGCAGGAGGGCGCCGCGCTATCGGCCCATCATGCCATCGCCGCCATCGCACAGCGCGTTGCTTCCGGCGCTGCCGTCGCCAAGCGCGCCGCCTGATTTTTTTCACTATGAGAGACCACGCCATGAAAACCACCGCAAAAGTACTTTTCGCAAGCCTGTTGTTGTCCACCGCCGCCGCCCAGGCGCAGCAGATCAAGCGCACGCCGATCCCCAATTCGAATTTCCCGATCTCGGTCGCCGTCACGGTGCCGGCCAACGCGGAAACCATCTATTTCAGCGGTGTGCTGCCGGATATCGCGGACGCCGCCGCGCCGAAGGGAACGCCGGCCGCGTATGGCAGTACCGAGACGCAGACCGCGTCGGTACTACGCAAGCTGCAGGCCGCGCTGGCGGCCGAAGGCTTGACCTTCGGCGACGTCGTCTCGTTGCGCGTGTTCCTGGTGGGCGATCCGAAGTTGGATAACAAACTCGATTTCAACGGACTGAATACCGCCTTCGGCCAGTTCTTCGGCACCGCCGCGCAACCGGCAAAGCCGGCCCGAACAGCCTTGCAGGTCGCCGCACTGCCGCTGCCTGGCGCCCTGGTGGAGATCGACCTGGTCGCCGCCCGCGTCAAGCCATAACTTTTATATCCTTCAGGAGCTGAACCGCATGAATCAACCGTCATCGATCCGACCACGCCTTCGTCCCGTAGCATTGGCTCTTTCGTTGTTGTACGCGGCCGCCTCGCCGGCCATGGCCGCCGAAGCCGAACCCGAAGCGGCGGCGCTGGCCGCCGCCATCGTGCAGGATGTCGTCGTCACCGGCACCCGCGATATTCAGCGCTCGGCCGGGGAAAGCCTCAGTCCCATCGATGTGATCAGCGCCAAGGATTTGCAGCGCACCGGCCAGACCGATTTACGCGACGCGCTGGTCAAGCTGCTGCCGTCGATCAACCGGCTGGCCCAGACCGGCGACGCCGCCAACCTGACCAGCGCGTTGACGTTGCGCGGGCTCAGTCCCAATCACGTTCTGCTGCTGGTGAACGGCAAACGCCGCCACACGTCGGCCAACATTACGGCGGATGCAGGCTCGCAGCAGGGCGCCACGCCGGTCGATATCGACCTGATACCGGTCAGCGCCGTCGACCATATCGAGGTGCTGCGCGACGGCGCGGCGGCGCAATACGGCTCGGACGCCATCGCCGGCGTGATCAACGTCATACTCAAATCGTCGAGCCAGGGTGGCAGCGTGACCGCCACGGCCGGCGAGTACTACAAGCATGACGGTTTCACACTGGGCGGCGCGGCCGATATCGGCCTGCCGCTCGGCGCGGACGGCTTCTTGCATCTGAGCGCGGAATACCGACGGCATGAACACAGCATGCGCAGCGGCGCCGACGAGCGCACCGGCACTTTCGTCAACCGCACGCTCGGCGACCCGCAAATCCGCCGTGAGTCGTTTGGTGCCAACGCCGGCATCGTGGTGAATAAGGATGTCGAGCTGTATGCGTTCGGTACCGCCGCCCACCGCACGGGCGGCAGCTATCAAAACTACCGGCTGCCGTCGCGGTTGCCGCAGGTGCATCCGAACGGCTTCAGTCCCATCGAAACCAGCAACGAGACCGATGCCGCGCTGACCGCCGGTATCAAAGGTGCCGATCTGGCGGGATGGCGCTGGGACCTGAGCGCCAGCTACGGCATCGACAACGTCAAAATCAACATGGTCGATTCCGCCAACACCGATTTGTACGCGGCCACCGGCGCCACGCCCACCAGCTTCCATCTGGCGCAGTACAAGAATATCCAGCAAAGCGCCAACGCGGATCTGGCCCGCGCGCTCGATACCGGTTTTTTGCCTTCCTCCTTGAGCGTGGCGCTGGGCGCCGAGTTTCGCCGGGAGACTTATGAGGTGGGGGCGGGTGACGAAGCGTCCTACTTCGGTAGCGGCTCGCAGGCTTTGCCCGGACTTTCTCCAGTCAGCGCCGGCAAACATTCGCGCAATATCGGGGCCGCCTATGTCGATTTTTCGACCAAGCTGACCAGCCAGTGGGAGGCCGAACTGGCCGGCCGCTATGAGCACTACAGCGACGCCGGCAGCACCCGCAACGCCAAGATTTCGACGCGCTATGAGTTCAATCCGCGCTTCGCCTTGCGGGGTACGGCCAGCACCGGCTTCCGCGCGCCATCGCTGGCGCAGGCGAATTACACCAGCCTCGCCGTCTCGCCCACCACGGCCGGCGGCCAGTTGGCCGTCAATTCGGAGGCGGCCCGCAAACTGGGCGCCCTGGCGCTGCGGCCGGAAAAGTCGCGCAGTTTCAATCTGGGCCTGGTCGCCGAGCCGATAGAGAATCTGCATGTGACGGTCGATGCCTACCGCATTTTGATCCGCGACCGTATCGTCCAGGGTGGCACGTACACCGGCCAGGCGGCCATCGACGCGTTGACGGCGGCCGGCATCAGCTTGCCGAGCGGCTTGTCGTCGGTGAGCGCCAGCTACTACGCTAACGGTGTCGATACCCGCACGCAGGGACTGGATTTTGTCGCGGGCTATCCAACCAACCTGGGGAGCCTGGGCCGCATCGACTGGGACTTCAGCGCCAACATCAATACCAGCAAGGTGACCAAGGTCGCCAACGACGGCAACGGACAGACCTTGCTCAATGCCCAGCAAGTCGGTTACCTGACCACTGCCACGCCCAAGAACAAGCTGATTATCGGCGGCGTTTGGACGTTGGACGACTGGAGCGTGAGCCTGCACGCCACCCGTTACGGCAAAACCGCGACCGAGGCGACTTTTTATTCGGGACCGAATATTTATTCGACGACGGTGTTCAACCACATAGAGAACAAGCCGAAGACGCTGACCGATCTGGAAGTACGCTACGCGGTGACTAAAAAGCTACAACTGGCCGCCGGCGCGACCAACCTGTTCGACGTTTATCCGACCAAGGTGCCGCCCATCAGCCGCTATCTGGGCGTCTATCAGTATGATACGGCGGCCGCACAGATACCGTTCAACGGCGGCTATTACTATGTCAGGGCGAACTACAAGTTCTGATTAGGGGGTAATATGGCGTCTGTTTTTGCAGGGCTTAATTCGATACTTACGTCGATACTTACATGAAAATAGATGACATCAGTGCGTTCGTGGCGGTGGTGCGCAGCCAGTCGGTCAGCGCCGCCGCCGAGACGCTGGGGCTGACGCAGTCGGCGATCACGCGCCGCGTGCAGAACCTGGAGCAGGAGCTGGGAGTGGAACTGCTCGACCGCAGCGTCAAGCCGCCCAAACCCAGCTTGATGGGCAAGCAGGTGTTCGAGCAGTGTGGAAAAGTGCTGCTGGAAGTGGATCGCCTGCGCGACCTGGTGCAGGTGGACCAGGCGCCCACCGGCGTGTTCCGCATCGGCGTCATTCAGACCATCGGCGACGTGGTGCTGCTCGATACGCTGCAAAAGCTGAACCGCACCTTCGACGGCTTGCATACGGAAGTGACGTCGGGCTGGGGTTCCCAGCTGGTCGAGCGGGTCTCCAACGCGGAGATCGACGCCGCCGTGGCGCTGTTCCCTGCCACGAAAGTGCTGCCCGAAGGGCTGCGCGGGCGCACGCTTGGCCGCATCGAGCTGGTGATCGTCGCGCAGAAGGGCGCCATGCCCAAGCGCAGTTACAAGCTGCGCGACATTTTCAGCACCGGCTGGGTGCTCAATCCGGACGGTTGCGGCTTCCGCGCCGGGTTGGCGCGCGCGCTGATGGAGCAGGGGCTGTCGTTCAAGATCAATCTCGAGACTTTCGGCACCGACCTGCAACTGGGACTGGCCGCCAGCGGACTGGGTCTGGGACTGATGCCGCGCCCGATACTGGAGCGCAGCCGCCATCGGGCGCAGCTCGATATCGTCAACGTGGTCGACTTCAAGCCGGTGCTCGATATCTGGCTGGTGCAGCCTTTGCAGCCAGGCCCGGTGCAGCACGCCATCGATTTCTTCGCGCAGGCGGTGCAGCACGCGTTCGCCGAGGCACCGCTGAAGGCGGTGCCCAAGGTGGCCGCGCGCTAGTTTGTAATTATTCCTGAAAATCATATATCAATAGTCGAAACAATTAGTTTTGACATAATCATTTGCTACCTATACTAGATTTCAACGGCTCGAAAGGCCTTCGAATCCTCAGCATAGGGAAGCAAAGACATGTCGGTTTCAACTCCTGCCTACGGCGCCGCGACAGTACCAGTATCGTCTCCCGCATCAGTTCCTGATACGGCGCCCGCCAAAACCAAGCCTTCCGTTCTGCTCTCCGCGTTGCGGCGCGCGGCCAGCCCGCTGGTGCTGCTCGCGCTGTGGGAAGTGGCTTCGCGCACCGGCTACCTGCCGGAGCGTGTGCTGGCGGCGCCGTCGCAGATCTTCGTCACGCTGGGCGAGTTGATCGCATCCGGTGAAATGGGCAGCAACGTGTGGGTGTCGCTGCACCGCGTTCTCACCGGCTTGTCGGTGTCGCTCACGCTGGGCACCGCGCTGGCGCTGATCGCCGGCCTGTCGCGCCAGGGCGAAGTGGCGGTCGATTCGACGATGCAGATGGCGCGCACCTTGCCCTTCCTCGGCCTGGTCCCGCTGTTCATCCTGTGGTTCGGCATCGGCGAGTTCACCAAGATCGCGCTCATCGCCTTCGCCACCACCTTCCCGATGTACCTGACGCTGTACAGCGGCATACGCGGCATCGATTCCAAGCTGGTGGAGGCGGCGCGCCTGTTCGGCCTGAGTTATCCGCAGTTGATCGTTCATGTGATCCTGCCCGGCGCCTTGCCATCCTTTCTGGTCGGCCTGCGCTACTCGCTCGGTGTCAGCTGGTTGTCGCTGGTGGCGGTGGAGCAGATCAACGCCACGGCGGGCCTGGGCTACCTGATTAACAACGCCCGCGACTTCATGCGCACCGACGTCATCGTCGTTTGCCTGTTGGTCTATAGCCTGCTGGGCCTCGCCACCGATTTGCTGGTGCGCGCCATCGAACACTATGCGCTGGCCTGGCGTCCGACTTTCATCAAGGACTGAGCATGCAAACCATACAACTCGACCGCCCCGGTGTCGGAATTGCCGCGCGCAACGACGGCGCCTCCAGCTTTCGTCCCGAGGCGCCGGTCCCGCCGCGCACTCCGGTGCAGGCACGCCTGCTGAGCAAGTACTTCGGCCAGAACGTCATTCTCGACCAGCTCAATCTCGACATCCGCGCTGGCGAATTTGTCGCGCTGCTGGGTCGCAGCGGCTCCGGCAAGACCACGCTGCTGCGCGCAATGGCGGGACTGGATCGCATCACCTCCGGTACCTTGGAGGTGCCGCAAGCCCGCGCCGCCGTGTTCCAGGAGCCCCGTCTGATGCCGTGGAAGCGCGCCTGGCGCAACGTCACATTGGGACTGAAGATCGACCATCCGCGCGAACGCGCACGCCGGGCGCTGGCCGAGGTGGGGCTGGACCATCGCGAGAACGCCTGGCCGGCGACGCTGTCCGGCGGCGAGGCGCAGCGCGTGGCGCTGGCCCGGGCGCTGGTGCGCGAGCCTCAGTTGCTGCTGCTCGACGAGCCTTTCGCTGCGCTGGACGCGTTGACCCGCATCCGCATGCACCAGCTGATCCTGGCGCTGTGGCGCCAGCACCGGCCATCCGTGCTGCTGGTGACGCACGACGTCGACGAGGCGGTGCTGCTGGCCGACCGCGTGCTGGTACTGGAAAAGGGCCGCATCGTCTCCGATATCGCGATCGCACAGCCCCGTCCCCGCAGCGCCGAGCGGCCGGAGTTCCAGCGGGTTCGCGCCCAGCTGCTGCAGTTGCTGGGCGTGGAAACAGATGCTCCGGCCCCGGCGCCCGAGCCGGAGGTGCCGGCGCCGGTCCATACCCCGTTCAACTTCAGTAACTTCTCGATCTGATCATGACCACATCCGTCCTTCGCCTGCCAGTCATCGATCCCGCCCATCAGCTGGACAGCCCGGAATTCGCCGCGTTGCTGGAGGGCCTGAGCGCCGAATTCGCCGCCACCGCCGAACAGCACGATCGTGACGCCAGCTTCCCGCATCAAAATTTCGAACGCCTGCACGAACTGGGTCTGCTCGGTTTGACCGTGCCGCGCGCCCTCGGCGGCCTCGGCGCCAACCTTGCGCAGACCGCGCGCGTGGTGGCCGCCGTGGCGCGTGGCGAACCGTCCACCGCGCTGGTACTGACGATGCAGTATCTGCACCATGCGTCGGGCCGGCAGTCGAAGTGGCCGCCCCACCTGCTGCAGCGTGTTGTCGAAGAGACCCTGCGCGACGGCGCGCTGATCAACGCGCTGCGCGTGGAACCCGAATTGGGCACGCCCGCGCGCGGCGGCCTGCCCGCGACAACCGCTCGGCGCACGCCGGAGGGCTGGCGCATCAGCGGCCGGAAAATCTATTCGACCGGCATACCCCGCCTTACCTGGCTGGGCGTTTGGGCCCGCAGCGACGATCCGGAACCGCTGGTCGGCAGTTGGCTGGTGCGCCGCGACACGCCGGGCATCACCGTGATCGAAAACTGGGATCACCTGGGCATGCGCGCCACCGGCAGCCACGAGGTGGTGTTCGACGATGTGCTGGTGCCGCTCGACCACGCGGTGGAAGTGGCGCCGGCCGGCGCGGCGCCGGATCTGGATGCCTCGCTGCTGCTATGGATGTCGGTGCTGCTGTCGGCGATCTACGATGCGGTGGCCCGTTCGGCCCGCGACTGGCTGGCGACCTGGCTGGAAGAACGCGTGCCCGCCAACCTTGGCGCGCCGCTTTCGACGCTGCCGCGCTTCCAGGAGGCGCTGGGCCAGCTGGACGCCTGGCTGTTCTCCAACCGCGTGCTGATCGACGCCGCCGCCAAGGGCGCGGTGCCGGCACCGGACGCCTTCCGCATCAAATACCTGGTCACCAACCAGGCGATCCAGGTGGTGGAGAAGGCGATTGAGCTAAGCGGAAATCCGGGCCTGTCGCGCGCCAACCCGCTACAGCGCCACTACCGCGATGTGCTATGCAGCCGTATCCACACGCCGCAGAACGACACCATTTTAGTCAACAGCGGCAAAGCGGCTTTCGCCGCCCGCGCCGCTAGAAAAACCTCCTCGTCCGGCGTGGCCGGTATTTCATCCATCACTGCAAAGGAAGCATCATGAGCATCGAATTCATCGGCTTTAGCGCCACCCAGGAAGTATCCGAAACCGTGCTGCCGCAAGGGTCCGTCGTCAACAAGAGCTTCCTCGGCGCGGTCGCCCGCGCCCACGAATACGCCGGTTTCGACCGCGTGCTGGTGGCCCACAGCAGCGCCTCGGTGGACGGCTTCCAGGTCGCCTCCTATATCGCCTCGCAGACGGAGAAGCTGGGCATCCTGCTGGCCCATCGTCCGGGCTTCGTGTCGCCGACCCTGGCGGCGCGCCAGTTCGCCACGCTGGACCACTTCAGCGATGGCCGCCTGGCGGTCCACGTCATCAGCGGCGGCGACGATACCGAGCAGCAGCGCGACGGCGACTTCCTCGACCACGACCAGCGCTACCAGCGCACCGACGAATATCTGGATGTAGTCCGTAAGACCTGGACCTCGGAAGGGCCGTTCGACCACGAGGGACCGATCTACCGCTTCAAAGGTCAGAACGCCGGCGTGCGCCCGCTGAACAACCAGCACATTCCGGTGTACTTCGGCGGCTCGTCCGAGGCGGCGATCGAAGTCGCCGGCAAGCACGCGGACGTGTATGCGCTGTGGGGCGAATCGCTGGCCCAGGTGGCGGAGACCATCGCTCGCGTCAGGGCGGCCGCCGCCGAGCATGGCCGCGCCGACAAAATCCGTTTCAGCCTGTCGCTGCGCCCCGTGCTGGCCGCCACCGAAGACCAAGCCTGGGCCAAGGCGGATGCCATCCTGGCCACCGCCACGGAGCGGGTCAAAGGCAATACATTCTTCAGCCAACGCCCGCAGCAGCCGCAGAACGCAGGATCCCAGCGTCTGCTCGACACCGCCGCGCAGGGCAAGGTGGTCGACGAGCGCCTGTGGACCGGCATCGCGGCGCTGACCAAGGCGGCCGGCAATTCCACCGGCTTGGTGGGCACGCCGGAACAGGTGCGCGACGCGCTGCTCAAGTACTGGGAACTGGGCGTGACCACCTTCCTGATCCGTGGCTTCGATCCGATCCAGGACGCGCTGCAGTACGGCCGCGAGCTGATTCCCCTGGTGCGCGCGGCGGTGGCCGAGCGCGAAGCGCAGCAAGCCGGCCAGCCTTCGCGCCTGGCCGCCTGAATACGGAGTAGTCGATGAGCCAAACGACCAGCTTGAAGAACGGCGACATAATCGTCGCCAGCCAGTTCGACCCCAAGGTCAACGCGCTGCTGGCCCAGCGCACCGGCCTGGCCGTGCGCGACGTGCCACCTGGGCCGCTGACGGCGCTGCCGCGGGGAGCGGACGTCCTGTTCGCGCTGCCCGCGCCGAAAGGCCAGACGTTGTTGAAGACACCAGCCCCGGCGGGGTGGAGCGAGGTGCGCTGGGTGCAACTGGCGTCGGTCGGCATCGACTACTACCCCGATTGGCTGTTCGAAGGGCCGGTGGTCACCTCGGCGCGCGGCACCGCCTCGGTGGCGATCGCGGAATACGTGCTGGCGGCGATCTTCACGGCCGCCAAGCATATTCCGCAAATCTGGCTGGAGCAGGCCAGCGACTGGCGCCGGCTGACGCTAGGCCTGGTGCAGGGGACCACGTTGGGTCTTTACGGCTTCGGTTCGATTGGCCGGGCGCTGGCGCAGCGGGCGCTCGCGCTGGGCATCAAGGTGGTGGCGCTGCGCCGTTCCGACACCCCTTTCGATGTCGATGGCGTCGAACGGGTCGACTCGCTGGATCAACTTCTGGCGCGTTCGGACCATCTAGTGCTGGCGGCGCCGTCGACCGCCGAGACGCGGCACGCCATCAGCCGCGCCGCGCTGGCCCACGCCAGGCCCGGTCTGCACCTGATCAATATCGCGCGCGGCAATCTGGTCGACCATCAGGCGCTGCTCGACGCGCTCAACGAAGGCAAGGTGGCGCTGGCGACGCTGGACGTGACCGATCCCGAACCGCTGCCGGCGGGGCACGCGTTCTATGGCCATCCGCGCGTGCGCCTGTCGCCGCACATATCGCCCAGCACCGACCAGATCGTGCCGGCGCTGATCGACAAGTTCGTGCTGAACCTGGACCGCTTCCGCAGCGGTGAACCATTGACCGACGTGGTCGACACCGCGCGCGGCTACTGAACTTACAAGGAACCATCATGAGTAGCTCATCACCACTGTACTCGGCGCCGCTGTCGCGGCCCCACCTGCGCCAGGTCGGCAAAAACACACCGCGTCCGGCGATCTACGCGGCGCCGCGCGACGCCAACGGCAGCGTCATCTTCGCCGAGCCGCCACCGCCGCCGACCATCGAAGCCCAACGCCAGTACCGCAAGGAGCGGCTGGCCGTTTCCTTCCGCCTGTTCGCGCGCTATGGCTACGACATGGGCGGAGCGGGACACATCACCGCGCGCGACCCGGAATTTCCGGACCACTTCTGGGTCAATCCGGCCGGCGTCTACTTCGGTCATATTCGCGTATCGGACCTGATCCTGGTCAGCCACGACGGCAAGGTCGTGGAGGGCGACGGTCTGCTGAACCGCGCCGCGTTCGCGATCCACTCGGAGCTGCACAAGGCGCGGCCGGATGTCATCGCCGCCGCGCATTCGCACGGCCTGTATGGCAAGGCGTTCGCCGCGCAGGGCAGGCTGCTCGACCCGCTGACCCAGGACTCCTGCGCGTTCTACCAGGACCACGCGATCTTCGCGGACTTCAGCGGCGTGGTGCTCGATTCGAGCGAGGGCGAACGCATCGCCGCCACTCTGGGCCAGCGCAAGGCGGTGATCCTGCAGAACCATGGCCTGCTGACGGTCGGTGCGTCGGTGGAGTCGGCGGTGTGGCGGTACATCGCCTTCGAGAACGCCGCCCAGGCGCAGTTGTTGTCCGAGGCGGCAGGTCCGACCAAGCCGATTCCGCACGAGGTGGCGTTGCACACGGCCGGCCAGATTGGCTCCGACGCAGGCGGCTGGTTCAGCTTCCAGCCGCTGTGGGACGTCATCACGCGTGAAGAGCCGGACCTGTTCGACTAATCAAGGAGGACCATCATGTCTAGCGCCACATTGTCATTTAACGACGCATACCAGACCGACCAGGTCGACGCAGTAGCGCTGAGTGCTGGATTCGCTACTTCCTACCTGAACGCGGCGGCCGCCAAGCCGGCCGGCTGGCTGCGCAGCCCCGGTGCCGCCGGTACGGTGCTGGTGCACGGCGCGGCGTTGCTGGCCATCTGGAGCTTTTCCAGCGCCGTCGTCAAACCGCCGGTGACACCGCCGGTGGTGGAGCTGATTCGGTTGCAGCCGGAGCCCAAGAAGGAACTGGCGCCGCCCAAGCCGGAGCCGGTGAAGGAGAAACCGGTGCGACTGGCGCCGCCCAAGCCAGCGGCCCAGGCTTTGCCGACGCCGAAGACGGTGGAGACATCCGCCGACCAGGCCGAGACCTACACACCGCCCGCGCCGCCGGTGCAGGCCGCGCCCATCGGACCGGTGACGCCGGTGGCGCCGGCACCGCCGCAGCCCCCGGCTCCCGCGCCGGTGGCCGCCGCCCCCAAGCAGATCAGCACCGAAGGCATTCCGACCGACTATGTGAACCAGGTCTACGCCCGCATCAACAGCAATACCGATTATCCGCGCGAAGCGAAGATGCGCCGCCAGCAGGGCAAGGTCGGCTACCGGCTGACGCTCAACCCGCAGGGCGCGCTGATTTCCTTCGATATCCAGTCGTCCGGCGTGGAAGCGCTGGACGAGGCGGCGCGCGACGCGATTCGGCGCGCGGCGCCATTCCCCCGGTTGCCAGATCTGGGCGGTAGCACCTATCTGCTGGCCGGGAACATCGTCTTCAAAATTAACTAGTCAAGGAAAACGCCATGAGTGCTACCCAAGTTGTTGCCCAGTCTGTTGCTCATCTGTCGCCGTTGCAGCTGTTCGAGCAGGCCGACTTTATCGTTAAATCCATCATGGTGGTGCTGGTGCTGGCATCGCTCGCCAGCTGGGGCGTCATCATCGACAAGCTGCTGCGCTTTTCCCGCCTGCGCCGCAACGCCGTCGCCTGGACCGGCGCGCTGGCCGGACAGCGCTCGCTGACGCGGCTGGCGCAGGAGCTCAAGCAAAATACGCAGGACCCGTTCGCCCGCATCTATCACGCCATTGTCGATGAATGGCACACCAGCCACCGCCAGCATCTGCATGTCGACGCGGCGGGGCGCGACAGCCTGAAGGAACGCATCAACCGCGTGGGCCAGATCAGCAGCAACGTCGAGGTGGAGCAGCTGCAAAAAGGCCTGTCGATACTGGCGACAGTCGGTTCGGTCGCGCCTTTCGTCGGCCTGTTCGGCACCGTCTGGGGCATCATGAACGCGTTCCAGGGGATCGCCGCCAGCAACAGCACCAGCCTGGCCGTGGTGGCGCCGGGCATCGCGGAGGCCTTGTTTGCCACCGCGCTGGGACTGGTGGCGGCGATTCCCGCCGTCGTCGCCTACAACCGCGCATCCGGTGATTTGAACAGTTATGCCGCCCGTCTTTCCACTCTGGTCGGACTGGTGGAGGTGCAGCTATCGCGCCAACTGGAAGCGGGTGAAGCGCTGGTGGAGACTATCGATGCCGCGCCGGCCAAGGCCGACCGCGCCGCGCGCAACGTCACGCCGCTGGCGGCGCAGGGAGCCTGACATGGGCGTCCGTTTATCCTCAGGCCCGGCCCACCGCCCAGGTCCGGTCAGCGATATCAACGTCACGCCGCTGGTCGATGTCATGCTGGTGCTGCTGATCGTCTTCATGGTGGCGGCACCGATGATGACGGCCGGCGTCAAGGTTGATCTGCCGACGTCCAGCGCCAAGCCGCTGGAGGAGCCCAAGCCGCCTATCGTCGTTAGCATCGATGCCAGCGGCACGGTCTTCGTCAACCAGACCGCCACGACACCGGATACGCTGCTGCCGCTGATGGCGCAGGAAGCGGCCGGCGACAAAGAGCGCCGCATCCACCTGCGCGGCGACCAGGCGCTGGCCTACGGCCGCATCGTCAAGACGATGGGAACCTTGAACGACGCCGGCTACGCCCGCATCGCGCTGGTCTCGGAAGCGCCCGCGCCCTAAACACATACTTTACAGAGGCATCAAAAATGGATTCGATCACTTCGAAGGGCGACACTCGCCGTCAATTTTTGCGCAGGAGCGCGCGATTGGGCGCCGGCGCCGGACTGGCCGCGCTGCTGGGCGGCTGGAGCAACGCCACCCGCGCGGCGGCCGCACAACTGCGCGATACCACGCTGCGGGTCGGCACCTACAAGGGCGGCGACTCCTACTACTTCAACGAGGCAGGCGTCGCCGCCATCCCGTACAAGACGGCGCTAGCCGAATTCGCGGCCGGGAACCTGATCGTCGAAGCACTGGCGTCGGGTTCCCTGGATTTCGGCTCCATGAGTGAAATCCCGCCGATCTTCGCCGCCGCCAGCGGCACGCCGTTAAAGGTGATCGCGGTGCTGCGCGGGGACGTCAACAACCAGGTGGTGCTGGTGCCGAAAAGCTCGCCCATCACCGATCCGGCCCAGTTCAAGGGCAAGCGCATCGGCTACGCGCGGTCGACCACCTCGCACTACTTCCTGCTGCAGCTGTTGAAGGAAAACGGCCTTGGGTTCAAGGATATCCAGCCGGTGGCACTGCCCCCGCAGGACGCCTTCGCGGCGTTCAAGAGCGGGCAGCTCGATGCGTGGGTGATCTACGGCCTGGTGGTGGAACTGGCCAAAAGCCAGGAGGGCGCGCGCGTGCTGCGCACGGCGGACGGTTACCTGTCAGGGAACTATGTGATCAGCACATCTGCCAATGCGATCGCCGATCCGCTCAAGCACGCCGCCATAGGCGATTACCTTCAGCGCGTAGCGAAGGTCTACGACTGGATCAACCGAAATCCGAAGCCATGGGCGGCCAAGAGCGGCCAGATCGCCGGCGTGCCGCCGCAGTTCTTCCTGAACCAGGCCACCCAGCGCAGCCAGCCCTACAAGCTGGTGGCGGTGGACGATGCGGCGATCAAGTCGCAGCAGCAGGTAGCCGATGTGTTTTCCGATGCCGGCCTGCTGGCGCGCCGCGTCG
The DNA here is from genome assembly GCF_059418705.1 of Duganella sp. GW821-FHT07F09. Classification (NCBI taxonomy): domain Bacteria; kingdom Pseudomonadati; phylum Pseudomonadota; class Betaproteobacteria; order Burkholderiales; family Oxalobacteraceae; genus Duganella; species Duganella sp. GW821-FHT07F09. The sequence goes on along the minus strand of NZ_JBWKQJ010000007.1, from coordinate 288,392 downwards.
ATGTCAAGCCAATCTGGGACCGTAGCTTTGCCAAGTACCTGGCCTGACCAAAATAACCTTCACGATATAGGGAATCACTGCATGCAGCATTATAAGAAAAACCAACCAAAACTGAAGTCCCTGCGTCTGGCGCTGCTGGCGACCGGCCTGCTGGGAGGCGCAACCGCACTGGCGCAGACCAGCGTGGGGCAGGTGCAGGACGTGGTGGTTACCACCGGAGTGCGCGGCGAGGCGCGCACGGTGGCGGACAGCCCGGCGCCGATCGACGTGATCAGCGGCGAGCAGTTGATCCACACCGGCCGCGCGGAGCTGGCCGAGGCGCTGGGGCGTCTGCTGCCGTCGTTTAACTTTGGAACCAACCAGGCCGGCGTCAACTCGGTGGTGCGCCCGGTCAGTAACCGTGGCCTGGGACCGGCCTACACGCTGGTACTGGTCAACGGCAAGCGCCGCCACAATTCGGCGCTGCTGACCAATGGCGGCGGCGATACCAGCGGTGTGAACGCGATTGACCCCGATACCATTCCGCTCAGCGCCATCGACCATATCGAAGTGCTCAAGGACAGCGCGGCCGCGCAATACGGCTCGGACGCGGTGGCCGGCGTGGTCAACGTCATCCTCAAAACGGGTAACCACGGCGGCCAGATCTCGGCCAGCTATGGGGAGTTGAAGAGCGGAGCCGGCGACCTATCCAACAAAAAGCTGGAAGGCGACGTTGGCTTCGCGCTGGGCGAGGACGGCTTCGTTCATGTCGCCACCGCGCTGCGCAAGCGCGGCCAGTCCTGGAACAACTTCCCGTCGACCAATCTGGTCGCCTATTCGCCCGCGTCGAATCCCAAGAACGCGACCTGGAACCGCGACGGCGCGCACAACGGCGATCCGGGCATCGAAGCCTACGACCTGGCCTTCAACGCCGAGAAACCGTTCAACAAGGACATCACGCTGTACGCGTTCGGCACCGCCGGCACCCGCAACACGGTGGCTGGCAATAACTTCCGCCGTCCCAACGGGCTGGCGACGCTAGCGCAGGTCTATCCGGACGGCTACTTCGCGCTGAATAATATGAGTGCCTTCGACTTCCAGCTGAACGCCGGCGCGCGCGGGCGCACCGCCGGCTGGAACTGGGATATCAGCACCGGCTACGGCAAGAACCGCGCCCGCCAATACAGCAACCTGACCTTGAATCCCTCGCTGGGACCGACGTCGCCGACCAGCTTCGATAACCTGGCCGTCTATCAGTTCGAACAATGGACCACCAACGAGGACTTCACGCGCGCATTTGACATCGGCCTGAAAAAGCCATTGCAGTGGTCGTGGGGCCTGGAACAGCGCGTCGAGCGCTTCACCACCTATGCCGGCGATCCGCTAGGTTACATCAACGGCGGCTACATCTTCAAACCCGGCGACCAGGAGGGCAATCCTAATGTCGGCAAGCCGGCCGCCGTTGGCGCGCAGGCCGGCGTGGCGTTGTCGCCCGCCGACGCGACCCGCATCCAACGCACGGTGCTGGCGATCTATAACGACATCGGCTTCTATCCGGTCGAGAACCTGTTCGTCGATGGCGCGGTGCGCGCGGAGCACTACAACGACAGTGCTGGCAATACCGCCAGCGGCAAGATCAACAGCCGCTACGACTTTTCGCCGACGTTCGCGGTACGCGGCACCGTCGGTTCCGGGTTCCGCGCGCCTTCGCTGACGCAATCGGGCTACTCCCAGACCGACAACCGCACCAACATCAACCCGGTCACCGGGGTGGTGGAGCCCAGCCTGTCCAAGCTGCTACGCAACGATTCGGCATTGGCCCGTCAGTTCGGCGCGCGCGACCTCGATCCCGAGAAGTCGGTCAACTTCGGCATCGGCCTGGTGCTCAAGCCTGCCGATAACATCAACATCACGCTCGATGGTTACCAGGTCAAGGTCAAGGACCGCATCATCCGCACCGGCTACATGTTCGGCCCGGCCTTCGCGCCGACCCTGGTGGCCGGTGGGCTGACCGGCACCGAGTGGGTGCAGTACTTCGCCAACGGGGTCGATACCCGCACGCGCGGCGCCGACCTGGTGGCCGACATCACCAGCGACTACGGCAGCTATGGACTGGTGCGCTGGGGCGCGGCGGTCAACTGGAATCGCACCAGGATCACCAATATCAAGGCCACACCATCGGAGATCACGGCGTTGGGCGCCAATCCGGGTGGCAGTTCGGTATGGTTCGGTTACTCGGCCGGTGGCGGCATAGGCGACCTGACCGCGACTCCCAAGACCAAGCTGATATTGTCGGCGCGCTGGTTCATCGGACCGGTGGAGGCGAATCTGCAAACCACCCGCTACGATTCCTCCACTTGGCAAACCACCGCCGATCGCGCCAGGGACTACCATTTCGGCGCCAAGTGGTTGACCGACCTCGATGTCAGCTACGCCGTCACCAAACGCGCCAAGCTGGTACTGGGGGCGGCCAACCTGTTCGACACCAAGCCGGACCGCAACGGTCCGGGCGACGCCAACTCCGGCAGCAGCGGCTTTGTCTACGGCCCCGCGCCATTCGCGCCGAGCGGCGCCTACTACTACGGCAAGGTCACTTATGACTTCTGATCCCGATCGCATCCGGCGCTTGCTGGCGATGCTGCCGGCGGCCGCGCTGCTGGGCGCCTGCGGCAAGGCCGCCGAGTCGGGGAATTCCGGTGCTTCGGCCGCCCCGGCTCCGGTCGACCTGTCCAAGGTAACCGTGGTACTGGGTGACCAGGTCAAGCTGCTGCGCACCAAGGCGGAAGCGGCCGGCGTGCTCGCCGACGTGCCGTACAAGATCCAATGGGCCAGCTTCCAGGGCGCCGCGCCGCTGTTCGAGGCGGTGGTCTCGGGCGATGTAGATACCGCGATGGCGGCCGACACGCCGGCCCTTGCGGCGGCGGCGGGAGGCGCCCGCGTCAAGGTGGTGGCGGCCAGCGTGTCGTCGCCGACCGGCGTGGCGATACTGGTGCCCGCCGGATCGCCGATCAAGTCCGTCGCCGATCTTAAAGGCCGCAACGTCATCGTCTCGTCGGCGCGCGGCAGCGTCGCGCATTACCTGCTGTTTGGCGCGCTGCGCGAGGCGGGGCTGAAGCCGGACGACGTTACCACCGGCTTCCTGCTGCCGAGCGACGCCGCCGTCGCTTTTTCCAGCGGGAAGATCGAAGCCTGGGCCACCTTCGGCACCTACCAGGCCAACGCCGAGATCCACGGCGCGCGCGTGTTGCGCGACGGCGTGGGCATCAATTCCGGCATCGGCGTGATCGCCGCGTCGGATGCTGCGCTGGCCGATCCGGGCAAGCGCGCCGCCCTGGCCGACGTACTGCGGCGCCTTGCGCTGTCCAACACCTGGGCCAACGCGCACCCCAAGGAGTACGCCGAAGTCTTCCAGCGCCTGACCGGTTTACCGGCCGATGTGGTCAAGCTGGTGGTCGATCGCGACCGTCCGCAGCTACGCCCCGTCGATCAGCAGATCGTCACGCAGTTGCAGCAGGTGGCCGATACATTTTTTGAAGCGAAGCTGTTCCCGCGCCGGGTCGATGCCAGCCGGCTGGTCGACACCACGCTTTTCCGGCCGGCTTAACTCCGGTTCCCATCCCCGGTTCCCATCCCATATCAGGAGCATCGTCATGACTACATCACAAGCGTCGCGTCAACTCAAACTCGGTTTCATCCTGCACGGCGTCGGCCCCGGCTGGGGCGACTGGCGTCATCCGGATGCCGATCCAACCGCCAGCACCAATATCGATTTCTACCTGCGGCAGGCGAAACTGGCGGAGCAGGGCAAGTTCGATTTCCTGTTCGTGGCCGACAGCGTCCACATCACCGAGAAATCCAGCCCGCACTACCTGAACCGCTTCGAGCCGCTGACCATCCTCTCGGCGCTGGCCACCGCCACCAGCAACATCGGCCTGGTGGGTACGCTGACGGTCAGCTACAGCGAGCCTTACACGGTCGCCCGCCAGTTCGCGTCGCTGGACCACATCAGCAAGGGCCGTGCCGGCTGGAACGTGGTCACCTCATGGCTGTCGGGCAGCGCCGAGAACTACGGCAAGCCAACGCACCCGCCGCACGAGGTGCGTTACCGGATCGCCGCCGAGCATCTGCAAACCGTGCAGGGGCTGTGGGATTCGTGGGAGGACGACGCGCTGGTGCACGACAAGGCCAGCGGCCAGTTCATCGACGCCGACAAGCTGCACACGTTGCACCATCAGGGCGAGTTCTTCTCGGTGCGCGGTCCTTTGAACATCAGCCGCTCGCCGCAAGGACAGCCGGTGATCTTCCAGGCCGGTGCCTCCGAGGACGGACGCAATTTCTCGGCGCGCCACGCCGAGGCCTTCTTCACCGAGGGATCGAACTTCGAATCGTCGCAGGCCTACTACGCGGACATCAAGAAGCGCGCCGCTGCCTTCGGCCGGCCGGCCGGCAAGCTGGCGGTGCTGCCGGCGCTGCGCGCCATCGTCGGAAAAACCGAGGAGGATGCGCAACGCCTCTACCAGGAAGCGGTGGCGCTGATCCGCATCGAGGATGCGCTGGTGGCGCTGGCGCGCTCGTTCAACGAACATGACCTGACGCAGTATCCGCTCGACGGCCCATTCCCGGACATCGCCCAATACGGCGCCGAGAGCAATCGAAGCGCGTCCGAGCGCATCATCCGCACCGCGCGGGACGAAAACCTGACCTTGCGCGAGACCGCGCTGCGCTACGCCAGCCCGCGCAAGGAGTTCGTAGGCACCGGCGTACAGGTGGCCAACGCGATCCAGCACTGGTTCGATGGCGGCGCCGCCGACGGGTTTATACTGTTTGAGTCGCTGCCACGCCAGCTCGACGCCTTTGTCGCCGAGGTGGTGCCGGTGCTGCAGCAGCGCGGCCTGTTCCGCCGGGACTACGAACACACCACCTTGCGCGGCAACCTCGGGCTGGACGTTCCGGAAAACCGCAACACCGCCGCGCGCCGGCAGGCCGCCTGATACAGGAGATGTAAATGAGTGCATCACCAGATTTTGAAACGCCGGCCCGCCTGCGGCATTTCGTCGAGGCGCTGGACTCCCTGCTGGGGCAGGGCCACGAAACGGACGAAACGCGCATCGTCGCGCAGGGCTCCAAACTGCTGCGCGAACTGATCGCCCATGACGACTGGCTGCCGCAGCAGGCAGCGCTGCCCGACCCGCAGTACTACCGCCAATATCTGCTGTACCGCGATCCGGCGGCGCGGTTCTCGGTGGTCAGCTTCGTCTGGGGACCGGGCCAGTCGACGCCGATCCACAACCACACGGTATGGGGCCTGATCGGCTTGTTGCGCGGCGCCGAGATCTCGCAGGACTACCGCCGCCGCGCCGATGGCGTGCTCGAAAAGGTGGGCGAGCCGCAGCGGCTTGAAACGGGCGTGGTGACGGCCGTATCGCCAACGCTGGGCGACATCCACCAGGTCTTCAACGCCTACGACGACCGCATCTCGATCGGCATCCACGTCTATGGCGCCGACATCGGCGCCGTGGACCGCAGCGTGTTCACGCCGGAAGGCGCGGTCAAGCCTTTCCGCTCCGGCTACGCCAATGCCGCCTGATCGTCACACACAATCCAAGGAATCCGAAAGCCATGACTAAAAATCCGCTCCAAACCGGCCTGCTTGGCTTCCCTTACCGCAGCCCGCAGCAAGTGCGCGAAGACCTGCTGGCGCGACGAGAGATCGCGCTGCTCGACGTGCGCGAGGAGGATCCGCATGCGCAGGCGCATCCGCTGTTCGCCGCCAACCTGCCGTACGGCCGCATCGAGCTCGATGCCTACGCCAAGCTGCCGCGCCGCGATGTGCACATCGTCGTGCTGGATGGCGGCGAGGGCCTGGCCGTATCCGCCGCCAGCCGTCTGCGCCAATTGGGTTACACCGACGTTTCGCTGCTCGCCGGCGGCGTCGCCGGCTGGCAGGCCGCCGGCGGCGAGTTGTTCCGCGACGTGAATGTACCCAGTAAGGCCTTCGGCGAGTTGGTCGAGGCGAAGCGCCACACGCCATCGCTGTCCGCGCCGGAGGTGAAAGCGCTGATCGACGGCGGCGGGGACATTGTCGTCCTCGACGCGCGCCGCTACGACGAATACCAGACCATGAGCATCCCGGGCAGTTTCAGCGTTCCCGGCGCCGAGCTGGCGCTGCGCGCGCGCGAACTCGCGCCGGACCCGAAGACACAAATTATCGTCAACTGCGCCGGCCGGACCCGCAGCATCATCGGCACGCAATCGCTGATTAACGCCGGAATTCCCAATCCGGTTGCTGCACTGCGCAACGGCACGATCGGCTGGACCTTGGCTCGCCAAAAACTGGAACACGGCCAGTCGCGAAGCTACCCGCCCGCGTCCGAAACCAACCGTCTGACAGCCGCCGCCGACGCCAGAGCGCTGGCCGATCGTGCCGGTGTGCGCCGCCTCGATTACGCGGGACTGGACCGGTTGCGGGCCGACGTCACCCGCACGACCTATCTGTTCGATGTGCGCGGCCCGGCGGAATTCCGCGACGGCCGCCTGCCTGGTTTTCGCTCCGCGCCGGGCGGCCAGCTGGTGCAGGAAACCGAACAGTTTGCGCCGGTGCGCGGCGCGCGTATCGTGCTGGCCGATAGCGACGGCGTTCGCGCCAACCTGACCGCGCACTGGCTGGCGCAGATGAACCACGAGGTCTACGTGATCGACGGCCTGCAAACCGCCGATTTCAACGTGGCGGAGGCATGGACCGACGAACTTCCGCCGCATCCGGAAGTACGCGAGATCGGCACGGAGGCCCTTGCGCAATGGCTCGCAGACGCGCCGGAAGAGACGGTGCTGCTGGACTTCACCTCCGGCGTCAATTATCAAAAGCGTCATATTCCGGGCGCCTGGTTCGCGCTGCGCTCCGAATTGCCGGCTGTCGTATCGAAGCTTTCGCCCGGCGCCAAACGCTATGTGCTCACCTGCGGCAGCAGCCTGCTGGCGCGCTATGTCGCCGGCGACGTGCGCGCGCTGACCGATCTGCCGGTGCATGTGCTCACCGGCGGAACTTCGGCGTGGGCCGCCGCCGGACTGCCGCTGGAAGAGGGGCCGACCCGCTTGGCGTCGCCGTTGATCGACCGATATCGCCGTCCATACGAGGGCACGGACAATCAGGACGAGGCCATGCAGGCCTATCTCGATTGGGAGTTCGGACTGGTCGAACAACTCGGCCGCGACGGCACGCACGGGTTCGTGGTGGTTTAACTAATCTTCCTTGTAACAAGCGCAACGCAATGTGTCACTTAATGGATGCATGCGTTGCGTTTTGGTTGCGGCGCAGCGTAAATTTCCTCATTGTTGTCGTGTGGTAACAGGGTTCCGGTATACTTAAATGTGGCCGAGCAACAATCGAATCTTTTAACACTTCTATGAGAAAAGTCACCATGACTATTACCAAGCGCTTGATTCTGACCCTGTCATTGGCGCTGCTGGCGCTGATCTTTGTCGGCTTCACCGGACTGAATCAACTGTCGCGCGCCCAAGCGCGGCTGGACCTGGTGCAAACCCGTTTAGACCCTAGCATCGCGGGCCTGAACGAGGCCAAAGGCTACCTCGCAGACAGCCGCCTGGCCGGCTACCGTCTTTCGGTGTTCTCCAACCTGACCGATAAAACGGCGCTGGACAAGGCCTACAACGACGCCCATGCCAAATTCGACACGGTCATCGCGACCTACGAAAAAGAACGCATCTTCGACGAGACCGACCGCAAGCTGCTGGAGGCGGACAAGGCCAACATGGCGGCCTATCGCCAGGCGCTGATTCCGTTCCTGGCCGGCGCCCACGCCGGCGACATGGATGCGGTGCGCGCCACCCTCATGCCCGGCACGCCGCTGGCCCTGACCGCCGGCGCCCTTAAAAAAGGCTTCGACGACCACATCGCCTATAACAACAAGCTGAGTGACGATATCCGCACCGAGAGCACCGCCGCCTACGCCTTCGCGTTCCGCCTGATGCTGTCGGTGATCGTGGTTGGCCTGCTGGTGACCGGCGCGCTCGCATGGCAGCTGTACAGCATCATCAAGAACAGCCTTGAAAGCATCCGCAGCACCCTGGTCAATGTCAGCCAGTCGCTGGACCTGACCCAGAAGATTCCGGTCCAGCGCATGGACGAAATCGGCCACACCGCCGTCGCCTTCAACAAGCTGCTGGAGCAGATCGCCGGCGTGATCGACACCGTGCGCGCCGCCACCAGCGCGGTCGGCACGGCCTCGCAGCAGATCGCATCGGGCACCGGCGACCTGTCGAACCGCACTTCGTCGCAGGCGGCCTCGCTCGAGGAAACCGCCGCCAGCATGGAGCAATTGACGTCCACCGTCGGCCAGAACGCGGACAACGCGCGCCAGGCCAACCAACTGGCGCGTTCGGCTTCCGACGTCGCGGCGCAGGGCGGCAGCGTGGTCGAGCAAGTCGTCGTGACCATGGGCTCGATCAACGAATCGTCGCGCAAGATCGTCGACATCATCTCGGTCATCGACGGCATCGCCTTCCAGACCAATATCCTGGCGCTGAACGCGGCGGTCGAGGCGGCGCGCGCCGGTGAACAGGGCCGTGGTTTCGCCGTCGTTGCGACCGAAGTGCGCAATCTGGCGCAGCGTTCGGCGGCGGCGGCAAAAGAGATCAAGGCACTGATCGACGACTCGGTCGAGAAAGTCGGTTCCGGCACCAAGTTGGTCGAGCAGGCCGGTTCGACGATGAACGAAGTTGTCTCCAGCATCAAGCAGGTGACCGACATTGTCGGCGAAATCAGCGCCGCGACGCAGGAACAGAACGAGGGTATCGCCCAGGTGCACCAGTCGATCACGCAGATGGACGAGACCACGCAGCAGAATTCGGCCCTGGTGGAGCAGACCGCGGCAGCCGCGCAAACCTTGCGCGATCAGGCGGATGCGCTGGAGCGTGTGGTCAACGCGTTCACGATCGGCGCGCAACAGGCCAGCTACACGCCGCCGGCGCGTCCGGTCGCGCGCAGCGCGCCCGTGACGAAAAAGGCGCCTCCGAAGCCGGTGGTGAAGGCGGTCGCCAAGCCGTTGGCATCGCCGACGCAGAAGGCCAAAACCACCGCCGCCGCGACGTCGAGCGGGGAGTGGGAAGAGTTCTGACCGTAGAAGCGGCTTGACCGTATAACCACGTAGGGCGGATTAGGCGGAACGCCGTAATCGGCCATGCATGCGTCAACGTGGCGCATGCATGGCCGATTACGCTACGCTAATCCGCCCTACGTGTTTTTTTTGTACGGGCTACAATCGAGAACCAATGTTCTGGAGGGTAGCCATGAATCACAATCGTTTGGGAAAATCAGGTTTGCGCGTGCCGGAGCTCAGTTTTGGCACGGCGACTTTTGGAGGGGGCAACGACTTCTTCAAAGCCTGGGGCAGCACCGATGCCGGCGGGGCCACGCGCCTGATCGATGTGTGCCTTGAACACGGCGTATCGATGTTCGACACCGCCGACGTCTATTCCGATGGCCTGGCCGAGGAAGTGCTGGGCCAAGCCATCAAGGGCAAGCGCAACCGCCTGCTCATCTCCACCAAAGTCACGTTCCCCACCAGCGACGGCGCCAACGATTTCGGCTCCTCGCGCCAGCATCTGATCGATTCCGTCGACAACTGCCTGCGGCGCCTGGGCGTCGAGCATATCGACCTGCTGCAGCTGCACGGCCAGGACAACAACACCCCGGTCGAAGAGACGCTGTCCACCCTGGACCAGCTGGTCCGCGAAGGCAAGGTGCGGTATATCGGCGGCTCCAATTTCTCCGGCTGGCACATGATGAAATCGCTGGCGGTGTCGGACCGCTACGGCTATCCGCGCCACGTCGCGCACCAGATCTATTACTCGCTGTTGAACCGCGACTACGAATGGGAGCTGATGCCGTTGGCCGAGGACCAGGGCGTCGGCGCGATGGTCTGGAGCCCGCTGGGCTGGGGCAAGTTGACCGGGAAGATCCGGCGCGGACAGCCGGCCAGGCCGGGCACCCGCGCGCATGACATCGCCGGCACCGGCCCGCATTTCGAGGAAGAGCGCCTGTTCCGCATTGTCGACGCGCTGGACGTGGTGGCCGAACAAACCGGCAAGACGGTGCCGCAGGTGGCGCTGAACTGGCTGCTGGGGAAGAAGACCATCTCCAGCGTCATCATCGGCGCCCGCGACGAGCAGCAATTGATCGATAATATCGGCGCCACCGGCTGGCGTTTGAGCGCGGAGCAGAACGCGTTGCTGGAAGCGGCCAGCGAGGTCTCGCCGGCCTATCCGGTGTGGCATCAGCGCGGGTTCCCGATGCTGAACGAACGCGCGGGCTGATTAGAACGTCTTGATCAGTGTCGCCCGCAGCGAGCGCGATTCGATGGGGTGGAAGTGGATGTCGGTCACCGGCTCCGCTTCGCCCTTCAACTGCGAGGCGTAGTAGTAGTCGATGGCGGAATCGCGGCGGTTGGTCAGGTTGAACGCCTCCAGTTCCAGCGACAGGTCCTTGCCGATCTTCCAGCGTATTCGGCCGTTCAGGGTCATGCTGGAATTGGAACGTACGCTGTTGTCCTCGACGAGGGGGCGCGGGCCGAAGTAGCGCAGCTTCAGCGAGCCGGAAAACGGCCCGCCATCGTCCACCGTCACCGCCAGCTGGCCGGTGCCTTCGATCGCTCCGGCGATGCGGTTGCCTTCCGGCGCGTCGCCGCGCGTGCGCGCCCGCGCATAGGCCAAATCCAGATCGACCGACAGCCATTTCAGCGGCTTGTAGTAGTTCGAGAATTCCACGCCGTAGCGGCGGCTCGGCGGACCCGCCTCGGTGGTGCCGGCGTCGCCGACAAAGGTCAGCTCGGAATCGAAATCCAGGCGGTAGAACGACAGCGACGATTGCAGGCCTGGCAGCCAGGTGCTGCGCGCGCCCAGTTCCATGCCGCGCGAACGCACCAGCGGGGAGACCTTGCCGGTGGCCAGTCCGGTTTTCGGATCGATGGTGATCGTGGTGCCGCGTGCGTCGTTGCTGTGGAAGCCAGTGCCGATATTGGCGTACAGCTCGGCCGTTTTCCACGGCCCGTAGATCACGCTCAGGCTGGGGCTGACCAAGTGGTCGTTCGCGGTGCCGGAATTGGCCGCCAGGTCGCTGGAGACATCGAAGCGGTAGCCATCGATGCGCGCGCCGGCCACCGTGCGCCACGCATCGTCCCAGCGCGTGCTGTTCTCGACAAACAGCCCGGCGCTGGACTCGACGATATGGTCCTGGCGCGTGGTGGAAACGCGTTGGCGCGCCTGCGTGTTATACAAACCGTTGAAGATGTTATCGTTTTGCAGTTGCAGGCCGATGGTGGTCTCGCTGTTCCAGCCGTCGCCGTGCTGGTGCCAGCTGTGGCTCGCATTCAGGCCGCTGGTGACGCGAGTGTCCGGCTGCGCGAACTGGTCGCCGCGAATCGGATCGTCCATGAAGTAGGTGAAGTTGGAGAACAGATCCAGCTGGTTCGCGATGACGTAGGCGTTGATCTTGGAGGAGCTGTCCGGCGTCGTGCGGCGCCACGCGCCCGAGAGGCTGTAGCGGTGTGCCTCGCCGCCGTCGGTGGGATCGATGGCGCCGTAGCGGCCGATTTGGCCATCCCGCACCGCGCGCAGCGGAATCTGGTCTGTGGCGTTCCAGTCCGCGCGGTAGGCCATCAGGCTGACATTGAAGCCGTTGTTGGCATAGCCTTCGCTGTAGCGCAGCACCGCGTTGACCTTTTGGTAGTTATCCGGGTTTTCATACGGGCCGTCGTTGTGCAGCACTTCCAGCGCGTACAGCAGGCTGCCGCGCGGCAGTTCGACGGAGTCGGCGAGCAGCGCGCGGCCATAGCCGTTCTGCCCGGCCGACACGCTTGCCAGGCCTTGCGTCAGCCGATTGGCGTACACCACGGAAGCCGTGCCGGCGGAGGCGAAGTCGCCTTCCTCGGCGGAGTAGGGGCCTTTTTTGTAATCGAGCCGCACCGCCAGCTCCGGTATCAGGAAATTGAGATCGGTCCAACCCTGGCCGTGCGCGTGGCTGCGCTGGTTGACCGGCATGTCGTCGACCGTGGTGCGCAGGTCGGTGCCGTGGTCCAGATTGAAGCCGCGCAGGTAGAACTGATTAGCCTTGCCTTCGCCGCTATGCTGGCTGACGATCAGGCCCGGCATCGCTTCCAGCAGTTCGCCGGGACGGTAGACGGTGCGCGCGGCCAGCTCCTTTTGCGACACGCTACCCGAGCTGGCGGCATCGGCCAGGCCAAGCTGGTTGGCGCGCGAGCCGTCGATGGTCACTCTTTGCAGCAGGTCGTCGGCGTGGACGGGGGCGTGGAAGGCGACCGCCGCCAACGCCAGGGGGATGAGCCGCTTAACGGGCGGTTTGATCGATGCTGTCTTGATCGAAAATGAGGGTTTGGATGGCGCCATCTGTCTGCAGGTTCACTGTGTTCTTTTGCGAAGGCAGGAAGTCTATCAGCAGGGCGTTGTGAATGCGAGTGCCGGGTTTGAGTTTCGTGCCGGCGATCTCCTGGAAGATGACGACGCTGTCGGCGTCGGCCTTCACGCCCACCCATTGCAGCGGCAGGCGTTTGTTATCCGGACCGGCGAGCTGGAACTGCTTTTCGACGTAGCGGCGCAGCGGCTGTTCGCTGTCCGCCTGGCCCAGGTCGAAACTACGGCCGTACAGATTGGCGAGCAAGGTGGAGACATCGTGCGACGTGTACGTATGCACGATCTCCGTGTTACCGGTGCGGTCGTTGTAGCTGATATCGGCTATGCCCATGTGAAAATTATGGGCGCCGGCCGCCGTGCTGGCGAATGCCAGCACCAGCATCAGCACAGTAGCTGCCAACGAGCGTAAGGCGCGTTGCGTCATTCGCCAGCCGCGTCCTTGTTGCCGGTCTCTTTGCCCGACTTGTCGTCCTTGCCCTTGAGCGGCGTATTAAAGTCGCGCATCAAGTTATTGCGGTCACGTTCGGTCTTGAACAACTCCACGCGCGATTGCGTCAGCTTGCGCGGCCAGGCGTTGTTGCTGGTGTCGATATCGGCGGTTTCCCAATACGGGTCCTGCACCAGGCCGACCATCGGCTCGTCGGTGACGATCAACTTGGTGATCTTCTTCGGTGAGAAGCGCCATACTTCGGCCGGAACGCGCTCGATGTACTTCTTGCCGCTCTTGAGTTCAATCTCCAGCACCAGCGGCATCACCAGGCCGCCGATGTTCGAGAAGTCCACCAGATACAGGTGCTTGCCTTGGTCCAGCAGCTTCTTCTCCCACGGCTCCAGCTTCTCGATCTCCTCGGCGTAGCTGTTGCGGTCCTTGTTGGTGACGGTGAATTCGTCATGCTCGTTGTAGAAGTCCTTCAGCTCCGGATGGCTATCCAGGCGCTTGGGCATGGCCTTGTTCAACTGCTGCGACACCGAAATAGGCTCCGCCTCTTTCTGCGCCTTTTTCCAGGCTTTTTCCTTTTCCGGATCCTTGGTGCTCACGCCATATTCGCTGATGCCGTCGACGCTGATGTCGACCGCGTCGGTGGTGTAGAACCAGCCGCGCCAGAACCAGTCAAGGTCGGTGCCGGAGGCGTCTTCCATCGTGCGGAAGAAATCGGCCGGAGTGGGGCGCTTGAACTTCCAGCGGTTGGCGTACTCCTTGAAGGCATAGTCGAACAGCTCACGCCCAAGGATGGTCTCGCGCAGGATGTTGAGCGCGGTGGCCGGCTTGGCGTAGGCGTTGTTCCCGAACTGGAGCAGCGACTCCGAGTTGGTCATGATCGGCACCTGGTTCTGGCTGCGCATGTAGTCGACGATGTTGCGCGGTTCGCCGCGGCGCGACGGGTAGTTCTGCTCCCACGCCTGCTCGGCCAGATACTGCACGAAGGTGTTCAGGCCTTCATCCATCCAGGTCCACTGGCGTTCGTCCGAGTTGATGATCATCGGGTAGTAGTTGTGGCCCACTTCGTGGATGATCACGCCGATCAGGCCATACTTGGTCTGCTGCGACCAGGTCAGCGCGCCGGTCTTCTTGTCCTTGGTCGGACGCGGACCGTTGAACGAGATCATCGGGTATTCCATGCCGCCCACCGGGCCGTTGACCGAGATCGCCGCAGGGTAGGGATAGTCGAAGCTGTACTTGTTGTACTGCTCGATGGTATGGATGATGGCCTGGGTGCTGTATTGGCCCCACAGCGGATTGCCTTCCTTAGGATAGTACGACATCGCCATCACATTGGTGCCGTCCTTCTTGTAGCCCTGCGCGTCCCAGATGAACTTGCGGCTCGATGCCCAGGCGAAGTCGCGCACGTTGGCGGCCTTGTAGTGCCAGGTCTTGGTGGCGGTGCTGACCGACTTCTCGGCCTTCTCCGCTTCCTCCTGGGTGACGATGAGCACCGGCTTGGTGGCGGTCTTCGCCTTGGCCAGGCGGTCGCGCTGCGCCGCGCTCAGTACCTCGCCGGGATTTTGCAGGTCGCCGGTGGAGGCGACCACGTGATCGGCCGGGACGGTCAACTGCACGTCGTAGTCGCCGAATTCCAGCGTGAACTCCCCGGCGCCGAGGAACTGCTTGTGCTGCCAACCCGTCACGTCGTAGTAGGCTGCCATGCGCGGGAACCATTGGGCGATCTCGAACAGGTCGTTCTTGTCTTCCTCGAAGCTCTCGTAGCCGGAACGCCCGCCCAACACCTTCTGCTCGTTGATGTTGTAGGACCAGTCGATATTGAAGGCGTAGCTCTGGCCGGGCTTCAATGGCGTCGGCAGATCGATGCGCATCATCGTGCGGTTGATCACGTACTTCAGCGGCTGGCCGCCGGCGCTCACGCTCTTGATCTTGAAACCGCCGTCGAAGTCGCGGCCCGCCAGCACGCCGCGCAGGCCTTCGAACTTGTAGCTGTCGTCCGGCGTCGGCGGCTTGGTCCACGCCTCGCGTGACGGCTGCGTCAACATCATGCGCGCGTCGGAGTCTTTTTTGTAGATGTTCTGGTCCAGCTGCACCCACAGGTAGCTGAGCGTATCGGGGGACTTGTTGTGGTAGCGGATTTGCTCGCTGCCGGTGAGCGAACGTTTGGCTTCGTCCAGCGTGGCGCGGATGGTGTAGTCCGCGCGCTGCTGCCAGTAGGCGGCGCCGGGGGCGCCGGAGGCGGTGCGGTAGGTGTTGGCGGTGGGTAGAACCTCGTCCAACTGGCGGAACTTGTCATCGAAGGGTTCCGCCGCAAATGCGGACACCGTAAAGCAAATGGCGACGAAGCCGAATGTTTTGCGCATATTCTGTGTTCCTGATCTTTGTCAGAAGAAAAGGAACTAGTGTATAGCAAGTTTTCAAAGTATCACCGGCAGATACAATAAAATACAATCGATGCTACGGTTTATATTGTTTACGTAAACCGTGCTCGCCGCCGCCTGTTTTGGTCAGTGTTTTTTTTGCATCTGGGCGTCCTGGAACTGGAAGCGGGCGTCGTCGTTGGCGGTGACGGCGCGCGAGGTCGCGTCCAGGTGCATCAGGCGGGAACCCGCGCCGCTGCTGGCCTGCGGCCATTCCGGCAGGCCGGCGCCATTCGGATTGCCGGTCTTGATGAAGTTGGCGAAGTAGCCTTGCATCACGCTCGACAGCGCGCGGTCTTCGTCGGCCCATGCATACACTTTATTCAGGTTCAGGTTACCCATGGCGTATTCGATTTCGGCCGAGTGGGCGGCGCCCTGGTCGCCGGGACGCGGGCGGCTGTAGTAATAACGATACACCGGCTTGCCGCTGGTGCGCGCGTGCGTATCGATCCACTTCCAGGTGCCGTAGTTGATGAAGCGGTCACTTGCCAGCGCGGTTGCCGCTTGGGCGACGTCGCCGCTGTAGGCCTGCTGCGCGGCCGCCGCCTGGTCGCCGTAGAGTTTTTGCAGTGCGGCGGCGAAGTTCGCGGTCGTCGGCTCGCTATCGCCCAGGATCTGCTTGTAGTGGCCCTCGTGCGAATTCCAGCCGGCCAGCAGCGGTATGCGCGCCTGTTTGCCGTCGGCATACATGGAGGTGGGAATATTCGGCAGCACATAGCCGTCTTGCACCGCGAAGAACCATGTTCCCGGTTTTTTTGTCGCATCCAGCAGCTGCTGTGCGGGCATGGCGCGCAAGGCTGCCAGCGTCGGCGCGCCTGCCGATTCCGCAAAGGCGGCGCCAATCTTCTCGGCCATCGCCAGCGGTTGCGGCGCCGCGCCAAGCAGGGCGCCGCTCTCGCCGATGGCGCCGGCGATCAAATCCTTGGCCATCGGATTGATCATCTGCGCGCTGACCGAGAACGAGCCGGCCGATTCGCCGGCGATGGTCACGCGCGACGGGTCGCCGCCGAAGGCCGCGATATTATCCTTCACCCATTTCAGCGCCGCCGCCTGGTCCATCAAGCCGTAATTGCCCGATGCCTTGTTCGGCGATTCCGCAGTCAGTTCAGGATGCGCCAGGAAGCCGAACACGTTGAGACGGTAGTTGACGGTCAAGGTGACGATGCCTTTGGCGGCCATGCTCTCGCCGTCATAGCGGGGCTCGGAGCCGTCGCCGGTGGCGAAACCGCCGCCGTAGAAGTACACCAGCACCGGCAGCTTATCTTTCGCGGATTTGGCCGGTGTCCAGACGTTCAGGTACAGGCAGTCCTCGCCCATGCCGTCGGCGCGGAACACCATGTCGCTATACAGCGGCAGCTGCATGCCGCGCGGGCCGAAGTGGTCGGCCTTGCGCACGCCTTTCCACTTCTGCGCCGGCTGCGGCGCCTTCCAGCGCAAATCGCCCACCGGAGGCGCGGCGAACGGGATGCCTTTATAGGATGCCACGCCGGAGGCCTCCAGCGTGCCTTGCACCACGCCGGTGGCGGTGGTGGCGCGCGGCGCGCTGGCCGCCGCGGCGTAGGCTGTGAGGGAAGAGGTGAAAACGCCGGAGGCGATCAGCAGCAAACCGAATTTATTCATGTCTTTTTTTGCCAAAAAGGAAGGAGTGGCAACTATAGCTGGAAGCCCTTCCATTGGCGACCGATTTTCGATTTCGCGGCCGTTCGGTCAGGGTGCGATAGCGAACATACATTGCGTATAGGCATTGCTAGCATGGCTCATCGAACTCATCAATAACGAGGCAAACATGGCAAACGCAAATCAAGTACTGGTCGTCGACGACAATATCGATGTGGTGGAGTCGTTATCGGCGCTGCTGCAGTGCCACGGCTATGAGACGTCGGCCGCGCACAATGGTTACGAGGCGTGCGACTCGGTGCGCGATGCGATGCCGAAGGCGATCATCATGGATCTTGGGATGCCGTGGATGGATGGCTACGGCGCGGTGCGGGCGATACGCCGCATGCCCGGGACGCAGGCCTTGCCGATCATCGCGTTGAGCGGTTCGGCCGACAGCGAGTCGGCGCGCAAGGCTGTTGCGGCCGGGTTCACCCACCATTTTTCGAAACCGCTCAATTTCGAGCATTTGAATCAGTATTTGGCCAGCTTAAACTAAGGTAGAGACACGTAGGGCGGATTAGCCGGAACGGCGTAATCCGCCACGAGCCGCCTGCGGCTTAACGCAGGGTTTCGGTCAGCACGCGGCCTTCGGCGCCGGCTGGCGGACGCACGCGCAGGATGTTGGCCAGGGTCGGCGCGATGTCGACCACTTCCGCGTACTGGCCGTAATTACCCGGCTTGACCCAGCGCTTACCCATGATCAGCAGCGGCACATTGGTGTCATACGCGTACGGCGAACCGTGCGTGGTGCCGGTGTCGCCGTAGCCGAAGTACCAGTATGGCTTGGTGACCACGATCAAATCGCCCGACGCCTCGCGGTTCCACGCGCGGCGCATCAATGTCGCCATGCGCGTGCCTTGCACCGCGCCGCTTTCGAACTGCGTGCGGGTAAAGACGTCGGCGATGCCTTTTTGCTGCAGCAGGAATTGCGCGGCGGCGTTTTCCACTTCCTCGCGTCGCAGGCCGCTCTTGTCGATCTGCGCGTAGTCCAGGTGCACGCTAGGCAGCGACCACACGGTCAGCAGCTTGGCGCCGCCGAATTTATCCGACAGATGCTTGCCCAGATCCTTCATCAGTTGATCGCCCTTGATGCGCTGCGCATCCAGATGACGCGACTGCGAGAATTCGGCCGTGTTGGCGAATCCGTGGTCGGCCGTGAGCACCACCAGCACATTGTCCATGCCCACCCGCTTGTCCAGATAGGTGAAGAACTGCGCCAGCATGCGGTCGACCCGCTGCAAATGGTCGTGCGACAGTTTGCTCTCCGGGCCGAAGGCGTGGTTCACATAATCGTGCGCCGACAGGCTCACCCCCAGCAGATCCGGCACGCCGGCCGGATTGCGGCCGAGGTTTTCGCCCTCGATCGCGGCCTGCGCGAAGTCCAGCGTCAGCTGGTCGAGGAACGGACCGGTTTTCAGGTTGTTGTAGTAGCCGGCGTCGATCTGGCCGCTCTCGCTGTAGTAGGTGTAGGGCAGGCGGTTGTGGCCACCTGGCTTGGCCGGAGTCAGTTCCTCGCTGGCGTCGCCGGCGTACGCCGCTTCCGGCAGCAGCGGCGTCCACGCCTTGCCGTAGTAGCGGTCCTGCGGCTTGGTCGCCTGGTACGCCTGCACCCAGGCCGGGTGCGACTTCATATAGAAGGTGCTGCTGGCGAAATTGCCGGTTTGTTCCATGTACATGTACGCGGTGCCGGTTTTACCCGCCAGCAGAATCGCGCCGCGATCCTTGCCCGAGACGGCGACGACCTTGCTGCGGTCACCGGTTGCGTAGCGCAACTGGTCTCCCAGCGTATCGACCCGCAGCCTGGTCGGCGCGGTGCCGTCGCTTGGATCGGTGTGCTCGCCGATGTAGGTGTAGTTGGTGTCTTCGGTGCAGTAGACCGATTTTTTGGTGACGGGGTCGATCCAGTTGTTGCCGACGATGCCGTGGACGTAGGGGTAGGCGCCGGTCAGCACGGCGCTGTGGCCGATCGCGGTGACGGTCACGCCGTGCGCCTGGTGCGCGTTGCTGAACGAGGCACCCTGGTCCAGCAGACGGCGGAAGCCGCCCTCGCCGAATTGGTCGCGGTAGCGCTGCACCTGTTCATTCGGCAGCCCGTCCACCACCAGCACCACGACCAGCTTGGGCTGGGCGGCGTTGGTGGCCTTGGCGGCCGGCGCGGCGATGGCGCCGGCGTGCAGGGCGAAACAGGTGGTCGCGATCGCGAGTACGGGCAGGGACAGTTTCTTCGTCATGTTGGTTCGTCTTGTGAGGGAAGTTAGCTAAACCGCATAGTTATCATGCGCCCCGGTATGCTACATGATTCTTGTGACTATGACATGACAGGATTGATGGCCAGGTTATAGCGATTCCCGTATATACGAGATGCCGCACCGGTCGTAGACGTCGTAAATTGTATTGAGCATATTGCGCAACTCCTCCGAGGTGTCCATTTTGCGGACGCTGAACATCACCGGAGACACCGCGTGGCGGTCGGTGAGGGCGCGGTAGGCGACGTTGTTACGCTTCATGCCCTGCACGCTGTCCGGCACCACGGCCACGCCTTCGCCGGCGGCGACCAAGCCGATGGCGATCTGCAGTTCGCGCACCTCCATGATCTTGTGCGGCAGGATGGACCTTTCGTTGAAAACCCCCAGCACCTGGTCGGCGAAGCTGGGGCGCGGCGCCTTGGGATAGACGATCAGCGTTTCCATCAGCAGGTCCACCAGGCTGAGAGGGGTTTCCGACAGCGCCAGCGGATGCCCGGCCGGCAGCGCCACGATCAGCCTCTCCTCGCGCAGCACGATGCGGCGGATATTCGGGTCTTCGCTCTTGACCCGGCCGAAGCCGACGTCGATGATCCCTTCCTTCAGCGCCTTCAACTGCTGCATCGTCGTCATCTCGTGGAAGGTCACTTCCACCGTCGGGTACTGCTCGCGGAAGTGCCGCACGATGTCCGGCAGCAGGCCGTACAAGGTCGATGCGACGAAGCCCATCGACAGCGTGCGGTCGATCTTGCCGACCCGCTGCGTCATGGTTTTGAGCTCGGCCGCCTTGGCCAGCAGTTCCTGCGCGTGGGCATGGAAGAAGGTCCCGGCCTCGGTCAGGCGCAACGGACGCGATCCCTTTTCGATCAGTTCCACCCCCAGCTCCTCTTCCAGCTGCTGGATTTGCCGGCTTAGCGGAGGCTGGGCGATGAACAGGCGCTTGGCCGCCCGCGTGAAGTTCTTTTCTTCGGCGACGGCGACGAAATAGCGCAGGTGGCGTAGCTCCATGGACAACCCTCTTTAATACCTGTTGGGTATGGAGATCATACCAACTCAGTGTTGGACGCCCCCGTTTGAACGGCATATTGTGTACTTATTCCGACTCATTATACAAATTAAATATGATCCAGAGCATAGAAGTCATCCTTGCCGACGTGCCGACGATACGCCCGCACAAGCTGTCGGTGGCGACGATGAACACGCAAACGCTGGTGCTGGTCCGGGTGCGCTGCGCCGATGGCGTCGAGGGCTGGGGCGAGGGCACCACCATCGGCGGCCTGAATTACGGCGAGGAGAGCCCGGAGAGCATCAAGGTCAATATCGACACCCACATCGCGCCACTGCTGATCGGCATGGAAGCGAGCCAGGTGGCGAAGGCGATGGCGAAGATCCGCAAGGTCATCCAGGGCAACCGCTTCGCCAAATGCGCGATCGAGACCGCATTGCTGGACGCGCAGGCGCGCCGGCTCGGCATCCCGCTCAGCGAATTGCTGGGTGGCCGGGTGCGCGACGCATTGCCGGTGGCCTGGACCCTGGCCAGCGGCGACACCGCCAGGGACATCGCCGAGGCGCAGATGATGCTGGAGTTGAGGCGTCACCGCATCTTCAAGCTGAAGATCGGCGCGCGCGCCGTCAGGGAAGACGTGGCCCACGTACTGGCGATCAAAAAGGCCCTGGGCGACGCGGTCAGCGTGCGGGTCGACGTCAACATGGCCTGGAGCGAGCTGGAAGCGGTGGAGGGGATAGCCGCGCTGGAGGCGGGCGGCGTGGATCTGATCGAGCAGCCGGTGAGGGCGGAAAACGTCGCCGCGATGGCGCGGCTGGCGCAGCGGTATGCGGTGGCGGTGATGGCCGACGAGGCTCTGCAGGGTCCGCACGATGCGCTGGCGCTGGCCAATGCGGGAGCGGCCGATGTTTTCGCGGTCAAGATCGCGCAGTCGGGCGGTTTGATTCCGGCGGCGCAGGTCGCGGCGGTGGCGCAGTTGTCGGGCATCGCGCTGTACGGCGGGACGATGCTGGAAGGTGCCATCGGCACGGCCGCCTCGGCGCATCTGTTCTCGACGTTTGGCGATCTGTCGGCCGGCACCGAGTTGTTTGGACCGCTGCTGTTGACGGAGGAATTGCTGCGCACCCCGCTGGTGTACAAGGATTTTATGTTGCAGGTGCCGACCGGCCCCGGGTTGGGCGTGGAGATCGACACCGACAAGCTAGAACGCTTGCGCCGCAAGTGATCACGTAGGGCTGATTAGCCGGAACGGCGTAATCGGCCATTGATGAGCCGCCGACGGAGCATGCATGGCCGATTACGCTGCGCTAATCCGCCCTACGTGCCTACGTCTTGAATTTTAGAGGAGACAAATATGCTGTTCCACGTCCGTATGGATGTCCAACTGCCACCGGCCATGCCGGCGGCGCAAGCGGACGAGCTGAAAAAGACCGAACGCGAACTGGCGCAGAGCCTTCAGCGCAGCGGTAAATGGCGCCATCTTTGGCGCATCGCCGGGCGGTACGCCAACGTCAGCATGTTCGACGTCGACAGCGTCGACGAGTTGCACGCGCTACTGACCTCGCTGCCGCTGTTCCCGTATATGCAAATCGAAGTAACGCCCATGTGCCGCCATCCATCCTCGATCCGCGACACCGACGCCTGAATCATCTGATCACACAACAAGGAGACTAGCATGACCCATAACGAAATCGACACCCTGGTAAAAAGCTGGATCATCGACACCGCCAGCGGCCCGGTCAACCCGCGCGTGCAGCAGGTGGTGTTCGGCCTGGTGAGCGCGCTGTGCAAAACCATCGAAGACCTGGACATCCAGGCCACCGAATTCTGGAGCGGCCTGGAATACCTGCGCGAATCGGCCGTGCGCAACGAGCTTGGCCTGCTGGCGCCGGGCCTGGGACTGGAACGCTTCCTCGATATCCGCGCCGACGAAGCCGAAGCGAGGGCCGGACTGGCCGGCGGCACGCCGCGCACTATCGAAGGCCCGCTGTACGTGGCCGGCGCGCCGGAAAGCAAAGGCTTCGCACGCCTCGACGACGGCACCGAAAGCGACAAGGCCGAAGTCCTGTTCATGCAGGGCACCGTGCGCGACGAGCAGGGCAAGCCGGTCGCCGGCGCCAAGGTCGAAGTCTGGCACTGTAACCTGATGGGCGGCTACTCGTTCTTCGACCAGACGCAATCGCCCTTCAATCTTCGCCGCACCATCATCGCCGATGGCGAGGGCCGTTACCAGTTCCGCAGTATCCTGCCGGTCGGCTACAGCTGCCCGCCGGACGGCACCACCCAGCGCCTGCTCGATCAACTGGGCCGTCACGGCCACCGTCCCGCGCATATCCACTTCTTCATCAGCGCGGAGGGCCAGCGCAAGCTGACCACCCAAATCAATATCGACGGCGACGAGTTCCTGTGGGACGATTTTGCCTTCGCCAGCCGCGAGGGCCTGGTGCCTGCCGTGCGCAAGGTGACCGAGCCGGCCGCCATCGCGGCCAAGGGGCTGGATCAGCCGTATTCCGAAATCGACTTCGATTTCCGCCTGTACGCCGAACGCCAGCAGGCACCGGCGGCCGAAGTGCAGCGCGTGCGCGTCGCCGCCTGAGGGGAGATGCGATCATGATCCCGATTCACGTCGAGAAGAAGGCCGGGCCGAAGAACCTGGATAACTACCTGGTCGAAGACCACGAAAAGGGCGATTACCGCTTGCATCGCAGCGCCTTCACCGATCCCGAGCTGTTCGAACTGGAGATGAAGCATATCTTCGAGGGCAACTGGATCTACCTGGCCCACGAAAGCCAGATCCCGAACAACAACGATTACTACACGACGCACATCGGCCGCCAGCCGGTGTTCATCGCGCGCAATCGCCAGGGCGAGCTCAATGCCTTCATCAACGCCTGCACCCACCGTGGCGCGCAGCTGTGCCGCCACAAGCGCGGCAACAAGGCCACCTACACCTGCCCGTTCCACGGCTGGACCTTCAACAACAGCGGCAAGCTGCTGAAAGTGAAGGACCCGGAAGGCGCAGGCTATCCGGACTGCTTCAACAAGGAAGGCTCGCACGACCTGAAGAAGGTCGCGCGTTTCGAGAGCTACAAGGGCTTCCTGTTCGGCAGCCTGAATGACGACGTGCTGCCGCTGGCCGAGTTCCTGGGCGAGGCGGGCAAGATCATCGACATGATTGTCAACCAGTCGGCGGACGGGCTGGAAGTGTTGCGCGGTTCATCCACCTACACCTTCGAGGGCAACTGGAAGCTGCAGGCCGAGAATGGCGCCGACGGCTATCACGTCTCGGCGGTGCACTGGAACTATGCGGCCACCACCAACCGCCGCAAGGACCTGAACGAAGTCCGGCCGGACAATATCCGCGCCATGGACGCCGGCAACTGGGGCAAGCAGGGCGGCGGCTTCTATGCGTTCGATCATGGCCACCTGCTGTTGTGGACCCAGTGGGCCAATCCGCAGGACCGGCCCAACTATCCGAAACGCGCCGAATACGCCGAGCAGTTCGGCGGTGCGACGGCCGACTGGATGATCGAGCGCTCGCGCAATCTGTGCCTATACCCGAATGTGTACCTGATGGACCAATTCGGCTCGCAAATCCGCCTGCTGCGTCCTATTGCGGTCGACAAGACGGAGGTGACGATCTACTGCATCGCGCCGAAGGGCGAATCGGACGAGGCGCGCGCACGGCGCATCCGCCAGTACGAGGACTTCTTCAACGTCAGCGGCATGGCCACGCCGGATGATCTGGAGGAGTTCCGCGCCTGCCAGCAAGGCTACAACGGCCGCGCGCTGGAATGGAACGATATGTGCCGGGGCTCGACGCACTGGGTACAGGGCGCCGACGCGGCGGCCAGGGAAATCGGCCTGGCGCCCGTCATGAGCGGCGTCAAGACCGAGGACGAGGGCCTGTACACGATCCAGCACCGTTATTGGCTGGACGTGATGAAAAAGGCGATCAAGGCCGAAGGAGAGGCGGCATGATCGACCAAATCAGCGCCTTCCTCTACAAGGAAAGCCGTCTGCTGGACGACAAGCAGTGGGACGATTGGCTGGAGTGCTACCACCCGGACGCGCAGTTCTGGATGCCGGCGTGGGACGACGACGATGAACTGGTCAGCGACCCCCAGCGCGAAATCTCGCTGATCTACTATCCGACCCGCCAGGGCTTGGAGGACCGCGTGTTCCGCATCAAGACCGAGCGCTCCAGCGCGACGATGCCGGACACCCGCACCAGCCACAATATCGCCAACGTGGAGATCGAGTCCTGCGAAGATGGCCGCTACACGGTGCGCTTCAACTGGCACACGCTGAGCCATCGTTACAAGACGGACTTCAGCTACTTCGGCATGTCGCGCTACGTCATCGATTTTTCCGGTGGGCGCCCGCTGATACTCAACAAATATGTGGTGCTCAAGAACGATTACATCAACCAGGTGATCGACATCTACCACTTATAACACCAGGAGACGACGATGAGCTACAACATCGCCTTGCAGTTCGAGGACGGGGTGACCCGCTTCATTTCATGCAACGAGAATGAAAAGCTGGCCGATGCGGCCTACCGGCAGAAGGTCAATATTCCGCTCGATTGCCGTGACGGCGCCTGCGGCACCTGCCGTGGCTTCTGCGAATCGGGCCGCTACGACATGCCGGAATCGAGCTACATCGAGGACGCGCTGGAGCCGGAAGACGCGGCCAAGGGCCACGTGCTGGCGTGCCAGATGAAGCCGACGTCGGACTGCGTGGTGCGGATTCCAGCCACGTCGGCCGCCTGCAAGACGGGCGTGTCGCGCTACACCGGCAACCTCGGTGAAGTGAGGCAGCTATCCAGCACCACCATCGGCTTCTCGATTGAACTCGATGCGGCGGCCAGCCTGGACTTCCTGTCCGGCCAATACGTCAATGTCGACGTGCCGGGCACCACGCTGACGCGCTCCTATTCCTTCAGCTCCCCGCCGGGCGGCAGGCAGGTCGATTTCGTCGTCCGCAATGTGCCGAACGGCCGTATGAGCGAGTTCCTGTCGCGCCAGGCCACGGCAGGGCAGACCATCAGCTTCTCGGGCCCGTATGGCAGCTTCTATCTGAGAGAGGTGGCGCGACCCTTGCTGCTGCTGGCCGGCGGCACCGGCATCGCGCCGTTCCTGTCGATGCTGGCGGTGCTGGCGGCGTCCGGCTTCACCCAGCCGGTGCGCATGGTGTTCGGCGTGACCAACGATGTGGACCTGGTCGGGCTGGAGGCGCTCGAACGCATCGCCGCAGCGCATCCCCAGTTCAGCTACCGCACCTGCGTGGCGGCGGGGGAAAGCGCGCATCCGCGCAAAGGCTACGTTACGCAGCATGTGGATGAGGATTGGCTCAATGGCGGCGATGTCGATGTCTACCTGTGCGGACCCGTGCCGATGGTCGACGCGGTCAAGCGCTGGCTGGGCGAGTGCGGGGTGACACCGGCGAACTTCTACTTCGAGAAGTTCTCGGCCAGCAGCGAGGTGGCGGCATGACGCGCGCGCGACGTTTCGAAGGCCGCACGGTGATCGTCACCGGCGCGGCGCAAGGCATCGGGCGCGGCGTGGCGCTGGCGTTGGCGCGGGAGGGCGCACAACTGGTGCTGGCCGACCGTTCGCAACTGATCGAAGAGGTGCTGGCCGAGGTGCGCGCGGACGGTGAGAAGGCGATTGCAGTCAACGTCGACCTGGAAACGTGGGATGGCGCGGAAAACATGGTCGCCGCCGCGCTGGCGGCGTTTGGCGCGGTCGATGTGTTGATCAACAATGTGGGCGGCACCATCTGGGCCAAGCCGTTCCAGGAATACGCGCCCGAGCAAATCGAGGCAGAGATCCGCCGCTCGCTGTTTCCGACGATGTGGTCGTGCCGCGCCGCGTTGCCGCATATGGTGGAGCGGCAGCGGGGCGCCATCGTCAACGTGTCGTCGATCGCCACCACCGGCATCTATCGCGTGCCTTACTCCGCCTCCAAGGGCGGCGTCAACGCGATGACGGCCGCGCTGGCGATGGAGCACGCGCGGGATGGCATTCGCGTGAACGCGGTGGCGACCGGCGGCACGGAGGCGCCGCCGCGCAAGGTGCCGCGCAATCCGCAGCCTTTGAGCGAACAGGAACAGCGCTGGTACCAGGGCATCGTCGACCAGACCATCGCCAGCAGCTGGATGCATCGCTATGGCAGCATCGCCGAGCAGGTCAACGCCATCCTGTTCCTGGCGTCGGATGAAGCGTCGTACATCACCGGCACGGTGTTGCCGGTCGGTGGCGGCGACCAAGGGTAGCCCATGCCGGTCGCAAATGGAATTCACTACGAAACCGAGGGCTCGCCAGGCCTGCCGGCGCTGATCTTCTCCAATTCCCTCGGCACGACTTTGGAGATGTGGGACACGCAGGCGCGCGAATTCGGCAAGAACTATCACGTGATCCGCTACGACACGCGCGGACACGGCCGCTCGTCCAGTCCCGCCGGCCCGTACACGCTGGCGCAGCTGGGCGGCGACGTGCTGGCGCTGATGGACTATCTGAGCATCAGCCATGCGCACTTTTGCGGGCTCTCGATGGGCGGCTTGACCGCGCAGTGGCTCGGTGTGTACGCGTATGACAGGATGGACAAACTGGTGATCGCCAATTCCGCCGCGCGCGTCGGCACGGCGGATGGCTGGGGACAGCGCGCACGGACGGCGCGCGAAGATGGATTGGCCTGCATCGCCGACGGCGCGGCCGGCCGCTGGTTCACGCCGGATTTTGCTGCCCGCGAACCGGAGCGGGTGGCGGCGCTGGTCGAAACCATGCGGCAGGGGAGCGCGGACGGCTACGCGGCCTGCTGCGACGCATTGGCTGCCGCCGACCTGCGTGAGCAAATCCATACGATACCCAATGCGGCGCTGATCATCGCCGGATCGCAAGACCCGGTGACGACCACAATTGACGCGGCCTTCATGCAGCAAAAGATAAAGGACGCGGCCACCGTCACGCTGGCCGCGTCCCATATCTCGAACATCGAAGCGCCCGAAGCCTTCAACCAGGCGCTTGCGGCGTTTCTTCGTTAGCTATCAAGGTTGCGGGTCCCAACCCGCGCCGCCGTTCCAGGCCGAGAACACCAGCGCGCGGTTGGCGAAACCGGCGGCGACATCCGAGGCGCTCAGTTGGAAGCCGCCCACGCGCGCCGCCAGGTTGAGCGGATCGCCGCCCAAGGTGGTGCTGCCGTACTCGCGCCACCCGCTGGCGGCCGTCGGCACGACCGGATTCGGCGCCGGCTGGCCGTTGACGCCAGCGCCGGCCCAACCGGCTGCGGCGACATGGCTGTCCATCTTCGTGTTGATGAAGGCGATGTTGTCCCACGTGGTGGTGCCGCCAGGACTGCGCGCCAGCCAGGTGGCGCCGTCCGGCACGTCGCCGTGCAGCGGGCCCGGGCCGGGTCCGTGTGTCAGGCTGCTGTTGAGGAAGACGAAACCCTTGTCCGTGGCGTTGGGCACGCGCGCCTGCAGGATGTAGCCGCCGCCGGTGGTGCTGGTGGTGTCGCCGACGGAGCGGATCTCGCTTTCCTCGAACAGGGCCGCGCGGCTGCCGCCCCAGATGAAGTCCACATTGCCCGCCACCAGGCTGCGGTAGAACCAGGCGTAGCCCTTCAGGTTCAACGTATCCTGCTCGCTGAAGAAGGCGGCGTTCTTCGCCACCAGCCGGCCGCTGTCGTTGTTGAAGTAGATCGTCTCCGCCTGCGCCGAGATGGCGCTGGAACGCAGCGTCGTGTTGCGCAGCGTGAGCGTGTCGATGGTCAGCATGTCCGCCGCTTCCACCAGCATCACAGAACGGCCGCCGGAGGTCGCCGAGCTGTCGGGCGACTGGCTGCCGCCGGTGCCGCTATTCAGGCTGTCGTAGTTGGTGTACTGGATGACGGCGCCGTCGCGGCTTTCGCCTACGATGGTGACGTTGTTCTTGCCCCGCAGGTAAAGCAGTTCCGTGTACGTGCCGTTGCGCACGGTGATGGTCAGCGGATCGTTGGCCGCCACGTCCTTCATGGCGTAATTGAGCGCCGCCTGCACGGTGCTGAAGTCGGCGTCGTCGGCCCCGCCCACGGTCACGCTGGCGCTGCCCGGCGCCGGTCCCGCCGCGCGGGTGGTGAACGACCAGTCGCCCAGTTTGCCGATGCCGACGAACGGTATGCCGCCCAGCGAGGCGCCGGTGAACACGCCGTTGGAGATGGCGACATAGTATTCCGTGCCGTATTCCAGCTTGTTGCTGTGCGGTTTGATGGTCACCGTGTTGCCGTTGATGGTGATCGGCGTGGTGTTGACCTTCCGGATCGTCGCCTGGCCGGTGTAACCCAGCATATCGGTCTCGCCGGACAGGCGGATGACATCGACCAGCGCGTCGTCGGCCTTGCGGAAGATGCGGATGCTGCCGCCCGCGCCCAGCGTCGGCGGGCTGTCGAAGGTCAGTTTGAGCGCGGAATCGACGTGGGCCGAGGGCGCGGCGGCGGCCGGTTGCGTGGCGCCGTTCAACGGGTAGGCTTGCGACGGCTGCACGAACCGGGGACTGATGGTGGCCGCGATGGTCCGCTGCAGCGTGGGATCCGAGCCGCTGGTAACGGTGATGGTCGCGGTGCCCGCACCGACCGGCGTGATGGTCAGCAAGCCGCCGCTGGTGGCGACGGCGGCCACGCCCGGTTTGCTGGAAACCGCAGTAAAGGAGTCCGCCCCGCCATCCGGCTTGACGGCGTTGACGTTGACGGTCAGCGGCGTGTCGCCCACTTCGGCGATGTAGTTCAGCGACGCCGGATTGAGCGTCAGTTGCGATGGTTTGAGCGATGGATCGCCGATGCGCACGTCGTCGATCTGGAACGACTTGTTGGTGGTGTACAAGCCGACCAGGCCGCGCTCCGCGAACGAGGCGTCGGTGACGGTGCCCAGCGCTTCGCCGTCCAGGTAGACCGTCAGCGAAGTGCCGATCATCTCGAAGCGCACCGTGTAGAACTGCGCATCCATCGCGATCGGCTTGCGCACCTGTTTGGGACGGGACAAGGTGGCGTTGAGCATGCGGGCGATTTCCACCTGCGTGGTGGCGGTGCTGTTCTGCACATTCAAGCCGCCGCCATACCAGTTGGCCGTGTCCTTGTAGCGGGTGATCAGATACAGCTGCTTGTTGCCGGTGGTGCTGTTGGTCATCGGCTTGATGCGCGCCTCGACGTAGTAGTCCGCCGATGGCACGGCGCCCAGCGCGGCCGGCTTGAGCAGCGCCAGCACGCCGCCGGTCGATGCGGCGGTGTACTGCATCACCAGATTGGTCGCGCCGACGCTTTCCGCCTTGACGCTAAAGCTGCCGTTGGCGCCCGCGACCGGCAACAGGTTCCAGTTTGCGGTGCCGCCGTTCTGGAAGTCGTCGCAGAAGTAAAGGCCCGACGGCGGGCAGTTCAGGGTGACGGTGGCGTCGGGCGTGACGTCGCCGCTGCCGCTGATGGCGGTCGACAGCTTGCCGCCGCCGGCCTGCGCCAGCGCGTTGGCCTTGACCAGCGCCAGCGGACGCGCCGCATATGCATACGGCGCCGTGAAGGCGACGCCGTTCGGCACCGAGCAGCCGGCAAGTGCTGCGCCGTTGAGCGCCGATCCGCTGTCCTTGAAGGCGCCGGGGACGGTGCCGCCTATCGGTTCGATGACGTCGTCGCAGCGAACCGGCTGAGTCCCGGGCGCGGCGGCGCCGGCGATGTCGAACACGTTGTTATGCGACAGGATCTGCGACGCGTGGCCCACGCCGATCGAGTATTCGTGCGGGTAGACCGGATTCGCC
Source organism: Duganella sp. GW821-FHT07F09 (assembly GCF_059418705.1). Lineage (NCBI taxonomy): Bacteria > Pseudomonadati > Pseudomonadota > Betaproteobacteria > Burkholderiales > Oxalobacteraceae > Duganella > Duganella sp. GW821-FHT07F09. The sequence goes on along the minus strand of NZ_JBWKQJ010000007.1, from coordinate 258,417 downwards.
TTGCTGCCGACGAAGTAGTTGTTGAACATGTGGATCTGGCCGTAGCGCACACGCGGCGCGCGGCTGACGATGTCGCGGAAGACGTTGTTGCTAAAGCTGATGCGCAGTTTGCCTGTATCCGCGCTGTCGCCGTCGCTGGAGCCGACCAGGTTGTTTTTACGGTGCTGGCCGAAGACGTTGTACGACACCGTCACGAAGTCCGACGCCTTGGTGATGTCGACCGCGCCGTCGTGGCACTGCTTGATCTGGCCATTCTCGATCGGCAGCTTGTCGTCGGTCATGGCGCCGTCGGTGAAGGTGTTGTGATCGATCCAGACGTGATCCGAGGTGGTCACGCCGATGGCGTCGAAGGCCGCATTCCAGTTGCCAAGCGCGCCGTCGTTCGGGTCCCAGACAGGACCGACATCGCAGGGGTTGACGATCTTCAGGTTGCGCACGATGACCTGGGAGACGCCGGCGACGACGATATGGCCGTTGACGATGCCGGCGCCGGCGCCTTCGCCGATCAGGGTGGTGTTGCTGGGCAGGCGTATCAGCCCCCGGCTGGCCTGGTCGCCGGTGTTCGCGAACGGAACGCCTTCGCTCATGTCGATGGTGCCGCGCAGCTTGACGATCTTGGGATTGGCGGCGCCGCGCCGCAGCGCTGCCAGCAGCTCGGCGCGATTGGTGGCGGTGTAGATCTGCGACGGGATCGCGGCGGAACCGCCGATGGTGCCGCCGGCCTGGCCGGCGAAGCCGTCGGCCGGCGCCGTTTGCAGCGCGGGATCGATGGCGGCTGCGCCGGCGGCGGTGGCGGCCATCAGCGACAGCAGGACGGGCAGTGAACAGGACAGGCGTAACGCGGCCCTGAAGCGAGTCAGTTTCATGTCAAGCTCCTAGTCTGGACGGGCGTTGTTAGCGGGGCGCAGTATTGGTGTCGCTGCCATTGGAGCGGCGCCGGCGGGCCAGCATGCCGACGCCGGCCAGGCCGGCCATCATCATCCAGGCGGTGGCCGGTTCGGGCACCGCCGCCACCGGTCCTTGCAAGGTGATCGCGGTGGCCAGCGCGCTGAAATCGCCGTTCCACGTCACGTCGGACAGGTCGATCGAGATGGTGTGGCCGTTGACGATGTTCAGCACCGGCATGCCGGTGGTGATGCCCGCATCGAGCACGCTGAAGCCGACGATGGGCGCGGCCAAGGTGGTGCCGAAATCGAAGGTGGCGCTATAGGCGCCGGCGGGGAGGGCGCCGTTGTTGAAGATGGTCAGGCGGCCGTCGGGCGCGAAATCGAAGCCCAGCAGGAAATCGCTGGTGAGGAATTCGGTGCCGGGCTCGATCGGATCGAGACCGCTGACATTGCTGCCCGCTTCATCGGCGAACAGGTGGTCGGCGCCCAGCATGCCGCCGGGTTGGCCGTTGTAGCTGGCGGTGATGATGGCGTTGTGCAGCGGATCGGCGGCCGCGTGCGCGGCGCCGGCGGCCAGCGCGATACATGCGGCGGCCACGGCTTTGTGTAGTGAGGTGTGCATTTTGTCTCCAGATATTGAGTTCAACAACGCCGGTCTTTGCCGGTCGCCGATCGGCACACCTCGCGTATGCCGTGCCACCGCGAGGAGGACGCAGGAAGCGCCGAGCTCGTGGTTGGTCAAAAATCTGTCGTAAAGGTCAGTGGTGCGAAGGTCGCGCACAGGACGGCGATGTAAGTTTGCCAATTCCTGCAATTAATTCTACGGTGGTCTGACCAATCCCGCAAGGTGGACTGGCCAATAAAACAACATCGGCTAGCACATTGCAAGTTGTATCTATGAATAGAAACTATGACAATCGAAAAACGATAAATTTTGATGATCACGGCAGCGTTTTTTCGTGTGAAAAATCAACTATTTGCCGCTGGAGCCCGCTAAAAATGGTGCCTGTCGGTAAATTTATTGATAGAATTGTGCTGTGAGGAATCTCCCAACAGGAGTCGATGATGATTATGATAAATGCCATAGGTGGCGCCACCCGGTTTGCAGCAGTTGTTGCAGAGGCCGCGCTCGACCCGAACAAAAAGCCTGATCCATCGAACGACCCGCAAAGTTTCGAGCTGAACGCATCCGTGGCCTCCTATTTGTCGCTGCCGGGGTTTAACGCGCCGACGCAAGTCGATTCCAGCGAGGCCAGCAACACAATCAGCGCCGCCGAGAAGGCCAGCGCCATGGTCAAGGCCGTGACGGAGTCGGATGACACCGGCTTGAAAGAAGCCTTGAAACAATTCGACGACGGCTTGAAACGCCTGGCCATGCGTCCGGAAACACAGATCTTCCAAGCCAAGTACGGCTTGGACAACGGCGCCCAGGAAAACCTGGTGTCGCCTGAACCGTTGCCTGGCGTTAGCGAAGACGGCGTGTTGGGCGTGCGTAGCAAGGAACACGCCGCTGCCGACCTCAACAACGACGGCAAGATCAGCGAAGACGAACGCCGCCGCTATCAGCTGCCGATCACCTATCGCAGCAGCGAGCGCTCGACCGACGCACTGGTCGACGGCCCATCGGCTTTCTCGCTGACCGAAGCCAATCGCGCCTACGGCGTGGTGGCGGCCGCGCTGGCCTGATTCCCAAAAATATCCCTAAAAAAGGCTTTGCCGTCGTGGCAAAGCCTTTTTTTTTGCGTGTACGCCCTCATGGGCGCGCCCGCTATCCCTCTCAATAGCCGTAGATCAGTTTATAGGCCAGGTCCGGCGAGAACGTGCCGGCCGCCGCCGCGCAACCATCCGCCTCGCCCGGCGACTTGATCCACAACGTCATTTCCGGCTGGCTACCCGCCGCGTTGATGCGCGACGGCACGCCGATTTTGCGGCCGGCGGGATCGCACCACTGCGTGCCGTTGGGGCCGGCGCCGTTGCGGCTGGTATCGACGATGAACGGTTTGCCATAGCCATTTTGCTGTTGCAGCGCGTTGCTGACGGCCACGCCGTAGGCGTTGCTTTCCGCATCGGTGCGGTAGTTCGACACGTTCAGCGAAAAACCGTGGGCGTTGGCGATGCCGGCGTTGGCCAGCCGGGTCGCCGCTTCGGCCGGCGCCAGCCAGCTGCTGTTGCCGATGTCGAGATACAGCGAGGTGCGCGTCGCCAGGTTCTTGAACTGCGTCACCGCATACTGGAACAGTTGCACGCGCGCAGCCTTGCCGTTCGCGTCGAGACAATCGAGCTGGGGCAGCGCGTCCGGTTCGAGCACGACGATCGCCTGGCGGTTGCCGAGCGCGGTGGCGAAGGCGCGTATCCAGTCCTGGTAGGCCGCCAGCGAGCCGGCACCGCCGGCGCTGGCCTGTCCGCAATCGCGCGCGGGAATGTTGTAGGCCACCAGGACCGGAATCTTGTTGGCGGCGGCCGCCGCGCCGACGTAGCTGCCGACGGCGCTGCCGATGTCGCCGCTCCAGCCGCCGAACCATTTTGCGCCCGGCTGATTGGCGATGCGGCTGGCGATATCGGCGGAGCGGCCGTCGCTCGGATTGTTCCTGGCCCAGACCGCCGCGCTCGACTGCGGATCGACGTACAGACTGGAGGAGGCGGCCGGCGGCGCCGGATTGGTCGGCGTCGTCGTGTCGACGCAGTTGGTGCCGTTGACGGTGATCGCGCCCGGCGCCGGTTTGCTGCCCGAATAGGACAGCGGCATGCCGAAGCTGACGCTGCCCCCGGGGGCGATGCCGGGGTTGCTGCCGTTGTCGGTGCTGGTCACCGTGTTGCCGTTGATGCTGACATTGGCGTTCCACGGTGGATTGGCCAAGGTGACCGGGCTGCCATAGGTCCAGCTGACCTTCCAGCCGCTGACGGCGGCGGTGCCGGTATTCCTGACGACGACATCGACGACAAAACCGGTCGCCCAGTCGTCGCGCGTGGCATAGGTGGCGGTGCAACTCGGGGCGGCGATGGCGGCGCCGCTGCCGATCAGCAGCATGAAGGCCAGGGCAGGCTTCGACTTTCTCAGTATGTGTTTAATCATAATTTCCTCGGAGTCGTCCCGTGATCGCGGCGACAGGCTTGTCGGCACCTTGGCGGGAGTTGTCAAAAAATTATACCCAGATGTTTCAATTGCAGCCGCACAACACAATGCCGCACACATAACAAAAAAGACACCACATCCGTAAAAAATGCGAACATGTGGTCGGATAACTATCCGGTGATTTGGCGGTATTGAACATAACGGGAGTTTGTTATGGCAAAACACAATAGTGGCTTGGCCACGCGGGCGCTGGGGACGGCATCCCTGGCGGTCACCTTCGCGGCCGGCTTGAGCGCGTGCGCGCTGGGCCCCGACTTCAAGACACCGGCGCCGCCGGCGGCCGCCACGGACGGCTACACGCCGACCCCGCTCGCTGCGCGCACCGCGGCCGCGCCGGCATCCCCCACCGGCGGCGCGGCCCAGCAGTTTTCAATGGGACAGGACATCCCGGCCCAGTGGTGGACGGTGTTCCGCTCGCCGGCGCTGGACCAGTTGATCCGTAACGCGCTGGAGCAGAATCCCAACATGGCGATGGCCGAGGCGACCCTGCGCCAGGCGCAGGAAAACTATGCCGCGCAGGCGGGCAACCTGGTCTGGCCGGCGGTCAACGGCCAGCTCGGCGTGTCGCGCCAGAGGGCCAACGCCGCCAGCACCGGCGGCGCGCCCGGTGTCTTCAATCTGTATAACGCCTCGGTCAACGTGTCGTACACGCCGGACGTCTTCGGCGCCACGCGCCGCACCTTGGAGGCGGCGCGGGCGACGGTCGACTACCAGCGCTTCCAGGTCGAGGCGACCTACCTGGCCCTGAGCGCCAACGTGGTGACCACCGCGATCCAGGAGGCCTCGCTGCGCGCGCAGATCCAGGCCACGCGCGAAGTGCTCGACGCGTTGAACAAACAGCTCGGCGTGATCGAGAAGCAGTTCGAGTACGGCGCCATCCCGCGCACCACGATCCTGAGCCAGCGCAACCAGGTGGCGCAGGTCGCGGCCACCTTGCCGCCGCTGGAGAAAGCGCTGGCGCAAAGCCGCCACCAGTTGTCGGTCCTGGCGGGCAAGCTGCCCAGCGAGGCCGGCATGCCGGAATTCGCGCTCGATTCCCTGACCTTGCCGGAGACGCTGCCGGTGTCCCTGCCATCGGCGCTGGTGCGCCAGCGGCCCGACATCCGGGCCAGCGAGGAGCTGCTGCACCAGGCCAGCGCGCTGGTCGGCGTGGCGACGGCGGCGCAATATCCGCAGTTCACCCTGAGCGGCAGCTACGGCGCCTCCAGCCCGACCTTCGGCAATTTGTTCGACGCCAATAGCGCGGTCTGGAACCTGGCGGCCGGCCTGGCGGCGCCCATCTTCAACGGCGGCGCCTTGAGCGCCCAGCGCCGCGCCGCCGAGGCGGCGTACGACGCGGCGGCGGCGCAGTACCGCGCGACGTTGCTGACGGCGTTCCAGAACGTCGCCGACAGCCTGCGCGCGCTCGACTCGGACGCGCTGACGCTCAAGGCGCAGGCCGAGGCGGAGGCGCTGGCGGCCGAATCGCTGGCGCTGGCCACCGAACAATACAAGCTGGGCGCGATCAGCTACCTGGCGCTGCTCGACGCGCAGCGCAGCTATCAACAGGCGCACATCAACCTGGTGCAGGCGCAGGCCGCACGCTACGCCGATACGGCGGCGCTGTTCCAGGCGCTGGGCGGCGGCTGGTGGAACCGCGCCGACGGCGTGCCGGCCGCAGCGCCGGTGTCGGCCGCGCCGTCGATCAGCAAAAGCCCTTAGCGGCCATACACGCCATCATTTACGCGGCACCGTACTTCTTCGGACATCCCAAAAACGCAGGAGACTGATTCATGACCAAGCGTATGCTCATCATGGTAGGGTGTGTCATCCTACTGATCGCCGTACTGGCATTCGGAAAATACCTTCAGATTCAAAAACTCATCGCCAGCTCGCCCAAGCCGGGCGCGCAGGTGGTCACCGCCATCAAGGTGCCGGCGGTGGAATGGCAGCCGCAGCTCACCGCCGTCGGCACCCTGGTGCCGGTGCGCGGCGTCGACGTGACGACGGAAATCGCCGGCCTGGTACGCAAGGTCAATTTCAAGTCCGGCGACGAGGTCAAGGCCGGCCAGGTGCTGTTCGAGATGAACGCCGAATCCGACATCGCCCAGCTGCGCTCCCTGCAGGCGGCGGCCGACCTGGCGGCGACGGTGCTCAAGCGCGACAAGCTGCAACTGGCGGCGCAGGCCATCAGCCAGGCGCAGGTCGACAACGACGAGGCGGACCTGAAGAGCCGCAAGGCGCTGGCGGCGCAGCAGCAGGCGCTGGTCGACAAGAAAACCATCCGCGCGCCGTTCGCCGGCAAGCTGGGGATCACCGCCGTCAATCCGGGCCAGTACCTGAATCCCGGCGACGTGCTGGTGACCCTGCAAACCATCGACACCGTGTATGCCGATTTCTTCGTGCCGCAAAAGCAGATCGCCGGCCTGTCGATCGGCCAGAAGCTCAACCTGACCAGCGACGCCTGGCCCGGCGTGGCGTTTCCCGCCAAGGTGACGGCGATCAGCCCGAAAGTCGACGCGGCCACCCGCAACGTGCAGGTGCAGGCGACGGTGGCCAACGCCAAGCGCCAGCTGTTGCCGGGCATGTTCGCCAACGTCAGCCTGGATCAGGGCGAGGTGAAAAAATATTTGACACTGCCGCAGACGGCCATCACCTACAACCCGTACGGCTCGACCGTGTTCGTGCTGGCGCCGGCCAAGGCGGAGCAGGGCAAGCCGCCGCCAAAAGATGACAAGGGCAATCCGCAGTTGGTGGCGCAGGAGGTGTTCGTCACCACCGGGCCCACGCGCGGCGACCAGGTGGCCGTCCTCACCGGCATCAAGGAAGGGCAGACCATCGTCACCAGCGGCCAGCTGAAACTGAAGAACGGCACGCCGGCCGTGATCAACAACACGGTGCAACCGGCCAACAGCCCGAATCCGACGCCGCAGGAACAGTGAGGACGGACGCGCCATGAATTTTACCGACATCTTCATCAAACGGCCGGTGCTGGCCAGCGTGGTCAGCCTGCTGATCGTGGTGCTGGGCCTGCGCTCGCTGTTCAGCCTTCCGATCAACCAGTATCCGAAAACGCAAAACGCGGTGGTCACGATTTCAACCACCTACTACGGCGCCGACGCGGCCACCGTGGCCGGCTTCATCACGCAACCGCTGGAATCGGCGATCGCGCAGGCGCAGGGCATCGATTACCTGTCCTCGTCGAGCAACAGCGGGGTATCGACCATCACCGCCACCTTGCTGCTCAATTACGACTCCAACCGGGCGCTGACCGAGATCACCACGCAAGTCAATTCGGTGCGCAACCAGCTGCCGCAACAGGCGCAGCAACCGGTGCTGACGGTGCAGATGGGCCAGACCACGGACGCAATGTACATGGGCTTTTACAGCGACACGCTGCCCACCAATAACGTCACCGACTTCCTGGCGCGGGTGGTCAAGCCCAAGCTCGATTCGATCCAGGGCGTGCAGACGGCCGAGCTGCTGGGCGCGCGCCAGTTCGCGCTGCGCGCCTGGCTCGACGCCGCCAAGATGGCGGCCCACGGCGTGACGGCGGCGGAGGTCAGCGCCGCGCTGGCGTCGAACAACTACCTGGCCGGCCTGGGCTCGACCAAGGGTCAGATGGTCAGCGTGCCGCTGACCGCCGGCACCGACCTGCACACGGTGGAGGAGTTCAAGGCGTTGGCCGTCAAGCAAAGCGGCGGCGCCATCGTGCGGCTGGAGGACATCGCCAACGTCACGCTGGGGTCGGAGAACTACGATTTCAATGTCGCCTTCAGCGGCGTGCGCTCGGTGTTCATCGGTATCAAGGTGGCGCCGGAGGCCAACATCCTCGATGTCGCGAACCGCGTGCGCGAGGCTTTCCCGGCGATCAAGGAGCAGCTGCCCACGGGGCTGACCGGGGAGATCGTCTACGATTCGACGGAGTTCATCAACACCTCGATCCACGAAGTGGTGGTTACTTTGGTGGAGGCGCTGGTGATCGTTACGGTGGTGATCTACCTGTTCCTGGGCAGCCTGCGCGCGGTGATCGTGCCGGTGATCGCCATGCCGCTGTCGCTGATCGGCACCTTCTTCATGATGCTGATGCTGGGCTATTCGATCAATCTTTTGACACTGCTGGCCATCGTGCTGGCGATCGGGCTGGTGGTCGACGACGCCATCATCGTGGTGGAAAACGTTGACCGCCACATGAAGGCCGGCATGAAGCCGTTCGACGCCGCCATCCTGGCCGCGCGCGAGTTGGGCAGTCCGATCCTGGCGATGACGGTGGTGCTGATCGCCGTCTACGTGCCGATCGGCTTCCAGGGCGGCCTGACCGGCGCGCTGTTCACCGAGTTCGCGTTCACGCTGGCGGGGGCGGTGGCGGTGTCGGGCATCGTCGCGCTGACCCTGTCGCCGATGATGTGCGCCTACTTCTTCGACCCCAAACAGGACCAGGGCAAGTTCGTCAAGGCGATCGACCGCGTGTTCGGGAAGGTCCACGACGGCTATCTGCGGCTGTTGCATAGTTTGCTCAACACCTGGCCGGTGCTGATCGTGCTGGGCGTGATACTAAGCGCGCTGCTGGGCGTGATGTTCACGATGTCGCAGTCGGAGCTGGCGCCGGAGGAGGACCAGGGCATCGTGCTGTCGCAGGTGGTCGGGGCGCCGACCGCCACCTCGGACCAGATGCAGGCCTACGCCAAGCAGATTTTCGATATCGCCAAGGCGCTGCCGGAATACGACCAGATGTTCCAGATCACCGGGGTGCCGACCACCAACGCCGGCATCGGCGGTGTGCTGTTCAAGCCGTGGGACAAGCGTACCCGCTCGGCGGCCGAGATCCAGCAGGAGCTGCAGCAGAAATGGGGCAACGTCGCCGGCGGGCGCGTGGCGGCGTTCCAGTTCCCGGCGCTGCCGGGCAGCTCCGGCCTGCCGGTGCAATTCGTCATCACCACCACCGAGCCTTTCGAGAATCTGAACACCGTGGCGCAGGCGGTGCTGGCCAAGGCCACCAAGGACGGCAAGTTCTACTTCGCCGACGTCGACCTGAAGATCGACTCGCCGCAGGCCAGGGTGGAGGTGGACCGCGACAAGCTCACTACCCTGGGATTGACGCAGCAGGACTTCGGCAACGCCATGGCGGCGGCGCTGGGCGGCGGCTACGTCAACTACTTCTCGATCTCCGGCCGCTCGTACAAGGTGATCCCGCAGGTGCGCCAGGTGGACCGCCTCAATCCGTCCGATGTGCTGAACTTTTATATCAAAACGCCCAGCGGCGGCATGATCCCGGCCAGCACCGTGGCCAGCATCAAGTACAGCGTGCAGCCGGAATCGGTCACCCGCTTCCAGCAGCTCAATTCGGCCACGATCTCCGGCGTCAGCGGGGCGTCGCAGGGCGAGATCCTCGAGTACCTGCGCAACACCGTGAGGGAGGTGGCGCCGTCCGGCTACTCGATCGACTATTCCGGCTCGTCGCGCCAGTTCATGACCGAATCGGGCGGCTTCGTCATGACCATGGCCTTCGCGGTGATCATCGTGTTCCTGGCGCTGGCGGCGCAGTTCGAGAGCTTCCGCGACCCGATCGTGATCCTGTTCTCGGTGCCGATGGCGCTGTTCGGCGCGATGACCTTCATCTTCCTCGGTTTCGCGTCGATCAACATTTATACGCAGGTCGGGCTGGTGACTTTGATGGGACTCATCTCCAAGCATGGTATCCTGATCGTCGAAGTGGCGAACCACTTGCGAGCGGCCGGAAAGAGCAAGCGCGAAGCGATCGAGGAAGCCTCCGCCACCCGTCTGCGGCCGATTTTAATGACCACGGCCGCCATGGTATTCGGCGTGGTGCCGCTGGTGATCGCCTCCGGCGCCGGCGCGGCCGGACGCCACGCGATGGGACTGGTGATTTTCACCGGGCTGTCGATCGGAACGTTGTTTACGCTGTTCGTGGTGCCGGCCGTTTACATGCTGCTGGCGGGGGAACACAAGGCCGAGGCGCCTGCCGGGGAACGTCCGGCGCCGCCGGCGCCGGCGCACGCACCGGTGTCATAAAAAATAGAAAAAAATTATAGAGACGACGACTACCTTTATGCCTGAATTAGAGAAGATGTTTGGCGGCCGGCTGGCCTGGGTGTCGGCCCGCCGCAAGCGCAGCAAGGAAGAAGTCATCCTGTTGTTGATGTGCTCATTGAGCATACCGAGCATCCTGCCGTTCGGTATCTACCGGCTGCTGCAGGGCAGCTGGATATCCGCCGCCGTCGACCTGGCGCTGGTGGCGGCCATGCTGGCGGTGATCGTCGATGTCTGGCGCACCGGGCGTTACAAGGCCGCCAGCCTGGGGGTGACGCTGTTCTATTCGGCCGGCATGCTGGCCACCATCCACCTGCGTGGGCTGTCGCTGGTGTACTGGGTCTATCCGACCATGATCGCCGCCTATTTCATGTTGCGACCCGCCGTGGCGCTGGCTATCAACAGCGTGTCGATGCTGGTGCTGGTGGCGATCCTGACGCGCGAGCTGGCGTTGCTCAACCTGTTCACGGTGGTGGTGACGATTTCGCTGGTCAACCTGTTCGCCTACATCTTCTCGTACCGTACAGGCTTGCAAAACCAGGAGCTGCATACGGAGGTCGAGCGCGACTTCCTGACGGGCGTCGGCAACCGCCGCGCACTGGATGGCAAACTGGAAGCCTATGCCGCCGAACGCAGGCCGCATCCTGGATCGTGCCTGCTGCTGCTCGACCTTGACCACTTCAAGCAGGTCAACGACCGGCACGGGCACGCGGCCGGCGACAAGGTGTTGATACGCCTGTGCGAATTGATGCGCAACCATACCCGTTCGTCCGACCAGATCTTCCGCTATGGCGGCGAGGAATTCGCCATCATTGCCACCGGCGCGGGTCTGGGCGCGGCCAGCCGGCTGGCCGAAGGCTTGCGCGCGGCGGTCGCCGACGAACCGCTGATGGAGGGGCATCCGATCACCGTGTCGATCGGCGTGGCGGGCATGGACAAATCCGGCAAGCCGGCCGACTGGCTGATGCGCGCCGATAAAATGCTGTACGCCGCCAAGCAGGCCGGCCGCAATACCGTTCGGGTGGACAACCCGGCGACACCGGCGGAGAATATACAACGGGTCTAAGGTACGGAATAAGAACGGAGACGGCATGCGGCGTATGATCATGGCGGGGCTGATGGCGGTGCAGGCAGTTGGTATTCCGGTTCACGCGCGGCAGGCGCCGGAGCCCGAGCCGCCCATGCCCGCCGCACTGGAAACCGCGCCCGCCGGGGAGCCAACCGGCTTGACCGATGTGGTCATCCAGAAAGCCGTGCGCGAGACAGTCGCCGAGGATGCGGATTCCAAAACCGGCATCAATCCAAGCACCAGTCCAGGCACCAATCCGGGCATCAATCGCGATGCCGGCGCGCTGAGTGCGGGCAAGACGGAAAGCATCATGAGCTCCGCGTTCGACCAGGCCAGGGTGCCCGATTGCCTGCATGCCGACGCGCTCAAGCACCAGCCGGCAAGGATAGGCATCATCGGCGTGGTCGGTCCTTATGCGCTCCCGTGGGTGATCGTCGCCGCGCTGCGCGGCAAATGCCTGTGACTATCCCTACTTCGCGGCATCCGGTTCCAGCGCCTCGATGACGGCAGCGAGCAGGGCTTGCGGCTGATAGCGCAGCCGCTCCGGCGTCAGACCTAGCCGCACCAACACCAATCCTTTGGAGGGAACGATGGCGATGGACTGGCCGTCGTGGCCCAGCATCCAGTAAGTGTCCGCCGGCAGCTTGAATGGCAGGTCGGGATTTTGTCCCGGCGGCGTCGCGCCTTGCGGTCCGTGGCGCCAGACCTGGCCCTGGCCGTATTGGCCGCCCGACGCGGGTGCCGGCTGCCACATGGCGTCCACGAAGCCGGCCGGCAGCATGCGTTTTCCCTGCCAGACGCCGTCCTGCAGCAGGAACTGGCCGAAGCGCGCCCAATCATGGGTGCTGGCGAACATATAGCTTGAACCAACCAGGTTGCCGCGCGCGTCCGCTTCGATCAAGGCGCTGCTCATTCCCAGCGGCGCGAACAGCCGGTTGTGCGGCAGCGACAGCACGGCCACCGATGTCGGGCCGTTTTTGGCGGGAAGGGCGCCGTCATTCCCGGTTGCGCCGGCGGCGGCGCGCTGCCAGATGCGCGACAGCAGCAGCGCGGTGCCGCTCGAATCGCTCCATACCGTGCCCGCCGGTTGTAGCAGCGGCTGGGCCGCCGCGTAGGCCGCCATATCCGGTTCCAGATACAGCATACGCGTGAGGTCGGAGACGCCGCCATAGGTCTCGTCGAACCGCAGGCCGCTGCTCATCGCCATCAGGTGGGGCAGCGCGATCTGCGAGCGGCCGTCGGCGCCGGCAGGCCAGAAGCCGCTTTGTTGCGGCGACAGTTTGCCTTCGGCGATCTGCATGCCCACCAGCGCGGCATTGACGGTCTTGGTCAGCGACCATCCCGGCAGCGGCGTGCGCAGCGCGAAGCCGTCGCCGTAGCGCTGCGCCACCAGCCGGCCGCGATGGATCACGGCGATGCCGCGCATCCCCGGCCCGGACAGCACGTCCTGGTTCACCAGCGCCTGCACCGCAGGCGCGGTGTCCGCCATCGAACCGGTCGGCCACGGCACGCTGGGAGACGGCGACCAGATTTTGATGGGCACGAAATTATAGAGCGAGGCCCGGGCCACGTCGCCGTCCGGCACGACGGCGCAGCCGGTGCCGGGACGATAGACCGCGACACCGCCGCCGATCACGCCGAACAAGTCCGCGCGCACCACCTTGCGCTGCTGGTCGATCCGTACTTCCAGGTGTTCGAGGATGGGGTGGCCGGGCGCCTGGACGTCGTGCGCCAGCACGCCGGCGCTATCGCGGCCGGCGACGAAGACGTTGGAGCAGACGGTTTTGGCGGCGTAGGCGGCGCCGATGCGCAGCAGCTCCGGCGGATTGGCGATCAGCGCCCACGCGGCGATCGCCAGGATGATCAGGATGGCGCCGATGGCTAGCAGCAATCGGCGCAACAGCCGGGGGAGTGCACGAGACGCCATCTAAACCCTTGCCGTCAAGGTCCGGCGAGTGTTGTGGTGATCACAACGATCAGAAATGGGGCAGGGCATGTCATCTTCCGCAAAAGGCTTCGCTTTGATTATGCCTATATCGATTGCGTAATACAACGGGCACACGCAAGCAGGCAGGCCCGGTTGCGTGTGCGCCGTATTACAGGTGAACAGGTTGAGCGCCACATGGGCCATGATTTCGACGATGGCTTCGTCGTCGACGCCGGCCCTTGCGCAGCGCCGCGACGGTTTTCGAATCCGACGACTGGCCGGCCTGCGCCGCGCTCATCTCCTCGGCGCTGGCGCCGGTGTTGCTTCCGGCGCCGGCACTCATGGTCAGAAACTGGTCGATAAGCCGGCGTACAGCGTGCGGCGCGCGCCGTACTGCGGCGCGCCGACGCCGACGCCGGAGCCGTCGCGCAGCAGGTATGAGCGGTCGAACACGTTGATCACCGCCAGCCGTCCCTCGACATTGCCGACCGGGGTGTTCTTCCAGTTATGCGTCAGCGACAGGTTGGCGGTGACGTAGCCCGGCAGCGCGCCCGAATTCGGCGCGCCGCCGTCCGGCGTCATGCGCAAGCCGCTGCCATACAGGACGTCGCCGCTGACCTGCGAGTCGCCGAAGTGGTAGTGAGCCCCGCCCGAGACGGTGTAGGTCTGGTCGTGATCGACGAAGATATAGTGGTTGGAGATGTACGCCAGTTCGTCCGGTGCGAACAGAGACTGGCCGGAGGTGATGTTCTCCGCCTTGGCCTTTTGCGACGTCACGTTCAGGAAGGCGCCCCAGTCCTTCTCGCTGTAAACGGCCGACAGTTCCAGCCCCTTGGCGTAGCCGTGTTCATAGTTAAACGGCGACAGGATCAGCGCCTGGCCGAACTGGCCCTCGTCGAGCATGTTGTGGATCTTCTTGTAGTAGGTGTCGGCCGTCACCGTCAACTGCTCGCTGAATTTGTGGCTCAAGCCCACGTCGTAGTAGTTGGTCCGTTCCGCCTTGACGTTGTCCGACACCGGTACCTCCGGCGCGTTCGACGTGCCGGCGTATTTGTCGATGCTCTCCTGGGCGGCCAGTTCCTGCGGCGGTGGTGTGAAGTAGCGCGAATAACCGGCGTGCAGCGAAGTGTCCTTGGCCAGCTGATAGGCCAGGTTCACGCGCGGACTCCATTGATGCTCGTTGATGAAGGCCGACACCTTGTCGTAGCGCAGACCGTAGTTCAATGTCAGCGGCGCGGTGATATGCCATTCATCCTGCAGGTAGATGCTAGACAGCTTGCCGATCTGGCTGCTGTTGTCGACGATGGTGCGGGGATCGGTACTGGCCTGCGTGCCGTCGGCGTTCATGTCGAACACGGAGACGTTGTTGTCGCTATGGGTGTTCTGGCGCGAGTAGGCCAGGCCGGTGCGCACGGTGTGGCTGTCGTTCAGCTTGTAGCTGGCGTCGAACTGCACCCCGCTGGAGGAGTTCGAGCGCAGGGTGTCCGAGCCGACGCCGTTGTAGACCAGATCGCCCACCGGGTCCGGTGTGTAATGCAGTTTGGAGTATTGGTGGAAGGCCGAGACCTGGTAATTCAGGTCGCCCAGGCTCTTTTGCAGCGACAGCACCAGGAAGCGGTTGACCTCCCGCTGGCGCTCGTCGAGCTGCGACGACGGCAAGGTGCTGGTGCCGGCGGCGGCGTCGCTTTGGCCGGTGAGCGAAAACGCCGGCGCCTGGTCCGGATTGTTCGGGATCTGGAAGCGGCCGTTATAGGTGCCGAACATCAGGCCCAAACGGGTCTGGTCGTCGAGGAACCAGGACAGGCTGCCGAACGATTTGGCCTGTTTGGTTTGATTGTGGATGGCGTCGCGGGTCGGCAGCGGGTTTTCGATGCCCATCTTATTGGTCAGATAGCTGCCCGACAGGTAGTAGTTGAAGGCGCCCTGGTTGCCGAAGAATTCCGCGCTCGGCGCGACGTAATCGTTACTGCCCACCAGCACGCCGACGCGGCCGCCGGATTTGCCGGTGCCTTCCTTGGTCTGGATGTCGACGATGCCGGCGGTGCGCAGGCCGAATTGCGCCGGCAGCGCGCCGGTGATGAAATCGGTCTGCTGCACGAAGCGGGTGTCGATCGACTGGCCGAAACCGGTGATACTCTCCGGCAGCTGCACGCCGTTGACGCGGTACTGCACGTTGGCGTGGTCGTCGCGCACGTGGATCGAGCCGGACGCCTTGGAGTCCTGGGCCACGCCGGGAAGGCGCAGCAGCACTTCGTTGAACGGCGTGTTGTCGCCCTGGCCCAGCTGGTCGATCATGTGGCGGTCGATCGAGTAGACGGTGGTGCCGACGTTGGGCGAAAGGTCGATGCGCGCGCTTTTCAGGTGGGCGACGATGTCGACCTGCTGCATCGGCGTGGCGCCGCCGTCCTCGGCGGCGGCAGCGGCGGCGCCATTGGCGTCGTCGGCGTGGGCATGGGAAGCGTAAAAGGCGGCGGCCAGCAGCAGTGGCAGGGTGCGGAGTTGTGGAGTGCGTTGCATGTTCAATCCTTCAATGTTCAGGCGCGTGCGGCCGCCGGCCCGCCGCAATGTATCGAAGCATGTCAAAACATGTCGAAACGTGTCGGGCAGGCGCGCGGCTGCGCGAATTCGCGCAATGGGCGTTACGGGTGGTACAGGTAACAGGCGTGACTAAGGTCGGGAGAGAACAGCGAAAGGCGGGGCGTGCGAAGGGGGAGTGAGGTAGCCGGCGCTGGCGATCCATACCTGGTGCGGCAGCGCGGTGACGGCGTAGCTGACCAGCGAGGCCACCGGAACCACCACTGCCGGTGGCGGCGGCGCGCCGAACGGCATGTCGGTGATCTCGCACGCCGCGCAATCTTCCCTGTGAACGTCGGTGTAGGCGTGCGTGTGCGACACCGCCCCGATCAGTTGCAGCGCCAGGAACACCAGCACGAAGAACATCACCACGCGCTGGTAGCGCGTGTTGCGATGTTGTGTGGCTGGGGAAAGGGTCATTGCGTGCATAGCCGCGATTTTACAGGGGTTATGCGCAAACAGACAACGCGTTTTCGTTTTAAAGCTGGCGTTGCCCGCCGCTTGCAGGGAGGGGCGCCGTCAGTGCTGGCTATGGACGCTGTCGCCGACCAGTCCCCGGCGCGTGGCCAGCACCACCGCGTGGGTGCGCGCGGTGGCGCCAAGCTTGTCGAACAGGCCCTTGACGTGCGTTTTGACGGTGCCGACGCCGATCCCCAGTTCGCGCGCGATCGACTTGTTGCACTGGCCCTGGGCGAGCAGCTGCAGCACGTCGGTTTCGCGGCTGGTCAGGCCGATGCGGGTAAAGCTGTCGGCCACGCAGCGGCTCAAGTCCGCGCTCAGGTAGCGCATGCCCCGGCTCAGCGAACGCACCGCCGCCAGCAGCTGGTCGGCCGGGCTGTTTTGCAGCAGGTAGCCGTGCACGCCGGCCATCATAGCCGTGCGCACCTCCCACTCGCGGTCCAGCTGGGTGACGGTCAGCACCTTGGGCAGTTGTTCGAGCTGGCCGTGCGGGGCGTCGGCGCGGCGGCGCATATGTTCCAGCGCGCCCTTGTGGTCGACGATGACGACGTCGGCGCCGCAGTGCAAGGCATCATCGGCGACCAGGGAGCTCCTGACCGAGATGTCCGCGCTTGCCCCGAGCAGGGCGGCCAGGCCGGCGTTGACGATGGCGTCGGCGTGCGCCACCAGCACATTGATTTTGTCGCCCTGATGGAGGATGGCGGTCGTCCCATTGCTACCTCCCATGGCCGCCTGCGGCCAGGTTTTGCTATCGAGTCGCATGTCGTTACTCCCAAATGAACGTCTGACTAAAATCGGTTGTGGTCCGCCGGACTGGCCGGCAGTACCAGCCGGCGGCGGCCGAACAGCCGCGCGTCCGCCGCGTACGCCCCAGGCCCAAGCAGCACCAGCGCGGCGGCGGTGAAGGCGCCGACGATGCACGGCGAGGCTTGCGTCCAGCCGGCATGGCCCAGGCAGAGCAACTGGCAAAGCGAGGCGATGGCACCCGCCACCGGTGTCAGCATGCCCAGCACCAGCAGCGCCGCCAGCAACACCGACAACAACGCCGCCAGACCGTCCGGCAGCGCCGCCCGCCACCACGGCGCAACGTCGGTGAACAGCGTTTCCGACAGCAGTTGCAGCGCCACGGCGAGGCGCAATAGCAGCAGGCCGACGCCGGCGCCGCCGCGCGGAAAACTGGTACTGAATCCACGCATGTCTGTCGGTCCTCGCTGGTTTGCATTTCTGGCAGCCAGCTTAAGCTTTTTCGAGGCTTTTGCCACGACCCGATCCGGGGTGGAACCCCTACCTAGATCGGGGTATGTTCAAACCCCACCGCATGTGACATTGTTCGGGCAACATCACCGCCGCAGGGGGTGTCCCTGGCACAAAGGCAGGGGCGCGGCTTGCGGTTCAGGGAGTACAGTTTTAGCTTTAGGGAGTCAGCCATGAAGATTTACATCGTCTCGATCGCCACCGGTCTGCTGGTCGGGATCATCTACGGATTCTTGAACGTGCGCTCGCCGGCGCCGCCGGTCATCGCGCTGGTCGGCCTGCTGGGCATACTGCTCGGCGAGCAGGTGCCACCGTTGCTGCGCCAGCTGTGGCAACCGCCGCAAGCGCAGGAAAAACAGGTGTCGTGGATCGAAGACCACGTCAAGCCGCATTGCTTCGGCCAACTGCCGGGCGCGCAGGCGGAAGAACAAACGAAAAGGAAAGCATGATGACCGCATCTCCCTCCACCTCCACCCACGCCAGTCCCGACCTGATTTTGCACCGGGGCCTGTTCACCACCCTGGACCGCTCCAATCCTCACGCGGAGGCGGTGGCCATCAAGGATGGCCGCTTCACCCATGTCGGCCGCGCCAACGAGATCATGGCGCTGGCCGGTCCGGCCACCAAGGTCATCGACCTGCAGGGCAAGCGCGTGCTGCCAGGCCTGATCGACAACCACTGCCACATCATCCGTGGCGGCCTGAATTTCAACCTGGAGCTGCGCTGGGACGGTGTGCGCAGCCTGGCCGATGCGATGGAGATGCTCAAGGCGCAGGTGGCGATCACGCCTGCGCCGCAATGGGTGCGCGTGGTGGGCGGCTTCACCGAACATCAATTCGCCGAGAAGCGCCTGCCGACCATCGCCGAATTGAACGCGGTGGCGCCGGACACGCCGGTGTTCATCCTGCACCTGTACGACCGCGCCTTGCTCAACGGCGCCGCGCTGCGCGCCGTCGGTTACGACAAGAACACGCCGGCGCCGCATGGCGGCGAGATCCTGCGCGACGCCGCTGGCAATCCGACCGGCCTGCTGCTGGCCAAGCCTAACGCCGCCATCCTGTACCAGACCCTGGCCAAGGGACCGAAGCTGCCGCTGGAGTACCAGGTCAACTCGACCCGCCACTTCATGCGCGAACTCAATCGCCTCGGCGTGACCGGCGCCATCGATGCGGGCGGCGGCTTCCAGAATTATCCGGAGGATTACCAGGTGATCCAGCAGCTGTCTGACGCCAAGCAGCTGACGATACGCCTGGCCTACAACCTGTTCACGCAAAAACCGCAGCAGGAAAAGGAAGACTTCCTCAACTGGACGCAAAGCGTGACCTACCAGCAGGGCGACGACTACTTCCGCCACAACGGCGCCGGCGAGATGCTGACCTTCTCGGCCGCCGACTTCGAGGACTTCCGCCAACCGCGTCCCGACATGGCCGACAATATGGAAGACGACCTGGAAGGGGTGGTGCGGGTGCTGGCGCAGAACCGCTGGCCGTGGCGCATGCACGCCACCTACGACGAGACCATCAGCCGCGCGCTCGACGTGTTCGAGAAGGTCAACCAGGATATCCCGCTGGCCGGCTTGAACTGGTTCTTCGACCACGCTGAGACCATCTCCGACCGGTCGATCGACCGCATCGCCGCGCTGGGCGGCGGCGTCGCCGTGCAGCACCGCATGGCCTACCAGGGCGAATACTTCGTCGAGCGCTACGGCCACGGCGCGGCCGAGGCCACGCCGCCGGTCAAGAAAATCCTGGAGGCCGGTGTCAAGGTCTCCGCCGGCACCGACGCCACCCGCGTCGCCTCGTACAACCCGTGGGTGTCGCTGGCCTGGATGATCACCGGTAAAACCGTGGGCGGCATGCAGCTGTACCCCCGCGCCAATTGCCTGGACCGCGAAACGGCTCTGCGCATGTGGACCGAGAACACCACCTGGTTCTCGAATGAGGTGGGCAAGAAGGGCCGCATCGAGGCGGGCCAGCTGGCCGACCTGATCGTGCCGGACAAGGATTTCTACGCCTGCGCCGAAAGCGAGATTTCCGACATGAGCTCACGCCTGACCATCGTCGGCGGCAAGATCGTCTACGCGGCCGGGGAGTTCGCCGCCTACGACGAGGCGCCGCCGCCGGCCATGCCCGACTGGTCGCCGGTGCGCCGTTTCGGCGGCTACGCCGGCTGGGGTGAACAGATCGGCAACAACCGCGCGGCCCTCAAGGAGCTGGAACAGCGCAAGCGCCAGCAGGCGCAGTTGCGCGAGCAGCAGGCCGCCTGCGGCTGCGCCAAGCAGTGCAACGTGCACGGCCACCAGCATGCCACCGCGTGGACCAGCAAGCTGCCGATCGCCGACCTGAAAAGCTTCTGGGGCGCGCTGGGTTGCGCCTGCTGGGCGGTGTGACGATGGCGTTTCCTGCGTTTTTGCGTGCGCCCCGGGTGCGCTGGTGCGGCCTGCTGCTGCTGTGCTCCGCGTATCTGCAGGGCGGCATCGACAAGCTGGCCGACTTCGGCGGCGCCGTCGCCGAGATGCAGCATTTCGGCGTGTCGCCGGCGGCGCCGATGGCCGCCGTGGTGATCGGCGGCGAGATCGGCGCCTCGCTGATGATATTGGCCGGATTCTATCGTTGGCTGGGCGCCGGCTACCTGGCTGTGTTCACCTTGATGGCGACCTTCATGGCCAACCGCTTTTGGGAGGTGACCGGGCCGGCGCGCTTCATGGCCGAAAACGGCTTCTTCGAACACCTTGGCTTGACCGGCGCTTTCGTGCTGGTCGCCTGGTACGATATTCAGAAAGGTAAGGATGGAACGCGGTGATATCAAACAAGGCGTCACGCTCGGCTTTTTGGCCGGCTACGTCGACACGCTGGGCTTTATCGGCCTGTTCGGATTGTTCACGGCTCACGTGACGGGCAACTTCGTGCTGATCGGCCGCTCGGTGGTGCAGGCGGCGCCGGAGATCTTCCTCAAGCTGCTGGTGTTCCCGGTGTTTATGCTGTTCGTGGCGATCGCGCGTCTGCTGATCCTGCACTGGCAGCGCTCGGGCGGCAAGCAGTTGCGCAACAGCTTCCTGACGCAGTTGCTGCTGATGGTGGCGACGGTGGCCTGCGCGTGGCTGGCGGCGCCCATCGTCTCGGCCGACGCCCCGCTGAGCATGGCGACCGGCATGTTGTGCGCCGGCGCGATGGCGGTGCAGAACGCCTACGGCAAGCTGCTGCTGGGCAAATCGGCCGCCACCACCGTCATGACCGGCAACGTCACGCAACTGGTGATCGACCTGGTGGACTCGGCGCGCGGCGACCCCGACGCCATGGGCCGCTGCAAAAAGCTGGCCTGGCCGGTGCTGGCGTTCGCGCTCGGCTGCACCGGCGGCGCGCTGATGTTCGTCGCGGTCGGCTTCAACGGCCTGTTATTGCCGTGTGTGTTGTTATTGTGGCTCGCCATCGCCGCCAAAGACTGATCCATTTCGTCACCGTAGTTCCCCGCCAATTTCGCCGCATTTCCGCTGCAAGGCGCGCCACCGCTGGGCCGGTGGCGCGCGCTCCGCGCCGCCCATCCCCATCCCCACCGCGCCTTAGGGAAAACCCTACGCCGGTATCAGCATTGCCCGATATTCCGCCGATTACTTCCTTGCTATTATCAAATTGGAATTTAAGTTTCCATGCGGTTATATCGACCTGCGAGGATGTAGTTACAAACCAAGGATATCCATGTTATTCGGAAGTCGCGGCGCGAGGTGCAGGCCGGCCAAGATTTGCAAGCGCCGCCTGGCGCTGTGGACGCTCACCATCCGCGACAGCTTTGTCGTGCTGCTGCCGCTCACCTTCATGGGCGTGACCGCGACCTTGCTCGCCAACGCCCCGTTCCCGGCGATACGCCAGCTGCTGGTCGCGGTGCTCGGGACCGGATGGCGTGGGATTTTGGACAGCGTGATTCACGCCAGCTATGGCGTGTTCGGGCTGGCGCTGGCGGTGGTGGTGGCCGTCCGGCTGGCGCGCCGCCTGTGCGCCGACGACGCCGACGCGGCGCTGCCGGAGGCCTGGGTCGGCATGGCCGCGCTGGTCAACTTCATGCTGTGGATGTTCGTCGGCGACACGCCGGCGATGGCCGCGCTGGGTCGCGACTCGATGCTGCAGGGCCTGATGATCGGCCTGGCCACGCCCGAGTTGCTGCGCCCGCTGGTCAAGGTCTTCCGGGTGGCGCCCGACTACGACGGCGATCCGACGTTCTACTGCGCCGTGCGCATGACGGTGCCGATGGTGATCCTCGGTATCGTCGTCATACTGGCGGCCGAGGCCGCGACGGCGCTGCCGTTGCCGGGCGTCGGCTGGCTGGACGCGCTGCCGTCGGCGATCCACACCTGGATCGACGCCGACTGGCTGCTCAGCATGGTGGCGCTGCTGGTCAGCCATCTGCTGTGGTTCATCGGCATCCACGGCAACAAGTTGCTGGACCAGCAGGCGCAATCGCTGTTCGGGCTCGCCGGCGCCGCCTACGACCCGGCGCTGGCGTGGCGGCCGCTGCTCGACACCTTCGGCCTGATGGGCGGTGCCGGCGCCATCCAGGGCCTGGTGCTGGCCTTGTTCATCGTCGCGCGCGAGGGACCGTTCCGGCGCCTGGCCGCCGCGTCGGCGCTGCCGTCGCTGTTCAACATCGGCGAGCTGCTGATCTTCGGCCTGCCGATCGCCCTCAACCCCATCTTCCTGTGGCCCTTTCTGCTGGCACCGATGGCGCTGACCCTGATGGCGCTGGCCGCCGTGCACGCCGGCATGCTGCCCTTGCTCGACGTGATGGTGCCATGGACCACCCCGCCTTTGCTGTCGGGCTATCTGCTCACCGGTTCGTGGCGCGGCCCGGCGCTGCAGCTGCTCGGCCTGCTGGTCAGCACCTTGATCTACCTGCCGTTCGTACGCCGCGCCGAGGCGCGCCGGGTGCGCGCGCAAACGGTGGCCTTCGACGCCACGGTCAAGGCCATCGCCACCGAGGGCCAGCCGCGGACGCAGTCGGTGCCGCGCGCCGGCGAACTGGGCCTGGTCGCCCGCGGGCTGTTCGCCGCGCTCACGCGCGACCTCGGCGGCGCCGCGATCACGCTCGAATTCCAGCCCAAGCACGACCACCGCGGCGTCGCCACCGGCGTCGAGGCCTTGCTGCGCTGGCGCCACCACCGCCACGGCCCGGTGCGCGCCGACGTCGCCATCACCCTGGCCGAGGAGGGGGGCTTGATCCGCAACCTGGGCGCCTGGGTGCTGGAGGAGGCGTGCGCGCGCAAGGCGCAGTGGAACGCGCTCGGGCTGTCGCACATCACGATGGCGATCAACGTCTCGCCGCTGCAGCTCGACGACCCGCAGTTGCCGGCGCTGCTGGCCCGCTGCCTGGAGCGCTACCGCCTCGCACCCGGCGAGATCGAGCTGGAGATCACCGAGAGTCAAGCCATCCCGGTGCGCCAGCTGGTGGACCAGAACCTGGCGCAGATCGTCGCCATGGGCGTGTCGCTGGCGATGGACGATTTCGGCATGGGTTACTCGTCGCTGCTGCACATGCGGCGCTTCTCGATCCACGCCATCAAGATCGATGGCTCGCTCACGCGCGACGTGCTGGCCAATCCGACCAGCCGCGACATCATCCACACCATCGCCACGCTGGGCCGCGCGCGCCATGTCGAGGTGGTCGCCGAGTTCGTCGAAACGGTCGAACAGCGCGACGTGCTGGCGGCGCTGGGCTGCGATGTGTTCCAGGGGTATTTGTACAGCCCGGCGCTGCCGGCGGCCGCCTGCGTCGAGTACCTGCTGGCCAACGGCGCCGCGCGCGCCGCCGACAACACGCCGCTGTGCGTTTGAAGGAGATCGACCGATGACGCCCCCGGATGCCGCCCACACCTCCGACAAGCGCTCGCTGACCGCGCGGGCGCTGCGCCTGGCCTTGTTGCGCATCGGCCTGGTGTCGCTGTGCGCGGGGGCGGCCTCGTATTACATCAATATGCGCTCCATCGAGGAGGCCGTCACCAGGCAACTGCTGCTGTCCACCGAGCAGACCTTGCAGCGCGAATCGCTGCCGTTCCGCGAAATCCGCACCCTGCAACAGAATTTTCTCGACGAATTCCAGGGCGTGTACACCCGCGCCGGCATGGCCGCCGGCCTGGTGCGCGACTTCGACCTGATTTTCCATCGCCACGAGGACGGCTCGTACACCCAGCGTCCGCAACTGTTCGAGGGCGCGGCGCTGGCCGACGGCCGCCGTTACGCCTGGATGTCCGCCACCTACGCGCCCGACATTCCGCCCGACGACGACACCAAGGCGCGTTTCGCGCTGTCCTACATCCTGTCCCACAAATACGGTTCCAGCGCCAGGGGGCGCCTGTTCAATTTCTATGGCGTGGTGCCCGAAAAAGGCTTCCCCATCTACCAGGACGCCGACGTCGCCAAGGTCTTCAAGTACGCCGGCCCGGACGCGCTCAAACTCGAGACCTACGAATTCTACCGGCGCGGCTTCGGCTCGCCGGGCAATGCCACGCTGTTCACCCACATCTACTGGGACTTCTCCAACAACGTCTGGATGACCACCATCGCCACGCCCGACGTGGCCGGCGCCGACGGCAAGCACCGCATCCTGGCCTGCGTCGACGTGCCGCTGGACGAGCTGATGAAGCGCACCGCGCGGCCCGTCATGGACGGCGCCTACAGCACCATCCTGATGGCCGACGGCGAGGGCACCTTGCTCTACCATCCCGGCCACATGGACCAGGTCAAGAGCAGCGGCGGCTCGGCCTCGATCCGCTCGCTCAAGATCGCCCACGATTACCCGCTGCTGGCGGCGGTGCCGTCGCTGGCGCCGGGCAAGGCGACGGTGGTGCGCGAGCGCGACGAGCTCATCGCCATGGGCATCATCCCGGGCACGCCGTGGGTGCTGGCGGTCCACTATCCGCGCGTGCTGATGCGCGCGGCGATCCTGGACAACCTGGCCATCGTGATCGCCCTCGGGCTGTTGACCTTGCTGGTGGAAATTTTCCTGCTGCGCTCCATCCTGCACAAGCACGTGGCCGTTCCGTTGTCGCGGCTGATGCAGGCGACGCGCCGCCTCGGCGTGTCGAGGGAGCGCCTGGACCGCGATTCCCTGCCGACCCAGTCGAACGACGAGATCGGCGAGCTGGCGCGCGACTTCGCCAACATGGCCGACCGCATCCAGGACGCGCACGAGCAGCTCGAGGTCAAGGTGCAGGACCGCACCTCCGCGCTCGAGGAAGCCAACCGCCGCCTGCGCGCGCTCAGCACCACCGACGGCCTGACCGGCCTGGCCAACCGCCGCCACTTCGACGAGATGTTCGCCAGCGAGTGGCGCGGCGCCCAGCGCGCCGGCACCTTGCTGTCGGTGGCGTTGATCGATGTCGACTGGTTCAAGAGTTACAACGACCACTACGGCCACCAGGCCGGCGACGAATGCCTGCGCGACGTGGCCGGGGCCATGACGGCGCACGCGATGCGGGCCGGCGATATGGTGGCGCGCTATGGCGGCGAGGAATTCGCCCTCATCAGCACGACCCACCTGGACGCCGACGCCGCGTGGCGGCATGCCGGGGCGCTGTGCGCGGGCGTGGCGGCGATGGGGCTGGAGCACGTGATGTCGCCGCTGGGCCGGGTGACGATCAGCGTCGGCGTGGCGGTCACCGCGCCGTCCGAACCTGGCGGCGCCGGGGAATTGCTGAAGCAGGCCGACCTGGCCCTGTACCGCGCCAAGCAGCAGGGCCGCAACCAGGCCGTGCTGGCCGGCGCTTCGGCCGTCGGGGACGGCCAGGGCTAGATGGTGATGATGCCGCGCTTGAGGGCGATCGTCACCGCGTGGGTGCGGTCGTTCGCGGCCAGTTTGGCCAGCACGTTTTTCATGTGCGCCTTGACGGTTTCCTCGGAAATCGACAGGTGCTCGGCGATGCGGCGGTTCGAGTTGCCGCCGGCGGCGTGATTGAGCACTTCCATTTCGCGCGGGCTTAGCGGTCCCTGGCCCATGTGCTGGGCCAGTTCCATGGCGATTTCCGGTGGAATGCGGCGCTGCCCCATGTGGACGCCGCGCACGGTGTCGAGCAGTTCGCGCCGCAAGGTGCTTTTCAGCAGGAAGCCGCTGGCGCCGCCCTGCACGGCGCGCAGGATCTGGGCGTCGCCCTTATAGGTGGTCAACATGATGATGCGGGCGCCGCCGTGCTCGCGGCGGATATGCTGCAGCGCGGTGACGCCGCACATTTCCGGCATGGCGATGTCCATGATGGTCACGTCCGGGCGCAGCGCTTCATAGCGTTCGACGGCCTCGCGGCCGTTGTTGGCCTCGCCGACCAGGCGCATATCGTCCTGGCTGGCGATCGCCTCGCCGAGGCCGGCGCGCAGCAGCGGGTGGTCGTCGACGACCAGCACGGTGATGGGACGGGGTGCGTTGCTCATTTCTATGTTGTGGGGGATGCGATCTTCCGATTAACAGGAATTAACCCAGGAATTAACCCAGGAATTAACCCAGGAATTAACCCAGGAATTAACCCAGGAATTTAACCCAGAATTTAACCTAATTCGGGCGATAGCGCCCGGGGCCTGCGATTGTGGTGTGCAATGCAACACAAAGTATGCGCTTTAGCAAAAAATGGCACAATAGCGTTTCCGGCAAATGTCTTTTGCAGTTTCCGCAAACCGGCCGTCATGGGGAGAAATGGATGATCGATGCCTTGCAGTGCCTGATCGCGGTGGTCGAGCACCGCAGCCTGTCGCGTGCGGCGGTGCAACTAGAGATGGCCGTGTCGTCGGTTTCGCGCAAGCTCGACGCGCTGGAGGCGCAGCTGGGCGCGCGGCTGCTGGTGCGCAGCTCGCGCCATGTGGTGCTGACCGACGCCGGCCAGCGCTTCCTGCCGCGCGCCCGCAATATCCTGGCCGAGCTTGCGGAGGGGCAGGCGGCGGTGCAGGAGACCGAAAGCGAGCCGCGCGGCCTGTTGACGGTCACCGCGCCGGCCGGCTTCGGGCGGCTGCACGTGGCGCCGGCCATCGCTACGTTCCTGCGGCGTTATCCCAGGCTGCAGGTGGATTTGCACGTCAGCGACAGCGTCGTCGACCTGGCTTCGCGCCGGGTCGATGTGGCGGTGCGCGCCGGCGTGCTGCCGGAGGGCGATCTGGTGGCGACGCGGCTGGCGCCGCAGCACCGCGTGGTCAGCGCCAGCCCGGCGTATCTGGCGCGGCATGGCTGGCCGGCCTCGCCTGAGGATTTGCTGAACCATGAGTGCCTGAGCATGGTGGGCAAGTCGCCGCGCGCGTGGTGGCGCTTCGAGGGCGTCAATCAACACCAGCCGCTGGATGTGAAAAGCGCGCTGCGCTGCGACGATACCGACACGTTGATGCACGCGGCGATCGCCGGGGCGGGGCTGGTTCATCTGGCCAACTGGATGGTCAGCGAGTCCGTCGTGGCGGGCAAGCTGGTGCCGGTGTTTCCGATGGCGCCGCTGCAGCGGGGCGCCTCGGCGGCCAAGCACGATCCGGCCGAATCGGCGATCCACGCGGTGTACATGCCGGGGCGCTCCAACCAGGCCAAGTCGCACCTGTTGATCAGTCACTTACGGGAGTATTTCGGCGATCCGCCGTATTGGGATGTTGCGATGGAAGCGGCGGGTGCGACCAAGCCCCGGGACGCCCGGGTAATCGCGGAGACACGTGGGGCGGATTAGGCGGAACGCCGTAATCCGCCCCACGTGTCTCCGGGGTGGTTTAAATGCCCGTTACTATGGGTCAGTTCCACTCGTCGCTGCCGCCACCGGCATCGCCGCCGCCGGAATCATCCCAGCCGCCGCTGACGCCGAAGTCGTTGCCGCCCATGTCGTTGCTCTGCGCCGGATCGTCGTAGACGATGTCGTTGCGTCCCTGGTCGTTGGCGGCGTTGCCGCCATTCTCATGGCCGCCGGTGAACTGGCGCGCGATCGCCTCGCCGGCCACCAGGCCCGCGCCCAGCGCCGCGCCGGTGGCCAGGCCGCCCATGATGCGTGAACCCATGCCGTTACCCTGGGGCTGCTGGCCGTAGCCCGGACCATAGCCTTGCTGCGGATAACCGCCGCCGGGACCATAGCCTTGCTGCGGATAACCGCCGCCGGGAGGATAGCCCGGCGGCGTGCCGCCCGGATTGAAACCCTGGTTGCCTTGATTGAAGCCGCCGCCCATGCCACCCGCGCCGCCTTGCTGCGCGCGGCGCGACATGAAGCGTGACGCGATGAAGATGAAGCCCACCAACAGGCCGCCCATCAGCAGGACCGTGCCCCACGGAATGCCACCGCCGCCACTCGAGGCCGAGCCGGCGCTGGCGCCGTTGGCATAGCCGCCGCTGTTATAACTGCTCTTCTCGGCCGCCGGTTTGTGCTGCGTGTAATTTTCCTTCGTCTTGGCGTCGCCGGCGGCGATCACGGCGCGCAGTTTGCTGACGGCGGTGGCGTCGACCTTCGGCAGGCCCGGCGACAGGCGCTCGGCCGTTTCCAGCGACTTTTGCGCGGCCGCGAACTTGCCTTGCTTGGCCAGCAGTTCGGCTTCGACGAAGTGGGCTTTGGCGCTGTTCGGATGCTCCTTGAGCACCTGGTCCATCATCGCCTGCGCCTCGGTGAACTTGCCCGCTTCGGCGGCGAGATAAACATCGTGTACGGTGGGAGCAGCCGCAAGGACCGGTGCCCCCAGCGCCAACGCGCCGGCCAGCAAAGTGATGCTTGCTAAGGATTTTGCCTTCATGGTCTATCTCCAGTGGGAACTACTCTGATAATGATGGCAGTTTAGGCCATTTTCAAGGGAACGGCGGTGCGCTGCGCCACAGAGCGCAGATTGGCCTCGACGGTGGCGGCGATCATGTCGGCCGTCGCCGCCGACAACGTCCAACCCAGGTGGCCGTGGCCGGTATTGTAGAAAACGCAAGGAAGCTTGCCCTGGCCGACGCGCGGCATCAGATTGGGCATCATCGGCCGCAGTCCCGCCCAAGGCGTGATGTTGCGCGTGGAGACGCCGGGGAAACGCTGCCGCACCCAGTCGATCAGCGGGGCGATGCGGTCGGCGCGGATGTCGCGGTTGAAACCGTTGAATTCGGCCGTGCCGGCCACGCGGAAGCGGTCCTCGCCCAGCCGGCTGGTGACCAGCTTGGCGGCGTCGTCCTCCAGGCTCACGGTGGGGGCGGCGGCGCGGCTGGTGTCATCGTCCAGGTGGACCGTGATCGAATAGCCCTTGACCGGGTAAACGTTGACCCGGTCGCCCAGCATGGCCGCCAGTTCGCGGCTGGCGGTGCCGGCGCAGACCACCACGCCGTCGTAGACGCCGATGTCCGGCACGCCGTCCTGCAGCACGGTGACGCAGGCGCCACGCGCGTCCGCGCTCAGGCCCACCACCTGCTGGCCGAAGCGCAGGCGCACGCCGAGCCGTTGCGCCGCCTGCGCCAGCCCGGTGGTGAATTTGTGGATGTCGCCGGAGCTGTCGCTCTCGGTGTAGTGGCCGGCGTAGTAGTCGCCCGCCAGCGTGGGCTCGATCGCGCGCATCTCTTCCGGCGTGACGGTGCGCCGGCGCACGCCGCCCCGGGCCAGCAGCAGCGAGACGTCCTCGCCGTGGTCGAAGTCGGCGCGGTCGCGGTAGATGTGCAGGATGCCGGCGCGTTTGAGGTCGAAGTCGATGCGCTCCTCCTCGGCCCAGCTAAACAGATGCTCGCGCGCCGCCACCGCCAGTTTGGCGATGGCGACGGTGTTTTCCCGGTAGTCCGGCATGGCGGCGATGAATTCCGCCAGCCAGGACAGCTTGTGCCAGCTGGGTTTGGGGTTGAGCAGCAGCGGCGCGTCCTTGCGCAGCATCCACTTCAAGCCCTTGGCCACGGTGGCGCCGTGGTTCCACACCTCCGCGTTGGAGGCCGACAGCTGGCCGCCGTTGGCGAACGAAGTCTCCATCGCCGCATAGCGGTGGCGCTCGAGCAAGGTCACGCGCAGGCCGCGCCGGGCCAGCGCGTAGGCGGTGGTGACCCCGGTGATGCCGCCGCCGATGACTGCGATGGTCTTCATTGCGCGTGTCAGGCTTTTTTCAGGCCGGCGATGTAGCGGTCGATCACCGTCGGCAGCACCGTCAGCGGCACGCCGCAGCTTTGCACCAGCGCGTCGTTGAAGCCGGGCAGGTCGAACCTCGGCCCCAGCGCCGCCTTTGCGCGTTCGCGCTGGCGCAGGATCTCGTTGTGGCCCACCTTGTAGCCGCAGGCTTGGCCGGGCGACACCGTGTAGCGGTCGATTTCGCTGGTCATGGCTTGTTCGCCGCGGCCGGTGCTCTCGACCAGGAAACGGATCGCCTGTTCGCGCGTCCACTTCATCGCGTGCATGCCGGTGTCGACCACCAGGCGGCAGGCGCGGAACTGTTGCGCCTGCAGGTAGCCGATCTGGCTGAACGGATCGTTGACGTACAGGCCGAATTCGTCGACCAACTGCTCGGCGTACAGCGCCCAGCCCTCGATGAAGGCGTTGAAGCCGATCAGCGAGGAGATCAGCGGCAGCTCGTCGTGGTGTTCGGCCAGGTAGGCGCCTTGCCAGGCGTGGCCCGGCAAGCCCTCGTGCGCGGTCAAGGTGGCGATCTCGGACTTCGGCCACAGGGTGGTCGACTTCAGGTTGATGTAATAGATCGCCGGGCGCGAGCCGTCCAGCGCGGCGAAGTTCATGTAGCCGAGCGGCGCGCCCGACTCGATATCGACCGGCACCCGCCGCACTTCCAGCGGCGCCTTCAGGGTCATGTTGGAGATTTTCGGCATCAGCGCGCGCACCGCGTCGACGCGGTCGTTGCAATAGGCGATCAGCTCCTCGCGGCCCTTGTCGTTGTCGGCGTAGAAGCGTTTCGGGTCCTTCGACAGCGCCAGCAGGCGCGCGCCGACGGTGCCTTGCGTGATGCCCTGGGCCTTGAGGATGGCGTCGATGCGCGACTGCAGCATCTTGTTCTGTTCCAGGCCGACCGCGTGGACTTCGCGCGGACTGAGGTTGGTGGAGGTGCCGAGGCGCAGCGCCCAATCGTAGTAGGCCGCGCCGTCCGGCAGGCGGTGCACGCCGGCGACGTCGGTGGCCTTGGACGCGGCGCGCGTGAAGGTGGCGATCTGGCGCTCGAGCGCCGGGTAGACCTGGGTTTCGACCAGCGCCGTGACGCGCGCGTTCCAGTCGCCGGCGATGCCCAGCTTTTGCGTGCGCTCGGTCAGCGAGGTGACCAGCTTTTGCTGCGCGATCGCGGTCTTGCGGTAGTCCTGCAACTGGGCCAGCGCGGCGCGGGCGATGAAGTTCGGCGGCAGGATGCCGCGCCCGGCCTGGTCGGCGATGCGGGTGCTTTCCTGGTCCAGCATGCGCGCCATGCCGGTGACGCGGTCCAGATAGGCCTCGGCGTCGGCGGCGTCGCCGATCTGGTGCTGCGAGTGCAGGAATTCCGGGATGCGCGTGACCGCGCCGTCCTGCTGCGTGACGGGGAAGGGCGAGGTGCCGCCATTGAAGCCGGCGGCGGCGCCGCCGAAGGAGAAGCGCAAGCCCTCCAGGCCCTCGTTGGCGGCGTAGCGGATGGTGTCGTAGCGGATTTGCGCGTCGGCGCCCAGCTTGGCGCGGTCGATGCCGGACAGGCGCTTGAGCATGGACTTGACCTGGCCGGCCCAGGCGGCGTCGCCGGAGCGGCTGACGTTTTCCAGCTGCGATTTCAGGCCGGCGCGCTCGCCCTTGTCCAGGCCCAGCGAGGTGGCGGTGGTTGGCGACAAGCGCAGGATTTCCTCTGCGAAATTATCGATCAGTTTGGTGAACGGGGCGTCGCCGGCGGCCGGGGTGGCGGTCTGCGCGCGCGCCATGCCGGGCAGCAGGGGCAGGGCGCCGACGGCAGTGGCGGAAAGGGCGGACAGCAGCAGGTCGCGGCGTGTGAAGTTCTGGGACTTGTTGCTCATGACTTCCTTTTATTGTTTGTTGGTAATGCGGGCCGAATCCGCGGACGAGAGTTTTCAACGATACTCATCGGTCGGCAGCCGGCGCGACGCTGACCATAGCGCGTCAGCCGGAAAATTGTCAATGAGTATTGTGTGCCGGTTAAGGCCGATTTAATACAGGGGCGGCGATTCCGGGGACGGGTCCGACATGGAATGCGGGCGCGCCGGCGACGGCGCGGACGCGTCCGGATCGGCCGGGAAAGTCAGCTGGAAGCGGGCGATCAACTCGCGCAGCGCGTCCAGTTCCTGGCGCGGCAGCGCCAGCGCCACGTGCATGTCCGGACGGATCAGGTAGGCCGCGTCCTCCAGCAGGCCGGCCTCGCTGGCGGCCTCGGTCCACGGCCAGGCGTGCAGCGGCAGGTGCAGCAGCTGGGCCGCGGCGGCGAGCAAGGGATCGGTTTCGCCGTAGACGTGCAGTTGCCAGCCCAGGCTGCGCAGCGGGGCGAAATTGTCGCCGCCATCCGCTTGCGGCACCCACGGCAGGCGGTCGCCGCCGATGATCTCGCCGGCGCGCCCGCCGCTCAGCAGGCTGTCGGGATAGTGGATCTGCACCTGCGACACCGTCTTGAACAAGGTGCGGCGCGCGGTGGTGAAGCCGGTCAGCATCGGGAACACATGCGGCACCAGCCACTGGCGCAACAACTGGCCGCCGGCGCCCTGCGACACCACCAGCTGGAAGGCGCGGTCGGTGGTGGTGACCAGCTTGCGGGCGAAAGTGAGCCGTTCGGCCTGGTAGGTGTCGAGCAGCGCGCCGTGGGCGCCGGCGCGCAACACCTGTGCCAGCTTCCACGCCAGGTTGACGGCGTCGCCGATGCCGGTGTTCATGCCCTGGCCGCCGGCGGGGCTGTGGATGTGCGCGGCGTCGCCGGCCAGGAAGCAGCGGCCGACGCGGAACTGCGACGCCACCCGGTGGTGCACGCGGTAGGTGGAGAACCAGTTGAGCTGCTCGACCTTGATGCCGAGCAACTTTTCCAGCGCGGGGCGCACGTCGTCGAAACCGGGTTCGGGCCGGCCTTCGACCGGCTCGGGCATGATGCCGATCAGGCGCTGCATGCCGCGCGAGCGCACCGGCAACATCAGCGCGAAGGTGTTGGCGCCCAGGTGGCCGACCAGGTCGACATTGGGCGGCCCCTCGGTCTTGACGTCGGCCACGTAATACAGATGGTCGTAGGTGCCGCCGGCGAAACCGAGCTGGAGCGCCTCGCGCACGCGGCTGCCGGCGCCGTCGCAGCCGCACAGGAAGGCGGTATTGCAGGCGATGCGCTCGCCGTTACGCTGAAGCACGGCGCGCACGCCCCATTCGTCCTGCGTGAATGTTTCCAGCCCGGTGTTCCAGTCGACCTCCACCCCCTGCGCGCGCAGTTGCTCGACCAGAAATTGTTCATGGTCGTCCTGGGGGAACGCCAGCACGAAGGGATAGGGGCTGATGCCGGCGCCGACGTCCTTGAGCGGCAGTTGGGCTATATCGTGGCCGTCCTCGCGCAGGTGGATGGCCTCGATGCGGATGCCCAGATCGACGACGGCGTCGGCGAAACCCATCTGGCGGTAGAACTCGAGCGTGCGCGCATGCACGGCCATCGCCCGGGAAGCCTGGCCGGGGCCGCTGTTTTTGTCGATGATGCGCACGGCGACACCGTGCCGCGCCAGCCGCAGGGCGAGCACCAGGCCGGTGGGTCC
This sequence comes from Duganella sp. GW821-FHT07F09, assembly GCF_059418705.1. Lineage (NCBI taxonomy): Bacteria > Pseudomonadati > Pseudomonadota > Betaproteobacteria > Burkholderiales > Oxalobacteraceae > Duganella > Duganella sp. GW821-FHT07F09. Next base: position 225,469 of record NZ_JBWKQJ010000007.1, on the reverse strand, counting down.
GGCGCCGACGATGAGAACTTGAGGAACCATCAACCCAGTCTACCTGCGCGCGCGAATGCGGCGCGCGCAATTGGCGGGGGCGGGATTGCTCTGGCCAGTTGGGGGAATTGGTATTATATTGGACAACATTGTTATTCCTGACCACCCACGTTCACCCGATATGAGCCATTCGACCACCCGCCGTACCTTGTTGCTGGCACTCGCCGCGACACCACTTGCCCGCGCCCATGCCGCGCCGACCGCGCCGACCGCCCCCATGCAGCCGGATATGCGGCTGGTCCGACTGGAGGCCGCGTCCGGCGGGCGCCTGGGCGTGGCGGCGTGGAACACGGCCGACGGGCGCCAGCTGTTCCACCGCGCCGATGAGCGCTTTCCGTTCTGCAGCACGTTCAAGATGATGTTGTCGGCGGCGGTGCTGGCGAAGGAACCGTCGGTGCTGCAACAGAACATCAGGTACGACAAGGCCGAGCTGGTGGCCCATTCGCCGATCACCGAGCAGCACCTCGACGGCGGCATGACCATCGAGGCGCTGTGCGCGGCCACCATCCAGTACAGCGACAACACGGCGGCCAACCTGCTGATCCGCCATCTCGGCGGACCGGAGGAGGTGACCGCCTACGCCCGTTCGATCGGCGACCGGCAGTTCCGCCTGGACCGCTGGGAAACCGCGCTCAACAGCGCCATCCCCGGCGACCCGCGCGACACCACCACGCCGGCGGCGATGATGGCGTCGCTGCACAAGTTGACCCTGGGCGAGGCGCTGCCGCCCGCCAAGCGCAAGATCATGACCGATTGGCTGATCGACAACACGACCGGCGCCACCCGCATCCGCGCCGGCGTGCCGTCGAGCTGGACGGTGGGCGACAAGACCGGCGCCGGCGACTACGGCACCGTCAACGACATCGCCATCCTGTGGCCGCCGGGCAATAAACCACCGATCGTGCTGGCCGTTTACCTGACGCAGCCGGGCAAGGACGACAAGACGCGCCCCGAAATCCTCGGCCAGGCGGCGAAGATTGTCATCGATGCCTTCAAGGTCGGCTAAACTACGGCCCTTAACACTAGTGGGCCACCCATGACGAACAAAAAACAGCCGCCAGCCAAAAATCCCGCCGAGGCGCCGGTGGGCCGCGCGCCCAATCCCTTCCTCAACGCCGAGTTGTATGGCCGCATGCGCGACTACACCGAGCGCGACGCGGCGTTTTCCAAGGAATTGAAGGCGATCGGCGAGAGCGGCGCCGGCAAGCGCAGCACGGACGCGCGCAAGGCGCCGTCGCTGGCGGTGCTGCGCGGCGTGGTCAAGAAGGGTTTGCCGCTGTGGACCATGCTGGACCGCATCGTCGAGGGTGTCGAGAGCGGCCTGTGGGAACCGTGGCTGACCGCCTACGGCTTTGAGCTGCGCGGCGTCAACTACGCCAAGACGGGCGAGCGCAACGCGCGCCTGGCGCTGGACATCAGCCTGGGTTCGAAGGCGCACACGGCGTTCGCCAACGCCGGCGTCGGCAACTGGCGCAGCCTGGTGGTCGAGGATTGCGCCCAGGTGCAGATCGACAAGCCGACCGAAAAGGCGCCGGCCAAGGCCCACGCCATCTTCTTCCTGGACGCGCCGCCACAAAGCTAGGGCGGCATGCGTCTCAGGGGCGGGGGAGATGCGGCTTATTTTTCCCACTCGAGGTGGACCACCTTGTAGCCCTTGTCCTTCAGTAGCCTGAGCAGCGCGGGCAAGGCCTTGACCGTCGGACCGTTGGCGTCGTGCATGAGAATGATGCCGCGACCGGTTTTGGTCAGGTTCTCGGCCAGGCGTACCATCAGGACTTCGGTCGTGTCGTTTGGCAACCAGTCGTTGATGCCCAGGTCGATCGACATGACGGTGACCTTGGCGGCCTTGAGCGCCGCCAGCATCGTCGGCGTTTCTTCCAGATACGGGAAGCGGTAGGCCGGCGCGGACACGCCGAACGCGGCCTGGTAGGCGACCTGGTTCTTGCGCAGGTCGTCGAGTTGCTGTTGCGCGCCGAGTTGGGACAGATGCGGATGCGTGTTGCTGTGCAGGCCGGTCGAGTGGCCCTCGGCGGCGACGCGCCGCGCCAGCTCCGGCGAACGCGCCAGCCGGTCGCCGATCATGAAGAACGTCGCTTTCACACATTGGTCGGCCAGGGCCGCGAGCACGGCGGGCGTGCCCGACGGTTCCGGTCCGTCGTCGAACGTCAGCACGACCTCGCCTTTTTCCAATGGCAGGGCGGCATGCTGGTGGGCGCCGTACAGCGCGCCGTCGCGGGGGAGTTTAATGGTGCGGCTGGTGCCGAGCTTGTCGGCACCGCATTCGGCGGCAAGGGCGGGGGCCGCCAGCGAGGCCAGCATGCCCATTGCCACGAGCTTTGCAACTTTTCCGGCGATGAACATTTTCAGGCGGCGCGCTTGCGGCGGCGGGCCATCACCGATACCAGCGCCACGCCGGCCAGCATCATCGCGTAGGTTTCCGGCTCGGGAACGGCGCTCACGGCCAACTGCTCGCCTTCGATCAGGGCGGCGGGGCTGAGCATGTTTTCCGAACCACCGGTCCAGACACCAGCCTCGGTCGACAGCGCGTAGTTGGCCTTGTTTCCGGTGGTCCAGGTCGCCGAGGTGCCGATGGCGGAGCCGGTCAGCCAATAGGTGCCGGCGCCCAGCGTCCAGTTCAGGTTCGACAGCGCGGCGTTCGACAGCACGCCGGTCAGGTCGCTCGAGTAGAGGAACTTGCCCGATGGCAGTTGCTCGAAGTCGCCGGGGATGGGGAAGCCACTGGAATCCTGCTTGACCGACGCCATGATGCCCAAGGTGAGCTTGCCCAAGCCGCTTTCGTTATCGATGGCGGTCCGGATCGAGGTGATTTGGGTCTCGGAAGTCAGCGTGAAGCGTACGGCGTGGCTTTGCTCGTAATGCGTGCCATCGCCATTAGTGCCATTGTCGATGCTGTACTTCAGGAAATCGTAGGGGCCGAAGCTGTCCAAGATGACGGCCGCATGCGCCGAGCTGGCCAGCAAGCCGATGATGAGCATTGGAACCGCAAAAAAGCGTGTTGGTGACATAACAACTCCGTAATTTCAAACAAGTAGGAAAAGCACAATACCATTATTGCATGCCGACTTGTTAATTGAAATCATGAAATTTATTGCTGTCGTGAAATCGGCGCGTTGTTATTTAACACATTTGCCGCTGGGGTGGCGTACGCCAGAGTGCGCGGCACCGCCGTAGCGGCCACGGCGGTGTTGTAACTATTGTATTGATACTAACGTGCCGGTGCCGCCGGGCAGCCGGACCAGTTGCCGCCGGCCGGAATGTGCTCGCCCTTCATGACCAGGGTCAACGCGCCGAGGCGGGCGTTGTCGCCCACCACGGCGCTGTACAGCACGGCGCTGCGCGGTCCCAGATAGACGCGCGCGCCGATGGTCACCTCGTCGATTTTCATCACCCGGTCCTCGAACAAATGGGTCTGCGGGCAGGTGAGGGCGTTAAGTTCGCTATGGTCGCCGATGCGCACGCAGTCGAACTCCGTGATGTCGGTGGTGTCCAGATAGACGCCCTTGCCGATTTTCGCGCCCATCAGGTTGAAGGCCAGCGGCAGCCATGGCGTGCCGCGCAGATAACGCATGAAGTTGGGCACGGCTATGCCCTCATACAGGTTGGTGACGCCCTCGGACAGCCAGACGAACGGCGTCCACATCGGCGCCGAGCGCTTGCGATAGCGGCCGATCAGTATCCACTTGAGCAGCGCCACGAACACGTAGTTGCCGACGCCGTAGACCAAGCCCGCCAGGGTCAGGTCCCAAATCACCTCCGTCCAGCGCCCGGCGTCGGCCGCCGGCATCACCTCCAGCACCAGGGTGTAGCCGACCGCGATCACCAGCGCGTGCGGCGCGACGATGCGGAACGCCTCGATCAGGCCGCGCCCGAGCCGGCGCATGGCCGAAGGGTGGAACGTCAGCGATTCCGGATAGCCGCTGGTCTGCTCGCGCGCGGGCAGGTTGATCGGCGGGGAGCCGAGCCAGGTGTCGCCGCCGTTCATGCGGGCATTGTCGGGCGCGCGCGAATGCACGCCGATCAGCACCCCCTCGGGCAGCACCGTGCCGTCCGGGATGTAGGCACCGTTGCCGACGAAGCTGCGGTTGGAGACCACCGTCGGCTGCATCGTCATCCAGCCGCCGTCGATTTCCTCGTCGCCCAGCATGACGGCATCGGCGATGAAGGTCTCGTCGCCCAGGGTCAGCATGTCCGGCACCACGCCCAGCGCGGTGGAGATCTCGGCGTCCTTGCCGACCTTGGCGCCCAGCAGGCGATACCAGTACGGCGCGAACACGGTGGCGTAGATGCCGTGCAGGACCTGCAGGCTCGATTCCTGGATCTGGCTGACCAGCCATTTGGCGCAGTAGGTGTTGCTGTGCACCGCGAAGCGGCCCGGCTTCAGTTTCGGCAGCACGGTCCAGCGGATGCCCGCCGACAGCAGCGCCGTGAGCAGGATCAGCACCGCGCTGGCGGGGAAGGCCAGCACGAAGTAGCGCAGCAGGCGGATGCCCATGCCGTCGCCCTGGATCGCCGGCATCACGCCGATTTCGTCGAACCAATCGATCAGCACGAAGCTGGGGAATACCGGCATGAAGAACAGCGTGACGATCAGCAGGATGCCGGCGATGAAGAACAGGCCTTCGCCCAGGCTGCGCGCGCGCGTCGGTTCGGGGCGTGGCGGCAGGCGCGCGGGATCGAAGGCGCCGGTGTCGCGCGCGGGGGAGCCGGCCCACATGCGGCCCGCCGGCACGTGGGCGCCGTCGCCCAGTGCCGACTGGCCGTCCAGATGGCCCTGCGCTTCGACATGGGTGTTCCCTTCGAGGATGGCGAAGGAGCTGACGCAGGCGTCGCGCTCCAGGGTGATGCGGCCCAGGCGCAGCACGCCGCGTTCGACGCGGGCGTTCTCGAAATTGACGGCGTTGCCGATGCTGGCGTTGTCGGCGATGGTCAGCAGATCGGGCGCGCGCACGCTCATCGAGCCTATCGTGACATCGCGGCCGATCTTCGCGCCCAGCGCGCGCAGCCACCAGGCGTTGAGCGAGGAGCCGCTTAATAGATACGCCGGCGCCGCCTCGACCAGGCGGTCGGCCAGCCACCAGCGGTAGTAGGTCAGGCCCCACAGCGGATAGTCGCCGGCCTTGATGCGGCCCGCGATCAGCCATTTACCGCCGATGGCGATGGCGAACTCCATCACCGTCGCCAGCAGGAACACGCCTACCGAGGCGGCGATGGCGCGCTTGACCGAATCGCCCGGATCGCCGGTGAAGAAGTGGTAGGTGAAGAAAGGGGCCAGCCACTGCGCCATGCGCAGCGCCACCAGCGCCGGCATCACCGCCGCCTGGGCCAGGCCGCAGGTCCAGCGTTTGAGCGCGGAGGGCGGCGTCCACTCGACTTCCTGTTTGCCGGCGCTGTGCGCCTCGCCGAGCACCTGCGCGATCTTGCCCACCTCGCGCTGCTGATAGATGTCGCGCACGGTGACGTGGGCGTAGCGCGGATCGGCGCGCAGGGCCGACGCCAGGCGCGCGGCGAAGAACGAGTGGCCGCCAAGGTCGGAGAAGAAGTCGGCGTGGCGCAGGATAGGCTGGCCGGGGAACAGTTTGCCCAGGGCGGCGAACAGCGCCTCCTCGGCCGGCGTTTCGGGCAGGTCGGAATCCTCGGCGCCGCCGGCCGGCGCGGTGCTGAGCGGCGTGGCCTTCAAGGTCTTGCGGTCGATTTTGCCGGAGGTCAGGCGCGGCATGGCGTCCAGGATTTCGTAGCGTCCCGGGACCATATAGGGGGGCAGCTTTTCGGCCAGGCCGGCGCGCAGGGCGCGCGGGTCCAGCGTCACGCCGGCTTCGGCGACCAGGTAGGCGACCAGCTGGTCGATGCCGTCGTCCTTGCGCAGCAGGACCGCCACGGTGCCGACGCCGCCGGCCTGCGCCAGCAGCGCTTCGATCTCGCCCAGTTCCACCCGGAAGCCGCGTATCTTGACCTGGTCGTCGGCGCGGCCCAGGCACACCACCTCGCCGTCGGCCGCGATGCGCGCCAGGTCGCCGGTGCGGTACAGGCGGTCGTCATGCCGGCCGGTGGACCAGGGATTGGGCAGGAATTTTTCCGCTGTCAGATCGGGGCGGCCAAGGTAGCCGGCCGCCAGGCCGGGGCCGGTGATGCACAATTCGCCGATCTCGCCGCGTGGCAGCAGCCGCAGGGGCGCGCCCTGCGCGGCGTCGGGATTCGCTTCCGCATTTGCATCGATCACCAGCAGACCGTAGTTCGGCAGCGGCGTGCCGATCGTGACCGGGTGGCCGGGCCGCAGGCGCGCCAGGCTGGCGGACACCGTGGCCTCGGTCGGACCGTAGGTGTTGAACATCTGGCGGCCGTCGCTCGACCAGCGCTCGACCAGCGATTCCGGGCACATCTCGCCACCGAGGTTGATCAGCCGCAGGCTCGGCACGTCCTGGTTGAACAGCGCGAGCAGGGTGGGGACGGCGTGCAGCACCGTGACCTGGTGCTGGTCGAGCATGCGCGGCAGCGTTTCGGGGTCGCCGCTGATTTCCTTGGGGCCGATCCACAAGGTGGCGCCGGCCAGATAGGCGATCCAGATCTCCTCGAACGACATGTCGAAGGCCACCGAGAAGCCCTGATACACCTTGTCGGCCGAAGTCACGCCCAGCACCGCGTTTTCGCTGCGCAGGAAGTGGCAGATGCTGCGCTGGGTGATCAGGATGCCTTTGGGCTTGCCGGTGGAGCCGGAGGTGTAGATCACGTACGCGGGCAGGTCGGGCGGGACCGCGCCGCGCCGCGCCACGGGCGGATGGGCGGGGGCCAGCAGCGCCTCCGCCGTCCACACCGGACGGCCGATGCCGGCCAGGCGCGGCGCGAAGGCGGCGCAGGTCAGCACGCCGGCGCCGTCGGCATCGTCCAGACACACTTGCAGGCGATCGACCGGCGTGTCTTCGTCGACCGGCAGCCACGCCGCGCCGGCCTTGGCGATGCCCGCCTGCAGCACCAGCAGCTCGATTCCGCGCGGCAGCCACAATCCGACGATTTGGCCCGGCCGCACGCCGGCCTCGATCAGGCGGCCGGCCACCAGATCGGCCTGCGCATCGAGTTCGCGGTAGGTGAGACGGCGGTCGCCGGAGATCAGCGCGATCTGGTCGGGAGTGCGGCGGGCGGTCGCCTCCAGCAGGTCGGCCAGGATTTCGTCGCGCAACAGGTCGCTGTGCTGGTGACCATAAAGAATGTCGGGATGGGATTGCGGAAGCGTAAGGCGGGGCGTTACTGGCTCGTTCATGCTGAAACTTTATTGGTGGCTTGGAGTTATTGTACGGTACGCCTAGATCTTCCTCGATGGGAAGAATGCAAGTTCTGCTTACAGCCTTTACAATAGGAAATAAGAACCCCTGATTCACTCGCCGTTTCAAAAAGGAGTCGCATGTTACCGAACCGTCCTCATATCGCCCCGATGCAATTTGACGATCCGATTGCCGCTTACGAACAGGTTCTGGCCATTTATGACGCCAACATCGCCCATCTGCGCGATGCCATGAAACGCTTTGTCGCCGGCGAGGACCTTGGCGAGCACGTCCGGGCTTGCTATCCCTTCGTCCGCGTCCATACCGACACCGTGGCCCGCGCCGATTCGCGGCTGGCCTTCGGTTTCGTCGCCGGCCCCGGCACCTATGAAACCACCCTGACGCGGCCTGACCTGTTCGCCCGCTACTACCAGGAACAGTTCCGGCTGCTGCTCAAGAACCACGGCCACCACCAGCAGGTGCGGCTGGAGGTGGGCACCAGCGCGCAGCCGATCCCGATCCACTTCTCGTTCGCCGAGCACGAGCACATTGAAGGCAGCATGACGGCCGAACGGCGCCTGTTGATGCGCGATGTCTTCGACTTGCCCAATCTTGCCGCGATGGACGACGGCATCGCCAACGGCACCCACGAGCCGCCGCCGGGCGAAGCGCATCCGCTGTCGCTGTTCACGGCGCCGCGCGTCGATTACTCGCTGCAGCGGCTGCGCCACTACACGGGCACCTCGTGCGAACACTTCCAGAAGTTCGTGCTGTTCACCAATTACCAGTTTTATATCGACGAGTTCGTCAAACTCGGCCATGAGTTGATGGCCGCCGAATCGGCCGGGCCGGAGAACGACTACATCGCCTTCGTCGAGCCGGGCAATATCGTCACGCGCCGGGTCGGCCAGGCGGTGCAGCCGGGCGACGCGCTCGGCGCGGCGTTGCCGCGCCTGCCGCAGATGCCGGGTTACCACCTGATCCGCGCCGACGGCGCCGGCATCTCGATGGTCAATATCGGCGTCGGCCCGGCCAACGCCAAGACCATCACCGACCACATCGCCGTGCTGCGTCCGCACGCGTGGCTGATGCTGGGCCACTGCGCCGGCCTGCGCAACACGCAGGAGCTGGGCGACTACGTGCTGGCGCACGGCTATGTGCGCGAGGACCACGTGCTCGACGAGGATTTGCCGCTGTGGGTGCCGATTCCGCCGCTGGCCGAGGTGCAGGTCGCGATCGAAGCGGCGGTGGCCGAGGTGACGCAGCTGACCGGGCACGACCTCAAGCGCATCATGCGCACCGGCACGGTCGCCAGCACGGACAACCGCAACTGGGAACTGCTGCCGCAGCGCACGCCCGAGCGGCGTTTCAGCCAAAGCAGGGCGATCGCGCTGGACATGGAAAGCGCGACCATCGCCGCCAACGGTTTCCGTTTCCGGGTGCCGTACGGCACGTTGTTGTGCGTGAGCGACAAGCCGATGCACGGCGAAATCAAGCTGCCGGGCATGGCCAACAAGTTCTACCGCGACCGTGTCGACCAGCACCTGCGGATCGGCATCCGCGCCGTGGAAATGCTGCGCGATCTCGGCGTCGACCGTCTGCACAGCCGCAAACTGCGCAGCTTCACCGAAGTCGCCTTCCAATAACCGTCCGGGGTCCGACATTCGGACACGCACTCAACCGTGCTGCGTTTTCTTTGACGAGGCCGTGTCCGAATGTCGGACCTGACCCCGGTGTGGGGTCCTTGACGAGGCCGTGTCCGATTATCAACTTAACCCCGGTGTGGTTTTCCGCGAAACGAGGTGTTGCATTCCCGCCTATCGATCCTGAATCTTGCACTAAAACATAAATTCCTGCGGGAAAGCGTGGCCAATGTGGCTATAATTTCTGTGTACGGGCGGCCATTCGGCGGTGCGCGGCGCTCGTTCGGGACGGGGCGCCGGCCGGGGCGGGCGGCGGCGAGCGTGCGGCAACCGCGGGGGGCGCGATGGCTGGAAGAGTCGACTTTTCAAAGGTTTTACTCGTTGCGACGGTGCTTTGTGCGACATCGGCACGGGCCAGGGTGGCCGATGGCAGCGTCATCGCCGATATGTCGCTCGAGCAGCTCAGCGATGTCGTCGTGACGTCCGTGTCGCGCCAGGAGGAGCGGCTGGGCACCACGGCCGCGTCGGTGTTCGTCATCAGCGCCGGCGACATCCGCCGCAGCGGCGCGCAGTCGTTGCCCGAGGCGCTGCGCCTGGCCCCCAACCTGCAGGTGGCGCAGGTCGACGCGCGCAACTGGGCCGTCACGGCGCGCGGTTTCAACAACGCCTTCGCCAACAAATTGCTGATGCTGATCGATGGCCGCAGCGTCTATTCCCCGCTGTTTTCCGGCGTTTACTGGGACGCGGTGGACGTGGTGATGGAGGACGTCGAACGCATCGAGGTTATCAGCGGACCGGGCGCGACGATCTGGGGCGCCAACGCGGTCAACGGCGTCATCAATGTCATCACGCGCTCGTCGGCCGACACCCAGGGCGGCCAGCTCAGCGCCATAGGCGGCGACCGCGACCCCAACGCCTCCGTGCGCTACGGCGGCAAGATGGACAACGGCGGCACCTATCGCGTCTACGGGAAATACCAGAAGCTGAGCGATACCTTCGGCGCCAACGGCCTCGACACCAACTTCGGCATGGAGCGCACGCAGGCCGGCTTCCGCGCCGACTGGGCCTTGCCCGAAGGTGCGCTGAGCGTCTCCGGCGACGCCTACCAGGGCCACTTGGGCCAGTTCCGCCGCTTGCCGGTACACACCTCAGGCGTCAATCTGATCAGCCGCCTGACCCGCAAGTTCTCGCCCGACGCCAACCTGCGCCTGCAGGTCATTGTGGACCACTCCGAACGCAACCAGCCCGGCGCCTTCATCGAACGCCTGTCCACGCTGGACCTCGACGCCCAGCACGACCTGCGCCTGGGCGAGCGCAACGTGCTGACCTGGGGCGGCGGCTACCGGCATAGCCGGGACCGGGTGACGAATGCGACCGAGTTTGGGTTCCTGCCCGGCGACGTCGATCTGCATTGGGCCAATCTGTTCGCGCAGAACGAATACGCCGTCACGCCCGACCTCAAGCTGACCGCCGGCGCCAAGGTCGAACATAATAAATACACCGGCGCCGAATACCTGCCCAGCCTGCGTCTGGCGTGGACGCCGGCGCCAGGCCAGTTGGTCTGGAGCAGCCTTGCGCGCACCGTGCGCGCGCCGTCGCGCTTCGACAGCGACCTGCACGCGCCAAGCCGGCCGCTCGTCGTCGGCGGCCGCACCGTGTATTTTTACGGCGGCGGTCCCAATTTCCAGTCCGAGGTGGCCAAGGTGGTCGAGCTGGGCTACCGTGCCCAGCCGCTGCCGACGCTGTCTTATTCGGCCACCGCCTTCTACAGCCGCTACGACAGATTGCGCACACTGGAGCCGCAAACCAGCCCGACGGCCCCGGCGTTGTTCGAGTTCGAGAACCGGGCGGAGGGCGACACGCGCGGCGTCGAGCTGTGGGGCACGTGGCAGGCGGCGCCCGCCTGGCGGCTCAACGCCGGGCTGGTGGTGCAGCGCGTCAACCAGAGACTGCTGCCGGGCAGCCGCGATATCAGCGCCACCAACCCGACCCTGCTGTCCAACGACCCCAGCCACCACTGGCTGCTGCGCTCTTCGTACGACCTGACCGACCACAGCGCGCTGGACCTGACCTTGCGCCGCATGGGCGCGCTGCCGTTGCCCGCCGTGCCGTCCTATTACGAACTGGACGCTCAATGGATGTGGCAACCGCGGCCCACGCTGGACGTGGCGCTGATCGGGCGCAACCTGCTGCACCATTCCCACGTGGAGTATGGCGGCGGGGCGGGCCGCAGCATGATCGAGCGCGGCGTGCAGCTGAAACTGACGCTGCGTTTCTGACGTGGCGACCACCGGCGCCCCGGCACGCGCGCACGGCGCCATCGCGGCCGCGCCGTGGCGCCGGTCGCCGTCGTCGCCATGTCCGTGGTTGTCGTGGTTGCCGCCGTGGGTGCCACCGCTGCTGTTGCCATCGTTGTTGTCGCTGCTGCTGTCGATGTCGTCGCTGCCATCCGCGGCCGCCGCCGGCGACACCGACCCGTCGCGCGTCGCGGCCCAGGTGAAGGCGGCCTATATCTACCGCTTCGCCGAGCACATCGAGTGGCCGCCGGCCGCCTTCGCCGACGATGCCGCGCCGCTGGTGATCGCCGTGGTGGACGCCGACGAGGTCGCCGCCGAGTTGAACCAGCTGCGCCAGACCCGCCAGATCAAGGGGCGCGGCGTGACCGTGCGCACCCTGCGCGCCGGCGACGCGGCCGGCGCCATCCAGGTGTTGTATGTCGGCGCCCAGGACGGCGCGCGCGTCAAGCGCACGCTCGAGGCGGCGGCGACCCAGGGCGTTCTGGCCATCACCGACGGCGCCGGCACGCTGGCCGCCGGCAGCGCCATCAGCTTCGTGCCGGTCGACAACCGCATCCGCTTCGACGTGTCGCTGTCGCACGCCGAGCGCAGCGGCCTGAAGATCAGCGCCAGGCTGTTGGCGGTGGCGCACAAAATCGAGGGGGGACGACAATGAAGCTGAGGATACGCTCGGTGCGCCACAAGTTGCTGCTGCTGGTGCTGGTGACCAACCTGTGCGCGCTGGCGCTGGCCGGCGCCGGCCTGCTGTACCGCGACCTGCGCGAAAACCGCGCCACCACCGTGCGCGAGCTGACCTCGATCGCCGCCATCCTGGGACAGGGCAGCGCGCTGGCGATCGAATTCGACGACGCCAAGGTGGCCACCGAAAACCTGGCGCTGTTGCGGGCCAACCCCAACATCCTGACGGGCGCCATCTACACCGCCGGCGGCAAGCTGTTCGCCGCCTACCGGCGCGACGCCGCCTCGCCGGCCGCGCCGGCAAGCATGGCGCCGGCCGACGGCGCCGAATTCGGTGGCGGCGAACTGACGGTGGTCCGGCGCATCGCCGACCGCGACACGGTGCACGGCACCGTCTACCTGCGCGAACGCTACGACCTGGCGGCCTGGCTGCGCGGCTACCTTGCCATCCTGGCGACGGTGTTGCTTGGCAGCCTGCTGCTCGGCCTGGCCCTGTCGTCGCTGCTGCAGCGCTGGATCTCGGGACCGATCATGGGCGTGAGCGAGGTCGCGCGCCAGGTCGTGCGCGAACGCGACTACCGCCTGCGCGCGCCCAAGGACAGCGAGGACGAGGTGGGGCAGCTGGCCGACGCCTTCAACGGCATGCTGCAAACGCTGGAGCACGAGATCACCGAGCGCGCCGCCGCCGAGACGGAGGTGCGCGCGCTCAACGCCGGCCTGGAGGAGCACGTGGCGGACCGCACCGCCGAGCTGCGGGTGGCCAACGCGGCGCTGCAGGCGCGCACCGTGGAGGCCGAGGCGGCCAGCCGCGCCAAGGCCGACTTCCTGGCCAACATGAGCCACGAAATCCGCACGCCGATGAACGGCATACTGGGGCTGGCCTACCTGCTCGACCAGCGTCCGCTCGACGCCGACGCGGCCGACTTGGTGCGCAAGATCCGCAACGCCGGCCGCTCGCTGCAGGCCATCATCAACGATATCCTCGACTTCTCCAAGATCGAAGCGGGGCGGCTGGAGATCGAGCGCGTGCCCTTCAACCTGTCCGACGTGCTCGACAACCTGGCCAGCATCATGGCCGCCAGCGCCGGCGACAAGGATGTGGAGCTGACGATCGCGCCGCCGCCGCCGGCCATCGGCCAACTGGTGGGCGACGCGCTGCGGCTGGAACAGGTGTTGATCAACCTGACCGGCAACGCCATCAAGTTCACCGAGCGCGGCGCCGTCGGCATCGGCCTGACCTTGCTGGAACACGACGGCCAGCGCGCCGTGCTGCGCTTCGCCGTCACCGACACCGGCATCGGCATCGCCGAGGACAAGCTGCAGCACATCTTTTCCGCCTTCAGCCAGGCCGACACCTCGACCACGCGGCGCTTCGGCGGCTCCGGCCTGGGATTGACCATCTGCCGCTATCTGGTCGAGCACATGGGCGGCAAAATCGGCGTGACCAGCACACCGGGGCGGGGCAGCGAGTTCTGGTTCACCATCCCCTTCGAATGCGTGGCCGCCGGCCAGGTCGAACCGGCCGAATTGAGCAACCTCGACGTGCTGGTGGTCGACGACAGCGACATCTCGCGCGACAATATCGCGCTGATGGCGCGCGCCCTGGGCTGGCGCGCCAGCCAGGCCGTCTCCGGCCAGCTGGCGCTGGACTGCGTGCACCAGCGCCACCTGGCCGCCGGCGGCTTCGACGCGCTGCTGCTGGACTGGCAGATGCCGGGCATGGATGGCATGGAGCTGGCGCGCCAGATCCGCGCCAGCTATCCGGACGACGCCCAGCCGGTGCTGATGATGGTGACCGCCTATGCCCGCGACGAGTTGCTGCGGCACGGCGACATCGGGCTGGTCGACGGCATCCTGACCAAGCCGGTGACCAGTTCCTGCCTGTACAACGCGCTGGCCAAGGCGCAGGCACGGCGGCGCCAGGGCGGGCAGGGAGACGGCGCGCCGGCGCGGCCGGCCAGCATGCGCATCGCCGGCGTGCGGGTGCTGGTGACCGATGACAGCGACATCAACCGCGAGGTGGCCTCGCGCATCCTGAGCGCGGAAGGGGCCACGGTCAGCCTGGCCTGCGACGGCCGCGAGGCGGTCGACTGGCTGCTGCGGAACCCGGACGCGGTCGACATCGTGCTGATGGATGTACAAATGCCCGTGATGGACGGCTATGAGGCGACGCGGATGTTGCGCCAGTCGCCGCGGTTCGACGACCTGCCGATCGTGGCGCTGACGGCGGGCGCCTTCAAGAGCCAGCAGGAGGAGGCGCGCGCGGCCGGCATGGACGCCTTTGTCGCCAAGCCGTTCAATGTCGATGAATTGATGGAGGTTGTCCGGCGCCTGGCGCGCGGCGCATCGGCGCGCAACGCGGCGGCGGACGCGCAGGCGTTCGGCCGAATTTCGTCCTCGCCCTCGCCGGCGGCGCTGGAGATGACGTCGACGCCACCGCCTTTACCTTCGATCGCGCCGCTGGCCGGCATCGACATCGAGCGCGCGCGCCTGGTATGGAGCGAGTGGGAGCCTTACAGCGCGGTGCTTGGCCGCTTCGCCGCCGATTACGGCGACGTCGCCGACCGGCTCGATGCGGAGCTGGCGGCCCGCGGTACCTCCGGCATGGACGCCCTGTGCCATCAACTGAAAGGAGTGGCCGGCAATCTGGCGTTGCCGGAGATATCCCGGCTGGCGGGGGAATTGCAAAAGGTGGTCACGCACGGTGGCGACGCCGCCGGGTTGATCGCGCAACTGCGCGGCGCGCTGGCCACGGCGCTGGAATCGATCGCCGCGCTGGCCGAACGGATCGGCGCGGCGGCACGGGCGGCGCCGCCCACGGCCGCCCGGATCGCGACGGACGACGCGCCCCGGTCCTCCCCATCCAGCGAGGAACTGCTGGCCGCCTTGCTCGCATGCCTGGACCAGGACAACCCCGACGTCGCGGCGCCGTTGCTGGCGGAGTTGGCGCCGATGCTGCCGGCGGACGCCGTAGCGGCCGTGCGTTCGCGGCTGGACCAGTTCGACTTTCGCGGCGCCGAGGCCGAGGTGCGGGCGCTGATCGCGCTGGCGCCTGGCGGCGCGGGGGAGGCGCGATGAGTGCGCCCATTCTCATCATCGACGACGAACCGAGCAACCTGGCCACGCTGCGCGCCATCCTCGCGCCGGACCATGTGCTGGCGTTTGCGCGCAACGGCGCCGAGGGCCTGGCTGCGGCGCGCAAGCACCGGCCGGCCCTGATCCTGCTGGACGTGCAGATGCCCGACATGGACGGCTACACCGTCTGCCGCCAGCTCAAGGCGCAGGCCGACACCAGCGACATCCCCGTGATCTTCGTCTCGGCCATGAGCGAGGTGGTCGACGAGGCGGCCGGTTTCGCCTGCGGCGCGGTCGACTACATCGTTAAGCCGGTGTCGCCGGCGCTGGTGCGCGCGCGCGTGCGCACCCACCTGTCGCTGGTCAACGCCAACCGGCTGGCGCACTATGTGCGCGAACTGGAATCGCACCAGCAGAAAATCGCTAGGCTCAGCCGCATCAAGACCGTCCTGAGCGGCATCAATTCGGCGGTGATACGCATCCGCGACCGCGCCGCGCTGTACGACGAGGCCTGCCGCATCGCCGCCGAGGACGGGGGCTTCGACACCGCGTGGATCGCCTTGCGCGACGGCGACGGCGGCGGCATGCGCGCCGCCGCCTGGCGCGGCACCGATCCGGAGCGGCTCGAGCGGCTGCTGCAAGCGATGGCGCTTGAACCGAGCGATGAACTGAGCGTGCCACGGCGCGCGCTGGCGCAGGCGCGCGCGGTCTGCTGCAACGACCTGCGCGACCCGGGGCAGGAGGGGGCGGCCTGCCGCGACGCGCGCGAACACGGCTTCCTGTCGCTGACGGCGATACCGCTGATGCAGGGCGCGGCGGCGGCCGGGGTGATGGTGCTGTACGCGCGCGACGCCGGCTATTTCGACGCCGAGGAGCTGATGCTGCTGGACGACCTGGCCGGCGACATCTCCTTCGCCATGGAGTACATCGCGCAGGAGGAGCGCGTCAACTACCTGTCCTATTACGACCCGGTGACCGGGTTGCCGAACCAGGCGCTGTTCCACGACCGGCTGGGCCAGATCATCCAGTCCGGCAAGCACGAGGGCGGCCACGCTTTTGTCTTCATGCTCAACCTGGACCGCTTCAAGCGCCTCAACGACACACTCGGCTCTCGGGTCGGCGACCAGGTGCTGCGCATCGTCGCGCAACGCCTGGTCGACGGCCTGGGACGCCCTTGCACGGTGGCGCGGCTGGCCGGCGACACCTATGTCGTCGCCGGCGCCTGCGGCGCCAGCGAGAATCTGCTGCCGGTGATCGAGCACGCCGCCGAATTGATCGGACAACCGGCGCAGGTGGACGGCAACGACATCCGCCTGAGCGTCCACGGCGGTATCGCCAGCTATCCGCGCGACGGCGCCGACGCCGAGGCGGTGTTCCGCCACGCCGAGGCGGCGCTCAAACAGGCTAAGGCAAGCGGCGAGCGGCTGTCGTTTTATTCGCCCGAGTTGAACGCGGCGATGATCGCCAAGCTCGAACTCGAAACCATGCTGCGCCGGGCCAGCGAGCAGCGCCAGTTCGTCATGTACTACCAGCCCAAGGTCGACCTGCGCACCGGCCGCGTCGCCGCCGCCGAAGCCTTGATACGCTGGATACACCCGGAGCGCGGCATGGTGCCGCCGGCGCAGTTCATCCCGCTGGCCGAGGAGAGCGGCCTGATACTCGATATCGGCGCCTGGGTGATCGCCGACGTTTGCGCCCAGCAGGCCGCGTGGGCGGCGGACGGCGTACCGGTGGTGCCGGTGGCCGTGAACCTGTCGGCGCTGCAGTTCGGCCAGGGCGACCTGGCCGCGCAGCTCGCGGATCGGCTGGCGGAGCATGGGTTGAGCAGCAATCTGATCGAGCTGGAACTGACCGAGTCGCTGGTGATGCACGATCCGGCCGGCGCGGAGAAGACCATGCGCCAGTTGCGCGCCCTGGGGCTGCAGCTGTCGCTGGACGATTTCGGCACCGGTTATTCCTCGCTGGCGCACCTGAAACGCTTCCCGTTCAACAGCGTCAAGATCGACCGCGCCTTCATCACCGACATCACCACCAATCCCGACGACGCGGCGATCGCCTCGGCCATCATCGCCATGTCGCACAATCTGCGCATGCTGGTCATCGCCGAAGGGGTGGAGACGGCGGCGCAATTCGAACAGTTGCGTCTCAAGGGCTGCGACCAGATCCAGGGCTATTATTTCAGCCCGGCGGTGCCGGCGACGGCGTTCGAGGCCATGCTGCGCGCCGACACGCATATCGACCTGTCGGCGACGACGGAGGTGCGCGAGCTGACGCTGTTGATCGTCGACAGCGAGGCGTCGCTGGTGTCGGCCGTCAAGCGCGCCTTGCGGTCGGAAGGCTACCGCATCGTCACGGCGGGCAGCGCGGAAGAGGCGCTCGATGTGCTGGCGCGTGTGCCGGTGCAGGTGATCCTGTGCGAGCATCGGCTGCCGGGCATGAGCGGGCCGAAGTTCCTGGCGATCGCCACGCGGCTGTATCCCGACACGATGCGCCTGATATTGAGCGGTTACACGGAGCTGGAGTCGGTGCTGGAGGCTGTCAATCGCGGCGAGATCTACCGCTTTTTGACCAAGCCGTGGGACGATGTGCAGCTGCGGCAAAACATTCGGGACGCGTTCAAGCGCCATCAGCCGACCCCGCCCTGAGCGGAGCCGATGCGATAAATATCAGTGTATTTGCAAAATAGCATGCTAATATCGCAGCCGATTTACGTTGCGAAAACACAATAACTATTTTGGAGAACTCATGACTTCGTTTAAAACGCTGACCGCCAACGCCGTGCTCGCCTGCGTCGCCATCCTGTCCACCCAGGCCCACGCCACGACCGTGGATTTTGAGGATGTGCCGGCCTATAGCCAGGGAGCTTTTTCCTCGAACGGCTTTGACTTCGTTTTGGTCGGAGACGGTTCCGCCGTCACGCCCACGGGTTCCTACTGCGGTCCGCAGTGCCCGGACAACGGCACCCATTATGTCGTCGCACCCTATGGCGTGGACGCGGCCTCGCTGACGATGACAAGGGCCGGCGGCGGCTTGTTCGCCCTGTCCAGCTTTGACGGCACCGGCGCCTTCAACTTCGGCGACGGCTCCACCTTCATCCCCAATCAGATCGATGTGACCGGCGTGCTGGCGGGCGGCGGAACGGTGTACCAATCCTTCCAGATCGATAAATCGACGGGCGGCAATGGCGGTCTCAATTTCACGTCGTATGCCTTCTCGTCGGGCTTCAACAACCTGGTGTCGGTCCGCTTCAGCAGCAGCGGCAGCGATCTCCCCGAGTTCAACGGTTTCTCGGTCGACAACATCAACGCCACGGCCGTTACCGCCGTTCCCGAAGCGGAAACCTACGCGATGCTGCTGGCCGGCCTTGGCATGATGGGACTCATCGCCCGTCGCCGCAAAGCCTGAAACGGCTCGCTATTCGGTTTGCGATCGCGTCGCCAGCGCCACGATCGCGGCGCCGGCGGCGACGATCAGCGCGTCTTCAATCAGTCCGCTGCGGGTTTGGCCGATACTCGCCATGGCCCGTTTGCGGCCCGCCAGCGTCAGATAGGCGAGCGGCACGGCGGTTGCCACCGCGACCGCCGCGCCAGTTTTCTCCTTGCCCTCGGGCGCCAGGGCCGCACCAGCAATTCCGGCACTCGCCACCCTTGCCAACAGTCCCAGAAAGACCGTCCTGTCGGGCGCCGTCTTCATTTTGTCGCCAAGCAGTTCCCCGATGCCCATCGCCAGCGCGCCGTACTTGAACAGCGGCCGATCCAGAAGAACGAGGTTTCCTGTGGTGTGGCGGTGCGCGAGGCGTGCCGCCGAGATGGTGGCCATCGGCGTCATCGATCGCGCGCTGGCGACGGCGCCGATCAGCGCGGAGGGGAGCAGGCTGCTAAGTTTCATCTTGTGACTCCTGGTTGGTGTTAATTGTTGATTTCGGTATCCAATGTTAGAAAAGTCTAGCACTCGCGCGGGGCGGTACGACGCGTGGGGGAACGGTCATGCCTCGCGTTAGGTGCGGTAAGCCACCATACGGATCAGGCTGTGTCCGAATGTCGGCACTGACCCCCGTCGATTTTGGTGATTGATATTCTTTTTGGTATCGAAAACCCGAAAAAATTGATTGGTTTGTTTTTTGCCCAGCCCCTAAGATGAAATCCGACAGTTGCACCCAGCGTGGCAACTCTCCCATAAAACAGATAACAGACAAACACTGGAGACTTATGAATTACCCAGCATCCGGGACTTTCGAGTCCCAGGCGAAGCATCGCCTCGTCCTCAAATCTAGCGTTGCAGTACTGGCCGCGGCCGGCCTCCTGAGCGCCTTCCCCGTTTTGGCACAAGATACTTCTGCCGCTCCAGCCGTCACCGCACCCGCCGCCGCCGAGGCGCCGGCCGCCGCAGCCGCCGACACCACTCCCGCTCCGGCAGCCGTCGTCACCGTGACCGGCGTGCGCCGCGCCGCCCAGACCGCGCAGAAGATCAAGCAGGATTCGGACAACGTCATCGATTCGATCGTCGCCGACGACATCGGCAAATTCCCGGACACGAACGTGGCCCAAACCCTGGCCCGCGTCAGCGGCATCCAGGTGCGCCGCGACGCAGGCGAAGCCAATACGGTGCTGATTCGCGGCTTGCCCGGCATCGCAACGCTGATTAACGGCCGCGAGATGTTCACCACCACCGGCCGCTATATCAAGCTGGCCGACATCCCTTCGACTATGTTGCAGCGCGCCGACGTCTACAAGTCGCAGAGCGCCGACCAGGTGGAGGGCGGCATCGCCGGCGTGATCGACGTGCGCACCAACCGTCCGTTCGACTTCAAGGAATTCACCGCCAGCGCGCAGGTCGGCGCCAAGAACAAGGACAAGGCCAAGGCCACCGATCCGGAGTTGTCCGGCATGGTGTCGAACCGCTGGAAAACCGGCATCGGCGAAGTGGGCGCCTTGTTCGGCGTGTCGTCGATCAAGGACCGCTTCCAGGAGGAGCGCGCGTTCCAGACCTTCCCGATCGATAAAAGCTTCGCCGCGCCCAATCTGACCGGCCCCGATCTGGTCGGCCTGCAGGACGTGCACGGCCAGCGCAAGCGCCAGGCCGCGAACTTCGCGCTGCAGTGGAAGCCGAGCGCCGATCTGGAAGTGTATGCCGAGGGCCTGCATTCGGTGTTGAAAAACACCGAGGAGACCGATTTCTTCGTCGGCCTGCCATGGGCGACGTCGCCGGATCAGATCAGCGTCACCAAGATCCCCGGCACCAACCAGACCGACACCATCACGTCGACCAACGCGTTTACCATCCTGTCGACGCAGGGCCGCGAGAATACCAGCACCGCTTCGCAGTACGCGGTCGGCGCCAACTGGCGCGTGGCGCCGGGACTGCGCGCGACCACCGAGCTGGCGACCACGCGCAGCAAATTTGATTGGGTCAATCCGATCCTCGACACCAGCCTCAATGTCGACAATGTGTTCGTCAAGACCAACGTCAACGGCGGCGCGTTCGTGCAGTATCAGAGCCCGGCCCTGAACGATCCAAGCAAGATCTTCCTGTCGCAGTTCTTTGACCGCTATGGAAGGGATCGCGGCAAGTCGACCGACTGGCGTGGCGACGTGACCTATTCGCCGGAAGCCGACGGCTTCTTCAAGGAGTTCAGCGGCGGCCTGCGCCTGAACGAGCGCACCGCCAACTCGATCAAGTCGTTCGAGGGCAGCGTGCCGACTCCGGCCGGCATCGCCATGTCCAGTATTCCCGGACTGTCTTGCAGCACCACGGAGTTCTCCGAGAATTACGGCACGCCGAAATGGTCGACGCCTTGCGCCGGTTATTTGATCAACAATACCTCGGTGATCCGCGCCGCCGCCACCGGCAACGCCGCGGCCAGGGCGCTCGATCCCGCATCCTTCTTCTCCAACAAGGAAAAGAACTACGCCTTCTACGGCAAGGCGAAGGTCGGCTTCGACCTGGGCCAGTTCCCGGTCGATGGCGTGATCGGCGTGCGTGTGACCAAGACCGATTCGGATATCCAGGCTAACGACAGTGTCGATGGCGTGCTGGTGCCGACCAACAAGGACTCGTCCAATACCGAAGTGCTGCCAAGCGCGAACTTCAAGCTGGCCTTGCGCAAGGACTTGCTGGCGCGTTTCGCCTACGCGAAGACGATGACGCGTCCGGACTTCGGCCAACTCAATCCAGCCACCGCGTACGTTAAACCTAACGGCACCACCAACGTGGCGACGGCGAGCGGCGGCAATTCGGACTTGAAGCCATTCACCGCGCAGAACTTCGATACCTCGCTCGAGTGGTACTTCGCGCCTACCGGTTCCATTAGCGGCACGGTGTTCCGTCATAACTTCGACGGCTACATCATGAACCGTGTGATATCGGAGACCTTCCAGGGTATTCCTTACAATACGACCCGGCCCTTCAACACCGACAAGGGCCATCTGCAGGGCGTCGAACTGGCGTACCAGCAGTTCTACGACGGCTTGCCTGGCTGGTTGAGCGGTTTCGGCTTGCAGGCCAACGTGACCTACAGCGAAGGCGGCGTGACGGCTTCGGAGAACAAGGACATCGAAGGCAAGCCTTTCGCCGGCATGTCACGCCTGTCGTACAACATCGTGGCGTTGTATGAGAAAGAGGGCTGGTCTGCGCGCCTGGCGTACAACTGGCGCTCGAAGTTCGTCGACACCTACGCGGATACGCCGGACAGGAACAATCCGAACCTGGTGCCGAAGGATTTGATCGTCAAGCCGATGTCGTCGCTCGACGGCTCTCTGAGCTACAAGGTCAGCGATCATGTTACTGTCAACCTGACCGGCACCAATCTGCTGAACTTCAAGTTCCAGGACTACTGGTCGGATTCGAAGATCTTCCCGCGCGACACGCGCCGCTATGATCGCACGGTCGGCCTGTCGATGAATTTGAAGTATTGATGTCACCACGTCGTTAAAAACTATCCCGCCTTTGCGGGATAGCTGCATTTTTAAGAGGTCGTAAATGTCGAATCAAAAACTATCGCTGTTGGAAAAAGTGGGCTTTGGCGCCGGCGACATGGCGCTGAACGTGGTGATTTCGTCGATGATGTTGATCATCACGTTCTTCTACACCGATATCTACGGACTGAAAACCTCCGACCTGGCCTTGCTGTTCCTGGTCGTCAAATTCGTCGGCGCTATCGCCGACCTGGTGGTGGGCCAGCTCACCGACCGTTATGCCAGCGCGCGCATGGGCCGCTATCGCCCATGGCTGCTGCTGCTCGCCGTTCCCTACGGCATCAGCGTGTTCTTCGTCTTCACCACTCCCGACTGGGGCTATGACGCGAAACTGATCTGGGCCTATTCGACCTACATCATCATGACGATCATGACGTCCGGCGTCGGCGTGGCCTACATCTCGCTGCCGAGCAGCCTGACCAACGATCCGCAGCAGCGCCTGTCGGCCAACGGCTACCGCCTGTTCTTCGCCAAGATCGGCGCCTTCATGGTGACGGTGGTGGTGCCGGTGCTATCGGAGCGCTGGGGCGGCGGCAACGCGGCCACCGGCTACCAGGCGGCGATGGCGGTGATGGCGGCGATGGGCGTGGCGCTGTTCCTGTTCTGCTTCTTCACCACAAAGGAGCGCGTAATCCACGTGGTGCAGCGCCAGTCGCTGTGGGCCCAGCTCAAGGTGCTGCTGCAAAACGACCAGTGGCTGATCTTGTGCGGCGTGTGCGTGACCGGCACAATCGGCTACGTGCTGCGCGCCACGGCGGCCATCTACTACGTCAAATATTATCTGGGCGGCGACACCGCCACCGTGGCCACCTTCCTTTCGATCGGCGTGGTCGCCGCGATCCTGTCGATGGTCGCCTCGACCTGGATCACCAAGTTCTATTGCAAGGTCAAGCTGTTCCGCTGGAGCCAGATCGCCGTCGGCGTGATCAGCGCCGCGATCTACTTCTTCGTCAAGCCGGGCGACATCATGCTGGCGTTTGTGCTGTACTTCGTGCTGTCGTTCGTGGTCGACTTGCATGCGCCGGTGTTCTGGTCGGCCATCGCCGAGACCATCGACTACGGCCAGGTCAAGACCGGCAAGCGCGTCTCCGGCTTCGCCTTCGGCGGCATCTCGGTGTGCCAGAAGGCCGGCATGGGCGTGGCCGGCGCGCTGGCCGGTGGCCTGCTGACGTACTTCCAGTATCAGCCGAACCACGAGCAGACCGCGTTCGCGCTGCACGGCATCGTGCTGATGATGACCCTGATTCCCGGCTTCTTCCATACCTTGATGGGACTTTTGATGTTCAAATACCGGGTCACCGACGAGTATTACACGGAAGTGAAGAAGCAAATGGGAGCCGATTCTTATGTGGCAGTCTAATTTTTTGGAAAACGAAGCAATGGAAAGCAAAGACGTACTGCAGCCGCTGATCGAACAGCGCGCCGATCCTTTTATCATCCGCCACAGCGACGGCTACTACTACTTCACCGCCTCGGTGCCGCAGTACGACCGCATCGAGTTGCGCCGCGCGAAAACCATCGCCGGCCTGGCCGACGCCGAGAAGGTCGATGTCTGGTTCAAACCGGAGACCGGCGCGTACAGCGAACTGGTTTGGGCGCCGGAGCTCCACTTCAACCAGGGCGCATGGTACGTCTACTTCGCCGCCGCGCCGAGCCGCGAGATCAAGCACAAGCTTTTCCAGCACCGTATGTACGCGATCCGTAACACCAACGCCAATCCTTTGGAGGGCGAGTGGGAGTTCATGGGCCAGATCGACACCGGCATCGACACCTTCTGCCTGGACGCCACCACCTTCACCCACAACGGCCAGCTGTACTACCTGTGGGCGCAGAAGGACGTCGCCATCGAGGGCAACTCCAACCTGTACATCGCGCCGATGAAGACGCCGTGGCAGCTGGGCGGCCCGCCGGTCATGCTGAGCAAGCCGGAGTTCGACTGGGAGATCCGTGGTTTCTGGGTCAACGAGGGGCCGTCGGTGTTGAAGAAGAACGGCAAGATCTTCATCAGCTATTCGGCCAGCGCCACCGACGAGAACTACGCCATGGGCCTGCTGTGGGCGGACGAAAACGCCGACCTGCTGGACCCGGCCTCGTGGACCAAACTGAAGGAACCGGTGCTGCAAACCTGCTTCGAGCACGGCGTCTATGGTCCTGGACATAACAGTTTCACCATTGGCGATGATGGCGAAACAGTCATGTTGGTTTATCATGCACGCACTTATACCGAGATTATCGGCGACCCGCTGTGGAATCCCGACCGTCACACCTATGTCAAGCCGCTCAAGTGGGACGGGCAGGGCATGCCGGTCTTCGGAAAGCCGTCGATCGCTTAGCCCAGTTCGGCCGGTCGCTGCGCGACCGCCAAAGAATAATCGCGGCGGCCGGTGGGTTCATTCCCCCCGGCCGCCGCCCCATTTGAAAGCTGAAAGTCATATCATGCAAGCTTCGATCACTGAATCCTCGTTCGGCCAGATGGCCGACGGCCGCGACGTCACCCGCTACACGCTGACCAACGCCAACGGCATGATCGTCAAGATCATCAACCTCGGTGGCGCCATCACCGAAATCCATGTGCCCGACCGCAGCGGCACCTTGGCCGATGTCAATTGCGGCTACGACGACGTCGCCGCCTACATGGGCGAATCCCATTACTTCGGCGCGCTGATCGGCCGTTACGGCAACCGCATCGCCAACGCCCGCTTCACGCTCGACGGCGAGACCTTTGCGCTGGACGTCAACAACGGGGCCAATCACCTGCACGGGGGGGGCGACGGCTTCCATCGCCGGCTGTGGACCGGCGAAACCTTCACCACCCCGAATTCGGCCGGCTTGATATTGAGTTACGTCAGCGCCGACGGTGAGCAGGGCTATCCCGGGAATCTGGAGGTCACCGCCATCTATGAGCTGCGCAACGATAACGAATTGCGTATCGCTTTCCATGCCATCAGCGACAAGGCGACCCCGGTCAACCTGACCAACCACGCGTATTTCAACCTGGCCGGCAAGGGCGATATCCTGGGCCACGAGCTGACCATCGTGGCAGACGCCTATACGCCGATCGACGATGTGCAGATCCCTCTGGGCGATCTGCCGCCGGTCGAGGGCACGCCGTTCGATTTCCGCACGCCGCATGCGATCGGCGAGCGTATCGACCAGGATGATGATCAATTGCGCAACGGCTTTGGCTACGACCACAACTTCGTGCTGAAAAAATCGAAGCCGGGCGCGCTGGAGATGGCCGCCCGCGTGCGCGATCCGGCGTCCGGGCGGGTGCTGGAGGTGTGGAGCCAGGAGCCGGGCATCCAGTTCTACAGTGGAAATTTCATGAATGACAAGATGACCGGAAAAGGGCAGATCTACGGCTATCGCAGCGCCTTCTGCCTCGAACCGCAGCATTTCCCGGATTCGCCGAACCGGCCGGACTTCCCGTCGACGATCCTGCGTCCGGGACAGGAATACTCGACGGTGATGGCCTATCGCTTCAGTACCGAAGCTTAAGCCGCCATTTGGAGGGTGTTGATACCGGTTTTGATATCGAAGTTGATTAATAATTTATTGGAAAGATATCTCAGTCCATCTTAGTATGCTTTATCGATGCGGGGGCATGACATTCACGTCCCCGCACAGGAAAATACTGAGGAGAATTGCATGTCGGACAATGACAACAAGAAAGTAAAGCTGCGCTCCGCCGAATGGTTCGGCTCCCAAGACAAAAACGGTTTCATGTACCGCAGCTGGATGAAAAATCAGGGTATTCCTGATCACGAATTCCAGGGCAAGCCTATCATCGGCATCTGCAACACGTGGTCTGAACTGACCCCTTGCAACGCCCACTTCCGCAAACTGGCGGAACACGTCAAACGCGGCATCCTAGAAGCCGGCGGCTTCCCGGTCGAATTCCCAGTCTTCTCCAACGGCGAATCCAATCTCCGTCCAACCGCCATGTTGACCCGTAACCTGGCCAGCATGGACGTCGAAGAATCCATCCGCGGCAATCCAATGGACGGCGTCGTCCTGCTGGTCGGCTGCGACAAGACCACCCCGGCGCTGTTGATGGGCGCCGCCTCGGTCGACATTCCGACCATCGTCGTCACCGGCGGCCCTATGCTGAACGGTAAGCTGAACGGCAAGAACATCGGCTCCGGCACCGCCGTCTGGCAGTTGCATGAGCAGGTCAAGGCCGGCGAACTGAGTATGCACGACTTCCTCGCGGCCGAAGCGGGCCACTCCCGCTCCGCCGGCACCTGTAACACCATGGGCACGGCGTCGACGATGGCCTGCATGGCCGAATCGCTGGGCACCTCGCTGCCGCACAACGCCGCCATTCCGGCCGTCGACGCGCGCCGCTACGTGCTGGCCCACATGTCGGGCATGCGCATCGTCGACATGGTCAAGGAAGACCTGAAGCTGTCGAAGATCCTGACCAAGGAGAATTTCGAGAACGCGATCCGCGTCAACGCCGCCATCGGCGGTTCGACCAACGCCGTGATCCACCTGAAAGCCATCGCCGGCCGTATCGGCGTCGATCTGGAACTGGAAGACTGGACCCGCGTCGGCCGCGGCATGCCGACCATCGTCGACCTGCTGCCGTCGGGTCGCTTCCTGATGGAAGAGTTCTACTATGCGGGCGGCCTGCCGGCCGTGATCCGCCGCATGGGCGAGGGCAAGCTGCTGCCGAACCCGAACGCGCTGACCGTCAACGGCAAGACCATCTGGGAAAACTGCCAGGACGCGCCGATCTACGACGACGAAGTGATTCGCCCGCTGGAAAAACCGCTGCTCAAGGATGGCGGCATCTGCATCCTGCGCGGCAACCTGGCGCCGCGCGGCGCCGTGCTGAAACCATCGGCGGCGACGCCTGAACTGATGCAGCATCGCGGTCAGGCCGTGGTGTTCGAGGACTTTGAACACTACAAGAGCCGTATCATCGATCCGGATCTGGTGGTCGACGCCAACTCGGTGCTGGTGATGAAGAACTGCGGCCCGAAAGGTTATCCGGGCATGGCCGAAGTAGGGAATATGGGCCTGCCGCCTAAACTGCTGGCGGCCGGCGTCAAGGACATGGTCCGCATCTCCGACGCCCGCATGAGCGGCACCGCCTACGGCACCGTTGTGCTGCACGTGGCGCCGGAAGCGATGGCCGGCGGCCCGCTGGGCATCGTCAAGGACGGCGACTGGATCACCCTGGATTGCGCAGGCGGTTTGCTGAACCTGGAAATCTCGGACGCCGAAATGGCCGAACGCCAAGCCGCCCGCGTGCCGGGCAGCGCGCCGGGTCCGAAGACCGGTTACCAGCAGCTCTACATCGAACACGTGCTGCAAGCGGATGAAGGTTGCGACTTCGATTTCCTGGTCGGGAATCGTGGTTCGGCCGTTCCACGCCACTCGCACTGATACGCACCGATACGCACTGAGAAAAACCAGGAGATACCATGCTACTCGTACAATTCAAGAACGAACAAGGCGCGCGCCAGATCGGCGTGCTGGAACAAGACACCATCCGTATCATCGATGGCTACAGCACCACCTACGCGCTGGCCCAGGACGCGATCCGCAAGTCGACCGGCCTGGCCGCGTTGGTCGAGAAGTCGGTCGGCAGCGCCACCGCCTCGTTTGAAGCCGTCGCCGCCGCCGGCCGCCTGCTGGCGCCACTGGATCACACCGACGACGCCCACACCTACGTCACCGGCACCGGCCTGACCCACCTGGGCAGCGCCGACACCCGCGACGCCATGCACAAGAAAATCGGCGGCGACGTCGAAAGCCTGAGCGACTCCATGAAGATGTTCCGCATGGGCGTCGAAGGCGGCAAGCCGGCCGCCGGCGAAGCCGGTGTGCAGCCGGAGTGGTTCTACAAGGGCGACGGCTCGATCGTGGCCGCCAGCGGCAAGGACCTGAGCATGCCCGACTTCGCGCTCGACGGCGGGGAAGAGCCGGAAGTGGCCGGCCTGTACGTGATCGGCGACGACGGCCAGCCTTACCGCGTCGGCTACGCCATCGGCAACGAGTTCTCGGACCACGTGACCGAGCGTCAGAACTACCTGTACCTGGCGCACTCCAAGCTGCGCGCCTGCGGCCTGGGCCCGGCGCTGCTGGTCGGCGAGGCGCCGGCCAACATCCAGGGCACGTCGCGCATTTACGACGTGGACGGCAAGGTGCGTTGGGAGAAGGCCTTCTTCAGCGGCGAACAGAATATGTCGCACACCATCGGCAACCTGGAGCATCACCACTTCAAGTACCCGCTGTTCAAGCGCCCGGGCGACGTGCATATCCACTTCTTCGGCACCGCCACCCTGAGCGTGGCCGACAACATCGTCGTCAAGCCGGGCGAAACGTTCGAGATCGATTCGCCGCAGTTCGGTCCAGCCTTGCGCAACAAGCTGACCGTGTACAAAACCGAAGTAGCGAAAGTTAAGACCTTATGATCATCACCGGCGATTCGCTGATTGGCGGCCAGGCCGTCAAAGGCACCGGCGCCGCTTTCCGCGCCTACAATCCATCGCTGCAGCAGTCGATGGACCCGGAGTTCACGACAGCCGACGGTAATCAAATCGACCAGGCCTGCCGCCTGGCCGAAGCGGCGTTCGATACCTTCCGCTCGCTGAGCGACGAGAAGCGCGCGGTGTTCCTGGAAACCATCGGCGAACAAATCATGGCCCTGGGCGAGGTGCTGGTGGAGCGCGTAATGGCCGAAAGCGGCCTGCCGCGCGCCCGCGTCGAGGGTGAGCGCGGCCGCACCGTCGGCCAGTTGAAATTGTTCGCCAATCTGCTGCGCGAAGGTTCGTGGAACGACGTCCGTATCGACAAGGCGTTGCCGGACCGCGCGCCGCCGCGTCCCGATATCCGCATGCGCATGATCGGCCTCGGTCCGGTCGCCGTCTTCTCGGCCAGTAACTTCCCGCTGGCGTTCTCCGTCGCCGGCGGCGACACCGCGTCGGCCTTCGCCGCCGGCTGCCCGGTGGTGCTGAAGGCGCACTTCGCCCACCCAGGCACGTCGGAGCTGGTTGGCCGCGCCGTCGTCAAGGCGGTCGAGATCTGCGGCCTGCCGGCCGGCGTGTTCTCGCTGCTGAACGGTGTCGGCAACGAGATCGGCCAGGAGGTGGTGCGTCACCCGGCCATCAAGGCGGTCGGCTTCACCGGCTCGCGTGGCGGTGGCGTCGCGCTGATGGCGGTGGCCGCGGCGCGTCCCGTGCCGATTCCGGTGTATGCCGAAATGAGCTCGATCAACCCGGTGTTCCTGCTGCCGAAGGCTTTGGCCAGCCGCGCCGAGGAATTGGCCGCCGGCTTCTCCGCCTCGCTGGTGCTAGGCGTGGGCCAGATGTGCACCAACCCGGGCCTGGTGATCGGTATCGCCGGCCCGGACCTGGACCGCTTCAAGGCCGCCGCGTCCAAGGCGCTCGAAGGCGGCGCCGCTTGCGCCATGCTGTCGCCGGGTATCGCCGGCAGCTACAAGCGCGGCATCACGCAGCTGGCCGACAACGCCGACGTCAACACGCTGGCGCTGGCGCCGCAGTCGGAAGGCAAGGCCGCTCCGGCGCTGTTCGACACGAGCAGCGCGGCATTCCTGGATCAGCACGTCCTGTCGGAGGAAGTTTTCGGGCCGGCCTCGCTGGTCGTGGCCTGCAAGGATATCGCCGAAATGCGCCGGATCGCCGAAGAACTGGAAGGCCAACTGACCGCCACGTTGCTGATGGACGAAGCGGATCTGGACGCCGCACACGAGCTGCTGCCGGTGCTGGAACGTAAAGTCGGCCGCATCCTGGCCAACGGTTATCCAACCGGCGTGGAAGTATGCAGCGCCATGGTGCACGGCGGCCCGTTCCCGTCGACGTCGGATGGCCGCAGCACCTCGGTCGGCACCGGCGCGATCACACGCTTCCTGCGTCCCGTCTCGTACCAGAACCTGCCGCAGCCGCTGCTGCCGCAAGTGCTGCGCGACGAGGGCGGCGCGCCATGGCGACGCCTTGAAGGTGAATTGAACCACAAGTGATCGTGGTGGCTGTACCGGCCCCGCCACGGCGGGGCTTTCGTCTATAAAAACAACGGAGACTGTATGACCCAATTGGCAAAATTCGCCAGCCTGCGCGGCAAGCGCGTGTTCATCACCGGCGGCGGCACCGGCATCGGCGAGGCGATGGTGATTTCCTTCGCCGAGCAGGGCGCCAAGGTCGCCTTCGTCGACATCGCCCGCGACGCCAGCCTGGAGCTGGTCCGCCGCGTCAAGGAAGCCGGCTATCCCGAGCCCGAGTTCCGCGTCTGCGACATCACCGACATTCCCGCCTTGCAGTCCACGATGGCCGAAATGGCCGGCATCATCGGTTCCTTCGACATCCTCGTCAACAACGCAGCCAACGACCAGCGCCACGCGACCCAGGACGTCACCGTCGACTACTGGAACGAGCGTATCGCCATCAACCAGCGTCCGATGTTCTTCACCTGCCAGGCGGTCTTCGAGGGCATGAAGGAAAAGGGCGCCGGCTCGATCATCAACGTCGGCTCGATCTCGTGGCAGGTCAAGAACGCCGGCTATCCGGTGTACGCCACCTCCAAGGCGGCGACCCATGGCCTGACCCGTGGCCTGGCGCGCGAATTCGGCGCCCACGGCATCCGCGTCAACACCGTCACGCCGGGCTGGGTGATGACCCAGCGCCAGATCGACCTGTGGCTGGACGAGGCGGGCGAGCAGGATATCAAGCGCAACCAGTGCATGCCCACGAAGCTGATGCCGCAGCATATCGCGTCGATGATTTTGTTCCTGGCCGCCGACGACGGCGCCATGTGCACCGCCCAAGAGTTCATCGTCGATGGAGGATGGGTTTAACCAGCAACCGCAATACCCGTAATACCCGCAACACCGTTCGCCGCCCCGGAGACACCGCCCTTAGAGGCGGCGGGGCTACATAACCCTAAAAAACTGGTGAGAACATGGTGAATAAATTTATCTCCGCGGTCGCGGTGGGCGCCACGGCCGCGTCGACCGCTTTCGCGGCGTCCCCCGGCGCGCTGACAAGCCCCGACCGCCACATCAGCGTCCAGCTGAACGAGTCGCCCGGCAAGCCCCTGACCTACACAGTCTCCCGCGACGGCAAGCCGGTGTTGCTGGCCTCCGAACTGGGGCTGCAACTGCAAGGCGCCGATCTGGCCGGCGCGCTGACGATCGCCGCCAGCTCCAAGGTCGGCACCGTCACCGACAAGTACCAGATGGCCACGGGTAAGAAGCGTGACATCACCTACAGCGCCAACGAACAAACCTTCTCCGTGCAGAACGCGCAAAAGCAGAAGATGGACATCGTCTTCCGCGTGTCGAACGACGGCGTCGCGTTCCGCTACATCGTCGCCGAGCCATCGCTGCCACGCAAAAAACTGATCCAGGAACGCACCACGTTCGCGCTGCCGACATCGGCAAAGGCGTGGTTGCAGCCTATCGCCGTCGCGCAGACCGGCTGGGGGCGGACCAATCCGTCCTACGAAGAACACTATCAGATGGACATCCCGGTAGGCACGGTCTCGCCGTCGCCGGCCGGCTGGGTGTTCCCGGCGCTGTTCAAGGCCGGCGACAACTGGCTGGCCATCTCGGAGGCCGGCATGGACGGCAGCTTCCAGGGTTCGCGCCTGGCGCCGGATTCCAAGGGCGGTAAATACAGCATCGGCAATCCGATGAAGGAAGAGGTCTATCCCGATCGCGGCCTGATGGCCGACGTCGAAGGCACGCTGACCTCGCCGTGGCGCCTGATGGCGCTTGGTTCGCTGTCGACCGTGGTCGGCTCGACCCTTGGCACCGACCTGGCCGCGCCGGCGATCGCCTTCGACAAGCAACTGGTCAAGCCTGGACACGCCTCCTGGAGCTGGGCGCTGCTGAAGGACGACGCCACCGTCTACGACGTGCAGAAGAAGTTCATCGACTACGCCGCCGACATGAAATGGGACTACACCCTGGTGGACGCCGATTGGGACCGCAAGATCGGCTACGAGAAGATGAAGGAACTGGCCGACTACGCGGCGACCAAGAACGTCGGCGTGCTGGTTTGGTATAACTCGTCCGGCCCATGGAACTCGACCGAGTACTCGCCGAAGAGCAAACTGCTGACGCACGAGCAGCGCGTGGCCGAGTTCAAACGCCTGCGCCAGATGGGCATCAAGGGCGTCAAGATCGACTTTTTCAATGGCGACGCGCAGTCGATGATGGCCTATTACGTCGATATGCTGAACGACGCGGCCGCCGCAGGCCTGCTGGTGAACTTCCACGGCTCGACCCTGCCGCGCGGCTGGACCCGCACCTGGCCCAACCTGATGACGATGGAGGCGGTGCGCGGCATGGAGTTCACCACCTTCGAGCAGGCCGACGAGGACAAGATGCCGACCCACGCGGCGATGATGCCGTTCGCCCGCAATCTGTTCGACCCGATGGACTTCACGCCGATGGTGTTCGGCGATATCCCGAAGATCAAGCGCACCAGCAGCAATGGCTTCGAGCTGGCGACATCGGTGTTGTACGTCTCCGGCATCCAGCACTTCGCCGAAGTGCCGGAAGGGATGGCGACCGTGCCCGCCTACGTCAAGAGCTTCCTTCAGGAGCTGCCGCGCAGCTGGGACGACAGCCGCCTGGTCGACGGCTTCCCCGGTAAATATGCGGTGGTCGCGCGCCGCGCCGGCGACACCTGGTACATCGCCGGCATCAACGCCACCGAATCCGACAAGGCGCTGACACTGGACTTGTCCTTTGCCGGCGCCAAGCAGGGCACGATCATCGCCGACGGTGAAGGCGAACGTGGTTTTAGCCAACGCAGCATCGCTGCCGGCAAAAAAGCAGCAGTAACCATCAAGCCGCATGGCGGCTTCGTGATAACAATAAAACAGTAATCAGGAGATTTAAAATATGAATCACATCAAACGTGGTGTTCTCACTCTGTGCATGCTCGCTTCGGGCGCCGCTTTCGCCGCGCCTGTCGGCGTGACGATCGATACGACCAAGCCTGGTCCGGTCATCAACAAAAACATCTACGGCCAATTCGCCGAACACCTGGGCACCGGCATCTACGAGGGCATCTGGGTCGGTCCGAAGTCGAAGATCCCGAACGTCAATGGTTGGCGCAAGGACGTTGTCGGCGCGCTGAAAGCCATGCACGTACCGCTGGTGCGCTGGCCGGGCGGCTGCTTCGCCGACGAATACCACTGGCGCGACGGCATCGGCGCGCGCGAGAAGCGTCCGGTCAAGGTCAACACCAACTGGGGCGGCGTGGAGGAAAACAACGCCGTCGGCACCCACGAATTCTTCGAACTGGCCGAGCAGCTTGGCGCCGAGACCTACGTCAACGGCAACCTGGGCACCGGCAGCGCGCAAGAGATGTCGGAGTGGGTCGAGTACATGACCTCCGACAGCAAGTCGACCTTGGCCGAACTGCGCCGCAAAAATGGCCGCGACAAGCCGTTCAAGGTCGACTACTTCGCCATCGGTAACGAGGCCTGGGGCTGCGGCGGTAACATGTCGCCGCAACACTACTCGAACCTGTACAAGAACGTCGAAACCTTCCTGCGCGCGCCGCCGCAGTATCGTCCGAAGATGATCGCCAGCGGCGGCAACGACCATGACCTGTCCTGGACCGAAACCCTGAGCAAAGAGCTCAAGAAGCAGACCTACGGCATCAGCTTCCACTACTACACCATCCCGACCGGCCAGTGGGAAGTGAAGGGCATGGCGACCGGCTTCAAGGAAGACCAGTGGTTCTCGACCCTGTCCAACACGATCAAGATGGATGGCTTCATCAAGGCCAATACGGCGGTGATGGACAAGTACGATCCTGAGAAGAAATTGGGCTTCCTGGTCGACGAGTGGGGCACCTGGTACGACGTCGAGAAGGGCACCAACGCCGGCTTCCTGTTCCAGCAAAACACGCTGCGCGACGCGGTGGTGGCTGCGCTCAACTTCAACATCTTCCACGACCACGCCGACCGCGTGCGCATGACCAACATCGCGCAGATGGTCAACGTGCTGCAGGCGATGATCATCACCGACAAGGACAAGATGGTGCTGACGCCGACGTACCACGCGTTCCAGATGTATGTGCCGTTCCAGGACGCGACCTCGCTGCCGCTGAAGTTGACGAACAATCCCCAGTATTCGTACAACGGCAGCAGCATTCCGGAGATCAGCGCCTCGGCCGCCCGCGCCAAGGACGGCAAGCTGTATCTAGCGCTGGTCAACACCAATCCGACCAAGGAAGCGGAGATCGCCGTGGACGTGCCGGGCCAGGCCATCAAGTCGGTCAATGGCCGGGTGCTGACGTCCGCCGCGATGGACACGCATAACACCTTCCAGTCGCCGGAAGCGATCAAGCCGGCCCCGTTCAGCGCCACCGCCGGCGCCGATGGCAAGCTGACGGTCAAGATTCCGGCCAAGGCCGTTATCGTGGTCGCTGTGGAGTAAGTCGTAAGTCCGCGAGGTCATGCCGATGGCATGGCCTCGCATAGTTAATCGAGGTTGTGGATGAAGCATATTTTTTCGACGATGGCTTTGCTATTGGGCGTGGCTGGGCTGTCTGCCTGCACCGCCAAGGAAGTCAGCGTGCACGATCCCGTGATGGCCAAGGAAGGCGACACCTATTACGTCTTCAGCACCGGGCCCGGTATCACTTTCTACAGTTCGACCAATATGAAGGACTGGAAGCCGGAAGGACGCGTGTTCAAGGATCCGCCATCGTGGGCCAAACGCGCCGCGCCGACTTTCGACGGCCATATATGGGCGCCGGATGTGCAGTTCCATAACGGTAAATATTATTTGTACTATTCCGTCTCCGGATTCGGTAAAAACACCTCGGGGATTGGCGTCACGGTCAACAAGACGCTCAATCCCCGCTCCCCGGACTACCGGTGGGAAGACAAGGGCATGGTATTGCAGTCGGTGCCGCTGCGGGACGACTGGAACGCCATCGATTCGAATATCATCGAAGATGAAAAAGGCGTCGCCTGGATGTCGTTCGGCTCCTTCTGGAGCGGACTTAAACTGGTCAAGCTGAACGACGCATGGACCGGGTTGGCCGAGCCGCAGGAGTGGCACGCGATCGCCAGCCGGACCGCCAACGTCGATGCGCCGGCCGGCACGGATGCCGGGCCGGGCGAGATCGAGGCGCCGTTCATCTTCAAGAAGAATGGCTACTATTATCTGTTCGCATCGTTCGGCCTGTGCTGCCGCAAGGGCGACAGCACCTACAACGTCGTCGTCGGCCGCTCGACATCGGTGACCGGGCCTTACGTCGACAAAAAAGGCGTGGACATGATGAAGGGCGGCGGTTCGCTGCTGATCGCCGGCGACAAGGACTGGAAGGGCTTGGGCCACAACAGCGCCTACACGATGGACGGCAAGGACTATCTGGTGCTGCACGCCTACGAGACCGCCGACAACTACCTGCAAAAGCTGAAAATCATGGAAATGAAATGGGATGCGAATGGGTGGCCGACTGTTGACCAGGCCGACTTGAACAAGTACCGCAGCACGCAGCTGCCCCTCAAATAATGGCGGGGGCCATCCACAAGCCGGCGCGCCGGCGCACCTTGCGCTATGCCGCCAGCGCGATGGCCGCGGCGGCGGTTCCGCCGATGGCCGGCGCGGCGACGCGTGCCGGCATCGCCGTGCCGGCGGGTGATAAGGCGCCGCTGCGGCTGTTCCCGCTGTCGGCGGTGCGTCTGACCGCAAGCCCATTCCTGGAAGCCCAGCAAACGGACCTGCGCTACATCATGGCGCTGAATCCCGACCGCCTCCTGGCGCCGTTCCTGCGCGAAGCCGGTCTGACGCCGAAAGAGCCGACTTACGGCAACTGGGAATCGACAGGGCTGGATGGCCACATGGGCGGCCACTATCTGACCGCGCTGGCGCTGATGTACGCCGCCACCGGCGATGAGGAAGTTCTCAAGCGCCTGAATTACTGTGTGGCGGAACTTAAGCGCTGCCAGGCGAGCAACGGCGACGGCTACATCGGCGGCGTGCCCGGTGGCGCGGCCGCGTGGCGCGATATCGCGCAAGGCAAACTCCAGGCCGACGGTTTCTCCGTCAACGGCAAATGGGTCCCGTGGTACAACCTGCACAAGCTCTACGCCGGGCTGCGCGACGCCTACGTCTACGCCGGCAACCAGGACGCGCGCGCGATGCTGATCGCGCTGTGCGACTGGACCGTCGGCCTGATCTCGCACCTGAGCGAAGAACAGATGCAGAA
Source organism: Duganella sp. GW821-FHT07F09 (assembly GCF_059418705.1). Lineage (NCBI taxonomy): Bacteria > Pseudomonadati > Pseudomonadota > Betaproteobacteria > Burkholderiales > Oxalobacteraceae > Duganella > Duganella sp. GW821-FHT07F09. Next base: position 189,282 of record NZ_JBWKQJ010000007.1, on the reverse strand, counting down.
CATGCTGCGCTGCGAACATGGCGGCATGAACGAAGTGCTGGCCGATGTCTCCGAGATGACCGGTCAGAAGAAATACATGGACCTGGCGATCCGCTTTTCGCACCAGGCCATCCTGCGTCCGCTGGAGGAGGGCAAGGACCAGTTGACCGGCCTGCACGCCAACACCCAAATCCCGAAAGTAATCGGCTTCAAGCGCATTGGCGACATCACCGGGCGGCGCGACTGGCAGAAGGCCGCGCAGTTCTTCTGGCAAACCGTGCACGATCACCGCACCGTCGCCATCGGCGGCAACAGCGTCAAGGAGCACTTCCACGACCAGAACGACTTCTCGTCCATGATCGAGGAAGTCGAAGGCCCCGAGACCTGTAATACCTACAATATGCTCAAGCTCACCGGCTTGCTGTTCCTCGGCGACGCCAAGGGCAGCTACGCCGACTACTACGAACGAGCGCTGTACAACCATATACTGGGATCGCAGCGTCCGCACAGCGGCGGCTTTGTCTACTTCACGCCGATGCGGCCCAACCACTACCGCGTCTACTCGCAGCCGCAGCAAGGCATGTGGTGCTGCGTGGGCTCGGGCCTGGAGAGCCACGCCAAGTACGGCGAGTTCATTTACGCGCATCGGGGCGACAACCTGTATGTCAACCTGTTCATCCCTTCGACCTTGAACTGGCGCGAGCAGGGCGTTTCCGTCCGCCAGTCCAACCGCTTCCCGGATGAAGGCGGCAGCTCTATCACTGTCAAGGGTAACAAGACCTTCACCTTGAAGATCCGTTATCCGGAGTGGGTGGCGCCGGGAGCGCTGCGCGTGGCCGTCAACGGCAAGCCGGTCGCCGCCAGTATCGGCGCCGACCGCTATGTCAGTGTCCGCCGCCAGTGGCGTGACGGCGACAAGGTCGATATCGCACTGCCGATGACAACCCGGCTCGAACAGATGCCGGACAAGTCCAACTACTATGCCGTGCTGCACGGCCCCGTGGTACTGGCGGCGAAGACCAATCCGTTCCCGGACGAGAAACTGAATTTCCTGGCCGACGACTCGCGCATGGGCCATATCGCCTCCGGGCAGGTAGTCCCGTTGCAGGCCGCGCCGGTGCTGGTCGACGACAGTCCCGCGTTCGAAGGCCGCTTCAAGCCGGTGTCGGGCCGGCCGCTGACCTTTGTCGCTCCCGGACTGGTGGAGGGCAAGGATGGCAAGCAGGCCGCCACTTTCGTGCCATTCTTCCGGGTGCACGACTCGCGCTACATGGTGTACTGGCCGTATTCCACGGCGGCGGATCTGGCGGCCACGCGCGCCAAAGCCGCCGAGGACGAGGCGGCGCGGCTTGAACTGGACGCGCGCACCATCGACCAGGTGGCGCCGGGCGAGCAGCAGCCGGAGTCCGACCACTTCTTCAAGGCGGAAGGCGGCGAGTCCGGGTTGGCCAAGGGACGTCACTGGCGGCATGCGACCAACTGGTTCAGCTACGACCTGACCGACAAGAAGTCCGAAGCGCGCGCTTTGCGTCTGACATATTCGAAAGGGGATGCCGGCCGCAGGTTCGATATCCTGATCAACGGTCGGATGCTGGCCGAGGTGAAGCTGGACGCCGCTGCGCCGCAGGAGCTCTACACCGTGGATTACCCGATTCCACCGGCGCTGGTCGCGGCGGCGGGTGGGAAATTGGTGGTCAAGTTCGTGGCCCGTAACGGCTCCGTGGCCGGCGGGCTGTATGGCCTGCGCCTGTTGCGATGAGCAATTACCTTGGACTGCAAACTGATACCGAAATCAATATCGCACTTGACCAAAATATCATTGGATAGATATTTGTGTTTCTCATAGTATATGATCGATAAAACCATAAAAATCTAATCTGGAGACCTTGCTATGACATGCAATCGCAGAACCGTACTCAAAGCCGGCGTGGCCGCTGCTATCGTCGCCGCCTTCGGTAGCGTCGGCCCGGCCTTCGCCGCCAAACCGCTGGTCATCGGCTTCTCGCAAGTCGGGGCCGAGAGCGAATGGCGCACCGCCAATACCGTCTCGATCAAGGACGCGGCCAAGAAGGAGGGCATCACCCTCAAATTCGCCGACGCCCAGCAGCGCCAGGAAAACCAGGTCAAGGCCATCCGCTCCTTCATCGCCCAGCGTGTCGATATCATCGCCTTCTCGCCGGTCGTCGAATCGGGCTGGGACACCGTTCTGCGCGAAGCCAAGGCCGCGAAAATCCCCGTCATCCTGACCGATCGCGCCGTCAACGTCACCGACCCGTCGCTGTACGTGACCTTCATCGGTTCCGATTTCGTCGAAGAGGGCCGCCTGGCCGCCCGCTGGCTGCTGGAACGCGCCAAGAAGACGCCCGACGCCACCTTCAACATCGTCGAGCTGCAAGGCACCGTCGGCTCCGCGCCGGCGATCGACCGCCAGAAGGGCTTTGCGGAAGTCATTGCCGCCAATCCGAAGCTGAAGATCATCCGCTCGCAGACCGGCGACTTCACCCGCACCAAGGGCAAGGAAGTGATGGAAGCCTTCCTGAAAGCCGAGGGCAAGAAGATCAACGTGCTGTACGCGCACAATGACGACATGGCCATCGGCGCGATCCAGGCGATCGAGGAAGCCGGCATGAAGCCGGGCAAGGATATCCTTGTGATCTCGATCGACGGCGTGCGCGGCGCCTTCCAGGCGATGGTCGCCGGGAAGATGAACGTGACCGTCGAGTGCAATCCGCTGTTCGGCCCCCAGCTGATGCAGATCGCGCGCGATGTCGCCGCCAACAAGCCGGTACCTAAACGCATCACGGTGCAAGAGGGCGTATTCCCGGCCGAGGTGGCGGCCAAGGAATTCCCGAACCGCAAATACTGATAGCCTCCCGCGATGAGTAAATTAGCGCAAGCCGCGTCTTCGACAGCGCCGGTGCTGGAGCTGCGCGGCATCAGCAAAGCCTTCCCCGGCGTCCAGGCCTTGAGCAACGTGGCGCTGAACCTGTATCCGGGCGAGGTTCATACGCTGATGGGGCAGAACGGCGCCGGCAAATCGACCCTGATCAAGGTGCTGACCGGCGTGTACGCGCCGGACCAGGGCGAGATCCTGCTCGATGGCCAGCCGATCTACCCGACGTCGACCCTCGATGCGCAGAACCTCGGCATCAGCACCGTCTATCAGGAAGTGAACCTGTGCCCGAACCTGTCGGTGGCCGAGAATATCTTCATCGGCCGCTATCCGCGCAAGTTCGGCGGCATCGACTGGCGCGGCATGCAGCAGCAGGCGGTCGAACTGCTGGAGCGGATGCAGATCCGCATCGACGTGACCATGCCGTTGGCGCACTATCCGCTGGCGATTCAGCAGATGGTGGCGATTTCGCGCGCGTTGCTGGTGTCCGCCAAAGTACTGATCCTCGACGAGCCGACGTCCAGTCTCGACGAGAAGGAAGTCGACCTGCTGTTTAGCGTGCTGCGCGGCCTGCGCGAGCAGGGCATGTCGATTTTGTTCGTCACCCACTTCCTCGACCAGACCTATGCGATCTCCGACCGCATCACCGTGATGCGCAACGGCGAACGGGAAGGAGAGTACGCCTGCGCCGATTTGTCGCGGCTTGAACTGGTGAATAAAATGGTCGGCGCGCCGGCCACCGCCGCGCTGGACGCCGCACCCGCGTCGCCGGCCGCAAACGATGACGCGGTCGCCGCCGCGCCATCGAAACTCAAGGCTTTCCTCAGCGCGCGTGGCCTCGGCCGCAAAGGCGCGCTGGCGCCGATGGATATCGAGATGCGCGAGGGCGAGCTGCTCGGCCTCGCCGGGTTGCTCGGCTCCGGCCGCACCGAGGCTGCCCGCCTGCTGTTCGGCGCCGACAAGGCGGACAGCGGCGCCATCACCATCGATGGCAAGGAACATAGCTTCAATTCGCCGCGCGACGCCATCGCCGCCGGCATCGGTTTCTGTTCCGAGGACCGCAAGCACGAAGGCGCGATCCTCGACCTGTCGGTGCGCGAGAACGTCATTTTGGCTTTGCAAGCCCGCATGGGACTGACGCGCGCGATCCCGCTCAAACGCCAGCAGCAACTGGCGGAAGAATATGTCAAGGCGCTCGGCATCAAGACCGCCAGCATCGAGACGCCCATCGGCACGCTCTCCGGCGGCAACCAGCAGAAGGTGCTGCTGGCGCGCTGGCTGGCGACCGAACCGAAAATGCTGATCTTGGACGAGCCGACGCGCGGCATCGACGTGCGCGCCAAGCAGGAGATCATGGATTACGTGGTCAAGTTGTGCCGCAAGGGCATGTCGATACTGTTCATCTCGTCCGAACTGCCGGAGGTATTGCGTTGCAGCGACCGTATCGTCGTCATGCGCGACCGTAAAACAGGCGGCGAGTATCCGCGCGGCGCCCTCGATGAAACCTCGGTGCTGCACGTGATCGCGGCCGAAGGGGCGCACGCAAAATGAGCGATATGAATAAAATGAGCATGGTGCGGCACCCGCTTTTCCGGCCGCTGGCGGCGCTGGCGATCCTGCTGCTGATCGACCTGCTGCTGATCCCCGGCTTCTTCCACATCGAGATCAAGGACGGCCACCTGTACGGCAGCTTGATCGATATCGCCAATCGCGCCGCCCCGCTGGCGCTGGCCGCCATCGGCATGACCCTGGTCATTGCCACGCGCGGCATCGACATCTCGGTCGGCGCGGTGGTCGCCATCAGCGGCACGGTCGCCTCGATGCTGATCGGCGGTACCATGGTGATGAACAACGGCGTGCCCGAATACGTCGCCAACACGCCGATGGTGTGGGCGCTGTGCGCCGCCATGGGCGCGGCGCTGCTGTGCGGCGCGTGGAACGGCGTATTGGTCGCGGGCCTCGGCCTGCAACCCATCGTCGCCACCCTGATCCTGATGGTGGCGGGGCGCGGCCTGGCGCAGTTGCTGACGGACGGCCAGATCGTCACCGTCTATTACGAGCCGTTCTTCTTCCTCGGCAGCGGCTATCTGTTTGGCCTGCCGTTCTCGCTGTACATCGTCGCCGCCGTCTTCATCGTGACGTTCCTGTTGATGCGCAAAACGGCGCTCGGCCTGTTCATCCAGTCGGTCGGCATCAACCCGGTGGCCGCGCGCCTGGCGGGTTTGAAGACCGCCACCCTGATCTTCTTCGTCTACCTGTTCTGCAGCGCATGCGCCGGCTTGTCCGGCCTGATGATCAGCGCGAACATCAAGAGCGCGGACGCCAACAACGCCGGCCTGCTGCTGGAGCTGGACGCGATCCTGGCGGTGACCTTGGGCGGCACCTCGCTGGCGGGCGGTAAATTCAGCCTGGCCGGCAGCGTGATCGGCGCCTTGATCATTCAAACGCTGACCTACACCATTTACTCGCTCGGCCTGCCGCCGGAAGTGAACATGGTCGTCAAATCGGTGGTCGTGTTCCTGGTCTGTATCTCGCAGTCGGCCGAATTCAAAAACATGTGGCGCCGCGTCTTCCCGGCCCGTTCGAAAGGAATCGCAGCATGAGCGCAACCGTCATGACCGGCGCCGTCGCGGGCGCCAAGCCGTCCAGCCCGCGCGGCCTGACGTCCTCGCCGTACTTCACCTCGCTGGTGACGGTGCTGCTGCTGGCGGTGCTGCTGGTCGCCGGCGGCGCCGCCTATCCGGGCTTCCTGTCGCTGCAGGTGATGTTCAACCTCTTGATCGACAACGCCTTCCTGCTGGTGATCGCGGTTGGCATGAGCTTTGTGATTCTGTCGGGAGGCATCGACCTGTCGGTCGGCTCGGTGCTGGCGCTGACGACGATGGTCTCGGCCTGGCTGCTGCAAACCTGGCATGTGCCGCCGCTGCTGGTGATCGCCATCTCGCTGGTGATGGGCGCCGGCTTCGGCGCGGCCATGGGCGCCATCATCCATTACTTCAAGCTGCAGCCGTTCATCGTCACCCTGGCCGGCATGTTCCTGGCGCGCGGCCTGTGCTACCTGATCAGCATCAACTCGATCACCATCGAGGACCCGTTCTTCGTCGCCATGTCGCAGACGCAGGTCCCTGTGCTGGGTGGTTTCCTGTCGCCGGGCGCGCTGATCGCGCTGGCGATGCTGGCCGTCGCCATCTACGTCGCCCACTGCACGCCGTTCGGCCGCGCCATCTACGCCGTCGGCGGCAACGAGCAATCGGCGCTGATGATGGGACTGCGCGTGGCGCGCACCAAGGTGCTGATCTACGCGTTCAGCGGCTTTTGCGCGGCGCTGGCCGGCGTGCTGTTCTCGTTCTACATGCTGTCCGGTTACGGCCTGCACGCGCAGGGCACGGAGCTGGACGCCATCGCGGCGGTCGTCATCGGCGGCACCTTGCTGACCGGCGGCTACGGCTATGTCGCCGGCGCGCTGTCCGGCGTGCTGGTGCTCGGGACCATCCAGACGCTGATCGCCTTCGACGGCACACTCAGCTCGTGGTGGACCAAGATCGTCATCGGCGGTCTGCTGTTTGTATTCTGCGTCGTGCAGCGCTTGATGGCGATTGGCGCGACCGCAAAAAAATAAGATCAACCTGGAGAGAGCTTTGAAAACGAAACTGATGAAATTTGCCGCTATCGCAGCGGCGGGGATGGCTTTTGCCGCGACAAACAGCGTGCAGGCGGCCAACCCGATGTTCCCGAAACTGTTCACGGCCGATCCGTCCGCGTATGTCGACGGTGGCACGGTCTACCTTTACGTGGGCATCGACAGCGCCTCGGTCAAGGACAAGGACTACGTGATGAAGGAATGGCGTGTCTACAGCAGCTGCGACATGAAGAACTGGAAGGATCTCGGTTCGCCGCTCAAGCCGTCCGCTTTCAAATGGGCCATCGGCAAAGTGGACGCCTGGGCCGCCGACGTCACCAAGCGCAATGGTAAATACTACTTCTATTCGACGGTCGATCATGCGACCATCCCCGGCCGCGCCATCGGCGTGGCGGTGTCCGACAAGCCGGAAGGCCCGTTCGTCGACGCGCGCGGTTCGGCGCTGGTCACCAACAACATGACACTCGAAGCGCCGATCGCCTGGGACGACATCGATCCGGGCGTGTTCGTCGACGACGACGGCCAGGCGTATCTGTACTGGGGTAACACCGTGCTCAAATACGCCAAGCTCAAACCGAACATGACGGAATTCGATGGCCCGATCCACACGGTGGGCATGGACCGCTTCACCGAGGCGCCGTATATGCACAAGCACAAGGGCGTGTACTACTTGTCGTATTCGCGCGACTTCCCGGAGACCACCGCCTACATGATGTCGAACAGCCCGATCGGCCCATGGAAGTTCGGCGGCGTGATCATGGAGAAGAACGCCAAGGTCAAGACCATCCACCAGGCGATCGTCGAATTCAACGGCAAGAACTACATCTTCTACCATAACGACAAGCTGCCGACCGGCGGCGAGTACCGCCGCTCGGTGGCGGTGGAGGAGTTCCAGTACAACGCCGACGGCACCATCCCGTTCATCAAGCAAACCAAGGAAGGGCCTGCGGCCAATCCTAGTTCGGCTTGCAAGTGATATTGAAATGATGGGTTTTGATGCCAAATCAATACCCATCGTGATATCATTTTCCTATGGATACTAATTCGAACTGGTTCCTGCGCGCGCGCCTCAAAACGCGCCAGCTGCTGCTGCTGATCGCGCTGGACGAACAACGCAACATCCACCGTGCGTCGGAAGATCTGCACATGACGCAGCCCGCCGCGTCCAAGCAGCTCAAGGACCTGGAGGAGATGCTCGGCGTGCAGCTGTTCGACCGTCTGCCGCGCGGCATGGAGCCGACCATCTACGGCGAGACGATGATACGCCACGCCCGCATGGCGCTGACCAGCCTCTCGCTGGCGCACGAGGACATCGTCGCCATCAAGGCCGGCCTGACCGGACAGGTGGACATCGGCACCATCATGACCCCGGGGATCTCGCTGCTGCCGCAGGCGATCACGCGCACCAAACAGGCCTCGCCGCGCCTGCGCATCGGTGTCGAGATGGAGCAGTCCAACATCCTGCTGGAGCAGTTGCAGCGTGGCCGGCTCGATTTCATGATCGGCCGTATTCCCGAGCGTCAAAGCGCGCAGGGGCTGGCCTACGAGGAGCTGGGCGACGAGCCGGCGTGCGCGGTGGTGCGTCCCGGCCATCCGCTGCTCAAGGCGCGCAACCTGCAGCTGCGCGACATCGCCGGGCAGCCGTGGATACTGCCGCCGCAGGGCAGCATCCTGCGCGCGCGCTGCGAATTGATGTTCCGCCGCGCGGGCCTGGAAGTGCCGGGCAACGTGGTCGACACCACGGCGGTGCTGCTGATTAAACCGCTGTTGCAGCAGACCGACGCGCTCAACGTAATGCCGATCGCGGTGGCCAAGTATTACGAGTCGCAGGGTGTGCTCAATATCCTGCCGATCGAGCTGCCGTGCCGCATGGACGCTTTCGGCATCATCACCGTGGACGGGCATCTGATGTCCCCGGGCGCCGCGCTGTTGCTGCGCTATGTGCGGGAAGTGGCGAAAGACATCTACCAGATCGCCTGATCCGCAACGGCAGGATGGCCGCTCAGGCGGCCATTTGCGCCATCTCGCGGCACGAATGCTCGCACACCTCGCAGGCGCGCAGGCACTCCTCCATCCCATCGAGGTCGCGGCAGCTCAGGGCGCAGGCGTGACATACCTCGGCGCACACGCCGCACAGGCGGTCGGCGAACGGCGAACCGCTCAGTTGCAGGTTGGCCGACAGCTCGCATACGGCCGCGCAGTCGAACATCAGCCGCAGGTGGTCCGGCGCGACGTGGCGCCCGCCCATCTGCAGGCAGTGGGTCATCGCCGTCTGGAGACAGGCTTGATGGCAGTTGGTGCAGGCGTCGATGCAGTCCTGCATGTTGGTCACGGTATCCATGGCGTCCCTTTCTTTTCCAGGTTGACTAAAACTCCATGGTAGGCCGCCCTTGGCGATGCCTCTGTGCGCGGACTCTCTTTGCATATTGTTGACTCCGTCAATCATATTGCGCATACTAAGCCCATCGACATAGAGGGAAAGACCATGCAAGACACCCCGTTTGACGACCGCGTCGCCGACGTCCGGGCGTTCAACCGTTTCTTCACGCGCCAGATCGGCGTGCTGCGCGAGGGCCTGCTGCACAGCGAGTACACGCTCACGGAGATGCGCGTGCTGTACGAACTGGCCAACCACGGCGACCAGCCGGCATCCACGCTGGGACGCGATCTGGGACTGGACCGCGGTTATCTGAGCCGCATCCTCGCCAAGTTCGAAAGCCAGGGGCTGGTGGCCAAGGTGCCGTCGCCCACCGACGGCCGCGCCAAGTTGCTGCATCTCACCGAACAGGGACGCGCCTTGTACGAACCGCTGGAGCGCCGTTCGCGCGAGGAGGTCGGCGATCTATTGTCGCGCCTCGAGGAGCCGGATCAGTTGCGCATGCTCGAGGCGATGCGCACCATCCGCGAGCTGCTCGACACCGGCAGCGGTATGAAATACGCCCAGCCCTTCGTCCTGCGTCCGCACCGTCCCGGCGATATGGCGTGGATCACGCGCCGCCACGGTGCGGTGTACGCGGCCGCGCAAGGCTGGGACGCCAGCTTCGAGACTCTGGTCGGCGGGATCTGCGCTGATTTCGAACGTCATTTCGATCCCGCGCTGGAGCATTGCTGGATCGCCGAGATGGGCGGTGAGCGGGTCGGCTCGGTGGCGGTGGCGCGCGGCGGCGAGGAGGGTGTGGCCAAGCTTCGGTTGCTGCTGGTAGAGGATGCGGCGCGCGGCGCCGGCCTTGGTTCCCGGCTGGTCGACGAATGCCATCGCTTCGCCAGGGCCGCCGGCTACCGGAAGATGCGTTTGTGGACCACCGACCAGCAGAAGGAGGCGCGCCAGATCTACGTCGCCAAAGGCTATGTGCTGGTGGCGCGCGAGCCGGTGCGCGCCTTCGGCCACGACATGGTCAACGAAACCTGGGAATTGGCGCTGTAAGTTCGAGACACCCGATTGCCTGCATGGTGAATTATCTGGCACTATTGCCGGATTGATCTGATTTCCGGGAATCGTATGCAAAAGAGCAGGTTGACGGTGTGGTCCAGGCGGATCTTGTTGGTGGCTGTGGCCTTGCTGGTCTTGGCGCTGTTGGGGGCATGGCTGTATTTGCGCGGAAGCCTGTCTCAGTTGGACGGCACGCGGCAGGCGGCGGGGCTGGAAACCACCGCCAGCGTCGCGCGCGACGAGCGCGGCGTACCGGTGATCAGCGGCGGCAGCCGGCTCGATGTCGCCTACGCCACCGGTTTCGTGCACGCGCAGGAGCGCTACTTCCAGATGGATTTGCTGCGCCGGGCCGCGGCAGGCGAATTGTCCGAGCTGTTTGGCGCGCGCGCGCTGCCGATGGACAAAGCGCGGCGGTTCCACCGCTTCCGCGCCCGCGCCGATCTGGCGTTCAAGTCCCTGTCCGCGCCGGACCGCGCGCTGCTGGACCGCTACGCCGCCGGCGTCAACGCCGGCCTGGGCGCGTTGAGCACCAAGCCGTTCGAATACGCGCTGGTCGGCATGCCGCCGCGCGCCTGGTCGGCGACCGACTCGCTGCTGGTGATCTGGGCGATGTATTTCGATCTGCAAGGGGGCCTGCTGCCGCGCGAACTGTCGCGCGGCTGGTTCGCCGAGCATGCGTCCGAGGAGCAGCGCGCCTTCCTGGCGCCGGAGTCGACGCAGTGGGACGCGCCGCTCGACGCCGACACGGTGCCGGGCGAACCGCCACCGATTCCGGCGGCGGCGCCGGCGTGGTGGGGCAAACCCGGAACCGCCGGCACGGCGCCATTGTCGAAAATGGCGTTCGCGCCTTTGCCCGCCGAGATGCTCAACACCGTCGGCAGCAACAACTGGGCGGTGGCGGGCGGCCGCAGCGACAGCGGCGGCGCCATCGTGTCCAACGATATGCATCTGGGCATACAGCTGCCCAACACCTGGTACCGCGCCGCCTTGCAATTCCCGGACGGGAAGGGCGGCCAGCGCCGCGTGGCCGGCGTCACCTTGCCCGGCACGCCGGTGGTGGTTGTGGGCAGCAACGGCCATATCGCCTGGGGCTTCACCAACAGCTACGGCGATTATCTGGACCTGATCGCGCTTGAAGCCGATCCGGCCAGGCCGGGACAGGTGCGCACGCAAGCCGGCTGGGAGACGCCGGCGGCGCATGAGGAGACGATACTGGTCAAGGGCGCGCCGGCCGAGACGCTGGTGGTGCGCGAAACCTCGCTCGGCCCGATCCGCGAGGCGATGGGGCGCAGCTATGCAGTGCACTGGACGGCGCACATGCCGGGCGCCGTCAACGTCAACGCGCAAAAGCTCGAATCGGCCGATACGCTGGATCAGGCGTTGGCGATCGCGCCGACTCTGGGCATCCCCGCGCAGAATTTCGTCGGCGGCGACGACAAGGGCAATATCGGCTGGACCGTCGCCGGTCCGCTGCCGCGCCGCGCGCCGGCCGGCGTCGAGATCACCTATCCATTGAGCGCCGACGACAAGGCCGGTGTGTGGGATGGCTGGCTGACGCCGGCCGAATATCCGAAGGTGGTCAATCCCGCCGGTGGCCAGCTGGCCACCGCCAACAGCCGCCAGCTGGCCGGCGCCGGCGCCGGGTTGATCGGCGACGGCGGCTTCGATCTGGGCGCGCGCACGCACCAGGTGCGCGGGGACCTGACGGCGCTGGGTGCGAAGACCGACGTCAGGAAGGTCTACGCCATCGCGCTGGACGACCGCGCGGTGTTCCTGGCGCCGTGGCGCAAGCGCGCCATCGCGGCGCTCGACGGCAAGGCCGTCGCCGACCATCCGCGCCGCGCCGAGGCGCTGGAGCTGCTGAAAACCAGTTGGAGCGGCAGGGCCGGCGTCGATTCGGTGGGCTACCGCATCACCCGCGCCTACATGTACGCGCTGTACGACATCCTGTTCGAAAACGCCGACCAGCAGATGGCCGCGATCGACCCGAAGGCGAACATGGCGGCCATTAGCGCGCGCTGGCCGGTGGTGCTGGCGCGCCTGCTGGACGCGCAGCCGCCGGGATGGCTGCCGCCGCAGTTCGCCGATTGGCAGGCCTTGCAATTGACGGCGCTGGATCGGGTGATCGCCGACCTGACCAAGGATGGCAAGCCGTTGTCGGAGGCCACCTGGGGCCGGCGCAATACCGCCGCCAGCGCGCATCCGATGGCGGCGGCGCTGCCGGTGGTGGGCCGCTTCCTGAAGGTGGCGCCGGACATGCTGCCGGGCGATCAGCACATGCCGCTGGTGGCCGGACCGACGTTCGGACAGTCCGAGCGCATGACGGTGACGCCGGGACGCGAGCGGGAAGGCATATTCAACATGCCGGCCGGACAGAGCGGCCATCCCTTGTCGCCGAATTTCCTCGGTGGCCGCGAGGATTGGCTTGGCGGACGCGAGTCGCCGCTGTTGCCAGGGCCGGCGCAGCACACGCTGACGTTCATTCAGGAGACACGTAGGGCGGATTAGGCGGAACGCCGTAATCCGCCATCTATGCGCCGTCGACTGCGCTTGCATTGGCGGATTACGCTCCGCTAATCCGCCCTACGTGGTTTAGTGGTTCAGTGGCTTTATCACACCGTTGCTGCCTCTCCCTGATAGCGATCCTGAACCTTGGCCGGCCGGCGGCCCAACCCGAACAACGGCCGCAGTACTCCAATCCGCCGCACCACCTCGAACACCCCGAAGCTGATGCAGAACGTCAACACGACCAGGATCAAGCCCTCGGTCACCGGCGCCAGTTTGAGCGGTTTGAAGCTATGCGCCATCGTCACGATCAACGTCTGGTGCAGAATATAGACCGGAAACACCGCCTCCGTCAGATACCGGCGCTTGGCGCTGTCGAACGCCAGATGACGATGACCAAACCCGCAAACGGCCATGATCGGCACCCACTGGCACAGGCAGTACACCATGCGCATCACCGGCTTCCACTGTGCGACGGCCGGCGACGCCGCCTGCGCCTCGGGAATCGAGTAGTAGCACACGATCGCCGCCCAACTTGCCAGCCACAAACCCAGGCTAGTCCAGCGGAGCTTTTCCACGTTCGCCCAGAATCCGGCCTGCGTCGCCAGCAGCGCGCCCAGCAAGAACAGGTAGAAGGACTGCGCGTGGTTATACCAGTCGTCGAACAATCCATGCGTGGTGGGGAAGCTGTCGGCCAAGGCAAAGCGGGCGATCGCCAGCCCGATCACCGGCAAGACAATGATCTTCCAGCCCGTCAACAGCCGGCCCAGCGCGTTGGACCAGGATTGCAGGCGGGGACCGGCCAGCCAGGCGATGCCGCCGATCAGCATCGTATACACCCACAGGTAGGCGACAAACCACAGGTGGTTCCAGGTCGGCATGTCGAGGCAGTCGTCGCCCCGGCAAAACCCCTTGTAGCTGGTGATGTACAAGTGCATGAATTCTCCGTAACCGCCCTTGTACGCGACTTTTTCGACGACTTCGAAGTAAGCCTGCGGCGGCACGATGACCAGCATGCCGAACACCAGCGGTACCAGCAGGCGCCAACTGCGTTGCTTGAGCAGCGCGCCGACACGGATTTTTTTCAACATGAAGGCGCTGGCGACGCCGGAAATCATGAACAGCAATCCCAGCCGCCAAGGCGAGGACAGTATCATCAGCGGCTCGATGGCGTGGCTGGTGTAGGGGCTTTTAACATGCCAGTCCCACGTCACGTAATACATGCCGGTGTGGTACAGGATCAGTAGGAAAAACGCGAAGATGCGTATCCAGTCGAGGAAGTACAGGCGGTTGTTGTCGGGGTTGTGCATTGCTGGCTCTCGTCGTAGGGTGCGATGGAGCCAGTTTAGGTAGTGCGCCCCGTGCCCGTCCAGCGCGATGGGGCGAAGCGGGATGCCGCCGGGGCGAGCCGGTCGGGACGCCTTTTATGGCCCCGCGTAGGCTTTCTTCAGCCCGGCGATATCGAGTTTTTTCATCTGCAGCAGAGCGGCCATGACGCGGTTGCATTTTTCCGGGTCCGGGTCGGTGATCATGGATACGAGTATCGTCGGCACGACTTGCCACGACACGCCAAATTTATCCGCCAGCCAGCCGCAGGCCTGGGCTTCGGGCGCGCCGCCTTCGGACAGGCGCTCCCAGAAGTAGTCGACTTCGTCCTGGCTTTCGCAATTGATCTGGAACGATACCGCGGGGGAAAACTGGAACTGCGGGCCGCCGTTCATCAGGGTGAAGCGCTGGCCGTCCAGTTCCACGGCAACTGTCATGACGGTGCCCGCTTCGTGGCCGTGGTGTTCCTTGCCGACTTCGGGGTAGCGCGAGATTTCGCAGAGCTTGGCGTTGCGGAAGATGCTGACGTAGTACTCGGCCGCTTCCTCGGCCCGGTCGTTGAACCAGAGGCAGGGGGTGATCTTTTGAAGACTGTGCATGACTGAGCTCCTGATCGTTGTGGTGGCCCTCGAAGGCTAGCAGGATGGGGCCCGTTTGGGCGCACGACTGGGTTCAGGCATGCGCCGTTTGCGACTCGCAGATGGCGGATTACGCTGCGCTAATCCGCTCTACGTGTTTCCGCGCGATTCATCGGCCCCGGGCCATTTAATATTTGGCACCCGCTTGCAGGCGCGCCATCAATTCCGCGCGGTATTGGCGCGAGCAGGGGACGCGGGCGCCGCCGCGCAGTATCAGTTCGCAGTCGCCCTTGTCCAGCGGCTGGACGCTGTGTATCCAATCCAGTTGCACCGCCGCGCGGCGGTGGCAGCGCAGGAAGCGCGGGCCCAGTTTTTCGACCAGGCCGGCCAGCGTTTGCCGCATCAGCGGATCGCCGTCGGCCGTGTGCAGGACGACGTAATTATCGGCCGTCTCTATCCACTGTATCTGTTCCACCTTGACGATGCGCGTGCCGCCGCGTTCGGGCACCAGCAACTGGGTGATGGCCGGTAGCGGCTCCGGCGCGGCGGCCGGTGTCGCCGCGTTCAACGGCGCCGGCGCCGTGGCGCCCAGCCTCTCGCGCACCCGCCGCAACGCCCTTTGCAACCGCTGCTGGTCGTAGGGTTTGAGCAGGTAGTCGATGGCGTTGGCGTCGAAGGCGCGGATCGCATATTCGTCGTAGGCGGTGACGAAGACCACCAGCGGCGCCGGCGACGGCAGCGAGGCGGCGACATCGAGTCCGCCGATCTCGGGCATCTGGATGTCGAGCAGCAGCACGTCCGGGGCGAAGCCGGGCAGCATCTCCAGCGCCTCGACGCCGTCGCGCGCCTCCTCGATGGCGCCGATGTCCGGCTCTAGTTCCAGCATGCGGCGCAGCTTGTCGCGCGCGGGGCGTTCGTCGTCGACGATCAGGATGCGCATGGCAATCGGCATGGTAATCGCATTTCCGCCCGTACGCCGGCCGGCGCGAGCTGTATCAGGTTGAACGATGCGCGCTCGCCGTACAATCCCGCCAGGCGCTCGCGCAGATTGCGTACGCCGATACCGGATGCGCGTTCGGTATTCACGTCGGCCCCGGGCAGCACTCCGGCGTCATCTTCCAGCCGCACCACGATGATATCCCGCTCGCGGCCGACGGAGATGGCGATCGCGGTGCTCTGGCGGCGCCGTTCGACGGTGTGCTTGAAGATGTTCTCCAACAGCGGCTGCATGCTCATGACCGGGACCGGGCAGGCCAGCAGCGATTCGTCGATGTGCCAGGCGATGTGCACGCGGTCCGAAAACCGTTCGGTCATCAGCGAGGCATAGCCGCGCAGCAGGCGCAGCTCCAGTTCCAGCGGCACCTGGTGCTGCTCGCCCACATCGAGCGTGGCGCGCAGCACGTCGGCCAATTGGATCAGCATCGCGTCGGCCCGCGCGACGTCGCTGTGCATCAGCGACGAGATGGTGTTGAGGGCGTTGAACAGGAAGTGCGGCTGCAGTTGCTGCGTCAGGCGAAGCAGCTGCGCCTCCCGCAACGAGGCGTTGACTCTTTCCACCCGCAGTTTTTCGTTCAGCATCGCGTGATACGACAGCACGCCGAAGGTGATGGTGGCGAAGATGAAGAAGAACACCGTCATCTTCACGTCCTCGTACAGATACACCTGCGGCCACGCGTGGTGCGTGTACGTTTCGCCGGCCAGGCGGTAGACCGCGTGCCGGATGCCGAAAGCGATCGGTACGAAGGCCACCCAGTAGACTGGCAGCCACACCAGCTGGAGGGAGAACCAGCGCAGCGGCGATGAGATCAGGTGGTCGTACCTGCGCGTGAAGTAGCGCTGGAGAATGAGCAGCACCGTGCCGGTGAAGGCCGACGAAGTCTCCCACAGTATCGGCTTCCACACACCGTGATCGTTGTCGCGAAGGTATTCCTGCACGGCGGTGGTGGTCATCAAGAGCCAGAACAAGACCCAGGCTACCGCGATGATGGTTTGTGTGCGAGTGGGTCGCATGGCTTGTCTTAGCGGTAACGCGTTTCCATCAAGTCGATCTCGCGTACCAGCTTGCGCGAGATCGCATCGGAAATGCGGTCGGTGCGGGCCAGATCGAAGACCGCACGCCGTTCGGCCGCCAGCGCCGCGAGCCGCAGCTCGTTCTCGGCATGGTCTGTCTTGCGCCACTCCGAGTCGTCATCCCGGTCGACCTCATTGAGTCTATGCTCGTAGAACGCGATCACACGCGCCGCCGCCTGGGGATAGACCTCCGGGTCTATGCAGGTTTCCGCTGCCATCAGCGAGACCTGCGTTTTCTCGATGGCTTTGATGGCCGCATTGGCCGCTTCGCGGCGCGCCAGGTCTTCTTCCTGCTGCTCCTCCGGCTCGGCCGGGAAGGTCATGCCGGCCAACAGGCGGGGCAGGGCGATGCTGGCGGTCAGCAGCGAAATCAGGATCACCGAGCAGGCCAGGAAAATGACCAGCGCGCGCGCCGGGAAGGGGGCGCCGTTGGGCAAGGCCAGCGGCAAGGTCAGCACGCCGGCCAGGGTGATGGTGCCGCGCGCGCCTGCCAGGGTGGTCGCCAGCAGCAGGCGCGGATTGATCTTCTGGCGCTCCTCGTGGCGGATTTTCTGCTTGAAGATGGTCAGCCGCAGCGAGGCCCACACCCAAGCCATGCGCAGCACCAGCAGGCCGGCGGTGATGGCGAAGGCGTAGATCAGCAGCCACCAGGGATTCAGGCGACCGCTTTCCATGATCGACAGGCTGGCGCCACGGAAGATGTCCGGCAACTGCTCGCCGAGCAGCACGAACATCACGCCGTTGAGCGCGAACTGCACCGTGTCCCACACGGCCGACCGCTGGATGCGGGTGTTGGCCAGCGCGTGGCCGCTCAATTCCACGTAGCTCATCGTCACGCCGGCGGCGACGGCGGCCAGGATGCCCGAGCCGTGCAGGCGCTCGGCCACCAGGTAGGCGCCGAACGGCAGCAGCAGGTTGACCAGGATCGGCGAGCCTACCGGTTCGCCGAAGCGGCGCGACAGCCAGCGTTGCGCCCACGTCACGGCCAGCGTCACGCCCACGCCGGCGCCGATGCCGGCCACCACCAGCCAGGCAAAGGTGAGGGCGGCGGTGCCGACCGAGAAGCTGCCGGTCATCGCGGCGGCGACGGCGAAGCGGAAGCACACCAGGCCGCTGGCGTCGTTGAGCAGCGATTCGCCCTCCAGGATGTGCATCAGGCGTTTGGGGATGGGCGTGTTGGAGGCGATCGAGCTGACGGCGATCGGATCGGTCGGCGAGATGATGGCCGCCAGCGCGAAGGCGACCGGCAGCGGCATCGCCGGAATCAGCCAGTGGATCAGGAAGCCGGCGCCGACGACGGTGAAGATCACCAGGCCGAGCGCCAGTTCCAGGATGGTGCCCTTGTCGCGCAGCAGGCCGCTCTTGGGAATGCGCCAGCCGTCGAGGAACAGCAGCGGCGGCAGGAAGGCGAGGAAGAACAGTTCCGGTTCCAGGTCCACGCCGTGCGACGATTTGGCGGCGATCAGCGCGCCCAGCGCGATCTGCACCAACGGCAGCGGGATCGCCGGCGGCAGCAGCCGCTTGATATAGGCACTGGCCACCACCGCCAACAACATCGCCAACACGACTTCGATCGAATCCATTCCCATCCTTTTCCATTGCAAATCGCTATCAAGCTTACACTATTGCCCGTTCTGGAAAAAGTTGGCCGCGAGCACTGGTCAGGCGGGGATCTTTCTGTCATAATCTGGCCTCTCCACGCGGGAGTAGCTCAGTTGGTAGAGCGCAACCTTGCCAAGGTTGAGGTCGAGAGTTCGAGACTCTTCTCCCGCTCCAGAATTCCAGATTCAAACTCCGATATCCCCGCACGGCGGTGCGGATTTACTACTAAAAAGAAACCCTTGAGGTTTCTTTTTTTATTGGCAATGTTTTGTCTCGCAACCGTTGTATATCGTGCTTTAAATCAATATCCTGAGTCCAAAATGTGACGCAAGCGTGTTGCTCCCGCTATACTGGAAACGCAATGGAAGCTAGGCCCGCAGTGGGCCTTTTCCTATCAGCGGACCCCGTGGAGACGAATCTATGAAATCAGTTCAGCAGGAAGTGGATGAGCGCAGTAATTTAACAAATTCCAACAAGTTCGAACTGCTGCTGTTCCGTTTGGGCGGCGACGCCAACGGTCAACACTCCGAGTTGTTTGGTATTAATGTCTTCAAAATCCGCGAGATCGTCGCGATGCCGGAAGTGACAGCGGTGGCCGGGTCCCCGCCACATATGCTGGGCGTCGTCAATCTGCGCGGTCAAATCATTACGGTGCTCGATTTGCCGGGCATCGTGGGCGTGACCCCGAAAACCGGTCTGAATATCATGTTGGTCACCGAATTCGCGCGCACCACGCAGGCGTTCGCGGTCGAATCGGTGGATGAAATCGTGCGTCTGGACTGGAGCCAGGTGCTGACCGCCGAAGGCACGGCCGGCGGCAAAGTCACCAGTATCGCGCGCGTCGACGGCGACGTGCAGAACACCCGCCTGGCGCAAGTGCTCGACGTCGAAACCATTTTGCGCGAGCTGGTGCCGCCCGAGGGCAAGGACATCGACCCGGAAACCATCGGCCCGAAAGTGCTGTTGAAACCGGGCGCAGTGATCCTGGCGGCCGACGATTCGGTGGTCGCGCGCAACCTGATCGAAAAAGGTCTCGATGCGATGGGCGTGCACTTCATCATGACCAAGTCGGGCAAGGAGGCGTGGGAGCGCCTGCAGCATATCGCCGACGGCGCCAAGGCCGAAGGCGTGGCCATCACCGACCGCGTGGCCATGGTGCTGACCGATCTGGAGATGCCGGAAATGGACGGCTTCACGCTCACGCGCCTGATCAAGCAGGACGCGCGCTTCTCCAAGATTCCGGTGGTGATCCACTCCTCGTTGTCGGGCAAGACCAACGAGGATCACGTCAAGGGCGTGGGCGCCGACGCGTACGTGGCCAAGTTCTCGGCCGAGGATTTGGCCGGTACCATCCGCACCGTGATCGCCAAGGCCACCGGGGCCGCCGCCGCTTAAGTGCCGGCGTCGGCGTCCGCGAACAAATCAGGGTAGTATCGAAGGGCCGTGACGGCGACGTCGCGGCCCTTTTTCTTTACAACCCGTTCTCGAAAGGACATACCGTGGCAGCTAAGAAAATTTTGTTTCTGACTGGCGATTTTGCGGAAGACTACGAGACCATGGTGCCGTTCCAGGCGCTGCAGATGGTTGGGCATACGGTGGACGCGGTCTGCCCCGGCAAGAAGTCCGGCGACACCATCAAGACCGCGATTCACGATTTCGAAGGCGACCAGACCTACACCGAAAAGCCGGGCCACCTGTTCGCGCTCAACGCCAGTTTCGACGACGTCGACGTGGCCAGATACGATGCGCTGATGATCGCCGGCGGCCGCGCGCCCGAGTACCTGCGCCTCAATCCGCGCGTGATCGCCATCGTCCAGGAGTTCGCGGCCGCGACCAAGCCGATAGCGGCCGTGTGCCACGGCGCGCAACTGCTGGCGGCGGCGGAGGTCATACGCGGCAAGAAGATCTCGTGCTATCCGGCCTGCTCGCCGGAAGTCAAACTCGCCGGCGGCGAATACGCCGACATCCCGGTCGACCAGGCGGTCACCGACGGTAACTTCGTCACCGCGCCGGCGTGGCCTGCGCACCCGGCGTGGCTCGGCCAGTTCCTGCGCGTGCTCGGAACCGAAATCAAACTGTAGCGAGGTTGCGGGCATGGAAGCGGATGTGGTCTTCCATGAACGTCGAGATGAAGTAGTAGCCATGGTCGTAGCGCGCGTGCCGCCGCAGTTCCAGCGGCTGCGCGGCGCCGCGGCAGGCTTCCTCGAACGCCTCCGGGTGCAGCTGCTCGGCCAGGAATTTATCGCCCAATCCCTGGTCGATCAGGATACCGGCGGGGAAGGGTGTTTTCAGATCGGCCATCAATAGACTGGCGTCGTACTGCGCCCACGTGGACTTGTCGTCGCCGAGGTAGCCGCTGAATGCCTTGTGGCCCCACGGGCACTTCGACGGCGCCGCGATCGGCGCGAACGCCGACACCGAGCGGAATACGTCCGGCCGTTTCAGCGCCATCGTCAGCGCGCCGTGGCCACCCATCGAATGGCCGAAGATGCCCAGGCGCGCGCCGTCGACCGGCAGCTCTTTTACCACCAGTTCGCGCAGTTCGTGGATGTAGCTGTACATCCGGTAGTGCCGCGACCATGGCTCCCGCGTGGCGTCCAGATAGAAGCCGGCGCCGACGCCGAAATCCCAGCTGTCCGCTTCACCGGCGACACCCGCGCCGCGCGGGCTGGTGTCGGGCGCGATGAGGATCAGCCCCGCCTGCGCCGCCGCGCGCTGCGCGCCGGCCTTGATCATGAAGGTCTCTTCGTTGCAGGTCAGTCCCGCGAGATAGAACAGCGCCGGCATGCGGGCATGGTCGTGATCCGCACTACCGGCGCCATCGGCACGCGCGGGAATGAAGACGGAAAAGCGCATCGGCAGGCCGATCTCGCGCGAGTCGTGGCGGTAGAAACGCTGGGTGCCGCCGAAGCAGGCGTGTTCACTGATTAGTTCAAGCATGTGTTTTTCCTATGTTCCCTAGCGAACAGTCGTGGTGCGGTTTATCGGCCATAATAATCGATGTATGGTTTACAGAGGAGAAGTACATGCCGGATATTCAGGTCATCATGGCCGATTTGGGCTGGCCGTTCGCGATCGCGCTGGCTTGGCTGTCGGGAGAATTCCTGCATCGCTGGACTAAGCTGCCTCGCATCAGCGTTTACGGCATCGTCGGATTTTTGCTGGCGCAGGCCTTCCCGGCCGCGTTGAGCAGCGGCGCGTCGAGCACCATCACCACCTTGGCCAATCTGGCTTTCGGACTGATACTGTTCGAATTCGGTTATCGCATCAATCTGCGCTGGCTCAGGATTAATCCCTGGATCGCGGTCAGCGGCCTGGCGGAATCGGCGGCCACTTTCGCCGTCGTCTATTTCATCGCTTATCTCACCGGCATGCCGTCGCTGACGTCGCTGCTGCTCGCGTCCTTGGCCATGTCCACATCGCCGGCCGGCGTGCTGCGCGTGATCAATGAGCAGAACAGCTCCGGCCAGGTCACCGAGCGCGTGCTCCACCTGGTCGCGATCAATTGCGTGCTGGCGGTGTTCGTGTTCAAAGTGGTGGTGGGCTTCTGGGTGTTCCAGACCTCGGGCAGCCTGCCGCAGGCGATCTCGCACAGCCTGATCGAACTGGTGGTGTCGGCTGTCATGGGCGCGGTGATGGGCTTTATGGTGCCGGCCTTGCTGCGCCGCCTCGGCGCGCTGGCGCAGGACGGCACCGTCGCCTTCGCGCTTGGCGTGGTGCTGCTGGTCGCCGGCGCCGGCGCCTTCGATGTATCGCCGGTGCTGGCCACGTTGACCTTCGGCCTGGCCGCGCGCCATAGCCGCGTCGCCTTCAGCCGCACCGAACGCAATTTCGGCGGCATCGGCGAATTGTTGACGGTGCTGCTGTTCGTGTTCGCCGTCTCCACGCTGGAGTGGGAGCGCGTGGTCGACGGCGCCGGCCTCGGCATCGTGCTGCTGCTGGCGCGCTTCCTGGTCAAGACGGCCAGCGTGGCGCTGTTCGCCAAGGTGGGCGGCATCTCGTGGCGCAAGGGCGTGCTGACCGGCGTCGCGCTGGCGCCGATGTCGGTGTTCGTCACGCTGCTGCTCGAACAAACCAAATACATGGGGATCGTGCTGGTCGACGAACTGGCGGCGCTGGCGGCGATGACGCTGCTGCTGGAAGTGGTCGGACCGATCGTCACGCAACGTGCGCTGATCTGGGCCAATGAGACCCAGGTCAAGGAGGAAAAGTAAATGCCATTAGAACCATTCAACACATCGCAACCACTGACGATGGGGGTGGAGCTCGAGCTTCAGCTGATCAGCCTTTCGGATTACGACTTGACGGCGTCCAGCCCGGATCTGTTGCACCTGTTGGGACGCAAGCCGTTCCCCGGCAACGTCACGCCGGAGATCACCGAGAGCATGATCGAGATTAACAGCGACGTGCACACCAATCACACCGAACTGGTGGCGCAGTTGCAGCTGATCCGCGATACCCTGGTCACCGCCGGCGAGCAGCTGAACATCGGCATCTGCGGCGGCGGCACGCACCCGTTCCAGAAATGGTCGGACCGGAAGATCTTCTCCAAGCCGCGCTTCAAGGAAGTGTCGGAGTTGTACGGCTATCTGGCCAAGCAGTTCACGATCTTCGGCCAGCACGTGCACATCGGCTGCGCCAACGGCGACGACGCGCTGTTCCTGCTGCATTCGCTCAGCCGCTACGTGCCGCACTTTATCGCGTTGTCGTCATCGTCGCCGTATGTGCAGGGGAACGACACCTTGTTCAATTCCGCGCGTCTGAATTCGGTGTTCGCGTTTCCGATGAGTGGACGCGCGCCGTTCGTGCAGAACTGGGCCGCCTTCGAGAACGAGTACTTCGCCAAGATGGAACACACTGGCGTGATCAAGAGCATGAAGGACTTTTACTGGGACATTCGTCCCAAGCCGGAATTCGGCACCATCGAGCTGCGCGTGTGCGACACGCCGCTGACGGTGGAGCGGGCGGCGGCGCTGGCGGTGTATCTACAATCGCTGTGCAGCTATCTGCTGGAGCGCCGGGAAGAGGCGCCGGCCGAGGATGACTATCTGGTGTATAACTACAACCGCTTCCAGGCTTGCCGTTTCGGTTTGGATGGCACGTTGGTGCATCCGAAGAGTTACGACAGTTTGTCGCTGCGCGAGGATATTTTGACCACGCTGCGCAAGATGGAGCCGTATGGCGCCAAGCTGGGCGCCACGGCGGGCTTGCAGCATCTGATGCAGGTTACGCACGAGGGCAGCGACGCGCATTATCTGCGGCAGCAGTTCGATCGCAGCGGTAGCGCCGAGGGGATGGTCGACGCGGCGATCCACCGATTCCGTGGCCGATAACGGTGCTGTTCACGTTACACCCGTGAAACCCGTGAAACCCGTAGGGCGGATTAGCGAAGCGTAATCGGCCATGCATGCGTCGCCGACAGCGCATGCATGGCCGATTACGGCGTTCCGCCTAATCCGCCCTACGTGTCTCCGTGGTCAAGCGGGCGTCAATTTCGATGCTAAAACCGCGTCTCGCGCGCCACGCGCAGGAAGTTATCCAGGATGCCGGTGCAATCGAGCAGCTCCACGCCGCCGGCGCTGTGAAACTCCGGGTGCCACTGCAAGCCCATCACAAACGGCGCCTTGCGATACCGGATCGCCTCCACCATATTGTCCGGCACCGACAACGCCTCCACCACCATGTCGCGGCCAAGGGTCTTGACGGCCTGATGGTGGATGGAATTGACCAACCCGGTCTGATGCCCCTTGAACAGCTTGCTCAACGACGACCCGGCCGGAAAACTGATCTCATGCCGGTTCCTGTCATACTCGTCGTTCACGTGCGCCAGCGAATCGGGCACGTCCGAGGCGATGTCCTGATACAAGGTGCCGCCGAAGGCCACATTGATCAGCTGGCATCCACGGCAAATCCCCAGCACCGGCTTGCCGGCCTCGACGAACTCGTGCAACAACTCCAGCTCGTACATGTCGCGCGCGCGGTCGCCGCCCCATTCGGGCCGGGTCGGCGTTTCCGAGTAACTCTGCGGCGAGACGTCGGCGCCGCCCTGCAGCACCAGGCCGTCAAGGTGGCGCGCGTAGTCGCGCAGGCGGATGTTGGAAGGGTGCAGCAGCCCGTCGGTATTGACGGTCGGGATCATGAACACCAGCACGTCGCGCGACATGACCCATTGCGCGATCGATTCCTCCAGATACTGCAGGTTCTTGCTGCGCAGGCCGGTGGCGCCGGCTTCCGGGTGGAAAATCCGCGCCGACACGCCGATGTGCAGCGGCCGTTGAATGATGTGGCGCGTGACCGAGGCGGCAACCCGGCGGTAGCGCGCCATGATGACCCGGCCCCACAGGCTGAAGACGTTGTCGCCCGGGTCGAGATAGCGGGGCGTGCCAACCTCGGGACGCGTGGAGCGGCGCTCGTGGTCGCTGGCGCGGCGATGCGGCGTTTCCTGCACGTGCACGTCTTCTGGCGGTACGTCTATGATGTCCTTATCGTCCGGCCCGGCACTCATGCTGTCCCTCATTTACTGTTGGCATGATGCCAGTGTGCCATACACCGGCGTCGACGGTCGCCCGGTTCACAAATCCTTACAACTGTCGGTTGTCACGAGGTCGAGCAGGCCGTCGGCGAACCGGGCCACCAGGGGATCGGCCTCGCGCAGGCAAACCAGGCCGACCGACGACAGCAGCTTGCCGTTTGCCAGTGGCACGAAACACACGCCGTCCGGCGCCATCAACCGCATACACTCCGGCACGATGGCGATGCCCAGGCCGGCCGCGATCAGGCTCAGCTGCGACGATTTGCGCGACAGCGCCCGGGCCGGTATCGGAAAGAAACCCTGTTCCAGGCACAGGTTGGCGACCAGGTAGCTCAGGCCGCCCCGGTCCTTGTGCGGTATCGAAATGAATTTTTCCTTGCTCAGGCTGGCCAGTTCGACGTTGTCGAGCGCGGCCAGCGGCGAGTTGTGCGACACGGCCACCATCAGCCGCTCGGTCGACACTTGCCGCACATGGATGTGCGGATATTTGCGCAAGGTGGGCAGGCGGATCAGGCCGATGTCGGCGCGGCCTTCCTCGATATCGAGGGTCTGGCTGTCCGACGGCGCCATCGATACCTCCAGGGTCACGCCCGGGGACAGCTCGAGCAGCCGTGCGATGGCGCCGGTCAGCGTTGGCGTCAGGATCACCGAGCTCGAATGCTGCAGCCGGATCACGCCGCGCGCGCCGAGGCCGACCTGGCGCGCTTGCACCACCGTGTCGTCGATGTCGTCGAGGATGCGCTTGCCGCGTTCGAAGAACAGCTGGCCGGCCGGCGTCAGCTCGATATGGCGGGAGTCGCGCGTCAGCAGTTGCGTTTGCAGCTCGTCTTCCAGTTCCTTGATCTGGCGGCTCAGCGCCGATTGGGCGATGTACAGCTTTTCGGCGGCGCGCGAATAACTTCCCGCCTCGACGATCTCAACGAAGTACTTGAACTGTTTAAGCGATATCACCGTGTATGCCGTTTCGAGATAGATGGCCGCCGTATTTGATATTGGCCCGAACGGGGCGGCGCCGTTAAAGTGAAGCGTCTCTTCTTCATTTACGGAACCGCCATGTTGGAGCTTATCGGAATAATCGGCGTGGTATTGAGTATTGCAGTAAAACTGATATGCGTCCAGATCGGTTGCGGCAGCGGCAAAGACGAACGCGAGGATTGAAGCGGCAGCCCATATAATTGGGCATGAATAAAAATAATCTGCTTGTGGTCGCGCGCGTGCTGGCGTCGGTCGTGCTGTCGATATTGGCCGTCTGGGGTGGCCTGGCGCTGTGGTTTCAGCTGCCGGCCCTGCGCTTGCCGGCGGTGGTGGTGTGGGGCGTTTGCGCCGTCGTCACGCTGGTGCTGTGGTGGCGCAAGCGCGATGCGCGCGTGGCGCTGCCCTGGCTGGTCGCGATGATCGCGCTGATGGCGTGGTGGAGCACCTTGCAGCCGACGCACGACCGCGTGTGGGCCGACGATGTGTCGCGCATGGTCACCGGCCGGGTGCAAGGCGGCGTCGTCACCCTGGACCAGGTGCGCAATTTCGACTGGCGTAGCGATACCGACTACACGCAGCGGTGGGAGGCGCGCAGCTACGACCTGGACCAACTGCGTTCGGTCGATGTGGCGATGTCTTATTGGATGGGGCCCGCGATCGCGCACACGCTGGTGTCGTTCGGCTTCGCGGACGGCCGCTATCTGACCTTTTCGATCGAGATCCGCAAGCAGCGCGGCGAGAGCTTCGACGCGGTCGCCGGGTTCTTCAAGGGGTTCGAGACGGTGCTGGTCGCCGCCGACGAGCGCGACATCCTGCGCGTGCGCACCAACGTTCGCGACGAGGACATGTATTTGTACCGGTTGAAGATGCCGCCAGAGGCGATGCGCTCCTTGTTCCTGGCGTATCTGGACGAAGGCGCAAAGCTCAAGCGCGAGCCGCGTTTCTACAATACGCTGACGGCCAACTGCACCACCATCATTTTCGAGATGGCGCGCCGGATCGATCCGGGGCTGCCGTTCGATTGGCGTTTGTTGGCGTCGGGGTATCTGGACCGGTATTTGTTCGATATCGGCGCGTTGGCGGGCGGGCAGGACTTCGAGACGCTGCGCCGCAACGCGCACGTCACCGACCGCGCACGCGCCGCCGATAAAGCCGAGGATTTTTCAGCACGTATAAGGGCCGTCGCCCAATGAAAAGTCGGCCCGGGACCCACAAAAAAACACCGGAAACACGTAGGGCGGATTAGCGAAGCGTAATCCGCCAATGCATGCACAGTCGGCGGCTCATAGATGGCGGATTACGGCGTTCCGCCTAATCCGCCCTACGTGTCTCTGGAGCGAAGCTTATTTCACCGCGCGAAATACAGCTCGTTCACCCGATCGAGGCTCACCTCGGCCGCGCGCTGCGACAGCACGACCTTCCCGCTCTGCATCAGATAAACATGATCGGCAATGCCAATCGCCCGTTCCGTGTTCTGCTCGACCAGGATAATGGTACGTCCGCCAGCCTTGAGCCGCTCCAGCGTCTCGAACACCTCGTTGACGATCACCGGCGCCAGTCCCAGCGACGGCTCGTCGACAATCAGCAAACGCGGCTCGGACATCAACGCCCGCGCCATCGCCAGCATCTGCGCCTCGCCACCCGACAGTGAACCGGCCAACTGCGCGCGCCGTTCCCGCAGGCGCGGAAACATCAGGTACGACTTCTCCAGCCGCGCCTTGACATGCGCCCGATGCGACGGATGATAAGCCCCCATGATCAGATTCTCCTCCACGCTCATGTCGCGGAAGGTCAAACGGTCCTCGGTGATCAGCGCCACGCCATGGTTGGCCATATGCCAGGTCGGCGTGCCGTTCAAACGCCCGCCATCGAGGCGGATCTCGCCGCCGTTCGCCGGCAGCAGTCCCATGATCGTGCGCAGCAAGGTGGTCTTGCCGGCGCCATTCGGACCGATGATGGCCGTCAGCTCGCCGGCCCGCGCGCGCATCGACACATCCCACAACACGTTGATGGCGCCATAACCGGCGCGCACCCGGTCCAGTTCAAGCATTGCTGGCTCCAGCTGTGGTCCCCGTGTAGCTGCGCATCACCTCGGGATCGCGGAAGACGGCATCCGGCGCGCCATCGGCGATCAACTGGCCGAAATTGAGCACCACCACCCGCGCGCACAGGGCGCTGATGGTCTCGATATCGTGCTCGATCATGACGATGCCGACGCCAAAACGCGTGTGCATCTCCCTGAGCATCTCCATGAAGCGGCGCTTGCCGGTGGTCTCCAGTCCGGCCAGCACTTCGTCGAGCAGCAGCAGCTTGGGCGACGTCGCCAGCGCCTTGGCCACTTCCAGCGCTTTCAATTCCGTCAGCGACAATTCGGTGGAGGCGTCGCGGGCGGCCTTGTCGGTCAGGCTGGTGAACTCCAGGATTTCGTCGATCTGCCGCGTGTCGATCTTGTCGGCGCCAAAGCGCTGGGCCACGACCAGGTTCTCGCGCACCGTCAGTTCATGCATCGGCTGCGGCACCTGGAAGGTGCGGCCGATGCCCAGCCGCGCGCGCCGGTACATGGGCGTGCGCAGCACGTCATGACGGTCGAAACGAATGCTGCCGCCGGTCGTGCGCACCAGTCCCGAGATGGCGTTGAAGAGTGTGGTCTTGCCGGCGCCGTTGGGGCCGACCAGTCCGACCACGTCTCCGGTGCCGACATTGAGTGTCACGTTGTTGACCGCCGTCAGGCCGCCGAAGCGCACCGAGAGGTTGTTCAGTTCAAGCATGGTCGTTCCTTCCTGGCTTGGAAGCGGGCTTGCGCGGTGACGATAGCAGCGGCAGCAGGCCGGTGGGACTGAAGATGATCATCGCGACGAGCAGGCCGCCCAGCACCAGTTGATGCCCGGTGGGGATTAGCGCCTTGAATACCAGTTGATCGAGCAGATACACCACTAGCGCGCCGATCACCGGTCCGGCGATGGTGCGGTAGCCGCCGAAGATGGCGGCGACGATGGGCAACGTCACCCAGACGCCGTTGAAGGCGTAATCCGGTTCGAGGAAATTCAGGTAGTGGGCGTTGAAAGCGCCCGCCACGCCGGCCATGAAGGCCGACACCATCAACATCAGGCCCTTGAGCAGCGTGCTGTTGACGCCAACCACGCGGGTGGCGTCCTCGCTGTCGTGCATGGCGCGCAGGGCGAGCCCGTAATGGCTGGCGCGGATGGCGCGATAGGCCAGCGCGAACAGCAGTACGATGGTGAGGATGACCAGATAGGCGCCGGTCTTGCCACCCATGTCGACGCCGAACATGTTCGGTAGCGGCGTGGGTAGTACCGGGATGTTGCCGATACCGCCGGAGCCGCCAGTGACCGACGTCCATTCGGTGGCGACGATGCGGAAGATATGGGCGTACGCCAGGATCGCCAGCGCGAAGTAGGGGCCGCGCAGGCGCAATACCGGTAGCATCGCCAGCGAGGCGACCACCGCGCCGGCGCCGCCCAGCGCCATCCCGGCCGGCACCGGCAGTCCGGCCTTGAGCGTGATAATGGCCGAGACATAGGCGCCGACGCCGAAGAAGGCGCTGTGGCCGAAGCTGACCATGCCGCCCAGATTGCCCAGCAAGGCCCACGACAGCGCCACGCAGCCGATCACCAGCGCCGCGACGACCATACTCATAATGTATTGGTTGGCGCCGAACAGCAGCGGAACGGCGCCGTAGCCGACGGCCAGCAGCGCGACGAACAGCGGCCAGCCGCGTGACGGCGCGAGGCGGCCGTTCATCCGCGCCTCCGGCTCGCGCCCATCAGGCCATTCGGCATTACGAAAAGCACCAGCAGGAACAGCATCATGCCGGCCAGCTCCTGCAGGGCGGAACTGGCCAGGGTGACGGTCAGCGCTTCGGCCACGCCAAGCAGCACGGCGCCGAGCAGCACGCCGGGGATCGAGCCCACGCCGGCCAGCACGGTGATGATGAAGGCCTTGACGGTCAGCGCGCCGCCGTACGCCGGCTGGATCACGCCATAGCTGTACAGCGCGACGCCGGCGAATCCGGCCAGCATGCCGGCGACGATGAAGGACACCAGCTCCGTGCGCGCCGGCGCAATGCCCATCAACTTGGCCGCCTCGCGGTTGCTGGAGACGGCGCGCAGCGCGCGGCCATACCAGCTGCGCGACAGCCACCACCACAAGCCGCCCATCAGCAGCAGGCTGACGACGAAGAACACCGCCTCGCCGCGCATGCTGTACAGCGGCCCGACGACAAACGCCTCCTGCAGCCAGCTGGAACTGGTGGAGCGCACATCCGCCTTCCAGACCAGCAGGATCAGGTTGGTCATGATCACGCCGATGCCGAAGGTGAGCAGCAGCGAATTGATCTCGCGGTCCTTGCGGATGCGGCTGACGATGCCGTACACGCCGGCCGACGTCAGGCTGACGACGACCACGGCGATCGGAATCGCCCACGCGGGATTGAGTCCCAGGGCCGATTCCACCGTGTAGGCGATGTAGGCCGCCAGCAGCACCAGCTCCCCGTGGGCGAGGTTGATCACCCGCATGGTGCCGAACACCAGCGCCAGTCCCAGCGCGATCAGCGCGTAGGAGCCGCCCTGGAGCAGGCCGGAATACAGCGCCTGCAGTATCAGGTCGGTCATGGGCCGCGATCCAGGTGCGCGTTTACCACGGCTTGCCCGGATAGATCATCTTGCCGGTGGCGGTGGACGCCGGCCAGACAATGACGATGTTCTTGCCCTGGTGCTGGGCCATGCGGTGGACGAAGTTCAGGTTGTCGCCGTTGGCGCCGAACTGCACGCGGCCGATCAGCGTTTCGCGGTCGGTCTTGCGCAGCTCCTCGGCGACGCCGCCTTTCTTGACCGTGCCCTTGTCGGCGGCGCGGGCGATGGCCTCGAACAGCAGCATCGATTGCACGTAGCCGAACTGGCCCAGGTAGTCCGGCTCCTTCTTGTACAAGGCCTTGTAGGCGGCGGCGAAAGCCTTGCCATCGGCCGTGTCGAAGGTGGCGGGGAAGGGCAGCAGCGCGGTGCCGTACACATTGGGCATCAGGTCGGGGAATTCGGCCGCCATCTTGGGCGTCGCCAGCGACCACACGCCGATCAGCGCCTTGACGGGCGGCTTGAGCACGCGCGCCGCGCGCAGGATGCCGACGTAGTCGTTCTCGTAGCCGACCATCAGTATCACTTCGGACTTGTCCTGCAGCCGGATCTTGTTGACGATCGGCTTGAAGTCGGTGATGGCCGGGTCGAACGAATGCGCCGTCGCTTTTACACCCTTCGCCGCCAGCGCCTTTTGCACCGAGTTGGCCAGGTCGGAGGTGGCTTCCTTGGTGGAGAAGACGATGGACACGCTCTTCGCGCCCATGTCGGCCAGCGTGCCCAGGACGGCTTTTTCATAGCCGGCGGTGTTATTGATGCGGAAAAAATTCTTGCGGCCGCTGTTGACGAGGTTATCGTCGACGCCACCGGAGGTGATGTAGGGCAGCCCCAGTTTATTGGCCGCGTCGGAGGCGGGGGAGATGTTGTTGGAGCCGTAGCCGCCGGTGATGGCGATCGCGCCCTCGCTGGCCAGCTTCTCGACCGCCGCCACCGCCTTGGCCGGCGCCGATTCGTCGTCGATGGTGACGATCTTGATTTTGTGTTTGCCGTTGCCCTTGTTGAAAACATCGGCGGCGACCATCACGCCTTCCTGCATGCCCGCGCCCACCCGCGCCAGGGTCCCGGTCAGCGGCAGCTGCGCGCCGACGATGAATTCCTCCGCGTTGGCGCGGACCGCCACCATCGCCAACATCAGTGACGCGGCCATTATTAGTTTTTCCATGACTGTCTCCACCTTTCGAGTTATTTTTGTGCCAGTTGCCGCAGCCGTCCTTTCAGGATCTTGCCGGTCGTTGCCGCTGGCAGTGTTTGCATCGCGATGATCTCCGACGGGCATTTGTAAGGCGACAGCCGGCCCGCCAGGTACTGCTGTAACTCCATGGTCAACTCCGCGGTCGAACCGCTGTGGCGCGGATCGAGTTCGACGAAGGCGACCACCTCCTCGTTGCCGTCGCCGGCACCGGCGTCGCGGCCCACCACCGCCGATTGCGTCACCGCCGGATGGGCGTTCAACACCGTCTCCACTTCCAGCGGATAGACGTTGAAGCCGGAGCGGATGATCAGCTCCTTGGTGCGGCCGACGATGAACAGCGCGCCGTCGGCGTCCCGGCGCGCCATGTCGCCGGTGTTGATCCAGCCGTCCGGCCGCATCGCCGCCGCCGTCATCTCCGGCTCGCGGTAGTAGCCCAGCATGACGTTCGGGCCGCGCACCCATAGCTCGCCGTCCGCGCCCGATGCCACATCGGCGCCCGCCTGGTCGACCACGCGCACCTCCACGCCCGGAATCGCGGTGCCGACCGAGGCGTCGCCGCGCGGCGCGTCCAGGCGCGTCTGGCTCACCGTCGGCGAGGTTTCTGTCATGCCGTAGCCGTTGTGAAGCGCGACGCCCAGCAGATCCTCGACCTGCGTTTTCAGGCTGGGCGACAGCGGCGAGCCGCCGGCATAGGCGAAACGCAGCCGGTTATTCAATCGGCGCGGCCGGCCGTCGCCGGTCCCCAGCTTTTCCAGCAGGCGCGCATACATCGCCGGCACGCCCTGCAGGATGGTCAGGCCGTCGTCGCGGATCGCCGCGATCAGCGCGTCGGGCGTGAAGCGCGGGCACAGATACAGGCAGGCGCCCGCGTACAGGGTTCCCAGCATCACCGAGGCCAGTCCGTAGACGTGCGTGATCGGCAGCACCCCGTAGGCGCGGTCGTCCGGCGTCAGGCCGCGCAGCGTACTCGAAATGGCGGCGATGAACAAGAGGTTGCGGTGCGTGAGCATCACGCCCTTGGGATTGCCGGTGGTGCCGGTGGTGTAGATCAGCGCCGCCACCTGGCGGTCGGACGAGGCATGCCGCGCTTCCCGCGCTGCGCCTGTATTGAGCGCGCCTATCATCCAGGGTACGTCGTCGAAGGGCGGCTGCGCCGGTTCGGCGCCGTGGCGCCGGCCGTGGGCCGTTGTTTCAGGGGAGGCGGGTATCGATGTGTAGATCACGCGCCGCGCGCCGCTGTGGTCGAGGATCTGGTCCACCTCGGGCGCGGAGAGGCGGCTGTTGACGTGGACGATCCAGGCGTCGATGTCGGCGGCGGCGAAGGTCAGCACCACTTGCGCGACGCAATTCTCGCCAACCACCATCAGGCGGTCGCCGGCGCGCACATCGAGCCGGCGCAGCAGCGCGGAAGTTTGGTCGACCGCCGCCGCCAGTTGCGCGTAGCTCCATTGCCGCCGGCCGTCGTGCAGCGCCGGCGCGTCCGGCGCGCGCGCGGCCCAGCGGCGCGGAATGCCGCTGATGCGGTCCGGCAGCGATGTCAGCACCTGCTCGACGTCGATATCGGCGTTGGCGCCTATCCTGTTCATCCGGCCCGCGCCGGGGTTTTCTGGTCTCTTGTCATGGTCTCCCTCTCGGAAGTCCCCAATGTGCCGATTCGGCCAGACCCTGTCAAGCTTTGATGTCGATCAGCGTGCCGAGGTTTTCGTCGGCGGCCTGTATCACTTTGGCCGACAGGTCGAACTGCGCCTTGTAGACCAGCGAGTTGGTGGTTTCGGTGGCGAAGTCGGTGCCGCTGGCTTCCGACGATTGCATTTGCCGTCCCTGGACCGATAGCGTGACCCCGCCGCCGGCCGGAGAGGCCTCCTGGAACGTGGCGCGCGCGGGTTGGAAGCCGGCGGTGCCCATGTTGGCGACCGAGTGGGCGCTGTTGGCCAAGGCGCCGACGCTGGCCTGCAGGCCCGAGGCAGCGGTGTGGAGTGCGGATATCGACATGGTAGTTGGCGGTTTATTATTACCTTGAGGAAATAGCCTCCAGTTTAGCTGATTTATTGCCGAGATGTACGTTTACTGGACCGTTAGACAAGATACTGGTTTAGAAACCGCTGTTTCTATGCTACTCTGCGCCCTTTAGTTGGTTTTAAGAAATAATCAGGGGAGTAGTAAACATGGCGTTTTTTGATTTTCTGGAAAAGGACCGCACGATAGCCGGTTCCGGCTTCAACCGCTGGCTGGTTCCGCCGGCGGCCTTGGCGATCCACCTTTGCATCGGCATGGCCTACGGTTTCTCGGTGTTCTGGCTGCCGCTGTCGCGCGCCGTCGGCGTCACCGAGCCGCTGGCCTGCGCGGCCGAGATGGATCTGATGGCCCGCATCCTGTCGTCGACCTGCGACTGGCAGATCTCGATGCTCGGCTGGATGTACACGATGTTCTTCGTCTTCCTCGGCCTGTCCGCGTGGCTGTTCGGCGGCTGGCTGGAACACGCCGGTCCGCGTAAAGCGGGCGTGGTGTCGGCGCTGTGCTGGTGCGGCGGTTTGGTGATTTCGGCGCTGGGCGTCTACCACCACCAGATCTGGCTGATGTGGATCGGTTCCGGCGTGATCGGCGGTATCGGCCTGGGTCTCGGCTACATCTCGCCGGTGTCGACCCTGATCAAATGGTTCCCGGACCGTCGCGGCATGGCGACCGGCATGGCCATCATGGGCTTCGGCGGCGGCGCGATGATCGGCGCACCGCTGGCCGACATGCTGATGAAGCACTTCGCCACCGCCGGCGGCGTCGGCGTCTGGCAAACCTTCCTGGCCATGGCGGCGATTTACTTCGTCTTCATGATGGCGGGCGCGCTGTCGTACCGCGTGCCGGCCACCGGCTGGAAACCGGCCGGCTGGACGCCGCCGGCGACCAACGCCAACGCCATGATCACCACCCGCCACGTCCACGCCAGCAAGGTGTGGGGCATCCCGCAATTCTGGCTGGTGTGGCTGGTGCTGTGCCTGAACGTGACGGCCGGTATCGGCATCCTCGGCATGGCCTCGCCGCTGCTGCAGGAGATCTTCGGCGGCCAACTGCTGGGCGTGACGACCGCGTTCAACGAGTTGACGCTGGCGCAGAAAGGCCAGATCGCCGCCATCGCCGCCGGCTTCACCGGTCTTCTGTCGCTGTTTAATATCGGCGGCCGTTTCGTGTGGGCGTCGTGCTCGGACTTCCTGGGCCGTAAAGTCACCTACGGTATCTTCTTCGTGCTGGGCTTCACGCTGTACGCGTCGATCCCGTCGATGGCGCACGGCGGCCATCTGGCCCTGTTCGTCGGCTTCTTCTGCATCATCCTGTCGATGTACGGCGGCGGCTTCGCCACCGTGCCGGCCTACCTGGCCGACTTGTTCGGCACGCAGATGGTCGGCGCCATCCACGGCCGACTGCTGACGGCGTGGGCCGCCGCCGGCGTGTTCGGCCCGATCCTGGTCAACTACGTGCGCGAGTACCAGATCGCCAACGGCGTGCCGAAGGCCCAAGCCTACGACTTCACCATGTATGTGCTGGCGGGCCTGCTGCTGGTCGGCCTGGTGTGCAACCTGCTGGTGCGTCCGATCGCCGACAAGCACTTCATGACCGACGCCGAACTGGCGGCCGAGAAGAAGCTGGCGCACGAGCGCGACGCGGCCGCATCGACCGGCGCGGCCGCGGCGGCGGGCGGCACCACCAGCCCGATCGCGGTCGCTTTCGGCTGGCTGGCCGTGGGCATCCCGATGGCCATCGGTATCTCGATCACGGTGCAGAAGGCATCGGTATTGTTCAAGTAAGGCTGTAGCCTCATAGCGGCCGACGGGGCCGGTTCAGCTTGTGCTGGGCCGGCCCTTTTTTTATCGCCCGGAGGTTGCGGCTTGTCATTGGCCGGTAGCATTTTTGCTGACCGAGAGCAAAACAGGCGGTCCGTTTGTCGAGAACGCGGATCGGTGCACCTTTGATCTAGATCATATAGCGCGGGTCGGGCTGACGTAGCCTTGGCATTCGCGCTGCAGACGCGTCGTCGAAGACCGGATCGACACCATCGCTAGACTTCAAGGCCACCTTTTATTTTCTTTTCGAGGCATACTTATGTATCCATTTTCCCAGTCAGTCACCCCAGCCGCCAGAACCCATCTGGAAGCGCAGTTGTCGTTCTTCAACGACATGTCGAAATCCTTGTTCCGTACCGTTCAACAATACAGCGACCTCAATATCCAACTGGCGCAAACCATGCTGGAGGAAAGCACGATGAGCGGCCAGAAATTCATCACCGCGAATCGCCCGACCGAGGCGATGGCCGCAGCCGCGGCGCACGCCCAGCCGGCGGCCGAAAAGCTGCGCGCCTACCAGCAGCACCTGTCGCGTATCGCCGCCGACACCCAGGTTGACCTGTCCAAAGTGGCCGAAGAGCACGTACAGGAAACCAGCCGCACCGCGCGGGCCCTGGCCGATGAGGTGGCGCGTGTGACGTCCGAGGAGACGGAAAAAACGCTGCGCAACCAGCAGGACGCGGTCAGCAAGTTCACCGATCCATTCATGAGCCAGTATGACGGTTCGCGCCAGTCGCGCGGCACCGAAGTGCGTGGCAGCCAGTCGCTGCAGAGCGCCGGCCAGAACGGCGCCGAAGGCCCGGCGGGCAGCATGCAAGGCGGTCACGCATCACAAGCACAAACGGCGGCGCATGCGGCCGCCCAGGGTAGCAAGCAAGCCGGAGCCCGCAAGGAAACTTGATACCGGTTGCACCAAAATAAGACGAGATTTGCCGTGTGCGGGATCGGGATCGCCGCGCGCGGCATTTTTTTCGCTCATGCTTTATCATGGCCAGCTTATGCTGTCTGGAGATAGGGTATGACGACTTCCACCACCGCGCAGCCGGAATCGCTGCATATTGTTTGCCCACATTGCGACGCGGTCAACCGCGTGCCCGCCGCCAGGCTGTCGGGCGAGCCCGTGTGCGGCAAGTGCCAGCGCGCGCTGTTCACGGGCCAGCCGGTCGATCTGTCGAGTGCGCGCTTCGTCAAGCATATCGAACGCAGCGATATTCCGGTGCTGGTGGACTTCTGGGCGCCGTGGTGCGGTCCATGCCGCACGATGGCGCCGTTCTACGCGCAGGCGACCCAGCGGCTGGAGCCGCAATTCCGTGTCGTCAAGGTGAATACCGAAGAGGCGCAGGATTTGTCGGCGCGCTACGCGATCCGCAGCATTCCGACGCTGGCGTTGTTCAGGGGCGGGCGGGAAATCGCGCGCCAGCCGGGCGCGATGGACGCGTCCAACATCGTCGCGTGGGCGACGCAGAACAATCGCCGGTAATTACGAGTGACCACGGATACACGTAGGGCGGATTAGGCGGAACGCCGTAATCGGCCATGTTTGAGTCGCCGACGGCGCATGCATGGCCGATTACGCTTCGCTAATCCGCCCTACGTGTTTTAACGGTTAGTCGGCAGCGCGGCCCAGCCATTTCCGGATGCCGTCCAGGGTGCGGAAATCGGCGATCGATCGGGTGTTGATGTGTGGGTGCCGCGCTTGCAGCATTTTCGTCAGCGCCGATCCGGGTCCCAATTCCAGCGCGTAGGTGATGCCGGCTTCGGCGCAGGCGTCCATGCACGCGAGCCAGCGGATTTTTTCGGCCATCTGGCGCGATAGCAGGTCCACCGCCTGCTCTTTGCTATCGACAGCCGTCGCACTGATCCCGGCCAGCACGGGCGCGGTCATCGGTCCGAATTCGGCTTGCCGCAACAGTTCCGAGAACGGCCGCACGGCTTCGCGCAAGAACGGCGTGTGCGATGCCACTTCGACCGGCAGCCGCGTGCACCGTCCGCCCGCCGCGATGACGGCCGCCTCCAGCGCCTGCGCTGTTTGAAGCGAACCGCCGGCGATACAGGCGTCGTCGCCGGTTTCTATGCTGATGTGAAAAGCGTGCGACGTCGCCAGTTCTTCGAGCCGTTTTGAGCTCAGACCAGATAGTGCCAGCAACGCCTGGCCCGGATGCGCCGCCAGGCACGCGTCCATCAGTTGCGCGCGTTGTGCCGCCAGCCCGGCCGCCGTCGCGGC
Source organism: Duganella sp. GW821-FHT07F09 (assembly GCF_059418705.1). Classification (NCBI taxonomy): domain Bacteria; kingdom Pseudomonadati; phylum Pseudomonadota; class Betaproteobacteria; order Burkholderiales; family Oxalobacteraceae; genus Duganella; species Duganella sp. GW821-FHT07F09. The sequence continues at coordinate 151,854 of NZ_JBWKQJ010000007.1, read as the reverse complement.
GGTGAATGCGCCGGCCACGCCATACGCCGACAATTCGCCGATGCTGTACCCGGCCACCAGCGCTGGCGGCGGCGCGAACTCCCGGACCGCTTCCCACATGCCCAGGGTCGCGGCCACGATCAGCGGCTGCGCGTTGCTGTTGGCGTAAATGTCCGCTCCATTGAAAACCTGCGGCATTGCGGCGGACAGGCCGTCGAGCAGGGCGGCCGCGCTGGCGCTGGTGCGCGCCAGGTCGAACATTTGCGCATGCTGCCCGCCCTGGCCGGGGCAGAGCAGCAGCAGACGTGATTGGGCGCCGTATGACATCGCTACCGCCTGTCCGCGTCCAGCGCGGCGATGGATTGCACAAGGCAGCTTGCCGCCAGCAAGTCGGCGGCGCCGCCTGGCGACAGGCGCCGCTGCACAAATACCTGATGGCTGGCCAGCGCCTGTCCGAGCCAGTCGGCGTTCGCGGTGCCGCCGGCGTCAAGGAATCGCTGCGCGTGTGTTCGTACCGTCTGCGCGCCTTGCGGACCGGCGCGGTGATAGACGTTGCTGTCGCTGATGTGCGCCATCAACGCGAACAGCGCGTCGATGCGGGCCATCGTCATCGTGGCGCCGCGTGCGCGCGTGGCCTGCAAGGCAGGCACGCCGATCTCGAATACCGACGGCAGGCCAAGCGCGCCTTCCTCCCGCGCGCCGCTTGCCGCGTATTGCACCGCCACGCGCAGGCCGTTGCTGGTCGCCGCTGCCCGTGTGGATGGCGCGCTGGCGTGCATCGCCAGTTCCTCGCCCCAGCGTATCAGCATGGTGGCGCGCAGTGCGGCCGGCGTCATCGGTGTGCCTTGCGCGCGCGCGCGGCCCGCCGCCGCGCACAGCAGACCAAGGCTGAAGATGGCGCCGCGATGGGTGTTGACGCCTCGCGTCGCCTTCAACATCGCCTTTTCCGCCGCGATGCCAAGTTGCTTCAATTGAGAGAAAGGCGCGTCGTCCAATCCCGCCAGGCAGATGTTCCTGAAATAGTGGCGCAGCGAGAACAGGCTGCGCATGAAGGTGGCCGCGTTCATGTCGCTATGGCTGCCCGAATCGACCAGCGACACCAGTCCCGGTTTCGGGTAGAGGCATAGTTCGGTGTACAGGCTGCCGACGGCAAGCCGCGCGATCTCCCGGGCGAAGCGTTGTCGCGTCGGAGCGTTTAGCTGTCGTGGCGCCGCGTGGGGAATGCGCGCGCGCGGAACGGATGCGAGGCTGGCGGCACGCATCAAGACGGCTCCAGTAACGCCAGTAGCGACGCGGTATCGGCCAGGCGCGCCGCATGCAGCTCCTTGACGATCACCTTGGCCGGATGGTCGATCGCCATCTGCCACTCCTTCCACGATACGGCAGCGCCGCCGGGAAAAACGATCTCGCCGTCGAGCGGCAGCAGCGCGGCGTGGCGGGACAGTACCGCCACGCCGTTCTCCAGCTGTCGCCGGCTGGTCGGGTGAAACAGGATGTCGACATCCGATGTCGACGATACATAGGGTAGGCCGGTGATGGCCTCCATCGCCAGCGAACCGTAGACGCGCAAATGCATGCCCGCCGCATCTTGTTGTAACGCGGCGAGCGGTGCGCGCAGGGGACCTGATAAGGAGCGTACGACGGAAACCAGTTCAATCGCGGACGTCGCTTTGATGATATGCGCCGCAAGCGCGCGCAGAGAAATGCGTACCTTCTCGCCACTGTCTTCGTCGGGTGGTAAAGGTAATCCAAGACAGATCTCGTCCGATGCCGCGTTGGTGTCGGCACGCCGCACGATGACCGGCCAGGACTGGCTTTGCCACAGCCGGAAGGCCATCTTCGGCTGCGGCTCCGTGGTCGCCTGTGCGGCGTTCCAGCCGGCTTCGTCAAGCCAGACCAGCATATGCCTTTCCAGGCCAGGAACGGCTGTCGCGGTCATGCCTTTTTTCTCAGGTGGCGCGTACATCGCTGTCCGTCATGACGGCTTCGATCACCGGCTGCGCCAGCCGTCGTCCACCGCGTTCGAGTCCCAGCGCGCTGCGCTGGTCGCCGGTGGTGGGTTCCGCCAACGCCGCCCTCAGTTGCGCCGCGAGATCGCCTTCCCAGATCGCCTGCAAGCCGCCCATGCGCAGATAGTTTTCCGGCCCGGGGGCGAACACGGGATTGCTTTGCGCAAGTTCCGTCAGGCGTTCCTCCGGCACCTTGGTGATGCGCGCCATCGCCGGCAGCCCCATGACGCGGATGGTGGCGTCGGGCAGGGCGTAGCAGGAGTCGGCCATCAGGCCGCTGGTGATGAAACCACCCGATAAGGCTTGGTCGTAGACCAAACCGATGATCTTGTGGCCCTTGCGCCGCGCCAGGTCCACGCACTTGCCCAGGTGGGCCATATAGCTGTTGATGCCCAACATTTCGTCCCGATGACGCAAACGCTGGCCCTGCGTATCGATCAGCATCAGGATCGGCTTGCCGGGGAATTCACGCACGGTGTGCAAAATTCCGCGCGCCTGCGCCAGCGCGATCTCCACGCCGATGGGCGTGTGGCCGGTGGTGCCGATCACCTTCACCATCTCACCATCGACTTGGCCGCTGCCGCAGAGGAAATCGTCTTTCTCGATGATCGAGTGACCTTGCGGGAACAGCGTATCCGCCAGTTTTTTCCAGTCCATATCAGGCTCCCATGCGGTGCGTTGCGGCCACCGCGATAAAACTGTCCACCTCCAGCATCGGCACGTTGGCCGCGTCGGGTATCCGCATCGCGGTCCAGATGTCGACCGGATCGGGCAGGGCGCCGAAGCTGGCGATGCGCTCGGTCAGCATGTGCTGCTCCGCTTCCAGCGCTTCCAGCGACAATTCCGCCGGCTGGCTCGCATATTCCGCCAACGCTTCCCGCGCGGCGGCGCGGAAGGCCGCGATGTCATCGGCGACGATGCGCTGGCAGTCGCCCATCAAGTAGCGGTGTTTGCCGCCGGTGCTGCGCCAGACCAGCGCGCGGTCGCGCGAATCGAATTCCTCGACACCGTTGGCGGTTTCGATCACTTCCGGACCGGACATCGCCAGCCGGCCTTCCTCCGACATCACCACCACGTTGGCGCAGCGCGAGACGATGCCCATGCCGCCGAAGGCGCCGTTGGAGCCGCCCACCAGCACGATCACCGGCACGCCGGCGGCGCGCGCGTCGAGCAGGGCGCGCATCACTTCCGACACCGCGATCAGGCCGGCGTTGGCCTCGTGCAGGCGCACGCCGCCCGATTCCACCAGCAGCACAACCGCCGCGACCTTGTCGGCGACGGCCCGGCGCAGCAAACCGACCAGTTTGGCGCCATGGACCTCGCCCACGGCGCCGCCCATGAAGCCACCTTCCTGCGCGGCCGTGTAGACCGGCACGCCGCCCAGCGAGGCGCGGCCGACGGCAACGCCGTCGTCGAAGGCCACCGGCGCGTTGAGCTGACCCAGGTGCGGGCTGATGACGCGTTTGGACGGCGGCAGGAATTCCTCGAAGCTGCCCGGATCGAACAACTGGTGGAGGCGCTCGCGCGCGGTCGCTTCCTGATAGCTGACGGCGCGGATTGGATTCATGTCGGGGGTCGAGGCGGTGGTCACGATGCGTCTCCCAGCATGGTTTGCACGGCCTGGTCGAGCCGCAGGCTGACGACGGCCGGCGTCGCGCCCATGTCGTTGATCGAAATGCGGGTATCGGCCAGCAGCCAGCGCGCGTGGAAGTCGTTCATCACGGCCTGCCAGATCGGGCCGAAGCCAACCGCCGCCGTGGTGATTTCGATGGTGCAGGCGCCATCGAGCGCCGCAGGCTCGATCAGCACTTCCAGATTGCCGGAACCGACCACGCCGACCACTTGCGGGTCGGTCTTGAGGCGGCGGGTTCCTTGCTCGAATCGGTAGTTCAGGGTTTCCATATCTGCTCCTCTACCAGTTGCGGAAACGCTTGGGCGGCTGGTACAAACCGCCCGATGCGCGCACCAGGTCTTTCATATTGCGGGCGGCCAGCAGGTCGCGCGTGGCCAGGCGCTTGTCGACGCCGAGGTCCTCCGCACGCTGGATGATGCCACGATCGCGCAGGTTTTCCACCATGCGCGCGTCGCGTCCCAGTCCGACCGGTGTGTAGCCGGCCACGCCGCGTATCGCCTGCTCGCGTTCCTCGTCGGTGCGGCACAGCAGCAGGTTGGCGATGCCTTCCTCGGTCAGGATGTGGGTGACGTCGTCGCCGTAGATCATCACAGGCGGAATCGCCATTTTGGCTTGTTCCATCAACTCCCAGGCGTCGAGCTTTTCGACGAAGGCCGGCTGCATATGTTCGCGGAAGGTCTCCACCATCTGCACCACCAGCTTCTGGCCGCGCGGTATGGTGTTGCGGCCTTCACGGGCCTGCTGGCCCGCCTTCAGCCACGCCGGACTGGCGTGGCGCCGTCCGCGCGCGTCCGCGCCCATGTTGGAGGCGCCGCCGAAGCCGGAGATGCGGCCCGCCGTCGCCGTCGACGAATTGCCCTGCAAATCGATTTGCAGCGTCGAGCCGATGAACATGTCGCAGGCGTAGTGGCCGGCGGCCTGGCACATGGCGCGGTTGCTGCGCATGGTGCCGTCCGGGCCGATGGCGAAGACGTCGGGCCGCGCGTGGATGTAGTCCTCCATGCCCAGCTCCGAGCCGAACGAGTGCACCGATTGCACGAAGCCCGCCTCGATCGCCGGAATCAGCGCCGGGTGCGGGTTGAGCGCCCAGTGCTTGCCGATCTTGCCGCGCAGTCCGAGCGACTCGGCGTAGGTGGGCAGCAGCAGTTCGATGGCGGCGGTGTCGAAGCCGATGCCGTGGTTCAGGCGCTGCACGCCGTATTCGGCGTAGATGCCTTTGATGGCCATCATCGCCATCAGCACCTGGATTTCCGAGATTTGCGCCGGATCGCGCGTGAACAGCGGTTCGATATAGTAGGGACGCGGCGACTGCACGACGAAATCGACCCAGTCGCCCGGCACGTCGACCCGCGGCACGCTGTCGACGATGCGGTTGACCTGGACGATGACGATGCCCTGCTTGAAGGCGGTCGCCTCGACGATGGCCGGCGTGTCCTCGGTGTTCGGACCGGTGTACAGGTTGCCGTGGCGGTCGGCCGCCTCCGCTGCGATCAGGCAGACGCGCGGCGGCAGGTCGATGAAGTAGCGGCTGAACAGCTCCAGATAAGTGTGGATGGCGCCGATATTGAGTTTGCCGGCCGACGCCAGCCGCGCCACGCGCGCCGCCTGCGGGCCGGAGAACGAAAAGTCCAGCTTGGAGGCGACGCCGCGCTCGAACACATCCAGATGCTCCGGCAGCGCCAGCACCGACTGCAGCATGTGCAGGTCGTTGACCCTTTCCGGATTCAGGTTCGCGAGCGCGTGGCCGAGGAAGTCGGCCTGTTTCTGGTTATTCCCTTCAAGGCAAACGCGGTCGCCGCATTCGATCACCGCGTGCAGCAGATCGGCGATGCGCGCGGCCGGCAGGCTTTTGCCCGTCAGGTCGGTGCCCAGTGCCGTGCCGGCGCGCTTGAGTCGTGCGGCGCGGTTTTGCTGCAGGGTGTTCCATGCGGCGACTGTCATTTACTTTGCTCCCATAATCATGTCTGGCAGGCCTGTGGCGATGGACGGGAACAGGCATAACAAGATCACCGCCACGAACATCAGCACCAGGAAGGGGAACACGCCCCAGATCACATCCTTGAGCGGTATGTCCGGGGCGATGTTCTTGATAACGAATATATTGAGCCCCACCGGCGGATGGATCAAGCCCATTTCCATCACCACGGTCATCACCACGCCAAACCAGATCAGGTCGAAACCGGCGTCCTTCAACGGCGGCAGGATGATCGGCGCGGTCATCAGGATAATCGAAACCGGCGGCAGGAAGAAGCCGAATACGACCACCATCAGCAAAATCACCGTCAGCAGCAGCCATTTCGACAGGTGCAGGCTGACCACCCAGTTGGCTGCCGACTGGCTGATATGCAGATAGCTCATCACGTAGGAGTACAGCAGCGACATCCCGATGATCAGCAATAGCATCGTCGATTCCTTGATCGATGAGCTGAGGATGGGCGACAGGTCCTTGGGCTTCCAGACGCCGTAGATCACGGCCAGCAGCACCAGCGCCAGCAGCGCGCCCAGGCCCGCCGTCTCGGACGGGGTGGCGAAGCCGCCGTAGAGCGCGACCATCACGCCGATCAGCAGCACGATGAACGGCAGCACGCGCGGCAGCATTTCCACTTTTTGCTTCAACGTGAAGTGCTCGTCCTCCAGGTAGGGCGACTTTTCGCCGCCGTTCTGGTAGATGGCCAGCGCCATCTTGTATTCCTTCTGCGCGCGGTAGACGGCATAGCCGGCGAACAGCGCGACCAGCAGGATGCCGGGGCCGATACCGGCCAGGAACAGGCGGCCCAGCGACTGCTCGGCGGCGACCGCGTACAGGATCATCGTGATCGACGGCGGCAGCAGGATGCCCAGCGTGCCGCCGGCGGCGATGATGCCGGCCGCGAAACCGGGCGAGTAGCCGCGCTTGCGCATCTCCGGTATGCCCGCCGAGCCGATGGCCGAGCAGGTGGCCGGCGACGAACCGGCCATGGCGGCGAACAGCGCGCAGGCGAACACGTTGGCGATACCCAGGCCGCCGGGAACCTTGTGCATCCACGTGTGGATGGCGGAGTACAGGTCCTTGCCGGCCGGTGATTTGCCGATGGCCGCGCCCTTCAGGATGAACAGGGGGATCGACAGCAGCGTGATCGACGCCATCTCCTCGTAGACGTTCTGCGTGATCGTGTCGAGCGAGGAGGAGGGCATGAAGAAGTACATGAAGCCCGTCGCCACCACGCCGAGGGCGAAGGCGATCGGCATCCCCGAAAACATCACCACCAGGGTGACGGCGCCATACAGCGCGCCCAGAGTCAGTTCGCTCATGCCGCACGCTCCACTGTTGGTTTATTGGTCATTCTTGCCAGCGTTTGCAGCACGATCTGGAGGGTCAGCAGGGTCATGCCGGCCGCCATCATCGAGTACGGTATCCACAGCGGCGGCGCGAAGGTCGACGACGTGGTCTGGCCATCGACCCAGGCTTCGTGGAACAGCGCCCACGATTTCCACGAGAAGAAGGCACAGAACAGCGCCGAGACCAGGTCGACGAACAGCAGGCGCGCCGCGTTGACGCCTCGCGGCAGCAGCGAGGCCACCGCCTCGATGCCGATATGGCCGCGATGCGACTGCACGAAGGCCGTGCAGAAGAACGTCACGCCGACCAGCATGAACACCGAGGCCTCGTCCTGCCAGTCGGTGGGCGAGTTGAAGAAGTAACGCGACACCACCGAATAGGTCAGCACGAAGGCGGTGAGCACCAGCGCGATCATCGACACGAACAGCAGCGCGCGATTGACCCGGTCGAGCAGCGCGGTTGCCGCCGCTACGACGGCGTTGTCGGGTGGCGCGGGGCCGCGCCCCGGCTCCAGTTCAACCCCATGGCTCATAGCGTCTGCTCCGCCAGTTTCAGCAGTTTGGCGCAGTTATCGTTCTTCTCTCCATAGTCCTTCCAGGCGGTGGTGCGGGCGATGGCCTGCCATTTTTTCACCACGGCCGGATTCAGGTCGACCACCTTGGCGCCGACCTTCTGGTACACGGCGGCCACCTGGATGTCGTCGGCCTTGGCCGATTTCAGGGCGAACGCTTCCAGCTCGGCGCCGACGGTCAGGATCAGTTGCTGCTGGTCCTTCGGCAGCTTGTCGAAGATCGCGCGCGACATCATCAGCGGCTCGAACATGAACCAGTAGGCGCCGTTGCGGCCCGTGGTCAGTGCCTTCGACACTTCTTCGAGGCGGAACGAGATCAGCGAGGTGGAGGAGGTCAGCGCCGCTTCCATCGCGCCGGTCTGCATGGCGGCGTAGATTTCGTTGGACGGCAGCGACACCACGGCGGCGCCGGCGGCCTTGAGGATCAGGTCCATTTCGCGCGAGCCGCCGCGTATCTTCATGCCCTTGGCGTCGTCCGGATCGACCACCGGCTTGGTGCGCGAGGCGACGCCGCCGGCCTGCCAGATCCAGCTCACCAGCACGATGCCTTTTTCATAGAGGATGCGACTGAGTTCCTTGCCCACTTCGGCGTTCTTCCAGCTGTACGCCTGTTCGTACGACGTCACCAGCCCCGGCATCAGGCCGATGTTCACCTCCGGGACTTCGCCGCCGGCGTACGACAGCGGCACCAGCGACAGATCGAGCGCGCCCTTGCGCATGGCCGAGAACTGGGCGTTGGTCTTCATCAGCGAGGAACCCGGATAGATCTCGAATTTCAGGCCGCCCTTGGAGCGTTTTTCCACTTCTGCCGCGAACATGCGGGTCATGCGGTCGCGGAAGTCGCCTTCGTTGATCGTCCCGCCCGGGAACTGGTGGGAGATTTTGAGCGTCTTCGTCTGCGCCCATGCTGGTTGAAACAACAACGGGCTTGTGGCCAGTGCGGCGAGTACGGCCCTGCGGGTAAAAGTGGTCATACATTCCTCCAAGAAATTGATGTCTAGAAATATTATCTTTATTGCATACGATATGCAATCTTCTTTTTTATGTATACAAGATCGTTCACCGTGGATACATTGTCAAGGTCAAAATCGCATTTATAATGAAGCCTGTATTTCGGAAGGCATCGCAAACCCATGACTAACCATTCCGCAAGCCTGCGTGAACAAATAGAAGAAATGATCGCGGTCGGCGTGTTCAAGCCCGGCCAGCATCTGGACGAAACCGAACTGGCGACGCGCTTCGGCGTCTCGCGTACGCCGATCCGCGAAACGCTGATACAACTGGCCTCAATGGGGCTGGTGGTGATCCGGCCACGGCGCGGCGCCATCGTCGCCGAATTGGGGCCGCGGCAGCTGGTGGAGATGTTCGAGGTGATGTCGGAACTGGAGTCGACCTGCGGCCGGCTGGCGGCGCGGCGCATGACACCGGAGGAGCAGAAGGCTTTGCTGGCGGCCCACGAGGCCTGCCAGGCGGCGATGCAGGCGCACGAGCCGGATGATTACTACTACAAGAACGAAGTGTTCCACGAGGCGATCTACGCCGGCAGCCATAACCAGTTTTTGATCGAGCAGACGCGTAATCTGTACCGGCGCCTGCGGCCTTACCGCCGTCTGCAGCTGCGCGTGCGAGACCGGCTGGCCAATTCCTATCGCGAGCATGACGGGGTGGTGCAGGCTATCGTGTCCGGCGACGGCGAGCTGGCGGCGCGGCTGCTGCGCGATCACGTGATGATACAGGGGCAGCGTTTTTCGGATCTGATGGCGTCCCTGCCGCAGTTGACGCAGGACGCGGCTTGATTTCGCCGCGCTGGATTTACTCCTGGCTGGCCGCGCCGCGCATGATGCGCACCGGTTTGATGTTGGAGCTGGCCGGATCGGCCGGCAGCATGTCGGCCAAGGTCTGTTTATCCAGGACGTCGAGGAAGGCCTTGGTGGCGTCGTTGAGCGTATGTTTGAGGCGGCAGTCGGGCGTCAGCGGACAGGTATCGTTGGCGCGGTCGAAGCACTCCGCCATGAAGAAATCCGTCTCGGTGGCCCGCACCAGCGCGCCGATGTTGATGTCCTTCGGCTCCTTGCCGAGGCGCAGGCCCCCATTGCGGCCGCGGACCGTCTCAACCAGCCCGGATTGTCCCAGCTGATAGACCACTTTCATCAAATGGTTTTTCGAGATCACGTGCAGGTCGGCGATATCCTGGATGGTGACCAGGCGATCCCGGTTCGCGCTGAGGAAGAGCAGCGTTCGCAGCGAATAGTCGGTAAAAGAGGTCAGTCGCATTGATGGGTCGTTAAAGCAGTTTAAGGCGCTATTCTACCCGCGGATGTATATTCGTGCGTGGGCGCACCGACGATAGCTTGCAGGGAACGCAGACTTAGGCTTAATCAAGGAGAAATCATGGTCAACGAAGATACGCGCCGCCAGTTCGTCAACGAACTTTGGCAGCGATTTGAGGAACTGCAGCGGTGGGCGGAAGAGAATTGGCCGGATAAGGAAAATCCGCTGACCAGCGCCGATTTCGTCGAGTCGCGCAAGGAGATACTGGGTTTGCGCAATCCGGCGCAGGCGCCGGGCGGGCTGCCGGCGGACCGGGAGCCGGAGCAGGGCGGGGCGCAGTATGTGAATTTGAATCCGGCGCCGTGGCCTTGATCAGGTGACCGTGGCGTGCGTGCATGGCGGATTACGCTTCGCTAATCCGCCCTACGTGTTTCCATGTGTTTCATGCGTTGCCGTCCAGCGGTGCGTACCTGTCTAATGCGTCACCGGTTTGCCGGTTTGCGCCAGCAGCCACGCGATCACGCTCACTACCAAACTGGCAAGCACGCCCCACGCCAGCTTCAAGGCGCTGTCGAACAGCAGCGGCGCCACCAATCCCGACACCAGCGCGAACAACAGCATCTGGATAAACGACTGCATCGACGACGCCAGCCCGCTGTTGTTGGGGAAATAGTCCAGCGCGATCATCGACAACGGCGTCATGGCCAGCGCCAGTCCGAACGAGTAGATAAACAGCGGCATGACCGCCCAGGGCACCGCCGCCACATAATAGTAGTTGTAGGCGACATTGATCACGCCCGCCGCGATCATGACGGCAAACCCCATCCACGCCTGTGTCTTGCGCGCGAACTTATGCGCGAATTTTCCTGACAACGCCGACCCCACCACCATGCCGCCGATCAGCGGCACGAACATCCACGCGAACGCCGTTTCCGGCAAATGCAAAATGTTCATGACGAAGTAGGCGGCCGAGCCGATATACAGCGCCACGCCGGCAAAGCACATGCCCACCGCGATCGACAGCAGCAGGAAGTGGTGGTGACACAGCACCTTCCAGTAGTTTTTTGCGATCGGTGCAAGGTGGAACGGGTGGCGGTCCTTGACGGCCAGGCTTTCCGGCAGCGCGCGCTGCACGGCGGCGAACATCAGGATGCCGAAGGCGGCGAGGAACCAGAACACCGAGCGCCAGCCGAAACCGACCTGCAGCCAGCCACCCAGCACCGGCGCGATAGCCGGGGCCAAACCGAACACCATCATAATATGTGCCAAGATCTTCTGCGCCTCGGCTCCGGAGAATCGATCCATGACGATGGCGCGGCCCACGACCGAGCCGGCGCCGGCGGCCAGGCCCTGCACCACACGGCATGCCAGCAGGACGCCGATCGATGGCGCCATCGCCGCGCCGATCGAGGCGGCGATATACAGCACCAGCGAAATCAGGATCACCGGACGACGGCCGAAGGAGTCCGACAGGGTGCCGTAGAACAGCATCATGAAGGCGAAGCAGAACAGGAACATGCTCAGGGTCTGCTGGATGACCAGCGGACTGGCGTCGAAGGTCTGGGCGATGGCCGGGAAGGACGGCAGGTAGGTGTCGATGGCCAGCGGACCGACCATGGTCAGCCCCGCCAGCAGCAGTGTCAGCAAAATATTCATGAAAGGCGTATTGTTCGTCAGACCCGGTATTTTACGCGATATGCGATTACCGCATATTGAAGGGCAAAAAGCTTCGTTCTTATTTGAAGGCGCGGCGGCTATGCTATGAGATGGCTTATTACGCCCTCGTTTTGTATTCCTATATTTGAGACATCATGACCATCGATACTTTTGACGGAACCGGCGTGAAGCCGTCGCACTGGAACTTGGACAGCGTCGTCGAGCAGCTGCGCATTTCGCGGGAGGCGACGCACAATATCCGCCATCACGGCAAGGTCAGGGAACTGCCGTCGCGCGAGGCGTTGACGATCATCGTCAATGGCCTGTCGGCGGTGTTATTCCCCACGCACTACGGCCGGCCGAACCTGACCGACGAAAGCATCGACTATTTTGTCGGCGATACGCTCAACACCACCTTGAACCGCCTGACCGAGCAGGTTAGGCGCGGTCTGCAGTTTTCGTGCGAGGAGGCGGTCGTCGACGAGGAGAAGCTGACGCGTTGCGCGCACGCCATCACGCGCGAGTTCGCGGCCGGCCTGCCGGCCATCCGCGCGCTGGTGGTCTCCGACGTGCAGGCGGCGTTTTCCGGCGACCCTGCGGCGACGTCGGTGGCGGAGATCATGTTGTGCTATCCGGGCACGATCGCGATCCTGTACTACCGCCTGGCGCATAGCCTGCATCGCCTCGGATCGCCGTTCCTGGCGCGCCTGATCTCGGATATCGGCCATTCGCTGACCGGCATCGACATCCACCCGGGCGCGCAGATCGGCGGCAGCTTCTTCATCGACCACGGCACCGGCGTGGTGATCGGCGAGACGGCCATCATCGGCCAGCGCGTGCGTCTGTATCAGCACGTGACCCTGGGCGCCAAGCGCTTCCCGGCCGACGACAAGGGCATGCTGATCAAGGGCGTGCCGCGCCATCCCGTGGTGGAGGACGACGTGGTCATCTACGCCGGCGCGACGATCTTGGGCCGCATCACCATAGGCGCCGGTTCCACCATCGGCGGCAATGTGTGGCTCACCCAGAGCGTCCCGGCGGGCAGCAATGTCTCGCAGGCGCAGATGCGCAACGATTAGGCCGCCGATTTCAACGGCGCCGCGTCGATCCGCACTTGCCGGCCGGCGTGTGTTGGCGCCAGTCGTGCCCCTTGTCCGAGCACCTGTTCGCGCAGCGTGCCCGGTGAGTACTCCTTGCGATAGCGCCCGCGCCGCTGTAATTCCGGCACGATCAGCTCCACCACGTCGCGCATGCTTTCGTGGGCGACCGCGAACGCCAGATTGAAGCCGTCGATTCCCGTCGCGTCCTGCCATGCTTCCAGTTGATCGGCCACCTGCGCAGGATCGCCGACCAGCACCGGCCCCCGCCCGCCCAGGCCGATGAACTCCGCCGCCTCGCGCACCGTCCACTGGCGGTCCGGGTCCGCCTGGCTGAATGATGCCAGCGCCGAGCGTCCGGCGTTCGAGTCGATATATTCGATGGTCGCGTCGAGCGGATAGCGGCCGAAATCCACGCCGGTCCAGCCGGACAGCAGCGCCAACGCCGCCTCGATATCGATATGCCTGCGGTACTCTTCGTGCTTGGCCCGCGCCTGCGCTTCGGTTGGCGCGGTGACGATCAGCGCTTGCGCGTAGATTTTCAGCTCATCGCCATCGCGGCCCGCAGCGCGCACGGCCGCCCGCAGATCGTCGGCATACTTTTTCACCACTTGCTTGCTGGGACCACTGACGAAGGTGCACTCTGCGTGCTTGGCCGCGAACGCCGTCCCGCGCGGCGAAGTGCCGGCCTGGTACAGCAGCGGCGTGCGCTGCGGAGATGGCTCGCACAGATGAAACCCCGGTACCTGGTAGTGCCGTCCCGCGTGGTTGATCGGGTGCACACGCGACGGCTCCGCGTACACGCCGCGTTGCTTGTCGTTGACCACCGCGTCGTCGTCCCAGCTCTTCTCCCACAGCTTGTAGACGACATCCATATACTCGTCCGCCAGGTCGTAACGCTCGTCATGGCCCAATTGCTGGTTCAGCCCCAGGTTGCGTGCCGCGCTATCCAGGTAGCCGGTGACGATGTTCCAGCCGATACGGCCGCGCGTCAGGTGGTCGAGCGTCGAGATGCGGCGCGCAAAGGTGTAGGGATGCTCGTACGTCAGCGCGCACGTCACGCCGAAGCCCAGGTGCGTGGTGGCCTGCGCCATCAGCGGCACCAGCGCCAGCGGATCGTTCAGCGGCGCCTGCACGCCGTGGCGCAGGGCCGCTTCCGCGCTGCCTTGGTAGACGTCGTAGGCGCCCAGCACATCGGCCAGGAAGACCGCATCGAAGCGGCCAGCCTCCAGCAACCGCGCCAGTTCGGTCCAGTGGTCTGGATCGGTGTAGCGGTGGCCGTTGTCGCGCGGATGTGTCCACAGCCCCGGCGACTGGTGGCTCACCGTGTGCATCTGGAAGGCGTTGAAGCGTATCGGCTTGCCCATTATTTTCCGGAGGCGGGCTTGCCGCCAGCTTCCAGCGCCAGTTGGTAGTCGGTCTTGGCGTAGTCGGCGAAGTGCTTCTTGGTCACCTCCAGGAACTCGCGCGAGCGGTAGGCGGCCGCGATGTCTCTGGCGAACTGCTTGTCCTTGTCGGCGGTGCGCACCGCCACCAGATTGGCGTAGTTGGGCGAGATTTTCTCGGTCGTCAGCGCGTCCTTCAGCTTCAGGCCGGACGCCAGCGCGTAGTTCCCGTTGACGAAGGAATAGTCGGTGTCTTGCAGCGAGCGCGGCAACTGCGCAGCTTCCAACGGTATCAGCTTGATTTTCTTGATATTGGTGGCGATGTCCTTTTCCGACGCGCGCACCGGATCGTATTTGTCGCGCAGCTTGATCCAGCCCAGTTGATCCAGCAGCACCAGCGCGCGCGCCTGGTTGGTCGGGTCGTTCGGCAGGGCCACGGTGGTGCCTTCCTTCACATCGTTGAGCGTCTTGTGTTTTTTGCTGTAGATGGCGATGGGGGCGGTGGGCACCTTCACCAATTCGCTCAGTTGCAGCTTGTGCTCCGTCGAGAACTTGGTCAGGTAGATAATGTGCTGGAAGATGTTGGCGTCCAGCGAACCCTCGGCCAGTGCGAAGTTGGGCTGGATGTAGTCGTTGAACTCCACCAGCTTGACCTTGTAGCCCTGTTTTTCCAGGATAGGCTTGATGCCCAGCTTGACCTGGTCCGCGTACGGACCCGCGCTGGTGCCGATGACCAGTTCCTTCGGGTCCCTGGCGTTGGCGATGGTATTGGCGCCGGTGGCGATGAGCAGGGCTGCCAGCAGCAGTTGACGGCGATTCGGGGTTTTCATATTGTTTTCCTCTAGCGTTTATCGATACGTTTGGCGATGCGGTTGCCGGTGAACTGGATCAGCTGCACCATGACGATCAGGATGGCGACGGTGGCGACCATGATGTCGGTCTCGAAGCGGTAGTAGCCATAGCGGATCGCCAGGTCGCCGATACCGCCGCCGCCCACCACGCCGGCCACGGCGGAATAGGACAGGAAGCTGATCGACAGTACTGTCAGCGCCAGAACGAGCCCGGAGCGCGCTTCGACCAGCAGCACCCGCAGTACGATCTGCAGTTCGGATGCGCCCATGGCGTGCGCCGCTTCGACGACGCCACGCGGCACTTCGCGCAGGTTCTGCTCCACCATGCGGGCGAAGTAGGGGATGGCTGCGAACGACAGCGGCACGGCGGCCGCCAGCGGCCCGATCGACGTGCCGGCGATGATGCGGGTGAACGGCACCAGCGCCACCAGCAGGATGATGAAGGGGAAGGAGCGCACCGTGTTGACGAACCATCCAAGCATCAGCGCGGCCGGACGGTTTTGCAGCGATTGACCGTCGGCGACCAGGAACAGCAGGATGCCGAGCGGACCGCCGATCAACACGGCCGCCGTCAGGCCGATGCCCAGCATCGTCAGGGTCTGGCCCAGGGCGGTCCACATTTCGGGCAGCATGGCGATGATGTTGACCGCCGAAACGCTGAGGGAGCTGAGGGACTCAAACATGGGCGCCCTCCCGGTGGGCGGCGAAGCTGCGGCCGGCCGCATCGGCGATGCCCAGTGTGGCCGCGCCATGCTGCGCAAGCTCGCGTCCCAGCGCCGTTTTGCGGGGAACCGTCAGGCTGGCCGCGTCGTCCAGCGCAAATTGTTCCGCGATGGCGCCGTCTTCGATGACGGCGACGCGGTTGCAGATTTCGCCGATCACCGACAGCTCATGGCTAACGATCACGATAGTGACGCCGAGCCGGTGGTTGATGTCGCGCAGCGTGGCGAGCAGGGCGCGCGTGGTTTCGGCGTCCAGCGCGGAAGTCGGCTCGTCGCACAGCAGCACTGCCGGTCCGCTGGCCAGCGCGCGGGCGATGGCGACGCGTTGTTTCTGGCCGCCGGAAAGCTGCGCCGGATAGCTGGCGGACTTGCCGCCCAATTCGACCAGCTCCAGGCATTGGTTGACGCGGGCGGTGATGCGATCGGCCGTCAGACCGCCGTGGATGCGCAAGGGGAAGGCGACGTTGTCGAACACGCTGGCGTTTTGCAGCAGATTAAACTGCTGGAAGATCATGCCGATGTTGCGGCGGGCGTCGCGCAGATCGCGTTTGTTCAAGGACGTCAGTTCGCGGCCATCGACTTCGATCAGGCCCTGGTCCGGGCGCTCAAGCAGGTTGATAAGGCGTAGCAGCGTGGACTTGCCGGCGCCGCTCTTGCCGATCAGGCCAAAGATGTCGCCCTGGTCGACCGATAGCGAGACGTCGCGCACGGCGTGGAACTCGCCGCCGTCGGGCAGCGCGAAGGTTTTGCTCGCGTGTGTAATATTGATTAGTGGAGCAGTCATGGGTAGTCAATAGTGAGTAGGAATCACGTAGGGCGGATTAGGCGGAACGCCGTAATCGGCCAATGCATGCGTCGCCGGTGGCTCATAGATGGCCGATTACGCTGCGCGGTATCAGGAATAGGCGGTTGGTTCGGGCACGGCGCCATCCAACGCGTAGCGTCCGAGATCGCGGATCTTATAGTCGACCGGATCGTGCAATGTATGCACACGCACGTTGCGCCAGAATCTGTCGTACCCATAGCGGGCCGAAGTCGAGCGCGCGCCCGTCAGCTCGAACATCTGATTGGAGACGTCGATACCGGCGGTGTGGGCCAGCACCTTGGCCTCGGCCACGGCGACCGCCAGCTCGCCGCGCTGGCGGGCGGTGACCGCGCTGCCCAGCCGGAACAAGCGGTCCAATTCCCGCGCCGCATGGTCGGCCAGTACAGCGGCGGGGCGCAGCTTGAGCCACAACTGGCCGAAGCGGTGCTGTATCAGCGGATCGGCGGCGGCCGACTCCGCGCCGGAGGCGAACCATGGCCGCGCCTCGCTCAACGTGTAGGCGCGTGCAGCCTCGAAGGCGCCTTCGCCGATGCCGAGATAGAGATTGGCCATGATCAGCTGCGCGATCTGCGAGCGCAACGTCGCCCGCGCTGTGGGCGTATGGCCCGGCGCCTGCAGCACTTGTGTCGATGGTAGCGCGACCTGCTTGAAGTGGACATTGCCGCTGTCGGTCTGGCGCTGGCCGAAGGCATCCCAGTCGGCTTGCACGGACACGCCTTCCTGGCGCGTCGGCAGCACGCCGATCAAGGCGGTTTCGGTCTCCGCATGCCAGGCCGAGATGGTGAGCCAGTCGGAGCCCACGGAGCCGGACGAAAAGCTTTTGACGCCATCGAGCACGTAGCCATAGTCGGCTTCCACCGCCGTGGTTCGGCGGTCCAACGGATTGAGCGCGTTGCCCCAGAACAGATTCTGCTCCACGGTTTGGGTGAGGAAGCGGCGCTGCTGCTGCGGCGTGCCGTATAAATCGACGCCCGCCAGTTGCAGATAGTGGAAGCCGAGGACGTGCGCCAGCGCGCTGTCGGCACGGGCCACGATGCGTATCACCTGGTAGACCGTCGGCCAATCCGCGCCTTGGCCCCCGAAGGCGGTGGGGATCGACAGCGTGAGCAGGCCGGATTCGCGTATCCATTCGCGCTCCTGCGCCGCATGGCCGCCGGCTTGGTCGCGGGCGTTGGCAGTTTCCGCCAGGCGCTTCGCCAGATCGGTGGCGACGTCCAGCGGGTCCGGTGCCGCGTCCTGTGCCGGATGCGCCGCCGTTTTGAGTAAAGCTTTAGACATGGTATGTCCGTTTAAGGGTATCGGTGCCGTCAGTATTGCACCCGCGCCCTTAAGCCGTACACGAAGAAATCCGGCTTTCCTTATGCGGAAAATTGTTTATGAGTCGACTCAGTAGGTGAGCTGCCCTGGAACCTCCAGTATGCGCGGCAGATGACCGGTGTACTCCAGGAACCGCTCCAGTGTCTCGTGGCTCATGGAGACCGTGGCCGTGTTCCGCAGCGGATGCGCCTGGACGGCGGGAGCGTCCCACACCGCCTTGTCGATCACCGTTTCCACGGCGCCTTCGCTGTCGTTGATCAGCGCGAGGATGCTGACCGAACCAGGCGCGACGCCCAGGTGCTTCATTAGCCGCTCCGGCGAAGCCATGCCGAGTTTCGTCGATGGCAGCACGCGCGCCAGCTCGGACAGGTCGATACGCTTATTGAATGGCACGATGATCAGGAAGTGCCTTTTTCCGCCGCCATCGCGCGAGAAGATATTCTTGGTCATCAAGCCAGGCATCGAGGGGGCGGCGGCGAGCGCCTCTTCGATTGTGTGCACAGGCGGATGTTCGGCCAGGTGATATGCGAGATCGGTTTGGTCCAGCCAGTGAAGTAGTGTTCTTTCCATTTCAGATCCTGAAACTATGGTGTGGATGGGGTGGAAGAAATTCAATTTACCTTATTTGGAAAAATCATGGAACGTAATCCGAATATGAAAGCGTAAAACTATTCGTTTTGATTTCAAAGGTGCGGATTTATTCTGGTCGCCACAACATCAATGGGGACCAGAGCATGAGCATTCTTCTTCTAGGCGGCAGCCCTGCGGCGACATCGAGCACCGGCCGTTTGCTGGATCATGTCGGTGAAAAGCTGGCCTTGCACGGCCATCGCTACAGCAAGTTGCAGGTGCGCGACCTGCCGCCGCAGGCGCTGCTGCACGCCGATACGTCGGACCTGGCGATCAAGCGCGCGCTGGCGGCGGTGGCCGCCGCCGACGCCGTGGTGATCGCCACCCCGGTCTATAAAGCTTCGTTCACCGGCATTCTGAAGGCATTCCTCGATCTGCTGCCGCAGGACGGCCTGGCCGGAAAATTGGTGTTGCCGCTGGCGACCGGCGGTAGCCAGTCGCACATGCTGGCGCTGGACTATGCGCTGCGGCCCGTGCTGCACGCGCTGGACGCGCGCCACGTGCTGACCAGCGTCTACGCCACCTCCCAGCAACTGGTATGGGTCGAAGGTTCCGGGCTGGCGCTGGACCAGGCGATTTCGTGGCGCGTGCAAGCCGGCGTCGAAGCCTTGGCCGCCGGCTTGAATGCCCTCAGTGGCCGCATCGGCGACAGCTATGTTGTGCAGGCCGAACCCGTGCGCCTGGCGAGTTAAGTCACTTCAAGGAAGAATTCATGAGTATCGAACGAAAGCGCGCCGCGCGCCGCTACACATTGGGTCTGTTGTTCGCCGCCGGCGTGCTGGCTGCTGGAGCATCGACCAGCGCGGCGGCGCAGGCCAAGCCTGAAGCGCAGACCCTCCGCATCGGCTATCAAAAATACGGCACCTTGACCCTGCTGAAAGGGCGCGGCACCCTGGAGCAGCGCCTGGCGACCAAGAACATCACCGTTAAATGGACCGAGTTCCCCGCCGGGCCGCAGCTGCTGGAAGGCCTGAATGTCGGCAGCGTCGATTTCGGCACCGTCGGCGAAGCGCCGCCGATCTTCGCGCAGGCGGCCGGCGCAGACCTGGTTTATGTCGGCAACGAGCCGCCGTCGCCCGCCAGCGAAGCGATCGTAGTGCCCAAGGATTCGAAGATCCGTAGCCTGGCCGAGCTGAAAGGCAAGAAGGTCGCGCTGAACAAGGGCTCCAACGTGCACTACCTGCTGGTCAAGGCGCTGGAGAAGGCAGGTGTCGGCTACAAAGAGATCGATATCGTCTTCCTGCCGCCGGCCGACGCGCGCGCCGCCTTTGAGCGTGGCAGCGTCGACGCCTGGGCGATCTGGGACCCGTTCCTGGCCGCCGCCGAGAAGCAGCTTGGCGCGCGCGTTCTGGCCGACGGCAAAGGCCTGGTCGCCAACCACCAGTTCTATCTGGCGGCACGTCCGTATGCGGAAAAGAACCAGGAAGTGGTCCGCATCGTGCTCGAGGAAATCGCCAAGGTCGACGAGTGGGGCGCGAAGAATCCGAAGGAAGTCGCCACCATCCTGTCGGCGCAAACCGGTCTCGATACGGAAGTGGTGGCGCTAGCGGCCTCCCGCTACGCCTACGGCGTCAAACCGATCACCGCCGACGTGCTGCAACAGCAGCAGAAGCTAGCGGACGCCTTCTCCAGTCTCAAACTGATCCCGAAACCGATCGTGGTCAAGGACGCACAACTGCCGGCCAAACAGCTGGCGGCGCAATAAAGGAACATCATGTCACTGAATATATTCTGGTTTATCCCGACCCACGGCGACAGCCGCTATCTGGGCACCTCGAAGGGCGCGCGTCCGGTCGATGCCGACTATCTGAAACAGTGCGCGGTCGCCGCCGACACGTTGGGTTACGACGGCGTGCTGCTGCCGACCGGCCGCTCCTGCGAGGACGCGTGGGTGGTCGCATCGTCGCTGATCAGCGTCACGCAAAAGCTCAAGTTCCTGGTCGCCATCCGGCCCGGCCTCACCACGCCCGGCTTGGCTGTGCGCATGGCCGCCACCTTCGACCGTTTGTCGAACGGCCGGCTGCTGATCAACGTCGTCACCGGCGGCGACCAGGGTGAGTTGGAGGCCGACGGCCTGTACGCCGACCATGCCAAGCGCTATGAGATATCGGATGAATTCATCCGCGTCTGGCGCGCGTCGCTGGCGGGCGAGGGCGGCGACGCCGGCTACGATTTCGAGGGCAAGCATATCAAGGTAAAGGGCGCCAAGACGCTGTATCCGGCGGTGCAGAAGCCGTATCCGCCGCTGTACTTCGGCGGCTCGTCCGAGCCGGCGCATGAACTGGCGGCCGAACAGATGGACGTCTACCTGACCTGGGGCGAACCGCCGGCCGCCGTCGCCGAGAAGATCGCCGACATCCGCGCGCGCGCCGCCAAGCATGGCCGCACCGTGAAGTTCGGCATCCGCCTGCACGTGATCGTCCGCGAGACCAACGAAGCCGCGTGGCGCGCCGCCGATGAACTGATCAGCCATCTGGACGACGACATCATCGCCAAGGCGCAGGCGGCGTTCGGCAAAATGGATTCGGTGGGGCAGCAGCGCATGGCCGCCCTGCACGGCGGCCGCCGCGACAAACTGGAAGTCTCGCCCAACCTGTGGGCCGGCGTGGGCCTGGTGCGCGGCGGCGCCGGCACGGCGCTGGTCGGCGATCCCGAGACGGTGGTCGCGCGCATCCAGGAATACGCCGACCTGGGGATCGACACCTTCATCTTCTCCGGCTACCCGCATCTGGAGGAGTCGTACCGCTTCGCCGAGCTGGTATTCCCGTTGCTGGGCAAAGGCAAGGCCGTGGGTGAACAGTCGCTGAGCGGACCTTTCGGCGAAGTGATGGCCAGCGATATCGTGCCGAAGAAGGCGGCTTGAGATGGCGGCCGTCTTACCACAACCTTTGGTCAAGAGCACCCGCAAACCCGCGCGTAAAAGTAGCGGCGGTGCTGGTGGCCGGCCGCGGAGCAGCGCGTTCGCGCCATGGATATTGCCGGTGCTGCTGATCGCCGGTTGGCAGGCCGCCTCGCAACTGGGCTGGCTGTCGAGCCGCATCCTGCCGGAGCCGTGGGCTGTCGCCAAGGCCTTCTGGACGCTGGCGGTATCGGGCGAACTGTGGGTGCACCTTCGCACCAGTTTGTGGCGCGCCATCAGCGGCTTCGCCATCGGCGCAGGACTGGGTCTGGCCCTTGGCCTGTTGACGGGCAGCTTCCGCCGCGCCGAAACGCTGCTCGACACCACGCTGCAAATGGTGCGCAACATTCCGGCGCTGGCGCTGATACCGCTGGTGATCCTGTGGTTCGGCATCGACGAAACCGCGAAGCTGTTCCTGCTGGCGGTGGGCGTGTTCTTCCCCGTGTATCTGAACACCTTTCACGGCATACGCTCGGCCGACCAGGGGCTGATCGAGATGGCGCGCAGCTATGGCCTGTCCGGCTGGCCGCTGTACCGCGACGTGATCCTGCCGGCGGCGCTGCCGTCGATCCTTGTCGGCGTGCGGTTTTCGCTGGGTCTCGTGTGGGTGCTGCTGATCGTGGCGGAGACGATTTCGGCGCAAGCGGGCATCGGTTACATGACGATGAACGCCCGCGAGTTCCTGCAAACGGATGTGGTGCTGGTCGGGATACTGTTATATGCGTTGCTGGGCAAGGCGGCCGACCTGCTGTCGCGCGGTCTGGAAAAGCGCTTTCTGCGCTGGAATCCCGCCTACCGTTGATTTGATGGAGTAAATGAGATGAACATTTCGACCGCATTATTCGACGTCCCGGGTCTTTCCAGGGCGAGCAAGCAAAGCACGCCGCCACCGGTGCCGGCCAAGCGCCAGGGGGTGTCGTTGGCGCTGGATGGCTTGAGCAAATCCTTCGGCGAGCGCGAGGTGTTGAAGGATGTGCGGCTGGAGCTGCATCCGGGCGAGTTTGTCGCCGTGGTGGGGCGCAGCGGCTGCGGTAAAAGCACCTTGCTGCGGGCGATCGCCGGGTTGGAGACGGCCGACGAGGGCAGCATCGCGATCGGCAAGGGCGCCATCGGGGCCAGCATCCGCATCATGTTCCAGGAGGCGCGTCTGCTGCCGTGGAAGACGGTGCTGGAGAATGTGGCGCTTGGGTTGCCGCGATCGTTGAACGCGGCGGCGGCGACCTTGTCGACGGTGGGGCTGGCCGAACGCGCCGACGATTGGCCGGCGGAGCTGTCGGGCGGCCAGCGGCAGCGCGTGGCGTTGGCGCGGGCTTTGCTGCATGAGCCGCAGTTGCTGCTGCTCGATGAACCGCTCGGGGCGCTGGATGCGTTGACGCGTATCGAGATGCAGCAGTTGATCGAGGCGTTGTGGTTGCAGCGCGGGTTCACGGCGGTGCTGGTGACGCACGATGTGCAGGAGGCGCTGGCCCTGGCCGATCGCGTGGTGCTGATCGAGGACGGGCGCATCACGCTGGATCTGAAGGTGGATTTGCCGCGCCCACGGGCGAGGGGAAACGCGGCCTTCGCGGCGCTTGAGCAGCGGCTGTTGAGTAGTATCCTGCATCATCCGGCGGCACAGGCGGCCGCAGCGTAATTCTGGAGACACGTAGGGCGGATTAGGCGGAACGCCGTAATCGGTCATGTATGCGTCGCTGGCGGCTCATGCATGGCGGATTACGCTGCGCTAATCCGCCCTGCGTGTTTCCACGGGTTCCATGTGTTTCCGTCCCTCCCTCCGCCTTTTGGCCGATTCGCATCCCTCCAAACTCCGCTATGATCGATTTTATCGATAGTAACGCGGTAAATTTTTCGTTTTACAACTTTAGATGTCGCGAGCATAATCGTTCGCACTCGAGAACATTAGCGGGTCGGCAAAACCAGCCCCGTCGCGTTCTCATCCGTATGTCAACATTCTGGAGTTCTACAATGAAAAAAATCTTTGCCCTGCTCGTCGCCGCTGGTATCTCGATGTCCGCCGTGGCCGCACCGGAGACGTTCTCGTCCGATGCCAACCACACCTTCTCGAGCTTCACGTATAGCCACTTCGGCTACTCGCTGCAGACGAGCCGCTTCAACAACACCAGCGCCAAGATCACGATCGACCGCGCCGCCAAGACCGGCTCGGTGGAAGCGACCATCGACACCAAATCGGTCGATACCGGCTCGAAACTGTTCGACCAGCACATCCAGGGCGAGGATTTCCTCGACACCGCCAAGTTCCCGACCATCACCTACAAGTCGACCAAGGTCAACTTCAAAGGCGACGCGCCGTCGACCATCGAAGGCAACCTGACCGTCAAAGGCGTCACCAAACCAGTCACCCTGACCGTGACCGGCTTCAAGTGCATGGACCACCCGATGATGAAGAAACTGGCTTGCGGCGCCAACGCCACCGCCACCATCAAGCGTACCGAATTTAACGCAGGCAAATACGCACCGAACGTCGGCGACGACGTAACCCTGACCTTCGCGGTCGAAGCCATCAAGGACTAATCGAACCGGGCTCGCTCGATTCGTTGGCCTGTGATGTGGGCCGGCGCGGTATTCGTTCCGCGCCGGCCCATTATTTTTTAGGAGTAGTACGATGAAATTGAAGCAGCTCGCTATGGCAGTCACCCTGATCCACGCCGCCGGCCTGTCCACCCTGGCGCAGGCGGCCACGGATCTGATCATCACCAACGGCAAGATCGCCACGATGACGAAAGAGGGCGCCTTCGCCCAGGCGCTCGCCATCAAGGACGGCAAGATCGAGGCAGTCGGCAGCAATGCCAACATCCTTAAACTCAAATCGGCCAACACCCAATTGATCGACGCCGGCGGCAAGACCGTCATTCCCGGCCTTAACGATTCCCACCTGCATATCATCCGCGAGGGCTTGAACTACAACGCCGAGCTGCGCTGGGATGGCGTGACGTCGCTGAAGAAGGCGCTGCAAATGCTCAAGGAGCAGGCCGCGCGCACGCCGGACGGTGCCTGGGTCAAGGTCGTGGGCGGCTGGAACGAATTCCAGTTCGAGGAAAAGCGCCTGCCGACCCTGGCGGAGATCAACGAAGCGGTGCCGGACAAGCCGGTGTTCCTGCTGTATCTGTACGGGCTGGGCTTCCTCAATCAGAAGGGCATCGCCACCCTCGGCTACAACGCCGACACCAAGTACAAGGACGGCGTGGTCGAACTGGGCGCGGACGGCAAGCCGACCGGCCTGCTGATCGCCAAGCCGAACGCGATGATCCTGTACACGACCCTGGCCAAGACCAATGTGCTGCCGCGCGAGCAGCAGATCAATTCCACACAGCAGTACTACAACGAACTGAACCGCCTTGGCGTGACCAGCGCCATCGATGCCGGCGGCGGCGGACAAGCGTATCCGGACGATTATGCGGTGAGCCTGGAGCTGGCCAAGAACGGCAAGTTGACGGTGCGCACTTCCTATTACCTGTTCGCGCAAAAGCCGGGCAAGGAGCTGGAGGACTACCAGCGCTGGCTCACTCAGACCAAGCCGGACAAGAACGACCACTTGTTCTACGCCAATGGCTACAACACCGAGGGGGGCGGCGAGAACCTGGTGTGGAGCGCGGCCGACTTCGAGAACTTCCTGGAGCCGCGTCCGGAGATGCCGGCGCACATGGAGAGCGAACTGGAGCCGGTGCTGCGCCTGCTGATCAAGAACCGCTGGCCGTTCCGCATCCACGCGACCTACGACGAGAGCATCGACCGCGATCTGGCCGTGATCGAAAAGGTCAACAAGGATACGCCGCTCAATGGACTGCGCTGGTTCTTCGACCATGCCGAAACCATCAGCGACAAGCAACTGGCCCGTGTGAAGGCGCTGGGCGGCGGCATCGCCGTGCAGAACCGCATGTATTTCCAGGGCGAGCTTTACTGGAAGCAGTACGGCGCGCAAACCCGCCAGATGCCGCCGATCAAGAAGATGCTGGAGATGAAGATTCCGGTTGGCTTGGGGACGGATGGCACGCGCGTCAGCAGCTATGGTCCGTGGCCGTCGATCTACTGGGCGGTGACGGGCAAGACGGCGGGTGGTCTGAGCCTGTGGCAGCCTAGCGATGTGCTGAGCCGCTATCAGGCGCTGAAGCTGATGACGCAGGGCAGCGCGTGGATGAGTGGCGAAGAGAAACTCAAGGGTACCTTGGCGAAAGGCCAGTACGCTGACGTGGTGATTTTGCCGCAGGATTATTTCTCGATGGATGTCGAGAAGATCAAGAACCTGGAAAGCAGCCTGACCATCGTCAACGGCAAGGTGGTGTACGCGGCGCCGGAGTACAAGCAATTGGCGCCGGCCGTGCCCGAGGTGCAACCGGAGTGGAGCCCCGTCAAGTACTACGGCGGTTACCAGAACAAGTAAGCGGAATCGTTGGCCTTGGCACCACTCGGAGACACGTAGGGCGGATTAGCGCAGCGTAATCCGCCAATGCGTGCTCCGTCGGCGGCTCACAGATAGCGGATTACGGCTTCGCCTAATCCGCGCTACGTGTCTTCGTGGCGGCACAACGCCCATCGGTTCATAACAAACCGTGCCATACGTGGCACCGTTGCGGCGCAACGCTCACTTGGTCACACCAAACCGTACCACCCCAGCGCGGCGCCCGCACCCAGCAACCACAGCAAATGCAGCCTGGTGCGCCAGATGATCACGCCAGCCACCACCGACAACAGCCACAACGGCCAGTCGGTGGTCCAGTTGCTGTTGGCGCTACCCAGAATGATCCCCACGGACACCATCAATCCCACCACCACCGGCGTCATGCCTTGCTTGAACGCCCTCACACCCAGCAATTCGCGGTTGCGATGGCCCCAGCGCGCCGCCAGATACGTCAACGTGGTGCTGGGCAGCAGCACGCCGAACATCGTCACCACCACCCCGGCGAACGCCGCCGTATAGCTGCCGGCGTTCAAACCAACGTTCCAGCCCATCAACGCGACGAACAGCACGTTCGGCCCCGGCGCGGCCTGGGCGATGGCGATCGAGTCGTTGAATTGCGATTGCGTCAGCCAATGGTGCTCCTCGACCAGAAACCGGTGCATCTCCGATGTGGTCGAAATCGCCCCGCCGATCGACAGCAGCGACAACAGCATGTAGTGGCCGAACAGGTTCAGCCAGTCGGTGAAGCTTAAAACGATATGGATCGGCGCCGCGCTCATGGCAACTTTGCTTTCATGGTGCGGTAGGTCAGCGTGACGGCGATGCTGCCGAGGATCAGCAGGGTGTAGGCCAGCGGCAAGCGCATGACCACGACAAAACCGACGCACAGCACGGCGATCAATCCGGTCAGCCACATCGGCAGCGGGTGCTTGCGCAGCGCCGAGGCCAGCTTCACGCCGGTCGCGGCGATCATACCGGCCGACACCGCCGCCATGCCCCGCAGCGCGCCGGCCACGCCCGGATGGTTGGCGTATTGCGCGTGCAGCAGCGCCAGGCACAGCACCACCATCAGCGGCACCGTCAGCATGCCCGCCAGCGCCGTCATGGCGCCACGCAGGCCGTAGTAGCGGCTGCCGATCATCAGCGACAGGTTGACGACGTTGGGACCCGGCATGATCTGGGCGACGGCCCAGTCCTCGACAAACTCTTCCTGCGTCAGCCAGCGCTTGCGCTCGACCATCTCGCGCTGCACGACCGCCAGCACGCCGCCGAAGCCCTGCAAGGCCAAAATGGTGAACGATAGGAACAAATCGAATAGCGAAGTGGGGCGGGGGCGCGGCGTCTCTGGAGTCATCCGTTTATTATCGCCCCGGTTATTGCCTTGTGTCTATTGCGTTCAGTACGGGCAATATTTTAATTTCGGAATGATAGGAACCTGACATTGACTTCGGGTCGCTGTCGCTCATACTCTCGTTGCACGTCGCTTTGATCGGGATCAAATATCCCTCACCCTCTTGCAAAGGATCATGATGAACGCACTCCTATCCCCCCGCCTGGAATCCGTTCCGAAAGCAGATTTCAACCAGCAGCGGCACGACGAGCAAAGCAGCGCCGTCGTCGAACGTGGCATTATCGTGCAAGCGAGTTTCAACACCATTTGCGCGATCGAATATATGAAGTCCCACAACGTCGCCCCGCAAGTGATCGAACGGGTGTTGCTGCATCCTGAGCAACGTCGCAAAGAGCATCACTGACCGGGGATATACCAAGTTTGTGTTTAGTTATGCACACATCATGTTGACAAGAATTTTTTTTAGAGAATTTCGTGTAACAATCGATGTAACCGTAAGTCGTTGATTTACAAGGGCTTTAATTTTGCCTTTTGGATGGGCAGTTTGTAGAAACCCGCGTCGTTACAGGCTTCCCGCATTGTCAATGGGGTGTTGTCCACATAGATATCCACAGAGGCTGTGGATATCCAAAAAAGTGCTTAACAATCCGTAACTTAGAACGACTTTTTGAGCGGTTGCAAAACGCTGGCCACAACAATGTATGGCGTGGCCGGCTCTTCGAGCGCGCTGACCGTCACACGTAGACGCACCTCCTGGCCGTCGCGCCGCCAGGCGGTGACGACGTCGGTCCAGCTTTCTCCCTCTTTGACGGCGCGCAAGGCGTCGGCCAACTGGTCTTGCGGGTAGGGTGGTGGATGCAGCAGGCGCAGATCGGCGCCGATCAGCTCGTCTCGCGTGAATTGCAACACGCTGCTGAACTTGTCGTTGACCGTGGCGATTTTGCCGCGCCGGTTCAGGGTCATGATAATGGCGTGCTGGTCCACGGCGGCCAGCAGCCGGTGCGCATGGTCCAGCTCCGTCTGCAGCGCCACCGTCTGCCGGTGCGCTTCTTCCAATCCGTTGTAGGCGCGCAGCGAAGAGATCACCGTTGTGAACAGTTTGCGCGTGGTCAGGTCGGTCTTACACCAGAAATCGTTGATGTCATAGTCGAGGATGATGCTGTGTTCCAGCGCCTGTCCCGGCTGGCCGGTACGCAGCACGATGCGCACCAGCTGGTTGTGCAGCGCGTCGCGGATCTGGCGGGCGACGTTGAGGCCGGCGTCGCTGGTTTCCATGATGACGTCCAGCAGCACCAGCGCGATATCGGGCGTGTTGCGCAGGGTATTCAGGGCTTCCTCGCCGCTGTAGGCGTGCAGGAAGCTCAGCCGCCGTCCCAGGAAACACACATTACTGAGCGAGAACTTGGTGACCACGTGGACATCGACGTCGTCGTCCACGATCAGCACCCGCCATGGCGGTGGCGCCGACGACGCTCCCGCCTGCGGCGCGCCGATGGGTGCAACCTCGTCTTCTATCATCCAATCAGTGTCATCATCATTCTGGTTCATGCATCGATCCCGAGGCGAGTCTAAGAAGGCCATACGTACCTCCAGAGCCACACTATTCCTCACACGTACTTTTGTCAAAGGATTCCCCAGTACGACGTGACATAGTTGTCTCCGCCCCTACTTATGCACAGAAAAATATTTTTCAAGCAGCCTCAAAAAGCTTGGCCGGCAAAAAATTTGATGTTGTAAGTGATTGATTTTATTGGTTAAAAAATCTGCCTTCGGATTGGGCATTTTATTAAAACCCCCGCCGTTAAAGGCGTTATCGGCTGTCAAGTGGGGGTTATTCACAACCTTATCCACAGTTGGTGTGGATATCTGCGAAATCCGCTTTAAATCCGCTGGCTTACCGCTGTTTCTTGAGAAACAGCGTACGCCGCACCCATCAACACCGCCCAGACCAGAACGGCATGTAGCGCCAGGGCGCCGCCGACGACCACGTCGGCATCGCCGCCGGCCAGCGTCATATACGCCAGCAGCGCGATCGCCGGTGGCGTGCTGTAGGCGATCAGGCGCCGGGCATGCTGGGGCGTACGCCTGGTCAGCATCCGGACCACCGTCCTGCCGTCCGCCATCATCCAGGCCAGCGCGCCCACCGTGAACAAGGCCCACCCCGCCATTTCAAAGCCCAGCATGCCCACGACGTAAGCAAGCACCAGCAAAATGCCGCTGAGCGGAACAGGGCGGACCGGGTTGGCTGGCGTGGACTTTTTCATGATCATACTCGTTTGACTGGGGAGGAGTTGTCAGAATACCGGGTCATGGTCCATTGGTATATTTTATTGTATCTATGATTCCGATAGCAATTGCCGTCGATGTTGTCCCATGTGGCTGCCGGGAAAATCGCCTATGATGGCGGGTTGTTAATTTTCTCTCGCTGTATGACTTTTATGTTGCTGTCGCTACGTCGGCTAATGGTGTTACTTGTGCTCGTGTCTGCAAACGCGATGGCGCTCGATGGCAAAGTTCCCCTGGACGAGCTGCATCACGATATCTGGACCGGCAAGGATGGCGCCCCGGCCCAGGTGTCGTCGATGGCGCAGACCGCCGATGGCTGGTTGTGGGTTGGCAGCGTCGACGGCTTTTACCGTTTCGACGGCATGCGCTTCCGGCGCTTCGAGGCATTGAACGGCGAGACCGCGCCCAAGCGTCCGGTGACCGCGCTGACGGCGCTGCGCGACGGCGATCTGCTGGTCGGCTATCTGTTCGGTGGGCTCAGCCGCTTGCATCGCGGCCATATCACCCATTACCCGGGCATGGTGGGCAAGGCGCCGATAGGGCCTGTGACGAGCGCAACGACCGATGAGCGCGGCGAGCTGTGGGTCGCCACCACCAGCGCGCTGCTGCAGCTGCGTGGCGGCGCCTGGCACAATGTCGGACCGGAGCTGGGTTTGCCTGTGGGCGAGGTGTCGAACGTGGTCGCCGACCAGTACGGGCAAGTCTGGGTCGCCGTCGGCCATTCGCTGTATGTGATGCCCGCCGGCGCCAAAGGCTTCCGGCAAGTGCAGCGCCAGGATGTGCATACGGTCAACCTGATCGAGTCGCCCGATGGACGGTTGTGGCAGGACCTGCACGACAGGCTGATTCCGGTGCCGTCCCGGCACCGGGGGCCGCTGAAACCACGTCCGGCCTGGCTGGCGCAATCGCAGGGCCAGGAAAACGGGCTGTTCGACCGGGACGGCAACTTCTGGTCGCTGGCCTGTCCGGTCGGCGTTTGCCGGACCGATGGCGTGGGCGCCATGCCCAGCCGCCAGATGACGCCCAACGCCCGGCCTGGCCATCGGCTGGACCAGCCCTGGCAACTCAGCAGCCTGACCGGCAACATCCTGTTCGAGGACCGCGACGGCAGTATCTGGATCGGCACCCAGGCGGGCGTGGAAAGGTTCCGCCACAACCGCCTGGCGCCGGTCAAGCTGGCCGGCGGCGGACGCGCCTTCAAATTGGCGCGGGACTTCTCCGGTCACGTGCTGGCGCTGAGCCTGCCATCCGGAATGGTGTGGCGCCTGCGGGCCGACGGCGCCCACCCCATCGAGGAGCAATTCCCGCCGGGCAACGTCGGCGCCATCGGCAATGCCCGCGACGGCGCCTTGCTGCTGGCCCGGCCGGATGCGATCGAACGACGCTACCCGGACCGTTCCGAGCGTATCGCCTATCCGCCCGACCCGGTCGACACGGCCGATCCGGTGGACGTGACGCGCGTGTTCGATGACGGCGTCGGCTTGTGGGTGTCGATCGCGCGGCGTGGTTCGTTCAGGCTGGTGGACGGTAAATGGAGCAATCAAGTCGCGCTGGGTTTGCCGCCGGGTACATTCGTGGGCGAGGCCGGCGCCCGCAAGGGAACGCTGTGGCTGGGCTATGACGATGGAGATATCGTGTATTTCGATAATGGCCGCGTCACGCGCTACCGGGCGTCGCCGGACCACGACATCGGCCCGGCGACCCATCTGCACGTCGCCGGCGACGAGGTCGTGGCGGGCGGCCTCGGCGGCCTGGCGGTGTTGCGCGACGGCGCTTTCCATCGCCTGGCGGCCGCCGATCCCGACGTGCTGACGGGCGTCTCCGGCACCGTGGTGGGCGCCAACGGCGACCGCTGGCTCAACGGCAGCAAGGGCGTGGTCCACATCAAGGCGGCGGACTGGAAGGCCGCAACGGCCGCGCCGGGAGTGCCGCTGAAATACATCCTGTATGGCGTGCTGGACGGCTATCCCGGTTTTGCCGACACCAGCACCCGCCGTCCCTCCGCGCTGGGCGACGTCGACGGCCAGCTGTGGTTTGTCGGCGCCACCGGCATGGCCCGGCTGGACACCACTAAATCCTATCCGCCTCCGCATGCGCCGGAGGTGCTGGTCGAGACCCTGGTGGCCAAGGACAAGCGCTACCTGGACTTTTCGAAGGCCGTGCGACTGGACCCGGGCACGACCTCGTTCCGCATCGAGTTCACCGCCCTCAGCTACAGCATGCCGGAGATGGTGCGCTTCCGGTATCAGCTCGAGGGCGTCGATGCCGACTGGCAGGAACCCGGCAACCGCCGCGCCGTGTCGTACACCAACGTCGGCCCCGGCGAGTACCGCTTCCGCCTCGCCGCGGTCAACGAGCTGGGGCAGTGGAACCTGCGCGACACGTCGGTCGCGTTGACCATTCTGCCGACGTTTAGACAAACGCCGCTGTTCTACGGCCTGTGCGCGCTGGCGGCGGCCGGCTTGCTGTATCTGTTGTATCGGCTGTGGCTGCGGCAAGCGACGTTGCGCATCGCCGAGCGCATGGCCGAACGC
Source organism: Duganella sp. GW821-FHT07F09 (assembly GCF_059418705.1). Classification (NCBI taxonomy): domain Bacteria; kingdom Pseudomonadati; phylum Pseudomonadota; class Betaproteobacteria; order Burkholderiales; family Oxalobacteraceae; genus Duganella; species Duganella sp. GW821-FHT07F09. The sequence continues at coordinate 120,101 of NZ_JBWKQJ010000007.1, read as the reverse complement.
GAGCGCATCGCGCGGACCCTGCACGACACCTTCCTGCAAAGCGTGCAGGGGCTGGTGCTGGGCTTCCAGAACGCGATGAGCGCCTTGCCGGGTGATTCGAGCACCCGCGCGCGGCTGGAGCGCATGCTGCTGCTGGCCGATCGCGTGATCGAAGAGGGACGCGACGAGGTGCAGGACCTGCGCTCGAGCGCGATGAGCGACGGCGACCTCGATCGCGGGCTGACGATCGTCGGCGAGGTGCTGCAGGAGAGTCACCATGGCGTGTTCAGCCTGCGCCGGCAGGGCGAGGCGTTGACGTTGACGGAAGATGCCAGCTGCGAAGCCTACAGTATCGGCCGCGAGGCATTGATGAACGCCTTCCGCCATGCCGGCGCGAAGTCGATCCAGGCGACCCTGAGTTACGGTGCCGACCAGTTTGTCCTGCAGGTGGCCGACGACGGCAAGGGCATTCCCGCCGAGATTCTGGCCGACGGCAGGCGCGCCGGCCATTGGGGCTTGCCGGGCATGGCGGAGCGTGCCGCGCGCATTGGCGCCACGCTGGTGATCGACAGTCCACTGATCGGCACGCGCGTGAGGCTGACGATTCCCGCCGCGCTGGCCTATGTCGGCCAGTCGCGGTGGAAGCGGCTCGTGCGGCGTTTGAAGCGGCGCGGCTGACCAGGCGCTGCCGCGCGCTATGGGCGCAGGGAGGCTAAGCGGCCGGCGCCGGGCCGATCGCGGCCAGCAGCTTGCGCACGGCGCCGTGCGCCATCACCACTTCCGGCGCGTCGTGCAGCAAGGCGTTGTACTTGGCGCGGAATGCCATGTCGCCTTCCTCGGACGGCCCGATCAGCGCCTCCACCGCGCGGCGGAACACCAGCGCGTCGGCGACGGCGATGGGTTCGGGTTCGTCGAGCCGCTCGTCCATCTGCGCCATCAGGCCGGACAGCTTTTGCAGCCAGGCGAAATGCGGATGGTTGGTCACCAGCTGCAACAGCTCGAGCGGGCTGCCGACCGCGCCGAAGTACTGGGTTTCAATGTGCAGCAATTGCTTGTGCAGGTCGCGCAATCCGCGCGCCAGCGCGGTCAGCTGCGCGCGTTGCGCGGCGTCGTCCGGTGTGGTCATGTCAGGTCCGATATGTTGATGTTCAGCGGCCAGCTTAGCAGACTTGCCTCGTCGCCGGAGCCTACATTTAGATAGTGGTGCTGGCCCCGCCCGGCGCCTAACATGATCGTTCTCTTTACACACTATGGAAGCCATCATGATGAATCCGAAACTCGAAGTCCTGACCCCGACCAACTGCCAGCTGATCTTCATCGACCAGCAGCCGCAGATGGCTTTCGGCGTGCAGTCGATGGACCGCCAGGTACTGAAGAACAATACCGTCGCGCTGGCCAAGGCGGCCAAGATCTTCAACATTCCGACCATCCTCACCACCGTTGAAACCGAATCGTTCTCGGGTCATACGTATCCGGAGCTGCTGGATGTCTTCCCGGGCAAGGACATCTTGGAACGCACGTCGATGAACTCGTGGGACGACCAGAAAGTGCGCGACGCGCTGGCCGCCAACGGCAAGAAGAAGGTGATCGTTTCGGGGTTGTGGACCGAGGTGTGCAACAACAGCTTCGCGCTGTGCGCGATGCTCGAAGGCGGCTACGAGATCTACATGGTGGCCGATGCGTCGGGTGGCACGACGAAGGAAGCGCATGACTTCGCGATGCAGCGCATGATCCAGGCCGGCGTGGTGCCGGTGACCTGGCAGCAAGTGATGCTGGAGTGGCAGCGCGATTGGGCGCACCGCGAGACCTACGATGCGGTGATGGCCGTGGTGCGCGAGCATTCGGGCGCGTACGGCATGGGCGTCGATTACGCCTACACGATGGTCCATAAAGCGGCGCCGCGCACCACCAGCGACCACAAGACGCTGGCGCCAATCCCGGCCAAATAAACGAAGCGTTGACCACGGATCTCACCGGCCTCGAAGGAGCCTCCTCCTGCCGGTGGATCCGGGAGCGAGCCGTCATCCGCCGCCACGTCCGACCAAATAGTTCCCGCCTGACCCGCCCGCCGGCCCGCCCGGATACATGAACTCCCACCCCAGCAATCCTTGGACGATCCAGTGTCGTCGGAACACGTAATTGAGACGATTGTGTAATGAAATCCGCTGAAATGCAATCGATTCCATAAAAATATCAATCAGGGCACCCCGCCACCTCTTTCCCTCCGCAGTATTTCGTCTCCCTTACCGTAAAGCCAAGCAAAAATCCAATCGTTGCCATTATGAGACATGAAAAAATTGGCAATGCAAACGATTGCATCGAAATTTTCACGATGCTAACATTCGATCAGTTGCAGGCTACAAAAAGCAACTCCGTAGTGGTTTCGCAGCCAAGTGCATCCTGATCCTGATCCTGACTGGAAGCATTTGGACGTCGTAATCACCGAGATTAAAAACCGAGACAATTTCGAAGGAAATAATGATGGAGCGCGCGATAAAGGTATGGAATGTAAGGTTGGCAAAAAAGCCATTGGTTGTCCTGATAGGAGCGTTGTTGCACACAGGATATGGATATGCGCAGCAAGCCGCACAAGGTGAAGCGCAACCGGACCCGGCGGGACAGGCGTCCGCTGAGACGCCGGCCGGCAGCGCCCAGGCGGCACCACCCACAGTGGCTCCCAGCCGCGATATAGAAAAAATTATCGTCACCGGCAACTCCGGTAAAAAGACCAAGATGGCTGCCTCGGTCTCGACCTCGGACATAGGGAGCGACAGTCCCATACTCGCCACTTCGCGCTCTGTAGCGGAAATCATCAAATTCATCCCCGGCTTGCACTCGGAAAGTTCGGGCGGCGACGGCAACGCCAACATCTCCATTCGCGGCTTGCCGATCACTTCCGGCGGCGCCAAGTATCTGCAACTGTGGGAAGACGGCTTACCCGTGTTCGAGGCCGGCGACTTCGCGTTCGCAACCGCGGATATTTATATGCGCGCCGACAGCAATATCGACCACGTGCAATCGATCCGCGGCGGTTCTTCCGCGATCCTGGCATCGAACTCGCCTGGTGGCGTCATCAACTTCATCTCCAAGACTGGCAAGGAGGGCGGCGGCTCGATGGCCGTGAGCAAGGGGCTGACTTACGATAACACGCGCGTCGACGCGGAAGTTGGCCACAACTTCGGCAATGGATGGTATGGACATATCGGCGGCTTCTACCGCGTTGGCGAAGGCGTGCGCAAGGCCGGTTATGACGCCGAAAAAGGCGGCCAGGTCAAAGGCAATTTGACGCATGAATTCGATGGCGGCTTCGTCCGGGTGAACTTCAAGTATCTGGACGACCATGTCATCGGCTATATGCCCACCCCGATGTTTGTCAGCGGGACCAATTCCAATCCAAGCTTCTCGGCCATACCGGGCTATAACCCCTTCCGTGACAGCCTCCAAAGCCGCTACACCGACACAATCAGCACTACTGATGCCAACGGCAATATCGTCCAGCGCCATCTATCGGACGGTCAGCATGCCAAGGTCGCGCAGGTCGGTCTGGAAACGGAGTTCGCTGTCGGCGGTGGTTGGACACTGGGCAACCGCTTCAAGGTCGCCAGCACGACGGGCGCCTTCCGTGTTCCGTTCCCCGCATCGGCCGGAACCCAGGCCAATGTCGGCGGCTGGGGCGTGGATAATTTCAATTCCTATTTTGGCACCAGCGGCGCGCTGACCTACAGATATGCGACCGGTCCCCGCGCGGGCAATGCGCTCGATGCCGGTACCTCCCTGGCGGTCGCGCACACCTTCAACGAGGACATCAACAACGCGGACTATCTGGTCAACAATATGGACCTCTCGAAAAAATTCGAGATCGCCAACGGTACGCTGGACGTGCACGGCGGCTGGTACCACTCCGAACAAAGCATGGCGCAGTACCAAAGCTGGCCGACCTACCTGACCTCGGTCGAAGGCAAGGACACCGCTTACGTCGACGTCTACAGCAACGGCGCAAAGATTAGCAACGGTGGTTTGTTGTCCTATGCCGCACTGGAGTGGGGTAATTGCTGCTCGGGGCGCTACTACGACATCAGGACAAAGACCGAGGCTTTTTATCTCGACACGTCGTATAAAACCGGTCAGTTCACCTATGATCTGGGGGTTCGTCGCGACAATGCCCGCACCACCGGGCAACGGAATTTCGGCCAGAGTTTCATCGCCAGGGATCTGAACGGAAACGGCATTATCGAGCCGACCGAAGCGCGCGTTCCGGTCAACGATCCAAGCCAGACGATCCCGGTCAACTTCGAGGCCGGCTCCACGTCATACACGGCAGCGGTCAACTACATCATTAACAGCGATATGGCCGTTTTCGCGCGCGACTCCAAAGGCGCGCGCGCCAATTCCGAGCGATTGATCGAGACCCGTATCTTTTCCACCTCGGCCAATGGACAACGGGTCGGCGATGCCAACGATGCCGATATCGTCAACGAAGTGCGCATGAGCGAGGCGGGTTTCAAATACAAGAAAGGGCCGCTGGCCGCCTACGTGACGCTCTTCCGCGCCAGGTCGTCCGAGCTGCTGAGTGAAGACCGCGGCACCGGCATCCTGTCCAGTGCCGAGTATGAGGCCAAGGGTGTGGAATTCGAAGGCAGCTATCGCCGGGGCGGTTTCAGCGTCTCGGGGAACGCGACCTACACCCGGGCCAGGATACTCAAATATGATTTGAATCCCGTGTACGTGGGCAAGGTTCCGCAACGCCAGGCGGACTGGGTATATTCGATCATGCCGACTTATTCGGGCGAGAACTATATGATCGGAGCCAGCATCGTAGGAACCACGAAGTCTTACTTCCGCAACGAGAACATCCTCGTGATGCCCTCCTATCAAACCGTCAACGCGTTCGCCGAATACAGGATTTCTGAACGCATGAGCGTGTCGGTCGACTTCAACAACCTGTTCAACAAAATGGGCATCACCGAAGGCGAAGACAGTTCCGTCAACGGCGGCACGGGCTCGTTTAATAATGTCTATGTCCGTGCGCGTTCCATCCCTGGCCGTAGCGGCCAAGTGAAATTGAAGTACACCTTCTAACTTCATTGCAATTGATCTGATTCGGGGGGGCTTTGCGGGTGCCCCCCCTCGAATTCCATGGCTGGCGCTGCGCAAGCTGTGGTCAGAACACGCTTAACAGACCACGGCGTGCCGCCACGGTCGCTGCCTCCGTTCGGCTGGCAACATTCAGCTTGGCCAGAATATTATTGACGTGGAATTTGACCGTCCCCACCTCGATCGCCGCGCTGCGCGCGATCATCTTGTTGCTCTTGCCGGTGGCCAGATGCGCCAGTATCTCCAGCTCCCTGCGCGACAACCTGGTCGTCTCGGCCCGCTCTGCCAGCTTGCCCGCCACCTCCGCCGGCAGGAACTTCTGTCCCGCGGCCACCGCCTTGATGCACGTGGCCAGCTGCTCCGAACCGCTATCCTTCAACAGATAAGCCATCGCGCCCGCGCGCAAGCCGCGATACACATCCTCATCCCCTTGATACGTCGTCAGGATAACAATCCGCGCCTCCGCATCGAACGCGCGGATATGCCCGATGGCGTCGACACCATGCATCTCGGGCATGCTCAAATCCATGATCACGACGTCCGGCCGGTGCTGCCGGTACAAGTTCACCGCTTGTAAGCCGTTGGCCGCCTGCGCCACCAGCCGGAACTCCGGCATCGAATTGATCAGGGCGCTAAGCCCGGCGAGGATGAGCGGATGATCGTCGGCGATCAGGATGGAGATGGTGTCCATGTCGGATTTCCCTTCAGGCTGATGTGAAAAGCGGCGCCGTGCGGCTGGCGCGAGGTGCTCCAGATACGCCCGCCGTGCGCTTGGATGATCGTGCGGCAGATCGACAGCCCAAGGCCGGTGCCGCCCGGCTTGGTGGAGAACAGCGGATCGAACAGCCGCTCGGCCAGTTTGGCGGAGACGCCGACGCCGTTGTCTTCCACGCTGATGCGCAGGGTGCCGGAAATGTCGGCCAGCGCAGAGCGCAGCTCCAGCTTGCGGGGGCGGTCGTGCACGTCCTTCATCGCCTCGATGGCGTTGAGCACCAGATTCATCATCACTTGCTGAAGCTGCACTCGGTCCGCATACAACTGATGCTCGCCCAGCGCCAGGCCGTCGCAGACTTCGATACTGTGCTTGTACAACTCCGCGCGCAACAGGCGCAGCACTTCGCGCAGCGCGTCGTCGACGGCGAACAAGGCGGGCACCGGGCTGGTCTTGCTCGACATGCCGCGGATGCTGCGGATGACGTCGCCGGCGGTCGCGCCGACGTGCTTGATCAGTTTCAGGGCGTCGCGCGCCTGTTCGGGCTGCGGCGGGTCTTGCGCCAAGGCGTTGAGGCCGACTTCCGCGTGCAACACCATCGCCGCCAGCGGCTGGTTGACCTCGTGCGCGATCGATGCTGCGAACTCGCCCATGGAGGTGATGCGGGCCAGCCGTGCCAGTTCTTCCGTGGCATGCTGCAGCGCTTCCTCCGCTTGCAGCCGGCGCGCCTTCTCTTGCTGCAGGCGGCGGTACAGTTGCTCGTTATCGAGCGTCGATACCGCCGCGTTATCCATGGGCTTGGGCATCGCTACTTGGCGGACTGCGTCTGCGCCGCCAGGTGCTCGCCGATGAACCAGCTTTGCAACTCGTTGCTGCGGACCACCTGGCTGACGATCAGGTCGTTGGTGCCGTCGTCGCCGGCCTCGGCGGCCGCGCGCGCCAGCGGACGCGCTTCGACCAGGATGGTTTCGTGCGAGTCCAGCAGGCGGCTCAGTTGGGCCTGGGCCGATTCGCGGCCGCGCGGCGCGGTGCGCGAGATGGTCGACTCGTCGGCGATGTCCTGCGCCAGCGCGAAGGTCACGCCGCCCAGGGTCTGCACGCGCTCGGCGATGGCGTCCATGATCGCGACCTGTTCGGTGTAGTGCTTGTCGAACAGCAGGTGCAGCTGATGGAAGGTGGCGCCAGAGGTTTGCCAGTGTGCCTTCTTGTAGGCATCGCGCATGGCCATGGTGTGGGCCAGCAGGCGGTTCAGCGCGCGCACGCCTTGCGAGCGCACTTCCGCGCTCAGGCCGATGCGCACGTTGGCCAGCGCGCCGAAGTCTTGCAGGATGTCGGAGGATTTTTCGTTGCTCATGATGTGCTTTCAATAGTCTGAATTCTGGTGGTCTAAATCACGTTTGCAATATACGGAATGCTGACGTCGTCTAAATCACGTAGGGCGGATTAGCGCAGCGTAATCCGCCAGTGCAAGCGTTTCGACAGCTCATGTATTGGCGGATTACGGCGTTCCGCCTAATCCGCCCTACGTGTTCGCGGGGTATCCCGAGTATTCCGAAGTGTTGCGAGGTATTCGTTCAGTGGTTTCATTATCCGGCGCATGGCCGGATCGTCCCATATCCGAAAGAGTGATTCGGAACGTTCATAGGGGAGGGGAGTGGCTAACCCCTTAGGGTTAGCCGGGTGCTATCAGGACTTGAGGAATTCCAGCAGGTCGGCGTTGAGCTTGTCCTTGTGGGTGGTCGGCAAGCCGTGCGGCGCGCCTTCGTAGATCTTCAGCGTGCCGTTCTTGACCAGCTTGACGGCGGCCTTGGCGGCGGCGTCGATCGGGACGATCTGGTCGTCGCTGCCGTGCACGAACAGGGTCGGCACGTCGATTTTCTTCAGGTCTTCGGTGAAGTCGGTTTCCGAGAATTGCTTGATGCAGTCATAGGCGTTCTTGATGCCACAGTGCATGCCTTGTGCCCAGAAGGTATCGCGCACGCCCTGCGAAGGCTTGGCGCCGTCGCGGTTGTAGCCGTAGAAGGGCGTCGTCAAGTCCTTGAAGAACTGCGAGCGGTCGGCCAGCACGGCGCTGCGGATGCCGTCGAACACCGACATCGGCAAGCCGTTCGGGTTGTTGTCCGACTTGACCATCTGCGGCGGCACGGCGCCCACCAGCACCGCCTTGGCGACGCGGCCGGTGCCGTGGCGGCCGATGTAGCGCGCCACTTCGCCGCCGCCGGTGGAGTGGCCCACCAGCGTCGCATCCTTCAGGTCCAGCGCGTTGATCAGGGTGGCCAGGTCGTCGGCGTAGGTGTCCATGTCGTTGCCGTTCCATGGCTGGCTCGACAGGCCGTGGCCGCGGCGGTCATGGGCGATGACGCGGTAGCCGTTGCTGGCCAGGAAGATCATCTGGTCTTCCCAGGCGTCGCCTTGCAGCGGCCAGCCGTGGCTGAAGACCACGGCCGGGCCGGTGCCCCAATCCTTGAAATGGATGCGGGTGCCGTCTTCGGTGATGACGCTGTCGACTGAGAGTTTGCTGTTAGACATTTGAAGCTCCTTGATGGGTTGGTGGATGCTGCCATAGCAGTGTAGTCAGCGCACCAAAGTTAAGCTCCTGCCAAAAGGCCAGTCCGCGGCTCAGCGTTTGGGTGGGCGTTCCTCCTTGGTGATGGTGACGGCGATCGGATCGCTGGAGGGGAAGGTCTCCTCCAGCGCCTCGTCGAGCACGTCTTCCTCGTGGGCGGCCGGCGTGTCGACCGGCGCCGGGGTGGCGGGGGATGGGGCAGGCGATGCGTTTGACTTGCTCATGGTTGTCCTTTCAGGTGGCGCTTTTCTGCGCTCATTGTGTCACCGCGTTGGATGCAGGCGCGCCGTCGTAGTTCACGGGCAACCAGTCATAGCTGCCGTCGCGCTGGCGGATGTGGCCGAGGCCGGGGAAGGCGATATGCGCCGCGCCTACGATCATGTGCTTGCTGGCGGCCATTTGCAACAGGCGCACGCGTGTATTGTGCGCATCGTCCTCGCTGCTGTCGTATTTGACGGTCGCCTCCGGATTCGGCAGCTGGATGGCGGAGACGTGGACGATGTCGCCCCAGATCAGCAGTTGCTGGTTTTTGTTTTGCACCAGATACATTGCGTGCCCGGGGGTATGGCCGGGCGCGGGCAGCGCCTCGATGCCGGGTTCGAGCTGGCCGAACTTGCCGTAGGGCTGGTAGCGGCCGGCGGCCTGGTAGGGCGCGACGGCGGCCTTGGCGGCGTCGAAGAAGGTCGACAGGAAGTCCGGGGCCTTGGCCTTGTTGGCCGGCGTCAGCCAATAGTCGGCCTCGGCTTGCGACAACCGCAGCACCGCGTTGGGGAACGCCGCCGCGCCCTGCGCCATGATGCCGCCGGCGTGGTCCTTGTGCAGATGGGTGATCAGCAGCTCGTCGACCTGTTCCGGCCGGTAGCCGGCGGCGCGCAGGTTGGCCAGCAGCTTGCCGCAGCAATCGCCGTACAGGGCCCCGGCGCCGGCGTCGACCAGGATCAGCTTTTTGCCGGTGTTGATCAGGAAGGCGTTGATCGAGCCTTGCACCGGCTGCGCCAGGTCGGCGTCGGCCAGGTCCTGTTTGATCGCGGCCGGCGCGATGTGCGTCATCACGGTGTCGATGGGGAAGACGTGGCTGCCGTCGGAGAGGGCGGTGATTTCGTAGTCGCCCAGCATCATGCGGTAGTAGCCGGGGGCTTGGGTGCCGACCAGTGGCGCGGCGGCGTGGCCGGCCGGCGCCAGCAAGGCGCAGGCCACGGCCAGGGTGGCGGCCAGAAGTGTTTTGCGGTTCATGGGGGAGTGTTCCTGTATCAACGATGGATGCGTTGATGCTAGCGGAACACAAGCCGTGCTGCCCCTGTCTTAGTGCAGGGTTCGATCTGGGTCTTTTCGCCCCCGCTGCCGCGCCGGCTTCGGTTTGCCGTTACTGGCGGCTCGCGCCCGGCGCGTCAAGCAAGCCCATCACCGCGTCGATGATTGCCGCCGGTTGGCCTTCCTTCACTTCGACCACCTTGATGTCGCCGAAGGGCTTGCGGGCGGTACGCAGCTGGCCGGCGCTGGTCTCAAGGCTGTCCCACTCGGAGGCGCGGGCGCGCCAATAGACGGGTTTGGCCGCTTGCGCGGCCTGGGCGGCCGCCAGCGCCGGTCCGATTTCGCCGTTGATGGTGGTGCTTGGATAGGCGCAGGAGGCATCGGCCTTGCCCTGTTCCGCCGCGCCCAGGCAGGCCAGCGCCGTATCGAGCTGGGCGGCGCGGTCCGCCGGCAGCGCATCTTCATGCATCGGCTGTACCAGGACCAGTCCGGTGACGGCCGCGCCACGCGAGCGCAGCGCGAAATGTTGCGCCACCATGGCGCCATAGCCGGCGCCCACCACCACGAAGGGCGCCTCGAGCCGCGCGTTCTTGACCAGAAAGTTCAAGTCCTTGCTGGCGTTGGCCACCGTCGAGGCGCGGATGATCGGATCGCTTGAGCCCAGCCCGGCGCGGTCGTAGACGCAGGCGCGGGTGCGTTGCGCCACCTCCGGCAACACCGCCGACCAATCCCATCCTGCGCGACCGGCATCGGCTTCAAACAGCACCGTCGGCGCCCCCTTGCCGACACAATACATATTCAGTTTGCGCCCGCCGACATCGACCTTGATCTTGGGGCCGGCGAGGGCATCCTGTCCTGCTGGCGGCGCCGCAAGGCTGCCGGCGGCCGCGAACAGGAGGGCGGTGGCGACGAAGGCTGGGAGCGGCAATTTGGTCATGGACATAAATATGCATGTTGAAAAAAACTGCTATTGGTGCTGGGCGAGAATTGTTTTAAGTGCGGCAAGCTTCGCGAGCACGTCCTCGCATCGGGCTAGAAAATCGCGGGTCTGGTGTTCGTCGGGGACGTGCCCCGGCAGCATGTTGCGGTCACGCGCATTTTTAAGCGCGTATATCTCGGCGCCGATATCCAGGAATTGCCGCTTGGTTTCCGTTCCCCGGTCGCTCAGCTCCGCGGTTATTCGGGGGATCAAAATGTCTGCGTCGGCTTGCAGGATTTCTTGCTCCGTCCTGGGGTTGATCGCCGTCAGCAGGAGCTCGAGGTGTAGCTTGACGCGCTGGTACCTGTAGATGTGATGGCCTATCATTTGGTATGTTGCGACGGAGTTCATTGCGCCCCCAGGCTTTCGATTCGGGTTGTCACGGTGAAAACCGGGCCGCGCCATTGCTCGTCATCCGCCATGACCGCGTGCTCTTGGCCGGGCCAGGTCGACTTGATGACTTTTTCCCAGAAGATGAACGCCGCCGGATTTTCTTTTATGACCTTGATTTCCCAGCGGCCGGGATGGGCGCCCAGGATCGCTTGCGCGGCGTGTCGTCCCACACCGTGGCGACGGTATTTTCGCAGCACGAAAAACTCGACGATCGTCGCCGAGTTGTCGGGATCTATAACCTCGTCGTTTACCAGAACGAATCCCGCCCATTTTTCGTCGACCTTGATGACGAACGCGGAGAAATTCGGATTGATCCAGAAGCAGTCGAGGTCGTAGTAGCCGTATTGGCCGTGCTCGTCGAGGTCGGTGCCGTCGAACTCCGAAAAGTCGTGCTGATAGAGCTCCATCATGTGGCGTACCACCAGGCGCTCGGCGGTGTGCGCCAATCGTACTTCGATCCGACCAGCCATTTTCTTCCCTGAAAAATTGATTATTTTATCACGGGTTTGGGCGCGTCTTCGCGCCCGGCTTACAGGTCGGTTTCCGCCTCGGCGATGGTTTCGCGCACCTCGTCGGCGAAGCCGAACTGCACCTCGTGGCCGCCGGGGCCGTCCTCGTACATGAAGTGCACCGGCCCGTCCTCGTCGGCGACGATCCAGGCGTCGACTTCGGCGCGTTTGTGCGGATCGGCCAGGCTGGCCACGTCGATTTTTTCGCGCATGCCGGGCCGCAATTCCTTGACGACGGCCTTGGTCCGCTCCGTGCTGACCGGAATATAAGTTGCCGCGTGACGATCTATCATGGTGCCTCCTAGTGGTTGAGTAGTCAGTCTATCCGATCACGCCAAATGCACGAGTCCGCGACGCGCGGCGACCATGGCGGCCTCGGTGCGGGTGCAGACGTTCAGCTTGGACATGATGCTTTTGACGTGGAATTTGACGGTGCCGACACCGATGCCGGCCGCGCGCGCGATGACCTTGTTGCTCATGCCGGTGGCGAGGTGGCCGAGGATGTCGCGCTCGCGCGGCGTCAGCTGGTTGCCGTGGATGCGGCTGGCCAGCTTGAGCGCCAGTTCCGGCATCATGTATTTTTTACCGGACAGCACGGTGTGGATGCAGGCCATCAAGTCGTCGAGCGGGGCGCTTTTGAGCATGTAGGCGCTGGCGCCGGCGCGCATGCCGCGGTCGGCGTCCTCTTCGCGCTCGTGGCCGCTGAGGATGATGATCTTGGCGTCCGGGCGGCGCGCGCTGATGCGGCCGATGGCTTCGATGCCGTCGCAGTCCGGCATGTTCAGGTCGATCAGCAGCAGGTCGGGCTGCAAGCGCTCGCACATTTCAACGGCCTGGCTGCCGCTGCTGGCCTGGCCCAACAGTTTGAAGTTGTCCTCCGATTCGATCAGCGACGCCATGCCGGCGCGGATCAGCGGATGAACGTCGGCGATGACGATGGATGCGGAAGTGTTCATGTCGAGCTCCTCTGTGTTGTTGATGAGCTCATTTTGCGCAACATTGCGCGGCGCCGATAGTTATACCTTGGTATGGTGCCCGCCAAAAGACCAGCAGGCGGGAGCGCCGCCACGCGGTAAGATGGCCCATCTTAAGGAGGACACCATGAGCAACAGCTGTGCACACCTGACCCTGATCCACACACGCGGCGCCAACACGGCCGGCTGCGAGGAATGCCTGAAAACCGGCGACAGCTGGGTACACCTGCGGGTATGCATGATCTGCGGCAAGACGGGTTGCTGCGACGATTCGAAAAACAAGCACGCGAGCAAACATTTCGCGGAGACGAGGCACCCCATCATCCGCTCGAAGGAGCCGGGCGAGACGTGGGGCTGGTGCTATGTCGACCGCAAGATGTTCGATCCGATCTGAACCGGAGCGGCTATCTGAGCTTGGGCACGTTGTCGCGCGACAGCATGGCGCCTTTCGGAACCTGGTCGGCCGAGAAGAACAGCCAGTCTTGGTTGCCCAGCGTGATGTTCACGCCCGGTACCTGGAAGTGGCCGCTCAAGGTCGCCGTGAAGAAAATCTGCGGGCTGTCGTCGTAGCGGGCGTCGAGCAGCACCACGAACAGCGACGAGCCGCCGGCGTCCAGCGTGAGGCCCGTGTCGCTCAGCGCGACGATGCGCCCGTGTCCCGTTTGCAGCAGGCCGCCCAGGGAGCGCGCATAGACGAAAGAGAGCAGGGTCCCGGCGCGCTGCCATTCGCGCAGGCTCGCGAGGGATTCCTCGGCGCGGCTGAGGGCCGGAACGGCAGATAATTTCAATGTCGCAACATTCGAGTTCATGGTGGGAAGGTCCTTTCACGCGATGGCTCCATTTTGCGCCAAGGATACCCGCACGGTCCACCGGAATCGGAATGACAGGCGTCGGGATACCGAGTTGTCGTATTTCTGGCAAAGTAGAGGATGGAGCGGGCGACCGCCGCACTTATTTCACCACCTGATTGGAGATTTTCAATGACCAACGCAAGCTATCCCGACGTCCGCCTTCTGATCGACAACGAATGGCGCGAAGCCTCCGGCGGCAAGACCATTCCGGTGTTGAATCCGGCCACGGGCCAGGCCATCGGCACCGTCGCCCACGCCAGCATCGCCGACCTCGATCACGCGCTGGCGGCGGCGCAGCGCGGCTTCGACGCCTGGCGCAAGATCTCGGCCTTCGAGCGCACCGCCACCATGCGCCGCGCCGCCAGCCTGCTGCGCGAACGCGCCGACGACATCGCCCGCCTGCTGACGCAGGAGCAGGGCAAGCCGCTGGCGCAAGCGCGCGCCGAGGCGCTGGCAGGCGCCGACATCATCGACTGGTTCGCCGCCGAAGGCATGCGCGTGTACGGCCGCATCGTACCGTCGCGCAACCCCGCCGCGCAGCAACTGGTATTGAAGGAGCCGGTCGGCCCGGTGGCCGCCTTCACGCCGTGGAACTTCCCGATCAACCAGATCGTGCGCAAGCTGGCGGCCGCGCTGACCACCGGCTGCTCGTTCCTGTGCAAGGCGCCGGAAGAGACGCCGGCGTCGCCCGCCGCCCTGATGCAATGCTTCGTCGACGCCGGCGTGCCGCCTGGAACCGTCGGTCTGGTGTTCGGCGACCCGGCCGAAATTTCCGGCTACCTGATTCCGCATCCGGTCATCCGCAAAGTCACCTTCACCGGCTCGACGCCGGTCGGCAAACAGCTGGCCGCGCTGGCCGGCGCGCACATGAAGCGGGCGACGATGGAGCTGGGCGGCCACGCGCCGGTCATCGTGGCCGAGGATGCCGATGTCGCGTTGGCCGTCGCGGCCAGCGGCGGCGCCAAGTTCCGCAATGCCGGCCAGATTTGCATCGCGCCGACGCGTTTCCTGGTTCACAACAGCATCAAGGCCGAGTTCACCCGCGCGCTGGTGGCGCACGCCGAGAGCCTGAAGCTGGGCGACGGCATGGATGACGGCACCACGCTCGGTCCATTGGCCAACGCGCGCCGCGTGGCCGCGATGAGCCAGGTGGTGGAGGACGCGCGCAGCAAGGGGGCCGAGGTGGCCACCGGCGGCCAGCGCGTCGGCACCGCCGGCAACTTCTTCGCGCCGACGATTCTGGCCGACGTGCCGCTCAACGCCATGGTGTTCAACGACGAACCGTTCGGTCCGATCGCGGCGGTGCGCGGCTTCGACACGCTGGAGGAGGCGATCGCCGAATCGAACCGTCTGCCGTTCGGGCTGGCCGGTTACGCGTTCACGCGCTCGATCAAGAACGCGCACCAGCTGATGCACAACGTCGAAGTCGGCATGTTGTGGATTAACCAGCCGGCCACGCCGAGCGCCGAGTTGCCGTTTGGCGGCGTCAAGGATTCGGGCTACGGCTCGGAGGGTGGTCCGGAGGCGCTGGAGTCGTATCTGAACACCAAGGCTGTGTCGATGGTGGGCGTGTAAGACTGTAGGTTCCCGGCGTCGGTTTCCGCCGCCGGGATCGGTTCCGCGAGCTAAGATGTCGCCGGCAGAATCACGATCAAGAAAAATCCGGATGCCGAAATTTTAAAGAAGATGTGGGCGGTCGCTCAAGTGCTATTTGCTAAAGTCCAAGGCGATGAAGGCGAGTCGTACGATAAAAACGGTCAATCCTCTAGTTAACACCGAGGCGAAAAATACAAGCTCCTGCTAAGAAGTCGGGCGACCCTTCATTGCCTTGTTTAAAAATTTCTCATTCATCACTGGAAATGCCGTGTCCGATATCGATCATAGCCGCGTGATAAAACTGATGCAGGAAGGCGCGTCGCACGAGGCGCTGTCCGTGCTTGAACAATTGTTTAAAAATGCCGAGCTTGCCGTGGCGCCGACCCAGCCGGATATTTTCAAGACGATGTTTCAATTGCAACTGCTGGCCGAACAATACGAGCCGGCGCGCGGTTTTTTGCGAAGCATACGTGCTACGCAAGCAGAGCGTCTACTTGCCGGAGATATCCACTTTGGTCTCGATGGCGAGCCGGCCGTCGAAGAGTATCGCCGCATCCGACGCTTTTCGCTGATCGTCGAAATCAACCACATTTTGAAGGACGACGCGTCAACGTGCGAAGTATTCTCGCAGCTCGATAGCGGTCATGCCGAGTTGGCGCGGCGATATGCCTGGGCGGCACTTCCAGCCTTGGTGGCGGAAGGACACTTCGAATTGGCCGATCGATATCGCGATGAGCCGTTGAAGTGGCTTGATATGGTGAACGACACAGCGCGCGCGCTCCCGTTGTATCCACCGCCACGTCAGGCGCCTAGACTGGCCGCCGAGTTGAGCAATCTCGTTCGTGATGTGCGAATCGGCATGGCGGTTTTACGGGGCACGGGAGATAACGGCAAGGCCGATGTGCTGGGTGCGGCGCTGGTGGCCGGGCTCGATTCGGATGAGCTGAAGGCGCTGGCGCGGCGCGAGCTTGACGCGCCGGGAACGATCAGACGCGAAGTCGGCGATCGACAAATGGCGCAGGAGGCGGCCGAGGCCCAACCACCGAGCTAAGTCGGCGGTGTAGGCTGTCGCCGCCATCCGTAGCCGCGCGCGGGTTTGGGTGTTGGCATCCGCCCGCGCGCCATGTATGCTGCGCCATCCCGCTACGACAACCAACACGAAAGATTCACATGAACAAGCTGTTTTCCACCTGCGCCATCGGATTGACGCTCACCTTGGCGCTGGCCGCCTGTGACAAGACCAAGCCGCCGCAGCCCGCCACCACCGAGGCCGTGCCAAACGCCGCCAACGTCGCCCCCGTGACCTTGCAAAAGATCGATACCGTGGCCGGCACCGGCAAGGACGCGGTGGCCGGCGCCACCGCCGTGGTCCATTACACCGGCTGGCTGTACGAGCCGAATTCCCCGCAACAGCACGGCGCCCAGTTCGACTCGTCGAGCGGCCGCTCGCCGTTCAGCTTCCAGCTCGGCGGCGGTCAGGTCATCAAGGGTTGGGACGAGGGCGTGCAGGGCATGAAGGTCGGCGGCAAGCGCACGTTGATCATTCCGGCGGTGATGGGTTACGGCGACAGCGGCGCGGGCCCGATTCCGCCCAACGCCAACCTGATCTTCGACGTCGAACTGCTCGACGTGCAATAAATCGGCGCGCCTGGCGCGACCCGCCCGCTGGAATTTCAGGCAGGCGCGGCGCCGCCGCCAGGCACGGCCGACAACGCTTGTTCGGCCACGGCTTCCAGCATCTCGCGGCTGAAGCCGGCTTTCGCCTGCACCGCCATGCCGTGCATCACGGCCATCAGGAAGGCCGCCAGCGCCTCCGGGTTGGCGGTCGGCGGCAGGTCGCCCTCGGCCTTCGCCCGTACAAAACGTTCCCGCAACTGTATTTCGCCCGCCGCGCGGAAGTCGATCAACGCCTGCCGCACGGGCTCCGAATCGTCCGATCCCGCCACCGACCCGTTAATGCCGAGACATCCCGCCTGCTCGGGAGAGCGCGTGTTCAGTTCGACTGAACTGAACAAGATGTGCCTGGCCACCTCGCGCGCGGTCGGCATTGCCAGCGCTTCCGGGATGTGGTTCATGAACCGTTGCTGGTAGCGCTCAAGCACGCGGCGAAACAGCGCTTCCTTGTTGCCGAACGCGGAATACAGGGCAGGGCGCTCCACGCCGGCGGCCTCGGTCAGGTCGGCATAGGATGTGCCCTCGTAACCCTTGCGCCAGAAAACGCACAGCGTCGCATCGAGCACCTTGTCCTCATCGTATTCGCGATGGCGTCCCATCAGATCACCTCACATTTAAAATAACGACTGTTATGAAATTGCTTGACAGTGCATCACGAAATTATATACTAGTCGTTATCGTAACGATCGTTACTGATAATGTTCAACAACCAATAGGGATTTTTATGCTGAAAACTTTGACGGGTAAGGTAGCTCTTGTTACAGGTGGCTCGCGCGGACTGGGCGCCGCCACGGCGGAGGCGCTCGCCGACCAGGGCGCCGATGTCGCGATCAGCTATGTGTCCTCGGCCGGCAAGGCGGAAGCCGTGGTCGAGAAGCTGAAGGCCAAGGGCGTGCGCGCCATCGCGA
Organism: Duganella sp. GW821-FHT07F09; assembly: GCF_059418705.1. NCBI lineage: Bacteria > Pseudomonadati > Pseudomonadota > Betaproteobacteria > Burkholderiales > Oxalobacteraceae > Duganella > Duganella sp. GW821-FHT07F09. The sequence goes on along the minus strand of NZ_JBWKQJ010000007.1, from coordinate 102,615 downwards.
TCCAGAGCGACCAAGCCGACATGGCCGCCGCCAAGCCGTTGGTCGACAAGGTGTTGGCACAGTTCGGCAAGCTCGACATCCTGGTCAACAACGCGGCGATCGCGGTGCAGGGCAAGACGGTGGACGATCCCGAACTCGACACGGTCAACCTCGATCGCCAGTGGCAGGTCAACGTCATGGGCGTGGTGGCGACCACGCGCGCGGCGGCGCCGGTGCTGTCGAACGGCGGCCGGATCATCTTCATCGGCTCGCTGCTCGGCACCCGCGTGCCGTTCGCCGGCGCCGCCGACTATTCGGGCACCAAGGCGGCGATCGCCGGCTACGCCCGGGGCGTGGCGCGCGATCTGGGCGGCCGCGATATCACGGTCAACGTGGTCCAGCCGGGCGTGATGCCGACCGACATGTCCGCCGGAGTGCTGGGCGACGGCGTCCCCGAGGCGCTGATGAGCCTGCACCCGATCCGCCGCATCGCCACCTTGGAAGAGGTCTCGGCGCTGGTCTGCTTCCTGGCCGGGCCGCACGGTGGCTACATGACCGGCGGCGTGCACGACGTGGCCGGCGGCCTGGGCACTTGAGCCGGGCCGGCCTGCCGGCAACGGAGGCAACAGGCCGGCTATTCATCGATGGCCGCCGCGCGCCCGGCAAGTTTCGGGTCGCGGCGGCCGATCGCCCTCGTCAAATCGGCGAGCTCGGCAACACCGATTTGAGCGGCACGAACGCCGCGCCGCAACTTCTTGGCGTGCCGCTGCCCGAGCCGTTGCCGGTGATCGTCACGCCGCTGGCGGAGGCGGCCACGATCGACGAGGCGAAGCTGACCGGTCCGGCGCCCAAGGTGAAGTGCGTCGCATACGGATTGAGCGACTGTCCGTTGTGGCCGGCGGTGTAGGTCGGCTGGGTGCCGTCGAACACCACGTTGTCCAGGGTGATCGTCAGCGGATTGTTTTGTCCGTTGAGCGCGTAGCCGGCGAAGGTCAGCGTGCCGCCCTTGTACTTGGTGCTGCCCAGGTGGTGGAAGTCGCGCACCGTCACGCCGGTGAAGTTCGGGTACTTGGTGCCCTTGGAGCCGCTGTAGAACGAGTCGAAGGTCAGCGGATGGCTGATGTTGCGCGAGCAGACGCCGCTGTAGCTGACGTTGGACACGTTGCCGCCGACCGAAGAATCCGACTTGATGCGCAGGCCGCCGCTGGTGCCGCTGTCGTAGCCGTCGATCGACAGGTCGGTGACGGCGATGTCGCTCACGCCGGCGTTGGTCTCGCTGCCGATCGACAGCGCGTGGCCGTAGTAGAAGTGGTTGTGGGCGTAGGTGTGCTGGTGCGCGCCGGCGCCGGAACTCGATTTGATGGCGACATGGTCGTCGCCCACGCTGATGTAGGAATGCGCCAGCAGCACCTTGCTGGAGTAGCCGGTGTCGAAGCCGTCGGTGTTGAGCGCGGTGTCCGGGGTGAAGCACGTGGCCGGCGTGACGACGTCGGGCGTGGTGCCGGCCGGGCACTGGTAGCCGTCGCGGGTGTAGGCCAGGCTCGGCGTCAGCAGCTTGATGCCCCAGGCCGTCAGTCCGGTCACGCCGTAGCCCCAGACGTGGAAGTTGGGCGAGTTCTGCAGCGTGATGCCGTGCAGGGTGAAATCGGTGCCGTTCTGGATTTGCAGGATGCGGAAAGTTTGCGGGGTCAGGTTTTGCGAGCGTTTTTGGTAGGCCACGTCCCACCAGCTGCGGGCGTTGGCGTTGGCGCCGCCGGTGAGCAGGCTGCCGCCACGGCCGTCGATGATGCCGCCGCCGACGATGCCGCTCTTGGCCGTCTTGTCGGCAACGATCAGCGGCTTGCACAGCTTGGCGCTGGACGAGCCGGCCGTGCCGCAGTTGCCGGTGCCGGTGTCGTAGTCCTTGGGATTGCGCGAGGCGAACAAGGTCACGCCGGTGTCGACCCACAAGGTCACCTGGGACTTGAGTTTCAGCGGGCCGCTGATGAAACCGCTTTCGCCGGCGGCGCCCTTGACCAGCTTGACGGCCTGGCCGATCGGGCAGGCGTCGATGGCGGCCTGGATGCGCGCCGTGTCCGGTTGCGAGCGGGACGGATCGCTGTCGAGCGTGTCGGCCGAGCCGTTTACCGGCTTCAAGGTCGCCGCTAGCGGCGCGCCGCAAATGGCGGTCGGGTAGGCCGGTTCGGCCACCGTGCCCCATTGCGTGGCGACGGCGGCGTCGGCCGCCCAGGCGTTGGTCGTTCCCGCGACCGCCAAGGCGATCAAAACTTTGCTGGATCTCATCAACTAAACTCCCTGTAAGGATGTTGCATAAAGTAGTACACGTTGACAACGTGGACGTATTTCCAATGTTGCAAACAAGGAATTTACAGCGCTGGGAGGTGGTTTGGCATCAGGAAATTCTGAAATTGCCGTAGGGATGAATTGTTCATTGCCGGTGGTATTGGTGACAATCCGTGAATTTTGGCGCGGAGCATTGCGCTACACTGCCTCTTTCGCCATTTATCGGATTGATATGATTTACCCGCGTGCATCGGCTGTCGTGGCATGACGTCCTTCTCCTCACCGTACCCGATCGCCGACATCTTGTTCACGCTCTACCTGCTGGTGTACTTCCCGCTCAGCAGTCTCTGGCGCAGCCGTCATCCGGCGTCGTCGAAGCCGTCCTTGGCCCCACTGCGGAGCTATTGGCGCGAGGGACGCTACGTTCTCTTGCTTCTCTGCGTGTTCATGCCGGTCGCGTGGCTCGGCGGCCACAGCGCCGCCGAGCTGGGACTTGGTCCTCCGCTGTCGCCGGGCGGGCTGCGGGGACTGGCGGCGGTCGGCTGTCTGCTGCTGGTGGTGCATCTACTAGGCAAGCGTCATGAACGCAAGATTACGCCGGAAGAGCGCGTCAAACTTGATGACAAACTGCGGAATCTGCCGTTCCCGGTACCGCGCACGCGAACCGAAACCCTGGCCTGTCTGGTCACGATGGTCGGCATGACAGCCGCCTGGGAACTTCTTTTCCGGGGATATCTGTTGCTGGTCCTGACGCCGGTCACGGGCCTGCCGCTGGCGATTGCGCTGGCGGCGGTGTCCTATGGCGCGGGACATGGCTATAAGGACCCCAAGCAATTTTTCGGTTCCATCGCGGCCTCCTTCGCCTTCACCATCGGCTACGCCGTTAGCGGCAATCTCTGGTGGCTGATCGTGCTGCACGCGGCGGTGCCGGTGGCGATGGTGCATGCCGCGCGCAAGAGAGCGCCATCGCCATCGCCATCGACGGACGTTGTCAAGGTATGAGCCACGCCATCCGTTGCGACCACGCTCAGGCGCTCAGCGCCTTCAGCCGGTCCAGTTCATCCAGAAAACGCTCGGCGGCCAGTTGCGGCGCCCACGGCTCCCAGGCCGTGCCGCCGTAGACCGCGTGCAGCGGGTCGTCGTTGAGCGGCGGCACGGTGATCTTCAGCGTGTGCAACACCTCCTTGGCCGACCAGCCGACCACGTGCACCGCCTCGCTGGCGGCGGCGAGCCGGTCCGCCAGCTTGTGGGCGGCGTGCTCCTTGTCCGTCCAGTGCGGCAGGCCGTAGCGCAGGAAGACGGCGGCCTCCAGCCGCACCGTCAGCGCGCGGAAACCTTCCCCGAGAAACGGTTTGAGCGGCGATACGCAGTCGAAGCCCAGCAGGCCTTCCTCGGCGTCGTGCAACAGTTCGCGCAGCGCGGCTAGCGGCGCCAGTTCCACGCCGACCGCCTTGCACGCGGCCGCGCGCAGATGCATGACGGTGAGCGAGTGCTGCGCCACCGATAGCGGACGCGGCCATGCCGAATGGCCGCCCCAGCGGTAAGTGCGCGCCAGCCCCAGCGCCAGGTCGGAGTCGTCCCAGTCGAACGGTGTGGGGTCGAGCAAATCCAGCCGCCGTTCCGACGGCATGCGCACCCAGGCGCGGCTCGGGTGATTCCGGTGATCGTCGCGGCCCATCGAATTCCCTTTTCTGTGGCGTAGACGCCATCGTACACCCTGGAAGATGAATTATCTTTAGGCAACATGAACGGTTTGTCATACACTAAAAAACTGTTCACCTTTTGACATTAATCAAGCCATGGCGACGCGTCCTTCATATATCTATCAGGGTGGCTCGGTGATGATGCATTCACCGCTGCAATTGAAAAACGCCGAGATGTACGGCTACTTCGTGCGGGGCGATCTGGCCAAGTTGCAGGCCACACTCGACGGCACGCTCAACCAGGTGGCCGGCCGGCGCATGCGCTTCAAGGCCATCTCGCCGTACGTGCTGCTGACGTTTACCCGCGTCAACCACGCCGATTCGGCGGTGGCGGTCGATCAGAACAAGGGCTGGATCACCGAGATCGACATCGTCACCTGGATCATGGTGGGGGCGATGGACGAGGAGGGCGAACTGGCCCACATCTATTACTATCCCGCGCACATCTTCGTCGACGACGCCATGGCGCTGATCAACGGCCGCGAGCTGTTCGGCTATCCGAAATACCTGTGCGAGTACGAGATCCCCGCCGCCGGCGCCGAGCCGCTGCGCTGCGCCGTCTCGGCGAAGGGCTTCCACCCGTTCTCGCCGGAGACCAAAATCGCCATGCGCCCGCTGCTGGAGGTGAACGCGACCGAGAAGACCGGCATCGATACGCCGGTCCACAGCCTGTTCGATCTGATCGAGGAGGCCATCAAGCTGTTCTTGTCGATCCCCGATTTCTTCAACCTCGATGCCGCCGGCTGGGACGACATCATCTCGCTGCTGCGCAATCCGCGCATCGATCAAATCTTCCTCAAGCAGTTCCCGGACAGCGCGGGATTGAAGGCGGTGTACCAGGCGATCCTTGCCGCGCCGGCCACGATCGAGAAGATCCACGGCGGCTCGCTGCTCGGCTATGAATACGAATGCGTGCTGCACGCCTTCGACAGCTTCCCGCTGCACGAGACGCTCGGCCTGCAACTGGGCCCGCAGCAGGCGATCCTGCCGTACAAACTCAATTTCGACTTCACGGCGCAGCCGGGCGAGGAGTTGATCGACAACTCGAGCGTGGCGCCGAAGAAGATCGCGGTCCTCGGCGGCGGCGTCGGCTCGATGACGGCGGCCTACTATCTGAGCGACCAGCCGGGGTGGCAGAACAACTACGACATCACCGTCTATCAGCAAGGCTGGCGGTTGGGCGGCAAGGGTGCGAGCGGCCGCAACGCCGAATACGGCCAGCGCATCGAGGAGCACGGCCTGCATATCTGGTTCGGCTTCTACACCAACGCCTTCAGGATGATCAAGGACGCCTACACCAACCTCGATCGGCCGCCCGGCGCGCCGCTGGCGACGTGGCGCGACGCCTTCAAGCAGCACGATTACGTGGCCTTGTCGGAGCAGGTCGGCGCCCGCTGGCACAACTGGTCGATCGTGTTCCCATCGCTGCCCGGGGAGCCGGGCGAGGGCGACCAGGAAATCTCGATGTGGCAACTGGCCGTGGCGATGATGGGCTGGATCGAACAATGGATCAACTGTCTCGACGAGCTGACGGCGACGCTGGAAGTGGACGAGCAGCCTCGCCACGGCGGCATGCTGCCGGACTGGCTGCACCGCCTGGCCGAGGGGGTGGCCAACACCGTCAACGAGCTGGCCGACGACTTGACCCTGGCCGCCAGCGCGCTGACCGGGATGGTCGCGAACATGTCGGCCGATACCGGCGTGCATACGGAGGTCGAGCACCACGCGCTGGCCGGTGTGCTGGGCGGCGTGCGTGGCCGCCTGCGCACGCGTTATCGCGGCCTGGTCGACCGCGCGCACGCCGACGGCGACATCCTCGACGACATCCGCCGGCTGTTCATCTGCCTCGATCTGGGCATCACGGTGATGAAGGGCGTGTTCGACGACGGCGTGCTCAAACATGGTTTCGATGTCATCAACGATATCGATTTCCGCGACTGGCTGCGCAAGCATGGCGGCGACGAGGACCTGTGCGTGAATTCGGCGCCGGTGCGCGGCTTCTACGATCTGGTGTTCGCGTACGAGGGCGGCGATTTCACCAAGCCGAACGCCGAGGCGGGCACCTTGCTGCGCTCGATGGCGCGCATCGGCCTTTGCTACAAGGGCGGCATCATGTTCAAGATGCAGGCGGGGATGGGCGACACCGTCTTCACGCCGTTGTACGAGGCGCTGCTCAAGCGCGGCGTCAAGTTCAAGTTCTTTCACAAGGTCGAGGAGCTGGTGCCGGACGGGCGCGAGATCGGCGCCATCCGCATGACGCGCCAGGTCGACCTGGCCGGCGACGACTATCACCCGCTGGTGGACGTCAAGGACCTGGCGTGCTGGCCGAGCCGGCCGAATTACGACCAGATCGACCCCGAACAGGCGGTGCTGCTGCGGGAGAAGGAGATCAATCTGGAGTCCTACTGGAGCGACTGGCCGCGCGTGTATCAGGAGCGCTTCGACAAGCCGCTGCCGGCGTTGACGCTCAAGCGCGGCGTCGATTTCGACCAGGTGGTGTTCGGTATTTCGGTCGGATCGCTGCCGGCCCTGTGTCCGCAATTGCTGGCGAAAAGCCCGGCGCTGCTGGCCACCTCCGAGCACGTGAAGACGGTGGCGACGCAAGCCTACCAGGTCTGGCTGGACAAGGACCTGGCGCAGATGGGTTGGAGCATCCAGCCCAACGGCCAGCAACCGGTGCTGAGCGGCTTCACCGAGCCATACGATACGTGGGCGCCGATGGACCAGCTGCTGGTGCGCGAGGACTGGCCGGCCGGGCAGGAGCCGCGCAACACGTCCTACTTCTGCAGCGCGTTGACGGTGGATAGCTATCCTCCGGCCACCGATACGGACTTCCCGAAACGGATGGCGGAGCTGGCGAAAAAGGGCGCGGTCAACCAGCTTAGTCAGGAGATCGCCTCATTGTGGTCGTCGGCCGGGCCTGCGGGGGCGTTTCCGTGGCAGTGGCTGACCGATGCCAGCGAGGGCACCGGGGTGCAGCGCTTCAATGCGCAATATTGGCGGGCGAATGTCGACCCGTCCGAGCGCTACGTGATGTCGGTGGTGGGCAGCACCAAATACCGTTTGCAGACCGACCAATCGGGCTTCGACAACCTGTTCCTGACCGGCGACTGGATCAAGACGGGGTTGAACGCCGGCTGCGTGGAGGCGGCGGTCATGGCCGGCATGCAGACGTCGCGGGCGATCAGCGGCCATCCGACGATGATCGATGGCGAGACCGACTTTATCTGACGACTGTTTGAGTCGGCAAAGGCGCTACCGGCTTCTTAATAGAAGTGTATTCCTGGCCTTAGCAAAACCTGGAAGATCAGCAGCAGGCACAAGACCGCGACGAGCGGGCGTGAAATCGAATCGATCGCCACCTCGTTTCCGGTTGCCTGCGTGCCGGCGCGCCAGGCGCCAGCTTGTATCCACGCGAGTCCGACCGCCGTCACCTCCGTTGGCACCAGTAGCACTTCTATCCATTCGCGCGGAACGCGAAACAAGAGGATCATCGGCAGCGCCAGCATCCCCGGAAGCGTGGCGCTTCTAAAAATGAAGGTGTTGCGCCCCTTGGCATCACCGGCCTGTTCCTGGCCGTCCACGTGAGTGTGCAACAACTTGCCGATCCAGGCGGCTGCGAGGGGAATGGCCGCCAGTGCGAGGAGCGCGGCGATGGTCTTGCCGGCGGTTCCCAGTTCGACATAGCCCATGGCCATGCCAACATCGCTGCGGTCGCTGAGCGCCCCGATCACCACTTGTGGAAGCGCCATGAACACGCCGCTGTATGCCATCCAGAACAGAAACAGGCGGCGTGCGGTGGATTTGCCCGCGTCACGCCGCAATAAAACCGCGCACGCGACGCCGGTAAGCAGCGTGGCGAGGGCGCCGGTACCCTGGAACAGGGCCGCGAGCGGGTGTGTGCCGTCCCAGCTATGATTGTTGTGGAATAGGGTGGGCCGCAGTCCAGGCGTGAACGCCTTGGGTAGTACCAACGCCAGTTCCTGGATGAGGAAGGTGAGGTTGAACGCCAGTACATAGAGCAGCGACGACGCGATCGTCAATTTCCAGTCCCAAGCGATAGCGCGACCCGCGTCCGTCGACACGCGGCGCGTCTCGAACCATCCAGCCAAGCCCAGCAACATCGGGCCCGCGACGGCAATCACTAGCGCCGCGATACCAATAAAGCTTGCAGTTGTCATGACCGCTCCTGTCGAGGTAGGCTTGATTACTCCAGGTGCTTGTAGAAGAAGGTTGTAGCGCAATAGGCGCCATCGGGCATCAACGCGTATTTCGGCACCGTGCCCGCGCTATGCCAGCCGGCGCGCTGGTACAGCCGCTCGGCGTCGCCGCCGGTGACGGTATCGAGCACCAGCACGCTTTTGCCGACATCGCGCGCGGCGTCGTCGACGGCCGTCATCAATAATCCCGCCACGCCACGCCGGCGCACGTCGCGGTGCACCAGCATCTTGGCGACGTCCGCCCGGTGCGGCTGGTTGTCCGGCAGCGCCGTGATCAATTGCACCGTGCCGACCACCCGACCGGCATCGGTCTCCGCCACCAGCAACACCCGCTCCGCGCGCGCCACCCCTGCCAACACGCCGCGCCAGAATTCCAGCGCCTTCCCGCGCGCCAGCGGCAGCATGAAGCTGACCGAGGCGCCGCCTTCCACGCAATCGATCAGCACATCGGCCAGCGCCAGCGCCAGCGCCTCGCCGCGCTCCCGCGCCTCGTCTGCGTCGATACGGCGCACGGTGATTGAATCGGACATCAGTTTCTCCTCGTCGCGGGTTGGGAGGTCAGCGCGACCAGATAGCGCGCGCGCTCATCGGTGGGGTTGAAGTAGACGATGTGGCGTTCGAGCCGCATGGCGAGCGTGTCGCCCGCTTGCAGCCGCCATTGCTGGTCGCCGACGCCGATCTCCATCGTGCCTTCGATGATCCAGATTTGCTGATGGATGTCGGCGCCGTGCGGCGTGCTGTCGTAGGCGACGCGCTGCCCTGGCGGGAAGGTCACGTCGACCAGTTGTATCGGGGAGGGGGCGGCGGGCGAGAGGCTGCGCCGGGTGTAGCCGGAGGCGGGATCGGTCCATATCGGCTGCCCGGCGGCGCGCGCCACCGGCGACGGTTGCTCCGTCGGCCCGGCCTTGTCCTCGAACAGGCTGGCCAGCGCCACACCCAGCGCGCTGGCCAGTTTATCCAGCACGGCGGCGGTGGGGCTGCTTTCGCCGCGTTCGATCAAGGAGATCGTCGAGCGGCTGACGTTGCTGCGTGCCGCCAATGTATCCAGCGACAGGCTTTGCGCATCGCGCAATTCCCGCACACGGCGGGCAATCAATATGTTGATATCCATGGATTTCCATTTTACAGGAAATCCATGTCCAGTAAACTGGAATCGGTAATGTTGCCGGAAGTTGGCGCTTAGCGGCTAGCGGCTAGCGGTTGGTGTCGGAGCTGTTGTCGCCCCTGGCGCCGGCGGCCCGGTCCCGGTGCGTAGTCTCCGCCGAGGCGGCCGCCGCATCCTGTTTGCTGTCCTGGTAACTCCGGCTCAGGTTGCCCTGGCGCAGACTCTGCTCGGAACGGGCCGGCGCGCGGCCGTGTTGCTCGTTCACGTGCGGCGTGTCGTTGCCTGGATGCCCGACGGCGTGATTGCCGCTCTCCGACATGCCGTCCCGCTGGGGATCGTAGCCGTCGTGGGGCATGTTGGCGCCGGGTTTGAAACCTTTTTCGCTGGGTTTGTTAGGTTGGCTCATGATGCTTCTCCTTGAAAAGAGGGAAGACACTGTCCTTCCCTGAGTTCATATCCTAAGCTGCCCTGACTGTTCAGTGAGTAGGCGCACAGCCCGAGGCGATGTAGGAGTGCACGGGGGGAAACTATCGACATGGCACGCACTCAATGTCGGGACAGAACGTTCGTCCGCGCACGGACGAGTTGCCTCGTCCGGTGACACGATGGGTGATTGCCAGGAGACTTTCATGACAGAAAAAACACCAGAGGTTCGCACCGGCCAGGCGCCGCCGCCGCTGGGCCGCAACGAGTTCCGCCTGCGCTTCATGCGCTCCTTTTACGACCCCGCTTTCGGCCCGGTGGCGGAGGCGCTGGCGCAGGTCGAGGAGGTCGCCTGGAGCAACTATCATGACGGACGCAAGGCGCCTGTGACGCAAAAGGCCGGCGCCGAATTCGCCGATCCCGATTACGATCTGTCGGTCGAGTGGAAGGCCACGCGCGACCGCCTGCTGGCCGCCGAGCGGACGCAGAAAGATCCGCAAACCCGTTCGAGGGTGCTGCTCATCAATGGCTCGGCGCGCAACGACGGCACCTGTCCCGGCGAGATGTCCAAAACCCACCGCATGACGCAGTGGGCGCGCGAGACGCTGGCCGAATCCGGCATCGACAGCGATGTGCTGGACCTGAGCCTGCTCACGTCCAGCTACGATTTGCACATCCATCCGTGCAAGGGCTGCGCGTCGACGGCGATGCCCTTGTGCCATTGGCCGTGCAGCTGCTATCCGAACCACGGCGAGCGCCAGACCAACGACTGGATGGCGGAGATATACGAGCAATGGGTGGCCGCGCACGGCGTGATCATCCTGACGCCGACCTATTGGTATCAGGCGCCGTCGGTGCTGAAGCTGATGATCGACCGGCTGGTGTGCGCTGACGGCGGCAATCCCGATCCGACCACCACGCACGGCAAGAAGGCGGTCGAGGCCAAGGCGCTGGAACTGGCCGGCTGGGGCTATCCCAAGCACCTGGCCGGCCGCGCCTACGGCTTGGTGGTGCATGGCGACGTGGCCGGCATCGAGGGCTTGCGGCGCGGCCTGGCCGACTGGCTCGACTGGATGGGATTGATCGACGCCGGCAAGCAGGCGTCACTGGACCGCTATGTCGGCTACTATGAGTCGTACGCGGAAAGTCATCAGGTGCTGGATCGCGACGAGCTGTTCCAGCAGGAGGTGCGCAACGTGGCCGCCTCGGTGGCTGCGGCGGTGGGACAGCTGCGCGCGGGCACCTTGACCAAGCCGGATGCCGGGGTGCGTCCGGCGCGGCCGAAGTGATACCGAAAGAATGAAAAAGCGGGACGGAACGGATGGCCGCGAAGGCGGTCTATCTTTGATCAACCTTGAAAGGATCTACCATGGGCATACTCAGCAACATTTTCCACAAGATTTTCCCGGGCTCGAAACCTGAAGCGGCGCAAGCCGCCGCCGCGCCTGCCCCGGCCGCCGCGGCACCCGCGGCCACGCCGGCCGCCGCGGCGCCACAGCCGGCCGCCGCCGCGCCGGTGACGCCATTGGTCGATGTCGAAGCGATCCTGACCACGATGCAGCAGCAGAATTCGCAGCAGCTGAACTGGCGCACCTCCATCGTCGACCTGCTCAAGCTGCTGAACCTGGACAGCAGCCTGGCCTCCCGCAAGGAACTGGCCGACGAGCTGCATTACACCGGCGACAAAAACGATTCGGCGTCGATGAATATCTGGTTGCACAAGCAGGTGATGATCAAGCTGTCGGAAAACGGTGGCAAGGTGCCCGCCGAGTTGAAGGACTAAAGTTACGCCTACGCGCTGCTGACGTCCGACGCCCTGGCGTTGTCGACGGCGGTGCGCAGGTCGCTGCAAGCCTTGTGCAGCGCCGCTTCGACGTCCGGCAGCATGTCGGCCACCTCGACCAACTGGCCGGCGGTGGCCGCCGACTCCATTTCGCTGCACAGCGTGTGCAGGTGCGTCGAGCTCAGATAGCCGGCGCTGCCCTTGAGGGCGTGGATGGCGGCCGCCGCCGCGCCGGTATTGCCGGCGATGACGGCGGCGCGCGCCGTTTCCATGCGCCGTGGCGCCTCCTCCAGGAAGGCTTGCGTGATGCGCTGCATGTGCTTGTGCGACATGCCCGCCAGCGGCATGATCTGCACCGCCGCCGGGTCCGGCGGCAAGCCACTGTCCGCGCCAGGGCCGACGCCGAACTGCTGGTCCAGCGCTTCGGTGCGCGCCGCCGTCAGCCGCGCCGCGTCGGTGGCCCGCAGCGGCCGTCCCCGGCTCAGATGCAGGGCGATGATTTTTTCGATCTGGTCGTACAGCAGGCGCTCGTCGACCGGCTTGCTGAGGAAGCCGTCCATGCCGACCGCCAGATAGCGCGCCCGGTCGTGGTCGCTGGCGTTGGCCGTCAGCGCGATGATCGGGATGCCCGGATCGAGCACGCGGTAGTCCTCGCTGCCGCCGCTGCGGATCAGGCGCGCGGCCTGTTCGCCGTCCATCATCGGCATGCGCCCGTCCATCAGCACCAGGTCGTAGGCGGCCGAGCTGAGCGCGTGCAGCGCCTGCAGGCCGTTTTCGACGATGCGGATGTCGTGGCCCATGTTTTCCAGCAGCGTGCTGACGATGATCTGGTTGGTGCGCACGTCCTCGGCGCACAGCACGCGCAGGCGGTAGGCGTGATGTTCCTTGCGCGGCAGGCTGAAGGGATCGATGGCCGGTTCCGCGCCCAGCGCCAGCGGCAACGTCACGCTGAAGGTGGAGCCGGCGCCGACCCGGCTTTCGGCGGCGATCGAGCCGCCCATCAGCTCGACCAGTTCCTTGCAGATGGCCAGGCCGAGGCCGGTGCCGCCGTAGCGGCGCGTGGTCGAGTGGTCGGCCTGTTCGAACTTCTGGAACAGGCGCGGCAAGGTGTCGGCGGGGATGCCGGGGCCGGTGTCGGTGACGTCGAAGCCGATCGTCGCGCGGCCGGCGGCGTCGAGCCTGGCGGAGACGTCGAGCCGTACCTCGCCCCGGTCGGTGAACTTGATGGCGTTGCCCAGCAAATTGAGCAGGATCTGGCGCAGCCGGGTCGGATCGCCGCTGACGTAGCGTGGCAGGTCCAGCGCCAGGTCGCTGCGCAGCAGCAAGCTCTTGGCGTCGGCCTGGCCTTGCAGGATGCCGATGGCGTCGTCGATCAGCGCGATCAGGTCGAAATCGACCGTCTCGATCGACAGCCGGCCGGCGTCGATCTTGGAAAAGTCGAGGATGTCGTTGAGGATGGCCAGCAGCGATTCGCTGTTTTGCAGGCCGATGCGCAGGTATTCCTCGGTCCGCCCGCGCACCGACTGGTCGCGCATGGCGAACTTGATCATGCCGATCACGCCGGCCAGCGGCGTGCGGATGTCGTGGCTCATCGCCGACAGGAAGTCGATGCGGTGGCGGCTGACCACTTCGGCGTGCTCCTTGGCCTCGGTCAGCTGCGCGGTGCGCTCCTGCACGCGCTGTTCCAGCGTGTTGCGCAGCAGCCGGATCTGGTCGGCCAGCGCGAAGGCCAGCAGCACGCCGTCGAGCGTGCCGCCCAGCAAGGTGAACAACTGGGCGTTGGTGACCATCGCCGGGATCAGGCCGACGTTGGCCGGCAGGATCAGCAGGCCGGGCACCATCAGCGCGACGAAGCCGAGCACGAAGAAGCGCGCCGGCTGGTAGCCGCGCCGCCATACCACGATGCCGCTGGTGAGGGCCATCGTCATCCAGATCGTGATGACGATGGTAGCGATGGTGTGGGCGTAGCTGAGGGCCAGGAAGCAGCTCGGCAGGGTCAGCAGCGGCAGCACGATGTTGATGCGGCTGAGCTTATACAGGCGCGGCGCGTACTCCTTCAGGCGCAGGAAGGTGGTGTAGAACAGCGTGCTGAGCACCGGCAACAGGAAGAACGGCACGTAATGCCAGTGCAGGTTGTGCCAGTTGAACAGGTCGGCCGACAGGTGGAAGGTCATGCCCCAGGCGATCGCGTAGCACAGCACGTATAGCGAGTAGTACAGGGAGGAGCGGTCGCGCGTGATCGAGTAGATGAAGAAATTGAATACGGTCAGCGCGAGCAGGGCGCCGATGGAGCCGATGATCAGCACGTTTTCGCGCGCCACCAACTGCTGGTAGGCGGTGCGCGGCATCACCGAGAACACCGGGGTGCGCGCGTAGTACGGGCTGGAGAAGCGGATCAGCACGTGGTAGCGCCGTCCCGGTTGCAGGTCGATGTCCTTGCCGTAGTGCAGCAGGTACGAGTGGGGCTGGCGGTAGCCGGTCAGCATTTGGCGCACGCTGCCGTCTTCGCCGTAGATCTGGATGTCGACCACGTCGATCAGCGTGTCGTTGGGATCGATCACCCAGGCCGACTGGCGGCTGTCGTTGCGCAGCTCGGCCACCAGCCAATAGCCGCCGCCCAGCAGGTCGACTTCCCTGGCCGGTTTGAGGCCGGCCAGCAGCGCCGGCAATCCTTCCGCGGTGGCCGGGTAGGGCTGGCCTTCGTCCACATAGAGCCTGCCGGCCTTGGCGAGGTCCACGCCGCTGCCACTGGTGGCGGTGGCCAATGCGATGGCGGCGGGCGCTTCGGCGGCCACGGCCACTGACTGCGCCAGGTGCCACAGGCAGAACACACTCAGCAGCAAGAGCAACGCGTAGCGTCCGGCATGGCTGGCCGGTACGGTGAACGCGTGGGACATCTTGCTTGCGTTGGTGTTCCGAAGACTCATTGGTGTTCCGAAGCCGCTGGAGGATAGTTTTTTGATCATTTTAAACGAGAACAAGTCTGCCTAAGACAAAATTTGACCGTGAATGCAGGCAACTTTGTTGGCAATATTGCAGCTGAAGAATTGCAGCTGAAGATAACAGGCGGTTATCATGATTGTTTTTGCCTCCGGACAAGACCAGTGCTAATTACTCCAGAACAATTCTTCGGCTTTCTCAGCGCCGCGCTGCTGATCACCATTTCGCCAGGGCCGGACAACTTGATGGTGCTCAGCGTCGGCATGTCGCGTGGACGCCGGCAGGGCATGGTTTTCGGACTGGGGTGCGCGCTCGGCTGCCTGAGCCACACGGTGTTGGCGGCGTTGGGCGTCAGCGCGCTGATCAAGGCGTCGCCGCTGGCCTTCGGCGCGCTCAAGCTGGTGGGCGGCGCGTATCTGGTCTGGCTCGGCATCGGCGCCCTGCGCAGCCGTGGCGGCGCGCGCGTGCAGGGAAGCGTGCCCGACGAAAGCCTGGGCAAGCTGTTTGCCAAGGGGCTGTTCGCCAACGCGATCAATCCGAAGGTGGTGCTGTTCTTCCTGTCGTTCCTGCCGCAGTTCGTGGTGGCCGAGCGCGGCGACGCCAGTTGGCAAACCGCGCAACTGGGCTTGCTGTTCACGGCGCAGGGCGTGTTGGTATTCGGCTTGCTGGGTTATTTTTCGGGCACGGTGGGCGCGTGGATCAACCGCCATCCCGGCGCCGGCATGTGGATGGACCGGGTGGCGGGAGCGATTTTTGTCGGTCTCGGACTGCGGCTGATCATCGCCCGATAAAAAAAGTTTGTTCAGCGGGCGGTTGTCATCATGTCGTCATGCGGCGTTGACATACTGGCCTTGCTCTTTCAAGTCTCTCCCGATTTGAAAACCTTCGGCCCGCGCTCCTTGTCGCGGGCTTTTTTTTATCCGGGGTCAGGTCCTAATGCCGCTAAGTTAAGCGTTCATCTAAATCACGTAGGGCGGATTAGCGCAGCGTAATCCGCCAAGCTCCGTCGGCGGCTCCTGGCGGATTACGGCGTTCCGCCTAATCCGCCCTACGAAAATCGCCTTAACTTAGCGGCATTAGGACCTGACCCCGGAGTTTATTTGGCTACCAGCGAGAAGCGCAGCTCCATTTTGTCCTGTACGGACATGGCGCCGCCCATCACCGAAAACGGCACCAAGCCGAAGTCCGTCTGGTTCAGATCGACCTTGCCGCTGACCGTCATGACGCCGCCGTCTTCGCGCAGATCGACCGGGATGGCGTAATCGCGCGTGACGCCGTGCAGCGTGATCGCCACCCGCAGCGGTTCGCCGGCAGCGCCACGCTCTGCGTGCACCGAGACGATGGGATAGCGCCCGGCGTCGAGCACCTTGGTCAGCATATTGGTCCGCGTGCCGTCGATGGCGTCGACGGACGGCTGCTTGTCGAGGCCGGCGGCACGCCGCAGATCCGGTTCGTCCACCGTCATCTGGTCGAGGCGGAACTGGAAGTCGGCGCGGTTGTGCGCCGGCGCCACCGTGCCGGTGACCGCGCGGCTTGCCACCACGTGATCGTGCCCCAGGCGCGCCAGCACGCCGCCGCGCCGCACGGTGACGGCGATCAGCGATCGGGCGCTGTCGATGTGCAGGACGGCGGCCGCGTTCTGCGTGAGCGCCGTGGCCGGCCCCGGAGCGGCCGGTACCGTCGTGGACGGGGCGGATGGCGCGTTGATGGAGGCGCCCGGAGTTTGCAGCGGCGAGCAGGCCGCCAGCATGATCAGGAGCGCGGCGCCGGCCAGGCCGCACGGCGCGGTTTTCGATGAAGTCTTCGGCGCGCGAGGTGCGCGCGTCATTTGTGAGTGCGTCATTTGGCCGTCATATTGTAAGATTATTATGCGTTCGCTGGTCCCAGCGTGCTCGAGTTGGTCGCCGTACCCAAGCAGGTGCGGGATTTCACAAAGCATGACTCAGCAGGCTCGCCGGTGGCCTGAAACACCGGCACCATCCTACCTAAGTTTCCCTCCCCCGGTTCAACTTAATGAAGTCCTAAGCCTGACTTTGCCGATAACTGGCAAAGTACTACCCATAGCGCGCGGTTCAGCCGAGCGCCCGGTTGCCGGACCCCTACAGCCCGGCACAAATTTCGTTCAGGCGGCACGATCGCCGCCGGACACCGTCCATCCCCACGCTCTCGAGCGTTTTACGACCAGTTTCATCTCACGATGACGCTGGTTTTTTTTTGCGCCATGGGCTCCCGGTGTTATCTATTTTTTATCATTGATGGCGGCGCCATTTTTCGAATCGGGCTATCATCTCTTTAGACAAACTCAAAGGCAGAGACAAATGATCGACCTTTACACCGCCGCCACTCCAAATGGCCACAAGATCTCCATCGCGCTCGAAGAGCTGGAACTGACCTACACGCTGCACGCGCTGGAGCTGTCGACCAATGAGCAGAAGCAGCCGTGGTTCCTGGCGATTAATCCGAACGGCCGCATCCCGGCCATCATCGACCGCTCGGAGGACAACTTCGCCGTGTTCGAATCGGGCGCCATCCTGATCTATCTGGCCGAGAAGACCGGCGAGTTGATGCCCTCCGATTTCAAGGGCCGCTCCAAGGTGCTGCAATGGCTGATGTTCCAGATGGGCGGCGTCGGCCCGATGATGGGGCAGGCGAACGTCTTCTACCGCTACTTCGCCGAGAAGATCCAGCCGGCGATCGACCGCTATCAGGGCGAGAGCAAGCGCCTGTTCCGCGTGCTCGACGGCCACCTGGCCGACCACGAATACCTGGCCGGCGATTATTCGATCGCCGACATCGCCAATTTCGCGTGGGTGAATATTCACAACTGGACCGGCATTCCGGTCGACGATTTGCCGCACTTGCAGCGCTGGCTGGCGGCGATCCGCGAACGGCCCGCCGTCAAGCGCGGCTTGATACTGCCGCCGCGCGTGGAGCGCAGCACGCCCGAGGAGCTGGAGCAAATGGCGGTCGAGGCGCGCAGGATGCTGGAGACCGGCCAATCGCGCGCCGGGGGTGTGTGAGATGAAGTTCTACACGTCGAGCCGCACGCCCAACCCGCGCCGGGTCGCCATGTTCATGGCCGAGAAAGGCCTGGCGGATGTGGAGCAGGTGCAGATCAATCTGTCTACGGGCCAGAACCGGGGCGCCGAGTTCCTCGAGAAGAATCCGTTCGGCCGCGTGCCGGTGCTGGAACTGGACGACGGCCGCTTGCTGAGCGAGACGCGCGCCATTTGCACCTGGCTGGAAGGTTACGCGCCGGAGCCCAATCTGATGGGGGAGGGCTATGACGAGCGGGCTTTCATCGAGATGACGGACCGCCGGGTGGAGCTGCATCTGTTCTTCGGCATCGCCAACTGCGTGCGGCACACGCATCCCGGCCTGGCGATGCTGGAGCAGCCGCAGTTCGCCGATTTCGGCGCGTCGCAGGGCGAGAAGATGCGCGAGACGGCGCGCTGGCTGGACCGCACGCTCTCCAACCAGCCGTTCGTCGCCGGGCAGCGCTTCACCATCGCCGACATCACGGCGTTCTGCGCGCTGGAGTTCGCGCGCGGGTTGATGAAGTTCCGGCCTTCCGCCGAGGGGATGCCGCATTTGCAGGCGTGGCGCGACCGCATCGCGGAGCGCCCCAGCGCCTCGGTGCGGTTTTAATCGACCGCACCAAGCCGCCCCTTCAAGCCACCCGCTTGTACCAGGGCTGGTGCGGGAAGACCTGTCTGTACTGTCGCGCCAGCGGTTCGTTGTCGTCGAACGGGCGGTCCAGCACCAGCATGCCCGATTGCGCCAGGCTGTCGTCGAACAGCCGCATCACGCGCTCCCTGAGCGGCGGGCCGAAGTCCGGCAACGCCCGATCGGCCACGATCATCTGGAATTCGTTGAACGAGGCGTCCGTCACCAGGTTGTATTGCGCCCACGTGATGCGGCTGCGCAGGTGCGGCAGCGGCACGGCGCGCGTGCCTTCCGCGTTCACCTCGAAATAGTCGATCAGGCGGCCGACGCCACCGCTCTTTATATAGTTACCCTGCAGTTCAGCCAGCCGCGCCATCGGCAGGCTGGCTTGCAGCGCCTCGTCCAGCAGCGCGTCGCTGGCGACGGTGGCATAGATCTCCGTTCGTGGACCCAGTTGCTCCTGCTCCAGCAGGATCGCCAGTGTCCATGCCTGCTGGGCGCCGGCGCAATCGGCCAGCCAGACGCGCGGCAACGCGGCGCCGTGCAGGCACACGCCCAGCGACATGCGCAGCAGCGCGGTTTCCGATGCGTTGTCGAACATCCGCGCCGGTTCGACATACATCGCCTTCAGGAAGGCGTCGCGGGCGGCCGGCTCGTGCAGCACCCTGGCCTGCAGCGCCGAGATACTGTCCGCGGACAGTTCGGCCATGAGCTGCCGCACCTTGCCGCGCACCAGATCCCGTCCATAGCCACGGTAGTCGTAGCCATGGCATTGGAACAGCGCCTCCAATAACAGCTCCAGTTCCAACTCCTCGACCGAAGACGGGGAGTGGCGCCGCGCCGATGGCATCATGTCGCCCATCAGTGCAGCCACACCCGCATCAGCGACAGCAGTTGCGCCACGTCCACCGGCTTGGTGATGTAGTCGGACGCGCCGGCGGCGATACACTTATCCCGGTCGCCCTTCATCGCCTTGGCGGTCAACGTGATGATCGGCAGCGATTTGAACTTGGGGATGCGCCGGATCGCGCGCATGGTGTCGTAGCCGTCCATCTCCGGCATCATGATGTCCATCAGGACGATCTCGATGGTCGGATCTTTTTCCAGCACCTCGATGCCGTCGCGGCCATTTTCGGCGAACGATACCTGCATCTGCTGGCGCTCCAGCAGCGACGACAGCGCGAAGATGTTGCGCAGGTCATCGTCGACGATCAGCACCTTGCGCCCGGCCAGGCCGCCATCGGCCGCGTGGATCTCCTCCAGCATGCGGCGTTGCGCCTCCGGCAGGCTGGCCTGGGAGCGGTGCAGGAACAGCGCCGTCTCGTCGAGCAGGCGTTCCGGCGAGCGCGCGTCCTTGATGACGATGGTCTTGGCGTAGCGTTTGAGCTTGGCCACTTCCTTGCGGTTCAAGTCCTTGGCGGTGTTGATGACGATCGGCAGGTCGCGCAGCGATTCGTCCTTGCCGATAATGTCGAGCAGGTCGAAGCCGGAAATGTCCGGCAAGGTCAGGTCGAGCACCATGCAGTCGAAGCGCTGTTCGCGCAGCGCTTCCAGCGCGGCCTTGCCGGTGTCGACGGCGACGATGTGGAGGTCGGCGTCGCCGATCAGCGCGACGATGGAGTCGCGCTGCGCCGGTTCGTCGTCCACCACCAGCAGGCTGCGTTTTCCGCCCAACAGGAATTTCTGTATCCGCGCGAATTCCTCCTGCAGCGTCGCCTTGCTGACCGGTTTGTTCAGGTAGGAGATGGCGCCCAGGCGCAGCGCGCGCTCGCGTTCGCGCAGGCTGGACATCACATGCACGGGGATGTGGCGCGTGCTCGGGTCGCGTTTGAGACGGTCGAGCACCGTGAAGCCATCGATGTCCGGCAGGTCGAGGTCAAGCAGGATCGCCGACGGCAGGTAGTCGCGCGCCAGGCTCAGGGCGGAATCGCCCTGCATGGTGACGACGCCCTTGAAGTTCTTCTCGCGCGCGAAGCCCAGCACGATCTTGGCGAAGCGCTCGTCGTCCTCGATGATCAGCACCGACGGGTCGCCCGGCGCCACCAGGCCGCGATCGTCGCTGGTGCTGTATTCGCTGATGTCGGCATCGAGCTCGCTGGCCGCGGCGGCGCCATCGTGCTCCGGCATCGACAGTTCGCTGTAGTGCGGCGCGGAGTAGACGATGTTGGGCGCCGGCATGGCCGGCATCGGCAGGCGCACCTGCGGCTGGCGGCCCATGTCGTAGTTGATGAAGCCCGCGCGGTTGTATGGCAGGAACAGCGTGAACGTGGAGCCGTTGCCGACCACCGATTCGACGCGGATCTCACCGCCCAGGAGCCGCGCCAGTTCGCGCGAGATCGACAGCCCCAGGCCCGTGCCGCCGTATTTGCGGGCGGTCGAACCGTCGGCCTGCTGGAACGCCTCGAAAATCAGCTGCAGTTTGTCGGCGGCGATGCCGACGCCGGTGTCGCTGACGGCGAAGGCCAGCACCGCGTCGGCGTGGATCAGGTTCGGGTGGTCGTTGGAGAAGCCGCTGTTGACAAGACTGATGACCAGCGAGACCTGGCCGTGCGTGGTGAACTTGAACGCGTTCGACAGCAGGTTTTTCAGCACCTGCTGCAGGCGCGTGGTGTCGGTCATCATCGCGGTCGGCAGGTTCTCGCGCAGGTCGACCGAGAAGCCGAGATGCTTGGCTTCGGCCATGTGGCGGAAGGTGCGGTCGACGTAGTTGCGCAGGTTCTGGAAGCGATACTCGGAGACGTCCAGGGTCACCGTGCCCGACTCGATCTTCGACAGGTCGAGAATGTCGTTAATCAGGGTAAGCAGGTCGGAGCCGGAGCCGTGGATGGTCTTGGCGAATTCCACCTGCTTGCCCGACAGGTTGCCGTCCGGGTTGTCGCCCAGTTGCTGCGCCAGGATCAGCAGCGAATTCAATGGCGTACGCAGCTCGTGCGACATATTGGCCAGGAACTCGGATTTGTACTTGGACGACAGCGCCAGCTGGGTGGCCTTTTCCTCCAGCGCCAGCTTGGCCTGCTCCACTTCGCGGTTCTTGCGCTCCACCTCGATGTTCTGCTCCGACAGCAGGCGGGCTTTTTCGGCCAGTTCCTGGTTGGTCTGTTGCAGTTCCTGCGCCAGCGATTGCGATTGCGTCAGCAGCGATTCGGTGCGGCTGTTCGCCTCGATGGTGTTGAGCACCACGCCGATCGATTCCATCAACTGGTCGAGGAAGGACAGGTGGGTTTCGGTGAAGCGGTCCAGCGACGCGATCTCGATGACGGCCTTGACCTGCTGCTCGAACAGGATAGGCAGCACGACGATGTTGGTCGGCGGCGCCGCGCCCAGGCCCGACGAGACGACGATGTAATCGCGCGGCACGTCGGTCAGCCAGATGCGCACCTTCTCCAACGCGCACTGGCCCACCAGGCCTTCGCCGGGCAGGAAGGAGGTCGGCAGCTTGCGGCTGGAACGGTAGCCGTAGCTGGCGATCATGCGCAGGCGGGCGTCCGATTCCTGCGAGTCCATCATGTAGAACACGCCGTGGTGGGCCGACACCAGCGGCGCCAGCTCCGACAGAATCAGCTTGGTCACGGCCTGCAAGTCGCGCTGGCCCTGCAGCAGGCGGGTGAAGCGCGCCAGGTTGGTTTTCAGCCAATCCTGCTGCGCGTTCTTCAATGTCGTGTCCTTCAGGTTGCGGATCATCTCGTTGATGTTGTCCTTCAGGTAGGACACCTCGCCGCGCGCCTCCACCTGGATCGAACGGGACAAGTCGCCGCGCGTCACCGCCGTCGCCACCTCGGCGATCGCGCGCACCTGGTTGGTCAGGTTCGCCGCCAGCTGGTTGACGTTCTCGGTCAAGTCTTTCCACGTACCGGCCACGCCGGACACGTTTGCCTGTCCGCCCAGCTTACCCTCGGTGCCGACCTCGCGCGCCACCCGCGTCACTTCCGACGCGAACGACGACAGTTGGTCCACCATGACGTTGATGGTGTCTTTCAGCTCGAGGATCTCGCCCTTGACGTCCACCGTGATTTTCTTTGACAGGTCGCCGCGCGCCACGGCGGTGGTCACCGCCGCGATGTTGCGCACCTGGCCCGTCAGGTTCGACGCCATGAAGTTGACGTTGTCGGTCAAATCCTTCCAGGTGCCGCCGACGCCGGGCACATACGCCTGGCCACCCAGCTTGCCCTCGGTGCCGACCTCCCGCGCAACCCGCGTCACTTCGGACGCGAACGAGGACAGTTGGTCCACCATCACGTTGATGGTGTTTTTCAGTTCCAGGATCTCGCCCTTGACGTCCACCGTGATCTTTTTCGACAGGTCGCCGTTGGCCACGGCGGTGGTCACGTCGGCGATGTTACGCACCTGACCCGTGAGGTTACCCGCCATCGAGTTCACGCCGTCGGTCAAGTCCTTCCACGTGCCGGCGACGCCGGGCACGTTGGCCTGGCCGCCCAGCTTACCCTCGGTGCCGACCTCGCGCGCCACGCGGGTCACCTCCGAGGCGAAGGAGTTCAATTGGTCGACCATCACGTTGATGGTGTTCTTCAATTCCAGGATCTCGCCCTTGACGTCCACCGTGATCTTTTTCGACAAGTCGCCGTTGGCCACGGCGGTGGTCACGTCGGCGATGTTGCGCACCTGGCCCGTCAAGTTACCCGCCATCGAGTTGACCGAGTCGGTCAAGTCCTTCCAGGTGCCGGCCACGCCTTTCACCTGAGCCTGGCCGCCCAGTTTGCCCTCGGTGCCGACCTCCCGCGCCACCCGCGTGACCTCCGACGCGAACGAGGACAATTGGTCCACCATCACGTTGATGGTGTTTTTCAGTTCCAGGATCTCGCCCTTGACGTCCACCGTGATTTTCTTCGACAAGTCGCCGTTGGCCACCGCCGTCGTCACCGCCGCGATGTTGCGCACCTGGCCCGTCAGGTTGGACGCCATGAAGTTGACGTTGTCGGTCAAGTCCTTCCAGGTGCCGCCGACGCCCGGCACGTAGGCCTGTCCGCCCAGCTTACCCTCGGTGCCGACCTCGCGCGCCACGCGCGTCACCTCCGACGCGAAGGAGCGCAGCTGGTCCACCATGACGTTGATGGTGTCCTTCAGTTGGAGGATCTCGCCGCGCACGTCGACCGTGATCTTCTTGGACAAGTCGCCGTTGGCCACGGCGGTGGTCACCTCGGCGATGTTACGCACCTGCGAGGTCAGGTTGCCCGCCATCGAGTTGACCGAGTCGGTCAAGTCCTTCCAGGTGCCGGCCACGCCTTTCACCTGCGCCTGGCCTCCCAGCTTGCCCTCGGTGCCGACCTCGCGCGCCACGCGCGTGACCTCGGAGGAGAACGACGACAATTGTTCCACCATCGTGTTGGCGGTGGTGGCCGCGCGCAGGTACTGGCCCTTGAGCGGATGGCCGTCGACCTCCAGCGCCATGGTCTGCGACAGGTCGCCCTTGGCGACGGCGCCGATGACGCGCGCCATTTCCGTGGTCGGGCGCACCAGATCGTCGATCAGCGCGTTGACGGCGCTGATGATGGTGGCCCAGCCGCCGGCCATGTTGGGTACTTGCGCGCGCTGCGTCAGCCGGCCTTCGCGGCCGACCACGCGACTGACGTCGGTGACGACGTGGACCATCTTTTCCTTGGTCTCGATAATGTCGTTCAATGTGTCCGCTATTTTGCCGGACATGCCGGTCCAGTCGGAGGGCATGCGGGCGGAGAAGTCGCCTTTTTTTAGGGCCATCAGCGTCGCCAGCAGGATCTTCAGATCCAGCTGTTCGCCCAGGTCGGTCATATTATTCATCGGCTTAATCCTCGTTGTTCAGGAGGGAGTGGGTGGTGGTTGAAAGGGTTGAAAGGGGGAAGGGCGCGCCCGGCGCGACATGCCGCAGCACGTCGGCGGCCGGCTGCGGCGGTGCAAAGAGCTCCCCCTGGCAGTTGTCGCAGCCCAGCTTGCGCAGTACTTCGAGTTGCTGGCGCTGGTCCACGCCCAGCGCCACGACGCGCATCGACAGGGCGCGCGCGAGGTGGGTCACGGCGGCGACGATGTCGGTGCCGCCCTGGTCGTTGCCGATGGCGTGGATGAACACCGGATCTATCTTTAGCACGTCGAGCTGCCAGCGCTTGCACGCGGCCAGCGAGGAGCGCGCGCTGCCGAAATCGTCCAGCGCGCCGCGCACGCCGGCCGCCTGCAGCTGCGCCAGCACCTGCTCCAGCGGTCCGGCGGCGCCCTGCAGCAGTTTTTCATTGAGCTCGACGCCGATGCTGCCCGGCGCCAGGCCGTGCATGCGCATCGCCGGCAGCAGCACCTGTAGCAGTTCGCCGTGCAGCTGCGGCGTGGCCAGGTTGATCCAGATGCACAGCGGACCGGCCGGCTGGCCCTCGTCGCCCGCCACCGCCCGCTGCCACAGCGCCGACTGCGAACATGCCTGGGCGATGACCCAGACATCGATCCGGTCCAGCAGCACGCGGTCCTGCACGTGCGGCAGGAACTGCGCCGCCTCCAGCACTCCCCGTTCGGGATGATGCCAGTACAGCAGCGCCTCGGCGGCGACGGTCCGGCCGCTGCGGATCTCGATCTGCGGCTGGTAGCGCAGCTCCAGCTCGCCGCCGCTCATCGCCTGGCGCAGCTCCACCGTCCATTGCGTGCGTTCGCGCTCGCGCACATTCAGGCCTTCGTGGAAGAACTGCACCGGCGCCTCGGGATTCTGCTTGGCGTGGTACATCGCGGTGTCGGCGTGTTTCATCAGCAGTTGGGCGTTGACGCCGTCCTGCGGGTACAGGGCGATGCCGATGCTGGCCGCCGTTTTCAGACGGTGGCCGCCGATCTCGAAGGGCAGGGCGCAGGCCATCTCGATCTTGCGCGCCACGCGGGCGGCGTTGGCCGAGGCGGCGCGGCCTTCGATCAGCACGACGAATTCGTCGCCGCCCAGGCGCGCGACGATGTCGGCCACGCGCACCGCCGCCGACAAGCGCGCCGACACCTGGCGCAGCAGTTCGTCGCCGGCTTCATGGCCGTAGTTGTCGTTGATTTGCTTGAACTTGTCGAGGTCCAGGAACAGCAAGGCGAAGCCGATGCCGTTGCGGTCGGAGACGGCGACGGCGTGTTCGAGATGCTGGATCAGCGCGCGGCGGTTGACCAGATTGGTCAGCACGTCGCGCGTGGACAGGTCGTGCGCGCGCTGCTCGGCGACCTTGCGCTCCTTGATCTCCAGTTCCAGCTCGCCATTGATGCGCTGCAGATCCTGCATGCGCTGCACGCGCAAATCCTGGTTCAGGCGCACCAGTTCCTCGCTCTTGCTTTGCAACTGCATGTTTTTCACCGCCATGTCGACGAACACCGCGACCTTGGCCTGCAGGATCTGCGGGATCACCGGCGTAAACAGGTAGTCGGCGGCGCCGGCCTGGTAGGCCCGTAGCCGGTTCATTTCGTCGGCGTAGTGGGCGGTGATGAAGATGATCGGCACGCTGGCCGAGCGCGGATGCGAGTGGATCGCCTCGGCCGTCTCGAAACCGTCCATGCCCGGCATGCTGACGTCGAGCAAGATCACGGCGAACTCGTGCAGCAGCACATGGCGTAGCGCCTCCTTGCCCGACGCTGCGGTGATCAGCTCGTATATCTGCTGTTCGACCGCATTTGTGAGCAAGCTTTCCAGCGCATACAAGCTTGCCGGATCGTCGTTGACGAGAAGAACTTTTGGGATCTGCACGGCGGGCTGTATGGTTGTCAGGTTACGGTCCGGTGGATTCAGTCTGGAAGATAAAAGATACTCCTGTGTGTCTGGGAGTCAAGCAATATTGTGCAATGCCGCAACATGGCGGTTTCGATTATTGTAGCTATCTGACAAGGTAGTTGGCAACGTTTTCACCCGGTTCTTAGAGTACAGGAAATATATGTGCCCGCGCGCACGCTTAGCATGTGTTTGTGCCGCACAACAACGTGTGCCTTATCGCCGCCGCTGGTCGATCCAGATCGGCGCGCTCCACAACATTTTTCCATCGGTTTGCGTCACCTTCGCGTAGTAAAAATGCGCGCCGGGTGTGGGGGTGAGCACGGTCCTGGCTTTGCGGCTGAGGACCTGCACCGCGCCGTATCGTCCGGGTACGCCGGCAAACAGATTGATGGCGGCGGGCCGCTGGCCGCGCTTGCCGGTGTAGCGCACCTGCAAGGTCAGCTTGCCTTTGTTGTCGAAGCGTTCCCCCATCATGCGGCCGTTGGCCGTCAGGATCAGCTCGGCGTTCTTGTCCATGGTCGCGTACACCCGGCGGGCCTTGAGCGCGGCCAGGAAGGTGTCGGCGGCCAGCGGTTCGCCGCGCTTGATCAGCACGCCAGTGCGGTTGCCGGACGACGCGCCCCAGTTGGCGCAGTGGTTGTCCTGGTTGCTGCTGAAGGCGACGTGGTAGCCGGCCTCGAGCAGCTTGTTGCAGCCCGCTTCGTAGTTGCTGTGCTGCGGCTCGGATTCGTCGGTGCGGGTCGAGAAGGCGTTGCTGTTCATGACCTCGCATAACACCATGGCGGCGTCGCCGTCCGGCGTCCAGGCCAGCGGTTTGCCGCCAATGGCGAACTGGTCTGCCCTGGGGTGGTTGAACTGGCCCAGCCAGCCACGCTGGCGCATCAGCGCGTACAGCGTGGCGTAATCGCTCCTGGGAGTGGCGGTGTCGGCCAGCAGTTCGCCGGCGGCATTGCGCTCCCAGCCGAGCAGGTCGCCGCTGTTGAGAATGTTCAAGTGGCCGCCGTTGTCGATCACGCCCCATTCCTGTCCGTAAATGCCGAGAAAACCGGGATGCGCCAGATTCCAGTTGCCGGCCGCATGGATGCCGCTCTGGTACAGCGCCTTGACGGCCGCCGGGTTGGCGCCGGCGTTGGTGCCGCTGGAACCGTCGAACATGTGGTTGTGTTCGGACGTCATCAGAAAATCCAGGCCGTGCCGTTGTGCGAAACCGTAGGCCTCGGTCGGGCCGAGCGCCGCGCTCTGCGGCGCCTGCGAGCCGGTGCAGTGGGCCAGCGCGCCGCCGCCGTCGCTGTGGTTGGTCTGGCTGTGCAGATTGCCGAGGTAGGCCGTGTATGGTGTGGCGCGCGGGCCGGCCGGCGCCGGTGCGGTGGAGAACGGGGGCGGACGGGCGATGGTCGGCGCGGGGCGGCGTAGGCCCACGGCCACGTCCCAAGTTTGTTCCACATCAATATTGTTGTCGATAGTGTCGCCGATGCCGGATTCGAGACCGGCGCGAAGGCGCAGCCGGTAGACGCCGGCCGGCAGCCTGGCCGTCTTGCGGCCGGTGATGAAGCGGACCGCCACCTTGACCGGTGCGGCGGCGAGCGCCCGCCGTCCTTTCCAATGCTTGAGTACGCGTCCATCGTCGCGCAATAATTCCAGCCGCCAACGTACTTGTTGCGTTTGCTCACTATCCGGGTAGTTGAAATGCAGTGTAATGGTCCGCATGCCCTTGGTGTCGGCATGAAAGGGCGCTTGCAGCACGGCCTCGAATTCGCGATGGTCCGACTCCGAGGCTTGGCATCCCAAGGGCATGGCGACGCAAGCGCAGCAAAAAATCGTCAGAATAGTTGCAGATACAACAGATGTGGCAGGCATGACGCGCTCCGTCGATGAGTATTTTTACAGGCTCATCAATTAGAGCGTCCGTTACGGCATAAGGTTCCGTTGAATTCTCACCAAATCTATCGAATTCTTTCGCTGGTTACTCGACGGCATTAATAGTATGCTGCTGTGATGCAAAAGTTTTTATGATTTGTTGTCTATCCCGAAAGAATAGAGTGATGGCGCATGCTTAAATCCGCTAACAGCAGAAAGACGGCCGTCAGGTCGCGCGCGCTGTTCTGGGCGGCGGGCTGGACCCTGGCGATGACGATGGGCGCGACCTTGTACGGGGTCGCCACGCGCATCGTCGAGGCCGATGCCGGCCAGCGTTTTGAGAACCTGGCCCGCAGCACGCAGTACGCGATCTCGGCGCGCATCAAGTCCTATTCCGACCTGACGCGCGGCCTGGTCGCGCTGTTCCAGACGAGCGATAACCTGAGCCGCCAGCAGTTCCACCAGTACGTGTCGGGACTCGATCTGCCGCGCCAGTTTCCCGCCATCGCCATGCTGAGCTGGGCGCCGGTCGTCACCGACGCCGAGCGTGACGCCTTTGTCGCCGCCGTGCGCGCCGACCGCAGCCTGTCGCCGCGGGGCTATCCCGATTTCGACATCAAGCCGGCCGGGCGCCGTCCGGTCTACGCGCCGCTGACCTACGTCGAACCGAACAACTTGCTTGACGAAAGAATCGGCCTCGATTTGGCGACCAGCCCCGTGGTCGAGAAATTGAACGCGGCGGCGCGCGACAGCGGCCAGGTCAGCGCCTCGGGCCAGCCCTTCGTGATCGAACAGCCGCAGCGGCAGGTCGCGCTCGGCATGCGCTTGCCGGTGTATCGGCGCAACATGCCGCTGGCCGACGTCACCGAGCGCCGCGCCGCCTATCTGGGGTCGGTGGGGCTGGGATTCAGCGTGGCCAAGCTGGTGCAGGGCGCGATCGACGAGATGACGGTGCGCCAGGTCCATCTGAACTTGTACGCGGACGGCAGCACCGATGTCGAGCAGCGCCGCCTGGTCATCGAAAAGCATGACCGCCTGCTGTTCAACGACAGCGGCGCGACGACGGTCACGCCGCTGTCGGCGGCGGAGCGCGGCGACTATCTGGAGTCGGTGCTGCCGATCGATTTCAACGGCAGCCTGTGGAAGGCGCACTTCCAGGTGCGGAAATCGCAGCTGCTGACCGGCTTCGATGTCTACTTCCCGTGGCTGGCCGGGTTGACGGGGTTCGCCGGCACCCTGCTGCTGTATAGCTATCTGGCGGTGCTGTACTCGTCGCGCCGGCGCGCCGTCAAGCACCGGGTGCTGCTCGACACGGTGCTCAATAATGTCGACGCCCACGTCTACATGAAGGACCAGAACCGCCGCTTCATCTATGTCAACGCCCGCATGGCGCACAGCCTGGGCATGCCGGTGCAGGACATCGTCGGCAAACTCGATAGCGAGTTGATGCCGGCAGCCGCCGCCGACGCCGCGTGGGCGCTGGAGCAGCCCGTGTTCCAGGAAAACGTCAAGCGCTCCGGCGAGACCCAGTTCGTCGGCGCCGACGGCGAG
Organism: Duganella sp. GW821-FHT07F09; assembly: GCF_059418705.1. NCBI lineage: Bacteria > Pseudomonadati > Pseudomonadota > Betaproteobacteria > Burkholderiales > Oxalobacteraceae > Duganella > Duganella sp. GW821-FHT07F09. Next base: position 73,400 of record NZ_JBWKQJ010000007.1, on the reverse strand, counting down.
GTGCAGTACCACTGGACGGTCAGGGCGCCGGTGGAGATCGGCCGCTCGGTGACGGCGGTGATCGGCATGTCGACCGACGTCACGGAGCTGCACCAGCTCAAGGAAAAGGCCGATACCGCCAACCAGGCCAAGAGCGATTTCCTGTCCAATATGAGCCACGAGATCCGCACGCCGATGAACAGTATCATCGGCATGGCCCACCTTGCGCTGAAATCGGTCACGCATCCGAAGCAGCGCGACTATCTGTTGAAGATCTATCACTCGGGCCAGCACCTGCTGGGCATCATCAACGACATCCTGGACTTCTCCAAGATCGAAGCGGGCAAGATGGATCTGGAGATGCTCGACTTCACGCTCGACGCGCTGCTGGCCAACATCACCAGCCAGCTTGGCGAGAGCGCCCGCGCCAAGGGGCTGGAACTGGTGTACGAGGTCAGCCCGGGCATGTCGCGCCAGTTGCGCGGCGATCCGCTGCGGCTCGAGCAGGTGCTGCTCAACTTCACCAGCAATGCCATCAAATTCTCGGAGAACGGCAAGGTCTTCGTGCGCGCGCGCCAGTTGGAGGATAGCGACTGCCATATCCTGGTGCGCTTCGAAGTCGCCGACCGCGGCATCGGCATGACGACGGAGCAGATGTCGCAGCTGTTCCAGTCGTTCCACCAGGCCGACACGTCGACCACGCGGCGCTACGGCGGCACCGGCCTGGGACTGGTCATCAGCAAGCAGCTGGCGGAGCTGATGGGCGGCGGCGTCGGTGTCGACAGCCATCCGGGCGAGGGCAGCACCTTCTGGTTCACCGCGCGGCTGGCCAAGGGCACGCAACTGCTGCAGCCGAGCGTGGAGGCGGTGCAGCCCGAGGTGCTCGACAGCATACGCGGCGCGTCCATCCTGCTGGTCGAGGACAACATCTTCAGCCAGCAGGTCGGCCAGGAACTGCTGGAGGATGCCGGCGCCACCGTCTGCGTGGCCAACAACGGCAAGGAGGCGATCGACCTGCTGCTCAAGGAGCGCTTCGATTGCGTGCTGATGGACGTGCAGATGCCGGTGATGGACGGCTACGAGACCACGCGCCTGATCCGCGCGCATCCCAAGCTGTCGGCCACCCTGATCATCGCGATGACGGCCAACGCCGGGCGCGGCGACCAGGAACGCTGCCTGGAGGCGGGCATGGACGAATTCGTGACCAAGCCGATCGCCCCCAAGCTGCTGTTTAACATGCTGTCGAAGTGGATGAGCCAACGGGCCCGGAACGCGACCAGCGTGGCGCGGCCGGTGTCGCCGCCGCCGCCGTCGTATTTCACGATGGCCGACGGTACGGCGTCGGTGGCGATGGCGGCGTCCAACGCGATCGGCGCACTGGCGCCTCCGCAGCCGCCGGTGCGGACGATGACGGAAGCGGACGTGGAAATCCGCGCCCAAGGCATCGTGCAAACAAGTTTGCAAACGATATCACCGGTCGTGGAGCCGGAACCGCAGCCGGAACCACAGCCGATACTGGTCGAAGGCGAGTTGTTCGACCTGGCCGCGCTGGCGCAGACCTTCGGCGGCAAGCCTGACAAGATGCGCAAATATGCGCTGTTGTTCGTCGAATCGGCGCGCGACGGCATGCGGGAAGTGGACGCCGCGCTGGCGCAGGACGACCTGGTGGCGCTGTCGGAGCTGGGCCATCGCATCAAATCGTCGGCGCGCGCGGTGGGCGCGATGCAGTTCGGCAATCTGTGCCTGGCGCTGGAGCGGGTGCGCGCCGACCCCGATACGGCCAACGCGCGCCGTCTGGTGGCGCAGATGCACGCCATGCTGGTGGTGCTGGACCGGCACATCGCACAGGAGCTGATGGCCTACGCGCCGGGCTAGATGAGCGATAATAGGGTTTTGACTGCGGCGTGTTGATCGCGCCTTGTCCCCTATAAAGAGTCTTATGCAACCCAGCATCACCCCCGGCTTGTTGATTTTGCACGGCAATCAAATGGAGCAGCTGCGCGCGGCTGTGTTCCAGTGGCTGCGCAATCACCCGCTCGGGGCGCTGGAATCGGATATCTTCCTGGTGCAGTCGAACGGCGTGGCCGAGTGGCTGAAGATCGCGCTGGCCGAGGAAATGGGCGTGTGCGCCGCCACCCGCGTGGCGCTGCCGGCCCGGTTTCTCTGGGAAACCTATCGCGGCATGCTGGGGCGCGAACGGGTGCCGGTCCGTTCCGCCTTCGACAAAGGCCCGCTGACCTGGCGCCTGATGCGCCTGCTGCCCACCTTGCTGGCCGATCCCGTGTTCACGCCGTTGCGTCACTTCCTTGCCGACGGCGAGGCGGAGCGGCGCTTGCAGCTGGCCGAGCGGCTGGCCGACTTGTTCGACCAGTACCAGGTGTACCGCGCCGACTGGCTGGACGACTGGGCGCACGGCCGCGATCAATTGCGCAACGCGCGCAACGAAGCCGTGCCGCTGCCGGACGACCAGCGCTGGCAGGGCCAGTTGTGGCGCGCGGTGATCGCCGATGTCGATCCGGAGGAGCGGGACCTGGGCCGCGCGACGGTGCACACGGAATTCGTGCGCGCCAGCGCCGCCGGCGAAGCCCCGCTGGGCCGCCTGCCGCGCCGCATCGTCATTTTCGGCGTCTCGGCGCTGCCGTATCAGAGCCTGCAGGCGCTCGCGTCGCTGGCGCGCTACGCGCAAGTGGTGTTGGCCGTGCCCAATCCCTGCCAGTTCTACTGGGGCGACATCATCGAGGGACGCGACCTGCTGCGCTCCGCGCACCGCCGCCAGCAACTGCGCAACGGCCAGGATCTGGGTCGGATCCCGCTCGAGGAACTGCATGCGCACAGCCATCCGCTGCTGGCCAGCTGGGGGCGTCAGGGACGGGACTTCGTCCGCATGCTCGATGAATTCGACGAGGCCTCGGCCAGCGCGGCGGCCATTGCCAGTGAGTCCGGCGACGACGACCACGTGGCGCCGCTGCGCATCGACTTGTTCAGCGAGGGCGATGGCGGGACCCTGTTGTCCCAGGTGCAGGCGGCCGTGCGCGATCTGCTGCCGCTGTCCGAGCACCCGCATGTTCCGCCATCGGACGACGACCGTTCGATCGAGTTCCACATCACCCACAGCGTGCAGCGCGAGGTGGAGGTGCTGCACGACCAGTTGTTGAAGATGTTCGCCGGCGCCGGGGACGGCGAGCAGCCATTGCGTCCGCGCGACGTGGTGGTGATGGTGCCCGACATCGACACCTTCTCGGCCGCCATCCACGCGGTCTTCGCGCAGCACCGCCGCAGCGATCCGCGCTACATTCCGTTCGAGATCGGCGACGTCAACGACCGCAGCGTCAACCCGCTGCTGGTGGCGCTGGAGTGGCTGTTGCGGTTGCCGCAGCAGCGCTGCCGCCAAAGCGAAATCCGCGACCTGCTGGACGTTCCGGCGCTGGCCTCGCGCTTCGGCCTGGGCGAGGAAGATTTGCCCACACTGGGGCTGTGGATCGAAGGCGCCGGCGTGCGCTGGGGACTGGACCAGGAGCACCGCAGCGGCCTGGGACTCGGCCCGGCGGGTGAACAGAACGCCTGGATCTTCGGCGTGCGCCGCATGCTGCTCGGTTATGCGAGTGGCGGTGGAGGCGATATCGGCGCCAGCTTCGCCGGCATCGAGCCGTTTTCTGAAGTCGGCGGTCTCGATGCCGCGTTGGCCGGCTCGCTGGCGCAACTGGTCGAGGCGCTGCTGTATTGGCGCGCGGTGCTGGCGCAGGCACGCTCGCCGGCCGAGTGGGGCGTGCAGGCCCGCGCCTTGCTGGCGGCGTTCTTCAGCGCCGGCGAGGAGGGCGACCGCCTGACCCTGGCGCAGCTGGACGATGCCCTCAACAACTGGCTGGAAACCTGCGAGGGCGCGCAGTTCGACGAAGCGGTGCCGCTGGCGGTGCTGCGCGAGGCGTGGCTAGGTTTGATGGACGAGCCGACCCTGAACCACCAATTCGTCTCCGGCGGCGTGACCTTCTGCACCCTGATGCCGATGCGCGCCGTGCCGTTCCGCGTGGTGTGCCTGCTCGGCATGAACGATGGCGACTTCCCGCGCCGGGCGCCGAAGGCCGATTTCGATCTGCTGGCGCAGCCTGGCATGGCGCGTCCCGGCGACCGCTCGCGCCGCGACGATGACCGTTACCTGATGCTGGAGGCGTTGCTGGCGGCGCGCGACAAGCTGTATATCAGCTGGGTCGGACGCAATGTGCGCGACAACAGCGAGCAGCCGGCGTCGGTGCTGGTGTCGCAGCTGCGCGATTACCTGGTTAGCGGCTGGCAGCTGGATCTGCACGCGCGCACCACCGAGCACGCGTTGCAGCCGTTCAGTCGCCGCTATTTCGAGGCCGGTGGCCTGTTGACCTATGCGCGTGAGTGGCGCGAGGCGCATAGGGCCGGAGAGGACGGCGATGAGGGGGCGGCGGCATCGTCCGAGCTGCCGCCGTTCGACATCGACGATAAATTCAGCCTCAAACTCATCAGCCTGAATAATTTTGTGCGTCAGCCGGTGCGCTTCTTCTTTCGCCAGCGGCTGGGCGTGATGTTCGGTGTATCGGCGCTGGTGGGCGAGGACGAGGAACCGTTTTCGCTCAATGCGCTGGAACGCTATCTGCTCGAAGACACGATGCTCGACGACGGCGCCGACGCGGAACAGATCGAGGAAGTCTACGACAAGCTGACCGAACGCGCCGAAAGGCTGGCGCGCGAAGGCGTGCTGCCCATCGGTTTGATCGGCCAGCAGTATCAGCGCCAACTGGTCGAGGCGCTGGTGCCGGTGCGCTGCGCCTGGCTCACCTTGCGCGAGCACTATCCGAAACCCGCCGCCAAGGTGGCATTGAGCCTGGTGCTGGCCGGCGTGCGCGTGGACGACTGGATCGACCAACTGCGCAGCAATGGCCTGGAGACGGTATGGTTGACGCAGATGTCGTCCAAGGTGACGGACAAGCAGGGCAAGCCGCGCGGCGACAAATTGATCGCCATGTGGCTGCGGCAGCTGGCCGCGGCGGCGGCGGGAATGCCGGTGACAGGCTACCTGGTGGCGCGCGACGCCATCGTGACGATGAAAGCGCTGCCGCGCGACGAGGCGCTGGAAGCGCTGCGCGAGCTGGTATGCCTGTGGCGCGACGGCATGAACCGTCCGTTGCCGACCGCCTGCAAAACCGCGTTGGCGCTGGCGCAGGGCGGCGATCCGCGCGCGGTCTACGACGGCGGCTTTGAAATCTCCGGCGAAAACGAGGAGCTGTGCCTCGCCCGGTTGTGGCCCGACTTCGCGGCGCTGAGCGCGCAGCCGGATTTCGCCGATGTCTCCGAGGCTTTATACGGCCCGTTGGCGAACTGGCTGGAACACCACATCACGATCGAGGCCATCGAGGCCGGGAGCCAGTCATGAGCACCGACGCGCTTCAGTCAACCAATCAACTCGCTCCGCTGACCTTCCCGCTGCACGGTTCGCGCCTGATCGAGGCCAGCGCCGGCACCGGCAAGACCTGGACCATCGCCGCGCTGTATGTGCGGCTGGTGCTGGGCCATGGCGGCGAGAACGGCTACCGCCGCCCGCTGCTGCCGGCCGATATCCTGGTGATGACCTTTACCCGCGCCGCGACGCGCGAGTTGTCGAACCGGGTGCGCGAGCGGCTGGTGGAGGCCGCGGCCTACGTGCGCCGCTTCGAGGACATGGACGGCGGCGACACCCGTGACGACTACCTGGACGCGATCCTCGAATCGTACCCGAGCCACGCCGAGCGGCAGCAGGCCGCGCACCGGCTGATGCTGGCGGCGGAGACGATGGACGAAGCGGCCATCTTCACCATCGACGCCTGGTGCCAGCGCATGCTGCGCGAGCACGCCTTCGACAGCGGCAGCCTGTTCGACGAGGAACTGGTCAGCGACGAGCAGGCGCTGTTCGAGGACGCCGCCCACGACTACTGGCGGCAGCAAGTCTATCCGCTCAACGCCGTGTCGCTGGAAGCGCTGCTGTCCTGCTGGGGCGATGTTGGCGTGATGAAGAAGTCGATCCGTGAGCTGGTCAAACGCGCCGACATCATCGGCGACGTCGATGCGACGCAGTCGCTGGGGGCATTGATCGGCGCCGTTCAGCGCGAGCAGCTGGCGCAATTGGTCGGTCTGAAGGCCGGCTGGAACGAGCGTGCCAACCGCATGGAACAGTGGATCGCCCAGCACCGCGAGATGTCGCCCAAGTGCTTCAACGGTAACAAGATGCGGCCCGATTCGCTGGCCGGCTGGTTCAACGGCCTGCGCGCGTGGGCGCTCGATCCCGGCGCGGTCCTTCCCGAAATTACCGACACGGCCTGGAAGCGGCTCACGCCATGGGGCATCGAGGACGCCTTCTCCAAAGGCTTCAGCGCCGCCATCCCGGAGGACTTCGACGCCACCGAGGTGCTGAAGCGGGCGCTCGACGAACTGGAACCGATGGCGCATGCGCTGTACCGTCACGCCGCCGCGTCGGTCGCCAACCGCATGGACGAGCTGAAAAAACGCAACCGCCAGTTCGGTTTCGCCGACATGCTGGACCGCCTGAACGCCGCGTTGCAGGGTGAGAACGCGGACGCGCTGCGCAAGCGCATCACCGGGCAGTATCCGGTGGCGATGGTCGACGAGTTCCAGGATACGGCGCCGAACCAGTACCAGATCTTCAATCTGCTGTACCGGGTGGCGGACAACGACCCGGAGACGGGGCTGTTCCTGATCGGCGATCCGAAGCAATCGATCTACGGGTTCCGTGGCGCCGACATCCACAGCTATCTATCCGCCCGCAAGGCCACGACCGGGCGTCATTACCAGCTTGGCACCAACTACCGTTCCACCAAGCCGGTGGTCGACGCGGTCAACCATCTGTTCATGATCGCCGAGGGCGGGCCGGCGCAGGGCGGCTTCGGACGGGGCGCGTTCCGCTTCCGCGATCCCGGCACGCGCGTCAATCCGCTGCCGTTCGAGGCGGTCGGCGCCAAAGGCCGCAAGGAGCGCATGGTCGACGCCGACGGCGACGTGCCGGCGCTGGTGGTGGCGTGCAGCGCCGCGCAGGACCTGAAAGCCGACAGCTACCGCGAGTTCTTCGCCCACCACTGCGCCGAAGACATCGTCGCGAAGCTGAACGACGAACGCGCCGGCTTCGACGGCCCGGATGGATTCGAGCGCCTGAAGCCGGCCGACATCGCGGTGCTGGTTCGGGACCGCAAGGAGGCGGCGGCGATACGCCGCGCGCTGCAGCGGCGCCAGGTCGCCAGCGTCTATTTGTCGGACAAGGATTCGGTGACCGACAGCGAGGAGGCGGCCGACGTGCTGCGCTGGCTGTCGGCGGTCGCCAATCCGCTGGACGGTGCGCTGGCGCGGGCGGCCTACGCCACCCGCACGGCGGGACTGGAACTGGCGCAGCTGGCGCTGATGACATCGGACGAACTGGCATGGGAGGAGCGCGTCGAGCAGTTGAAGGCGCTGCATATCGTCTGGCAGCGCCAGGGCGTGCTGGCGATGCTGCGCCGTTTCATCCACGAGCTGCAATTGCCGGCGGCGCTGCTGCGGCAGCCGGGCGGCGAGCGGCGTCTGACCAATCTGCTGCATCTGGCCGAGTTGCTGCAATCGGCCAGCCGCCAGCTCGATGGCGAACAGGCGCTGATACGCTGGCTCGCCGAACAGATCGAGGGCGGCGAGGGCGCCGGCGACGAGCGCGTGCTGCGCCTGGAAAGCGACGCCGAACTGGTGAAGGTCGTCACGGTCCACAAATCGAAAGGCCTGGAGTATCCGCTGGTGTACCTGCCGTTCGCCGTCACGGCGCGCAAGGTGGAGCGGCGCAACCGCAGCTTCTTCGAATTCAGCGACGACGACGGCGTGCGTAAGATCGACATGGCGCTGACCGAGACGGCGATGGAGCTGGTCGAGCGCGCGCGCCTGCAGGAGGATTTGCGCCTGCTGTATGTGGCGCTGACGCGCGCGCGCCACTTCCTGTGGCTGGGCGTGACGGCGCAGGCCAGCCGCAAGGCCGGCGACAACACCTTGCACGAATCGGCGCTCGGCTACCTGCTCACCGGCGGCGAGGCGCTGCCGTCCGATCTGGTGATGGAGCGTTGGGAGCATACGTGCAAAGGCTGCGCGGCGATCAGCATCGTCACCCTGGACATGACGCCGCAGCCGCCCACGCGTTTGAGCAGGATCGAACACCGCCCACCATTGCTGGAGCCCCTGCACTACACCGGCCGTTTCGAGCGTGACTGGTCGGTCGGCAGTTTCAGCTCGCTGGCGCGGCGCACCGGTCCGACCGGCATGATCGGCTCCTCCGACAACGTGGGCGCGGCGCCGGTGCCGCGCGACGGATCGCAGGCCACCTTGCTCGAAGACGGCGATGTGCCGGGCATCGTGCTGCCGGTGCGGGTCGAGGACGCGCCGTGGCATCGCTTCCCGCGCGGTTCCGTACCGGGTAACTTCCTGCACGAGCAGCTGGAATGGATGGGCGAGGAGGGCTTCGCCATCGTCGAGCAGGAGAACTTCGAGGCGCGCCTGACGCGCAGGGTGGAGCGCGCGGGTTGGGGCAACCGCCTTGGCGACACGCTGGCCTGGCTGCGCGAGATCGCAACGACCAAGCTGCCGTATGTGAATACGCCGCTCAGCCGCATCGAGGCGCCGCTGCCGGAGATGGAATTCTGGTTCCCGAGCGAGCGCCTCGACACCGGCGCGCTGGACCAGTTGTGCGTCGCCCATTTGCTGGACGGCGCGGCACGGCCCTCGCTGCCGGAGCGCCAGCTGCACGGCATGCTGAAAGGCTTCGCCGACCTGGTGTTCGAGCACGAGGGAAAATTCTGGGTACTCGATTACAAGTCGAACGCTTTGGGCGCGGGTGACGCCGCCTATCACGAGCCGGCGCTGATCGCGGCGATCGCTGAGCATCGCTACGATATCCAGGGCGCTATATATATGTTGGCGCTGCACCGGTTGCTGCAAAGCCGCCTTGGCGGGCGCTACGATCCGGCGGAACATTTGGGCGGGGCGGTTTTCCTGTTCTTGCGCGGCATCGCCAACACGCAAACACGGGGCTGCTACTGGATGGCGCCGGACCCGGCGCTATTGGACGGATTGGATCAATTGCTCGGCTACTCCGGTCCGGCGCATGGCGAGGCTCAACATGAGTATTGAAACACGGCCGGCAAACGACGCTTCCGCGCCGTTGTTCGCACAAATCGACGCGCTGACCGAAAGCGGACACCTGCGCCGGCTGAGTGGGGCTTTTGCACGCTTTATCGCCTCCGTTGGCAGCAGTTCACCCCAGTTGATGGCCGCTTGCGTGCTGTTGTCGGAGCTGGAAGGGCGCGGGCACAGCTGCTTGTTGCTGGATGAATTGTCGGCCGACCCTGCCGCCTTGCTGGGCTGGACGGGCGATGAATGGCGCGATCTGCGTGAAGCGGTGGGCGCCTGGCCGAAAAATGCTTCAGCGTGGCGGACCCTGCTGGCCGGTTGCGACCAGGTGTGGCCGGTCGGCGACCTCGATTTCCAGCAGCCGCTGGTACTGGACGGCGAACGCCTGTATCTGCGCCGCTACTGGCGCGACGAAACGCTGGTCGCCAAAGCGGTGCGCAGCCGCGCGCTTGGCGGCGTCATCGCCATCGACGCCGACAGCGAAGTGGCCGGCGTGCGCCGCTGGCTCGACATCCTTTTCCCCCACGCGGCGCGCGGCGGCGGCGTCGATTGGCAAAAAGTGGCGTGCGCGGTGGCCATGCGTGGCAAGCTCGGCATCATCACGGGCGGCCCCGGCACGGGCAAGACTTACACCGTCGCCCGCTTGTTGGCATTGCTGTTCGCCACCAGCGGCGGCAGGCATTCCGACTTGCGCGTCGCCCTGGCGGCGCCGACCGGCAAGGCGGCGGCCCGGCTGAAACAATCGATCGACGTCGCGCTGGCCGGCCTGGACCAGCGGGTGCGCGAGGTGATGCCGGAGCGTGAACTGGGCGCGGCGCGAACCTTGCACAGTTTGCTGGGCGCGCGGCCCGATACGCGCGCGTTCCAGCATCACGCCGGCAACCAGCTCGATGTCGACGTGCTGATTGTTGATGAAGCGTCAATGATTCACCTGGAGATGATGTCGGCGCTGCTGGCCGCGCTTCCCCCGAACGCTACCTTGATACTGCTGGGTGATAAGGACCAACTCGCTTCCGTCGAAGCCGGCGCGGTGCTGGGCGACCTGTGCCACAACGCCGAAGCCGGCGCCTACGGCGCCGAAACGTTGACATACGTACTAGAAAGCACGGGACAGGAATTGCCCGCCAGCTTCGCCGGCAACGGTGGTCCGATCGCGCAGCAGACGGTGATGTTGCGCGAAAGCCGCCGCTTTGGTGGTCCGATCGGCGCGTTGGCGCTGGCTGTCAACGCCGGCGACGCCGCCGCGTCGGTCCATGTCCTGCGCGAGAGCGAAGAACTAAAGGTCGCCTGGATCGATCCCGCGCAACCGGCGGACCTGCTGCAACTCGCTTTGGCGGGCCGCCGAGGGGCCGCCGGTGGTTATCAGGATTACCTCAAAATGATCGCCGAGGGTGCGCCGGAAGGCGAGGAGATCGTACGACTTGCTTGGGTGAAATCTGTCCTGAATAGCTTCGAAACCTTCCGCATTCTGTGCGCGGTGCGGGAAGGGGAGTGGGGCGTGACCGGCCTGAACGAAGTCATCGAGAAAAGATTGCAATCGGCCGGATTGCTGAAGAGGACCGGCGAATGGTACGTCGGGCGCCCGGTCATGGTCACCCGCAACGACTACGGCACCGGCGTTTTCAACGGCGACATCGGCCTGACTTTGCCGGATCCGGCGCGTCCCGGCGCGCTGCGCGTGTACTTTTCGGAAGGCGAAAACGTCCGCAGCGTGCTCGCCACGCGGCTGCGAAATGTGGAAACCGCGTTCGCCATGACGGTGCATAAATCGCAAGGTTCCGAGTTCAGGCATACCGTGCTGGTACTGCCAAAAGACAGCGGCGGCATGCTGGCCCGCGAGCTGATCTATACCGGCATCACCCGCGCCCGCGACTACTTTACGTTACTTACCCCCAACGGCCAAGTCCTGCTGGACGCCATCGCCCAGCGCACCCAACGCGCCAGCGGCCTCCGCAACCTCCTCGATAATTAGAAGGCCTGAAACCAGTGCTGAGAGTGCTCTGCCGCCTTTGCTAAGCCAAAAATTAGCACGAAAACACCAAAATCCGGCATGGGAAAGACGCGTAACAACGGATCCACGTAGGGCGGATTAGGCGGAACGCGGTAATCCGCCAAGCACCGCCGACACCGCCGCCGCGAAGCGCCAGTCCACCAGACGAAAAAAAACCGGACCCAAGGTCCGGTTTTCAACGTGCCACAACAGCAAAAAATCACATAGCCCGACGATTCCGTTTGCTAGCCTTGATAACTTTCTTCTTGGTTTTCGCCGCAGCCTTTAATACTTTTGGTTTCTCAATCGGACCCGAAATAAAGCGGCGGATATTAAACGCATCCATCAACCGCGCCGAATTTGCTTTCGCATTCAACAACACCAAAGTGTTGTTCTTCCCACCAGACTTAAAGCGCATGATCAGGCAGCGACCAGCCTCTTCGGTATACCCGGTCTTCGACAAACCCACATCCCAACCCTTCGCTCCGACCAGGCGGTTGGTGTTGTGATATTCCACCTGGCGACCCTTGATCTTGATGATGTCCTTGGTGTCGGTAGTGATGCGGGCGATCTCCGGATAGGCCGAAGCGGCCTTTGCCATTTTGACCAGATCGGTCGCGGTCGAGCGGTTATGTGGCGACAAACCGGTCGGCTCCTCGATCACGGTCTGGGTCAAACCCAGCGCGCGGATCTTGGCGTTGACCGCCGCTTTGAACGCGGCCGGGCCGCCCGGATAGGTGCGGGCCAGCGATGCGGCGGCGCGGTTGTCTGACGACATCAGCGCCAACTGCAACACGTCGCCACGGGCGATCTCGGCGCCGACCGGCACGCGCGAGGTGCTGTGCTTCAGCATATCGACGTCGGACTGGTCGATGCTGATGGGTTCTTTCATATCCGGTTTGGAGTCGAGCACCACCATCGCGGTCATCAGCTTGGTCAGCGAGGCGATCGGGACTTGAACGTTGGAATTCTTTTCGAGCAGGACCTTGCCGGTAGCGTCTTCGACGACCAGCACGGACTGTGAGCCGAGCGGCACTGCGAGCGCTGCCGCGGTGAACGTACTCAGCAATACAGCGACAATTTTCTTGAGCATGTTAGGTATTCTTGGGAGTGAGGAGTGAAACGGGCGCCTGAAGAAGGCGCGACGCAAAACTAAGTCTAGCTATGCGGCAATACGAAGGATAGACGATAACATTAAAGTGGTTTCTCGTCTATTGTATGTAACCTACGGATTCTATTATTTTGTATCAGCCAGAAATAAAGCCCCGAGGCGGGGGAACGCTCGGGGCTTTTATCGGTTTCAGGCTGCGGCGGCGGCCGGTCTCGCAGGGCGCTGCGGCCCTGGATGGTTCAACTGCTGATCTTGGCGATCGATACCTCGGTGGATTTGACCAGGGCGATCACTTCGCTGCCCACTTTCAAGTCCAGGTCGTGGATCGAGCGCGACGTGATCACCGAGGTGACGATGCCGTGCTGGGTCTCGACGTCGACTTCCGACACGACCGGTCCGAAGATGATTTCCTTGATTTTGCCGCGGAACTGGTTACGTACGTTAATTTCAGAAATGGCCATCGTGCATCCTTTGTCTGGTTAGTTACTACATGTCCAGATTACGGGCATTCACGGCCTTTGCAAACGAATCGATCCGTATAACCTTATTTGTTCTGGTAGATCTTGTCGAATTCGCCGCCGTCGTCAAAGTGCTTCTTCTGGGCCGCTTTCCAGCCGCCGAAGACGTCATCCACCGTGAACATGTTGATTTGACGGAAGTTGGCGCTGTACTTCTTGAAGGCTTTCTCCGAGCGCGGACGGAAGTAGTGCTTGGCGATGATGTCTTGCGCCGCCTCGGTGTAGAGGAAATTCAGGTAGCCGGTGGCCTGCTTGCGCAGGCCGCGACGGTCGACCACCTTGTCGACCACCGCCACCGGCGATTCGGCCAGGATGGAGATCGACGGATAGACCACCTCGAAGTTGTCGCCGAACTCGGCGCGCACCATGTTCACCTCGTTTTCGAAGGTCACCAGCACGTCGCCGATGTCGCGCTGGGTGAAGGTGGTGGTGGCGCCGCGTCCGCCAGCGTCCAGCACCGGCACGTTCTTGAAGATTTTGGTGACGAGGTCGCGCGCTTGCGCCTCTGTGCCGCCTTTTTTCACCACGGAGCCCCAGGCCGCCAGATAGGTGTAGCGGCCGTTGCCGGCGGTCTTGGGATTCGGGATGACGACTTTGACACCCGGCTTGGCCAGGTCGGCCCAGTCCTTGATCTGCTTCGGATTGCCCTTGCGGACGAGGTATACCATGGTCGAGTAGAACGGCGCGGCGTTGTTGGGGAACTTCGTGGCCCAGTCCTGCACCACCAGCCCGCGATCGGCCAGCATATCGATGTCATTGGCTTGGTTCATGCTCACAACGGCCGCTTCCATGCCGTCGGCGACCGAGCGGGCCTGCTTGGACGAGCCACCGTGCGACTGGTTGACGCTGACGGTTTCGCCGGTGGTCTTCTTCCACTCGGCCACGAATACGGGGTTGATATCCTTGAATAATTCGCGCGCGACGTCGTACGAGGCGTTCAGCAGCACCGGTTCGGCGGCGCTGGCTTGCAGCGGCAGGCCCATGAAAAGCGCCGATGCGGCCAGGAACGAGGTGACAACGAGACGGCGAGCAGGATTTTTGTTGGTCATAATAAGCTTTCGTAATAACAGACGCCCATGGTGTAAAATTTCGCCCGGAAAAGATACGAATTTTTTGTAATATGCTTAGACCGTAGGGATCGCGCAAAGTTTTCGTTAAAAACCGTATAACGATTTTTGAAAACATTCGTGGGCAAAAGCAGGGCCAGCCACTAGGCTGTCATAGGGAAAACCGGCGCCGCGACACTGAATCCTGGTGCGTCCGCAACGGCTTTGGCAGCTTGGTGTATAGTCGAATCAGGCACTGAGAAGGCGTTAGAACGCTTCATTTTGCTATCGGGAATATTTGTGAGCGTACATGAGTCTTGAAATTCGGAGTCTTGAAGTTCGTATTGCTGTTTCGACAGATGCGGACGCGGCGTGCAACGTTTTGCGCCGTTCTATCACGGAGTGCTGTGAGCTCGACCATAAAAACGATCCAGCGATCCTGGACGCTTGGTTGGGCAACAAAACTCCGCAGATGGTGGCCAACTGGTTTAGTTCGCCCACCAATTTTTCGCTGGTCGCGGTCAGCGAAGGCGTCGTGGTCGGCGTTGCTTTGCTGACCGGCGCGGGCAAGTTGGCTTTGTGCTATCTATTGCCGGAAGCGCGCGGCTTGGGCGTCGGCAAGGCGCTGCTGGCGCGGGTCGAGGAACAGGCTTGTAGCTGGGGTGTCAAAGCCTTGCAGCTGCATAGCACGGCCACCGGGCAGGCGTTTTTCGCACGGCGCGGCTATGTGGATGCGGGCAAGGTCCGCTCGCCTTATGGCGTGGAGACGGTGTTCTTCTGGAAGCAGCTTGACGAGGCCGGCGCCCCGGACGCGGCCAAGCGTAAGCGGTTTTGTAATTGTAATTCGGCGTAATCCGTCATGCGTGCGTCGTTGGCGGCTCGTCGATGGCGGATTACGCTTCGCTAATCCGCCCTACGTGTTTCCAGATTATGTTGGTTGTTGTGGCCGGATTACGCCCATGTCCACGGAATATGCCTATCCCGGAGACACGTAGGGCGGATTAGCCGAAGGCGTAATCCGCCATGCATGCTTCGCCGCCGCCTCCTCAGCAGCACACGGCCAACCGCCATTCCTCGCGCCTCGCGGGCGCCGACCCCACTTCCTCGCCACCGACGAACAACTTGAGCTCGCCCGGGGCCAGCCTGGTCCACGCTTCGTTCGACGTCAGCGGCTGCGTGGCGATGACGGCGATGCGGTCGTCCAGGTGGTTGTGCTTGCTGAAATCGATGCTGAGGTCGCAATCGATCAGTTTCGCCACCGAAAACGGATATTCCCTCACCACGAAATGCAGGTCCGTACTGCAATGCGCGAACAGCAGTTCGCCGTTCGACAAAATGAAGTTGAAGGTGCCGTAGTCGGCGATCTCCCCGGCCAGCGTTTCCAGCGTCCGGTACAGCAGGTGGCGCGGCGGCGCCTGTTCGAACCGCAGCGCCAGGCCCGACAGCAGGTGGCAGAAAGCCCGCTCGCTGTCGGTGTCGCCCCAGGGCGCGTACAGGCTGGGGTTGGGATTGAACAGCTTCAGATCGCCGTTGTGGGCGAACGACCAGGTCTGGCCCCACAGTTCGCGCGTGAACGGATGGCTGTTTTCCAGCGAAATGCGGCCCTGCGTGGCCTTGCGGATATGCGCCACGACGTTTTTCGCCTTGATCGGGTTTTGCTTGAACTGCGCCGCCAACGGCGAATCGATCGACGGCAGGAAGTCCGTGTAGAGGCGGCAGCCGGTGCTGGTGTGGAGCGCGATGCCCCAACCGTCCTTGTGTTCGCCCGTGCGGCCGCCCCGTTCGGCAAAGCCCGCGAACGAGAAATCCACGGCGGCAGGCTTGCTGCTGTTCATAGCGAGTAGTTGGCACATGGGTCAGGGGGTGTGGTTGACGATGCCCCACAATAGCCGCGCCCCCGGGCCGGCGGAAGGAATGTTTTGGCATATCCATAGGTGAAAGCATTCGTTCTGCTTTTCCCCGCGCCCGCATACGCTGTCGACATTGCCTGTATCCGTCGAGGAACCCATGTCATTTCCCGTTCTGCAAAAATATCTGGCGCGTTTATCCGACGCGACCGGCGCCGCCACCAGCATCTGGCTCGATCACGAGGGCAAGGCGCAGGGGCGGTTTTTCAATTGCACCATGAGCAGCGCCTTCCAGCCGGTCCGTCAGCTCGAGACCGGCGCCATCCACGCCTACGAGGGGCTGGCGCGCAGCGTGTCGGCGCAGGACATGGGCCTGTCGCTGTGGAAGCTGCTCGACCACGCGGCCAGCGACGACGAGTCGATCGAGCTCGACCGCTTGTGCCGCATGCTGCATTCGATAAATTTCTTCCGCCAGGCCGACACGGCGCCCAACGCCGACGCCGATCTGTACCTGAACGTGCACGACCGCCTGCTCAGCGCCGTCAGCAGCAACCACGGACACGCGTTCCGGCGCATCCTCGACGCGCTGGAGTTGCCGTTGGCGCGCATCGTGTTGCAACTGCCGGCGGCCACGCCGCAGCAGGGCTGGCTGTTGAACTACGTGTCCGACAATTACCGGCGCAACGGTTTCCGTTTCGCCGTCAATGTGGCCGGCGCGCAGGACGGCCTGCAGGTGCTGGACCGTTTGCGTCCCGACGTGTTCAAGCTCGACGCGCGCGAGCTGCACGACACCGAGAATCTGCTCAGCTTGCTACGGCGCTCGGCCGAGGCCAACGTGTCGGTGCTGTTCAAGCGCGTGGAAACGCCGCAGACGCTGACGGTGCTGCGGCAGTTGGGCGAGGCCGCCGGCGTGCCGCTGCTGGCGCAAGGCTATCTGCTCGACGAGCCGCGCGCGGCCTTGCTCCAGCCGGAGCCGGTGGCTGTGGCCGCGTAACGGCGGCACCGGCTTTCGATACGTTTATCCCGTGTCGTCTTGGGCCCTGACTCATATTAAATACCGATGCCGCCGCAGGCCTGATAGCGAGTTTGCATTTGCGGTTTTCCGTGTGGCTGCTTAAATATAGCCTCGGATTTAATATAAAGGAGCCATCATGAAACGGGTGAACGTGGTGAAGTTAGCGATGGGGGCGGCGGTATTGACGGTGGCGTCGGCGGTGCAGGCTCAGCAGCAAATCGAGCCCCCGCAGCCGGAACAGCAGTCGGTCCCGGTGCCCTACAAGGCAAGCCAGGCCGGCGACCAGTCGCGCATCGAGATGCCGGAGCGCTATCGCAGCATGTGGGCGCAGGACTACGACGGCTACCGGCGCGCCTATGCGCTGTCGAACGGCCAGACCTTGTCGATCGCGCCCAGGGGGATGCATATGTATGCCCGCGTCGACGACGGCCAGTGGCATCGAATCGTCGTGGCCGCGCCGGATACCTTCGTGGCGTTGGACCGGCAATTGAAAATGGAGATCAAGCTGCTGGACGACGAGAGGGTCAGCGGCTGGGTGACCATGGTCGTGCCCGAGCGGACACTGGCGAATGGTGTGGTCCTGCCCGAAAGGGCGGTGCGGCTGGCGGTGCGCTAGCCAGGAGAGCTGACGCGGCGGCGCTGCCGTGTTTTTCATTTCCCCCTGCTTACGCTATAGTATCCCTATCGAGTTTTACGGAATAGCTATGGCATCGCGCAGAGAGTTTTTACAGCAGGGCTTGGGGTTGACGGCGGCGGGGGTGTTGTCCGTACCGTTGATAGGATGTGCGTCGGACAGCGGCGCGCGCAAAGCCAGTACCAGCGCGGCCGCCAAGCCGCCGGCGGCGCGCGTGGCGGCCCCGGCCGTCATCACGCAGGCGCGGCCGGCGCCCGGCATGCCGTCGGCGTCGTCGCAGTCGGCGCCGTCCGGCCTCGGTTCGGGCTCGGGGGAGATCGAGCCGCCGCCCGACATCTTCGACGCCCAATTGCTGGACATGGAGTTCTGGCTCAAGCCGCGCACCATCGAGGTGTTCCGTCCCGCCAGCAACGAGCGCGCCAAGCTGCTGTACTGGCGCGACGGTGAGATCATCGAGTCCGCCTACCAGGACTTGTGCCACCTGCTGCGCGACGTCAACGGCAAGGAAACCGCCCGCATCGATCCCAAACTGTTCGAAACGCTCTGGGGCACCCAGGCTTTCGTGCAGCGCTACGGCATCGATACGCCGCTGGAGATCCTGTCGGGATACCGCACGCCCGCGTCCAACAACAAGCTGCGCGAGGCCGGCGTGCCCGCCGCGCGCCAGTCGCTGCACATCGAAGGACGCGCCGCCGATATCCGCATCGCCAACCTGAACGCCGAAGTCCTCGGCGGCCTCGTCAAGAGCTTCCGCCAGGGCGGCGTCGGCTTCTATTACCGCGCCGGTCCGCGCGGCGGCTGGATCCACGCGGATACCGGCCTCAAGCGCACTTGGAAGGGCTGACCTCGGCCGCCATCGGCGGCGCCTACTCGTAATAGTAGGAGTGGTAGGCGGTCGGTTTCAGTTCGGCCTGCCGTTCGCGGTCGATGCTGCGCGGGTCGACCGGGCGCTCCCACCAGATACGCCAGCCGAGCTCCTGGTCGCGCTTGACCTCGGGATGCTCGCGCATGAAGTCGTTGAGAAACCGGCCGAAGTCCGACACATACTCCTTGCGGCCTGGGCCGTATAGATACTTGAATTTCATCGTCGAATCCTCCTATCGGGTAAACTGGCGGCTTGGCCAGTCAACGGGATGAGTATGCAAGATAAGAATGAGCCGCCGCGTTTCAAGCCGGTGCCGTGGCAGGGGCTGGAGAGTCCGGCCGATGTCGAACTGTGGATCGAGGAGCATAACCTCAGCCTGCAGCAGCACATCGGCAAGAATGAAACTGGTTACGGCGTTTGCTTCACCTTGGCCGAGGGCGGCGAGATTTACATGCAGACCACGCAGGACGGCGCGCTGATATTGGATGTCACGCCGGAAGCGCAATGGGTGGCGCCCTTGATCATGGCGGCGGCGCGCACCGACGAGGCGCCGCAGGGCTCGCTGTGGGTGCTGCCCGACGATAAGCTGGTACAGTTGATGATCGGGCTGAGCGGGCTGATCGCCACCTCGATGCTGGTCGTGGGCCACAACTTCGGCCTGCGCCGCCGTATGGGCGCCTGGTAGCGCCCGCCACTATGAGGAATTCCATGCACACACCTGAATTCGGTTTTGTTTCCGCCATCAAATCCGGACGCCGGCCTGCGCTGCGGACCCTGGCCGTGACCTTGTTGATCGCGGCCGGGGCGGCATGGGCGCCGGCGTCGGCGGCGGACCTGCTGGCCACCGTCAAGGCGCGCGGCACGCTGAAGGTGGCGCTGGAGGGCACGTATCCGCCGTTCAACTACAAGGACCAGAAGACGGGCCAGTTGGCCGGCTACGACGTCGATGTCGCGCGTCTGCTGGCGACGAAGCTGGGTGTGAAGGTGGAGTTCGTCAGCAGCGAATGGGCGAGTATCCTGGCCGGGCTGTCGGCCAATAAATACGATGTCATCATTTCGCAGGTCGGCATCAATCCCAAGCGCGAGCAGGCGTTCGACTTTTCCACCCCGTATATCTACTCGATGCCGCAGCTGATC
Source organism: Duganella sp. GW821-FHT07F09 (assembly GCF_059418705.1). Classification (NCBI taxonomy): domain Bacteria; kingdom Pseudomonadati; phylum Pseudomonadota; class Betaproteobacteria; order Burkholderiales; family Oxalobacteraceae; genus Duganella; species Duganella sp. GW821-FHT07F09. The sequence goes on along the minus strand of NZ_JBWKQJ010000007.1, from coordinate 54,105 downwards.
GTGCGCAAGGACGAGAAGGCCGTCTACACCTCGCTGGCCGATCTGAAGGGCAAAAAACTGGGCGTGGGGCAGGGCAGTGTGTACGAGCAACAAGCCAAGGCGGTGCCCGGCATCGACGTGCGCAGCTACGCGGCCGCGCCCGACACCATGTCGGACCTGGCCAGCGGCCGGCTCGACGCCGCGCTCAACGACAGCCTGATGTCGGCCTATCTGCTGAAAATCTCCAAGTTGCCGATCAAGGCCGGCGCCCAGGTCGGCGCGGTCGAGCGCATGGGCATCCCTTTCCACAAGGGCAATCCCGAATTCAAGGCCGCGCTCAACAAGGCGCTGGCCGATGTGGCCGCCGACGGCAGCCTGAAGGCGATTTCGATCAAATGGTTCGGCACTGACGTCAGCAAGGCGCCCTGAGCATGGATTGGCAGGGCGTGCTGGAGCTGCGGGCGCTGCTGACGGAGGCGGCGCCGGTCATGTTGCGCGGCGCCGGTTACACGGTGATCTTCGCGCTGGCCTCGATGCTGGGCGGGCTGCTGATCGGCTTTCCGGTGGCGGTGCTGCGCATCCTGCCGTACCCGCTGCTGCGCTGGCCGGCCACCGTGTATGTCAGCCTGTTCCGGGGCACGCCGCTGCTGGTGCAGATGTTCGTCATCTACTACGGCCTGCCCAGCGTCGGCATCGAATTCACGCCGGTGACGGCCGGCATACTGGCGCTGAGCCTGAACGCGGGCGCCTTCTTGTCCGAAAGCCTGCGCGGCGCCATCGGCGCGGTCAGCCAGGGGCAGTGGGCGGCCAGCTACAGCCTCGGGCTCGGTTACTGGAGCACCTTGCGCCACGTGGTGTTGCCGCAGGCGCTAAGGATCGCCGTGCCGGCGATGAGCAACACCCTGATCAGCCTGATCAAGGACACCTCGCTGGTGTCGGTCATCACCATGACCGAGCTGATGCTCTCGACCAAGGAAGTGATCGCCACGACGTTCCGGCCGTTGCCGCTGTACCTGGCCGCCGCGCTGATCTACTGGGCGCTCAGCCTGTTGTTTGAGGCGCTGCAACGACGCGCCGAACAACGTTTGAACCGTGCACATCGCTAACTTTCCGTGTTTTCTCGACATCGCCACGCGTAAATGCTAGTCTAGTTCCACACTCCGGGGCGGTCCACCATTGATGCACGAGCCCGTGTAAAAATGGTGGACCTGACCCCGGAGTTGGGGTTACGCAAAGGGAGGGTATGGAGAAGCAAACGTCCAGTACCGAGGCGCCGGCGCGCAGGCAGCCGATTTCCGAGGAGCGTCTCGGCGGGCTGGCCGGCCTGGCGGTCGTCGCCGAGGCGGCCTCCCTGGCGCCCTATGAGGCGATGATGGCCACCATTGGCGAGTCCACCGTTCCCGCCGCCGACTTCGCCGAGACCGGCAAGGCCGTCGCCGAAACGTCCTATTTCAACGATATCTATCTGCTTGCCCCGGTCGGCTATTTCGTGCTCGGCTTCGATACCGCCATCCTGCAGATGAACGTGGTCGGCGCCGATTTGCTCGGTTTGTCGCGGAGCCATCCCGAGCAGGTCTCCTTCCGCCAGTTCGTCGCGCCCCGCTTTCACGAGGATTTCGACCGCTTCGTGCGGCACGCCCTCAACAGCGTGCAGCCGGAGCAGTGCGACCTGCAGATGGTGCGCGCGCGCAACCAGCAGGGCTTCCCGGTCACCTTGCGCGCCAGCGCCGACGCCAGCGGCCAGGCGCTGCGGGTGGTGGTCGAGCTGGCCGAGGGCAAGACCGCCGCGCTCGAACGCAGCGAAGAGCGCTTCCGCCGCATCGTCCACTGCGCCGAGGAGGGCATCTGGGAAATCGACGCCAGCGCCCGCACCAGCTTCGTCAACCCGAAGATGGCGCAGATGCTCGGCTATACGATCGAGGAGATGCTCGACCAGCCGCTGGTGGCCTTCATGGACGACGAGGGCCGCGCCATCCTCGAGCGCAACATCGCGCGGCGCCAGCGCGGCGTGGCCGAGCGCCACGAGTTCAAGTTCCTGCGCAAGGACCGCGCCGAGCTGTGGGTGACCTTGGCGACCAACCCGATCTTCGACGGCGACGGCGGCTACCTGGGCGCGCTGGCGCTGGTGAGCGACATCACGGCCACCCGCGCCTCGACCGAGCTGATCTGGCAGCAGGCCAACTTCGATAGCTTGACCGCCTTGCCCAACCGCCATATGTTCCAGGACCGGCTGGAGCAGGAGGTCAAGAAGGCGCGCCGCGAGGGCGTGCTGCTGGGGCTGCTGTTCATCGACCTCGACGGCTTCAAACAGGTCAACGACACGCTCGGCCACGACCAGGGCGACGTGTTGCTGGTCGAGGCGGCGCGCCGCATCGGCGCCTGCGTGCGCACCTCCGACACGGTGGCGCGGCTCGGCGGCGACGAGTTCACCGTGATTCTCACCGGACTGGAACAGATCAGCGCCATCGAGCGCATCACGCAGACCATCCTGGCGCGGCTGAACCGGCCCTTCACCCTGGGCGTGGCCCATCCGTCGGTGTCGGCCAGCATCGGCATCTCGGTGTTCCCGGCCGACGCCAACTCGCCCGAGGCCTTGCTGCGCAACGCCGACCAGGCCATGTACGCGGCCAAGCAGAGCGGGCGCAACCGCTATAGCTATTTCACGCCGGAACTGCAAAAGGCGGCGCAGGCGCGCCAGCAGGTCACCATCGATTTGCGCTCGGCGCTGTCGGGCCGGCAGTTCGAGCTGCATTACCAGCCCATCGTCAACCTGCGCAGCGGCCAGATCGAGCGGGCCGAGGCGCTGCTGCGCTGGCGCCACCCGCAGCGCGGCCTGCTCGCGCCGGCCGAGTTCCTGCCGTTCGCCGAATCGGGCGGGCTGATGATGGAGATCGGCGACTGGGTGTTCCGCGAAGCGGCCAGGCAGGCGCGGCTATGGCAGGACGAGCTCGGTTCGGGCTTCCAGGTGGGCATCAACCAGTCGTCGGCGCAGTTCCGCGGCGACACGGCGCTGTATGTGGGCTGGCTCAACTACGCGACCGAGCTGGGGCTGTCGCCGCGCAGCCTGATCATCGAGATCACCGAGGGCGTGCTGCTCGACGGCGCCGCCCAGGTGGGCGACCGCCTGCGCGAGCTGCGCGAGATGGGTTTGCAGGTGGCGCTGGACAACTTCGGCACCGGCTACTCGTCGCTGGCCCATCTGAAGCATTTCGGCATCGACCTGCTCAAGCTCGACCACAGTTTCATCCAGCACCTGGCCAACGACAGCGGCGACCTGGCCATGTGCGAGGCGCTGATCCTGATGGCCCACAAACTGGGGCTGAGGGTGGTGGCGGAGGGCGTCGAGACGGTGGCGCAGAGCAATCTGCTGGAGCTGGCCGGCTGCGATTTCGCGCAGGGGTATATCTATGCGCAGCCGATGCCGGCCGAGGCGTTCGGCGCGATGGCGCGGCAGGGACTGCCGAGGCTGAATTGATTTGCGTAGGGTGGATTAGCGGAGCGTAATCGGCCATGCATGCGTCGGCGGCGGCGCTTGCATGGCCGATTAAGGCGTGCCGCCTCTAAAGCCTACCGGCCAGGTAGGCTGTCCCTTCGATGGGCCCCGGGGCGGTTAGCGGGCCTCGCCCGCTAATCCGTCCTACGTGTTTTAGAGGGGATCTTAGCGCAGGCTCAGCAGCGAAACCACGCGCTCGCGGCTGATGCCCGCCAGGGCCGAGGTGATCGACAGCAGCGACTGGTAGCCGGGCTGTTTGGCGGTCGTGACGAAATTTTGCGCGACCTGCTCCATGCCGTCGGTGGTGTCGGCCGGCACCGCGTTCTTGACCCGCGCGGCGGCCTGGTTGAGCGCCGTTTGCACCGAGGCGATCGAGCGTTCCACCTGCGCCAGCGCTTGCAACACTTGCTGCAAGGTGGTGCGGATCGAGTCGACGTCGGCCGTCTGCCAGTTGTCCGGATCGACCACCGGCGCCTGCGCCTCGGCCTTGACGCGGTTGAGCTGGCCGGTGGGGAAGCGCTGGCCGCCGCCCTGCACGGCGATGGCGTCGCGGATATTGCCCCACTGCGATTCGGCGACGCTGAATTCCAGCTGGCCGTCCTCGCCCAAGGTGGTGCGCACGCCGCTCGGCGCCAGCGCGGTGTCGAAGCGCTGGGTGATCTGCTGGTCGGTCAGGCCCGGTTCGAGCACGACCGAACTGAGGTTTTGCCCGCCCAGCGAGATGGCCAGCACCTCGCGCCCGCCGGGACGCAGGTTGGTCAGGTTCATGCCGCGCACGTTGAAGCGCGTGTTGGTGGCCTGGTTGCTGAAATTGAGCTGGGAGTCCAGCGTGCCGCCGGACGCCTGCGAGCGGTTGCGCCAGCTGTTGCTGAACTGGCGCACGCGCGCCTCCAGGGTGCCGTCGGCGCGCTGGCGGTTGGCCAGGCGGGCGCTCAGGTCGGCCTTCAGGTTGCGCAATTGCGCCGCGCTTTGCTCGAGGAAGTCGAGGGCTTGCTGGGCGCCGGAGATCTCGCCCTGCAACGGCTGGTCCATATTGGTCAGGCCGCGGCGCAGCGGCGCCGCCGAGGTCGGCGTCGGGTTGACCGGCGTGGCCGTGGCCGCGTTCTCGCCGTTCAGCCCGAGCGCGGTGCCGTCCACCGCGCTGGCATTGCCGGCGCCGCCGGGGACAATGACGGTGGGGGTGGGTTGGGGCGAGATTTGCATACGCTAGGGTAATAACGGGGTTACAGGACGTTGAACAACGACAGGTCGCTCACCTTGGCATAGGCCTTGTACGACGCTTCCAGCGACAAATTATACCCGGACAGCTCCGTGGCGGCCTCGGCGTAATCGAGTTGTCCCAGATCCAGGATGGCGGCCTTGTTCGACAGGCTGACGTTGGCGTGGTTGTCGTCGAGCGTCTTCATTACGTTCTGGGCGCCGCCCAGTTGGGCGATCTTGCCGGCAATCAGCTCGAGCGCGGCCGTGGCGCCGTCCATATTGTCCTTCAGCGTTGCTTGCAGCGTGGCGCTGCCGATGACGAGGGCGGGATCGGAGAGGGCGGCGATGGTGGCGTCTATCTTCGTCAGCAAGCTCTCCAGACCGCCGACGTCGACATTGACGGTCTGCGTGATGCCGTTGCCGATGACGGTCTTTTGCTGGTCCGGGTTGCCCATGTAGGTGTAGACATCGGGCGGACCGGGGGTGACCTGGATGGGCTGGGTGTTGGTCAGGGTGCCGGAAAAGATGTAGCGGCCTTCCTGGTCCTTCTGGTTGGCGGTGTAGAGCAGGCTGTCGCGCAGCGACGTCATGGTGCTGACCATCGACCGGAGGTCGGCCGGCGTGTTGCTGCCGTCGGCCGCCCACACCAGCTGGTCGCTGACCGACGTGATGTCGCGCGTCATGCTGCTCAAGTATTCCTCGTTGCTGGTCAGGCGGATCTTGGTGGCCGCGATGTTCTCGCGGTACTGGCCGACGATGGCTTCCTCGCGCGTCAGGCGCGAGATGCGCACCGCGCTGATCGGGTCGTCCGACGGCACCATGATGCGGTTGCCCGAGGCCATCTGCTCGGTCAGCTTGGAGACCCAGCTTTGATTTTCCTGCAGGCCACGGTTCATGGTGGCCTGGAATTGACTGGAGGCGATACGCATGACGTTTCCTTAATTAAACATTTGCAGGGTGGCGTCGAACAGGCTGTTCGCCACGGAAATGACTTTCATATTGGCCTGGTACATGTTCTGGTACTCGATCAAATTGATCGCCTCTTCGTCGCGGTTGACCGCGCTGGTCGATTTCCAGTCGTCCTCGGACTGCTGGCGGATGGTGGTGGCGGTCTTGAGCAGCGACTGGTTTTGCTGGCTTTCGACGGCCAGCTTGCCGACCACCTGGGTGTCGGCGTCGTTGAGCAGCACGTTGCCCAGGCCGGTCAAAAGGATCGACTGGCTCTTGATATCGATCAGCACCTGCAAATTGGCGCTGTTGCCGGGGGTGCCGTCGCTAGAGAAGGCCAGTCCGGCCGCCGTGATGGTTGGATCGATGCCCAGCAGGCCGGTGGCGCTGGACGGGTTAAACACGAACAGGTCCGTGCCGTTCACGCCGGGAGCGGTGAAGCCGAGTTTTAGCTGGTCGTTGACCATGGTCGACATCTGCCCGGCGATCTCGGAGATCGACGTCTGCAGCGGCATCAGGGTGTTTTTCAGGAAATCGCCGAGGCCGCCCAGTTGGCCGCCGACCTTGGTGTCGTCGAGCTTGAACGTGCTCCCGGCGAACGCCAGGTTCAGGGTTTGCGTGCCGCCCACCGTGTCGAAGCTGAGCTTGGCCGCCATGTCGGTGACCACCAGCGGCTGGCCGGTTTTGAGCGAGACGCTGACGCTGCCGTCGGGATTGTTGAGCACTTCCACCGCAGCCTGCGCCGAGACGGCGTCGATCAGCAGTTCGCGCTGGTCGATCAGGCCAGAGGTGCTGGTGCCGGCGGCGCCGACCTGGATTATCTGCTTGTTCAGCGCGGCGATGCCGGCCAGTGACTCGTTGAGCGAGGGCAGCATCGTGGTGCGCTGCTGGTTGACCGAGACCAGCTGGGTGGCCGTCAGGTTGTAAATGCTGTTGATCTGCTGCGACATCGAGTCGGCCATCGTGATGACCTGCTGCCGCAGCGGGGTCGAAGTCGGATCGACGGCGGCGGCGTTGAGCGCCTTGAAGAAGTTGTCGACGCCGTAGCTGATGCTCGAAGTCTTGTCGGCCATCACCTTTTCCAGCTGCGTCAGGTAGGGCTGGATTTGCGAACGCTGGCCGAGCTCGGAGTTGGCGCGCCACATCTGCTGCGACTTGTAGGAATCGCTAAAGCGCAGCAGCGCGCCGACCTGCACGCCGTTGCCAGGGCTGTTGACACCGGGGTCGGAGGCGATCGACTGCAACAGCACGCCCTGGCGGGTATAGCCCTTGGTCTGGAGGTTGGCGACGTTCTGGCTGACGGTGTTGATGGCGGCTTGGGCGGCCAGGGCGCCGGACAGTGCGTTGTAAGAGATGCTCATGGTGCGGGTCTTTCCTGGTGAAGGCAGAAGGAGCGGTCGCTGGCAGCGCCAAAGCTGGCACGAGCGCTCCGTTATCAGTACAAGGCGACAGCTAAGCGGACAGGATTAAGCGATGCACGCATAAAATTTCCATCCGGGAAGTTTTTCCCGGCTCACGCGGCCGGCGCGGCGCCTTCCAAGGGGGGCGGGGAGGCCGGGGAGGCCGCCGTTTTAGGCGCCGGCTGCACCGCCACCGGGGCCGCGGCCGGCAACAACTGGCGCAGGATGACGTCGGCCACGCCGAAGGCGCGGCGGCCGGCCATCTGGTCGGCGACCAGGTTGTCGGCCATGTCCAGCATATCCTGGTTGACCTTGTTTTTGAAGACGCTGTCCTCGGAGGACAGCTCGCGCGTGCCCGAGCGCATCTGGTGCAGCATGTGGCTGATGAAGAAACTTTCGAACTTGACGGCGGCCTCGGTCACCTTGGCGCGGTAGGCCGGATCGACCGTGTCGCCCGGCTGGGCCGCCACCGGCGCCACGTGCACGTCGCTGAGCTTGTCGGCGACGCCGGGCCGCAGCTTGCTGGGATCGAACGGGGCTTGGATGCTCATGGGAGTTCCTCTTAGATGACGACCAGTTCGCCTTCGATGGCGCCGGCGTGGTCCAGCGCCTGCAGGATCGCCATGATGTCGTCGGGCGAGGCGCCCAAGCTGTTGATGACGTCGATGATGCCCTGCAGCTTGGCGCCGGCCGGCCAGTTGAACATCTGGCCCGAGCCCTGGTCCACGCTCACCTGCGATTGCGGCGTGGCCACGGTGTTGCCGGCGGCCAAGGCGTTCGGCTGGCTGACCTTGGTGCTCTCGGAGATCACCACCTTGAGCGAGCCGTGGGTGACGGCGGCCGCGCGTACGCGCAAGCCCTCGGCGATGACCACGGTGCCGGTGCGCGAATTGAACACCACTTTCGGCGAATCGTCGCCGACGTCGATCGACAGCGCCTCGAGCTTGGCCATGAAGGCGATGCGCTGGGTCGGGTTGGCCGGGGCCACCACGTCGACGCTGGTGGCGTCGCTGGCGGTGGCGATGTCGCCGAAGCGTTTGTTGATCGAATCGACAATATTAATGGCGGTCTGGAAGTGCGGATGGCGCAGCGACAGGCGCACGCTCGGCTTGGTGGCGAAATCGCTGGCGATCTCGCGCTCGATCGCCGCGCCGCTCGGGATGCGGCCGGAGGTCGGGGTGTTGACGGTCACCGACGAGCCGCTCTTGCCCTGGGCGCTGAAGCCGCCGACCACCACGTTGCCTTGGGCCAGCGCGTAGACTTCGTTGTCGGCCGCGCGCAGCGGGGTCAGCAGCAGGGCGCCGCCGCGCAGGCTCTTGGCGTCGCCCATCGAGGAGACCACCACGTCGATGTTCTGGCCCTTGCGGTAGCCGGGCGGAAACACCGCCGACACCATCACGGTGGCGACGTTTTTCGACTTGGCGTCGGTGCCGTCGGGCACCTTGACACCGAACTGCTTGAGCATGTTGATCACCGACTGGCTGGCGAATTTGACCTGGGTCGAGTCGCCGCTGCCGTTCAGGCCCACCACCAGGCCGTAGCCGACCAGCGGATTGTCACGCATGCCTTCGACGGCGACCAAGTTGCGCAGCACTTGCGCGGCCTGGGCCGGCACCGTCGCGGTCAGCGTGAGGCAGAGCGCCAAAGGCAGGGCCAAAATACGGTGCAGCTTGCGGAAGTTCATGATGTTCAATCCAAATAGAGTTCTGCTAACAACTTAAAACGGCCGCTTTTAAAACGGCATGTATGGGCCGGTGAAGAACCGCGACAGCCAGCCGGCCGATTGCGTATCGGCCAGGGTGCCCTGCGCCGAGTAGGCGATGCGGGCGTTGGCGATGCGCAGCGACGACACCTGGTTGTCGGCGTCGATGTCGGCCGCGCGCAGGTAGCCGCGCAGGCGGACGAATTCCTCGCCCTGGTTCAGGGTCAGCGTTTTTTCGCCGGACACGCGCAGCAGCCCGTTCGGCAGCACTTCCTGCACGATCACGGTGATGGCGCCGGTCAAAGCGTTTTGCTGGGTGCTGGTGGCGTCGCCGGCGAAGTTGCTCGACGAGCCCAGGCCGATGGAAGCCTTGGGGAACACCTTGCCCAGCAGGCTTGGGGCGTTGATGTTGTTGTCCGAATCCTTGGAATAGCTGGTGCCGGCCCGCTTGCTGGCCTGCGTGGTTTCCTGCAGGCTCACGGTGACGACGTCGCCGACGCGGAAGGCGCGGCTGTCGGAGGTCAGCGACAGGCCCAGGTCGGGACTGTAGACGCCGCCAGAGCTGCCCTTCGGCCCCACCACGCGCGAGATCGTCGGCGCCTCGTCGGACGGACCGGGACGCACCGGCGGCGGTTGGATCGCGGCACACCCGGCCAGCAGCGAGGCCGCGACCACCAGTGCCAGGGTGTGCAATGCGGCTTTCATCAGCGTGCCGCCTGCGCCAGGTACTGCAGCATATTGTCGGCGGCCGACAGCACCTTGGTGTTCATTTCGTAGGTGCGCTGGGCGGCGATCATGTCGACCATTTCCTCGACCACTTGCACGTTCGAGCCTTCCAGCGTGCCTTGCTTGAGCTTGCCCCACTGGGCGGTGCCCGGCGCGCCCTCGGTCGGCGTGCCGCTGGAGGCGGTTTCGGCGAACAGGTTCTCGCCCAGCGCCATCAGGCCGGTCGGGTTGATGAAGCTGGTCAGGGTCAATTGGCCCAGCTGGCTCGGGGTGGCGGTGCCGGCGATGGTGGCCGAGACGGTGCCGTCCTCGCCGATGGTCAGCGCGGTGGCGTTGGGCGGTACGGTAATCTGTGGAATCAGCGGCAGGCCGTGGGCGTTGACCAGGATGCCGTTGGCGTCGACCTGCAACTGGCCGGCGCGGGTGTAGGCGGTCTCGCCGTTGGGCTGGCGCACGGCCATGAAACCGTTGCCCATGACGGCGACGTCGAGGTCGCGGCCGGTGGTTTGCAGGCTGCCGTTGGTGAACACTTTTTGGGTGCCGACCATGTGCACGCCGTTACCGAGCTGCACGCCCGACGGCGCCAGCGTGTTGTTGTCGGCCACTTGCGCGCCCGGCTGCTGTTCGATCGAGTAGAACAGGTCCTCGAACACCACGCGGTCGCGCTTGAAGCCGACGGTGTTGGCGTTGGCGAGGTTGTTGGCGATGGCTTGCAGTTTCTGGTCTTGCGCTTGCACGCCGGTCTTGCTGATCCACATTGCTGGGTTCATGAATTGCTCCTGTTAATGGTTTTTGGATCAGCTTAGCCGCTGATCAGGCGGTTACCGGTCTCGGCCATCGCGTCGCTGGCCTTGAATAATTTCATCTGGATCTCGAACGTGCGGTTCAGGCTCATGGTGGCGACCATTTCCTCCACCGCCGAGACATTGCTGCCCTCAAGGTGGCCGGCGCGGATCACGACGGTTGGATCGGTGGCCAGCGGCACGCCGTCGCGGGTGATCAGCAGGCCCGCTTCGTTCTTGGTCAGCTCGGACGCCTCGGCCTTGACCAGGCGCAGCTTGTCGACCGTTTGCATGGTCGTCGTGCCCGGGTTCTGGATCGAGATGGTGCCGTCGGCGCCGATGTCGATCTTGCTGTATTCGGGCAGGGTGATCGGGCCGCCTTCGCCCAGCACCACGTTGCCGTTGATGCGCAGCGTGCCGTTCTCGTCGAGCGCCATGTTGCCGGCGCGGGTATAGGCCTCGCCGGTCGGACCGTCGACGGCCAGGAAACCGGCGCCGGAGACGGCCACGTCGAGCTCGCGGCCGGTGGCCTTGAGCGTGCCCTGGCGGGTCGACACCGAGTTCGCCTGCAACTGCGACATGTGGCGGTCGTCGTAGCCGTAGCCTTGCACGGTTTGCGCCGTCGCCAACTCCATATTGGCGCGGAAGCCGCCGGTGTCGATGTTGGCCAGGTTGTTGGCCCGCACCTGTTGTCCGCGCAGGGCCCGTTCGGCCCCGCTCACCGCTGTGTAAATCAACGCGTCCATGACTTAGTCGTTCCTTAGATCGCTTGCATCAGCGATTGCAGCATCGTGCTCTCGGTCTGGATGACCTTCGAGTTCGCCTGGTAGTTGCGCTGCGAGGTCATCAGGCCGACCAGTTCGGACGTGATGTCGACGTTGGACTGCTCCAGCGACGAGGTGTTGATGTTGCCGCCCTGGCCCACGCCCGGGGCGTTGACCAGCGGCGTGCCGGAGTTGATCGACTCGATCCAGCTGGTGCCATCGATGGCCTGCAGCGAGCCCTCGTCCGGGAAGGTGGCGATCGCCAGGCGGCCGACGGCTTGCTTCTGGCCGTTGTTGTAGCTGGCGATGACGGAACCGTCGGTGCCCAGCGCGATGCCGGTGAAGGTGCCGGCAGCGTAGCCGTCGGCGGAGTTGGCGCTCGTGGTCGCTTCGCCGGCGAAGCCGGTGGTGCCGGTGTAGTCGATGTTGATCGTGTTGTACGCGCCGCCGTTGGGGGCGGCGGCTGGCAGGGTCACCGCGAACTTGCCGGTGGCCGGGGCGGTCATCTGGCCGGTGTTGGCGTCGAACGTCAGGGTGGCGGTGCCGCCCGTGCTCACGCCGTCGAGCACGTAGTGGACGCTGATGGAGTTGGCGGCTGCGTCCTGCGCAAAATACTGGGTCAAGGTGTGCTTGCCGCCCAGGGTGTCGTAGATCACCGAGGCCTTGGACATGTTGAAGGTCGACGGGTCTGGCGGCGCGGCGACGGTGGCGGCCACCCAGGCGGCTGGCTGCGTCCAGTCGGCCGACATATTGCCGACGTAGTCGACGTTTTTCGAGACCACGGCCGGGATCGAGCCGGTCGGAATCGGCACGTCGCCCAGGGCGCCCAGTGTCGTGGTGCCTTGCTTGATCGGATAGCCCTGGACCTTGCGGCCGGTGGCGTCGACCAGGAAGCCGTCCTTGGAGGCGTCGAAGATGCCGACGCGGGTGTACTCGGTCTGGCCGGTGTTCTGGTCCTTGGTGACGAAGAAGCCGCGGCCGTTGATCGAGGCGTCGAGCGCGCGGCCGGTGTTGAGCACGCCGCCCTGTTTGCTAATGCTCTGCGTGGTCGAACCGATCATCACGCCGGTCTGGACGTCGCCCGAGACCAGCGACGCGAAGTTGGCGCGCGACGACTTGTAGCCGTAGGTGCCGGCGTTGGCGATGTTCTGGCTGGTGCTGTTCAGCGATTCGTTGATGGCCTGGATGCCAGACAATGCGATATCGAAACTCATGATGGAGTCCTTCCTAAGTAAAGATTATTGAATGGCAGAGGCGGATTTGCCGTTGAAGGCGGTAATCGAGGTCGGCGCGATTTCGCCGATGTTGCTGACGTTGAGCACCACGCCGCCGTTGGCCGACAGGCGCACGCTGTTGAGGCGGCCCTGGACGTCGACCGGCGGGGCTTCCTTGGAACTGGTCTCGACCGACAGCTTGTAGGTGCCGGCGGGGATCTTCATCCCGGCCGTATCGATCGTGAACGGCACCGTGCCGGCCGCCTGCGTGCCCAGCTTGACGGTGTATTTCGTGCCGTCGTCGCCGGTCAGCACGACGCTGGTCGCGGTGCTCGAGGCGGCGAGGGTGGTCTGGCCGCTGATGGCCGTTTTGCCGTCGATCTTGACGGTGCTGGATTCGGCCATGACGTCCGAGCCGACCTGGGCGCCCAGCGAGATCACCTGCATGCTTTGCAGCACGCTGGAGTTGGCGCTGGTGAGCTGCGACAGGTTCTGCAACGCCTCGGTCTGCGACAGCTGCGTCAACTGCTGGACGAACTGCGACGGATCGGTCGGCGACAGCGGGTCCTGGTTCTGGATCTGCGCCACCAGCAATTTGGTGAACATGTCCGACGAGGCGCTGGCGGCGTTGCCGGTCACGCTGGTGCCGCCGTTGCCGGCGCTGGCGCTGCTGTTGTTGAGTAGACTGACTGCCATGGCTTAACCTTCAGCGAGTTTGAGGAGGGATTGCTGCATGCCGCGGATACGGCCCAGGACTTCGACATTGGTTTCGAAGGCGCGCGAGGCCGACATCATGTCGGCCATCTCCGCCACTTCGTTGACGTTGGGGTAGAACACCATGCCGTCGGCGTTGGCCATCGGGTGGCCGGGCTCGTAGACCTTGCGCAACGGCTCGGCCGACTCGACCACGTCGAGCACCTGCACCTTGCCGCCGGCCTGCATGTCGCCGTCGAAGCTGTCGCTCATGACGGCCGAGAACACCGGCTTGCGGGCGCGGTAGGTGTCGGCTTCGTTGCCGTTGACCGAATCGGCGTTGGCCAGGTTGCTGGCGATGGTATTGAGGCGCACGCTCTGGGCCGACATGGCCGATCCTGCGATCTCGGAAATATTTTTAAAGGACATGTGTTACTCCGTGGTTGATGCGGGCGATGGTGCGACCATTGGGGACCACTGCGGCGGCCTGCACGGCGTGCTCACTGGCCATTGATGGCCTTGGCGAGACCGCGCAGACGCATCGTCACGAACGTCAGGCTGGTCTGGAAGTCGGAGGCGTTCTGCGAGAACGCGGCCTGCTCGACGCCGATCTCGACGGTGTTGCCGTCGCGGGTCGGGTGGAAGGGCACGCGGTACATCGAGGCGGCATCCTCGTCGCCGCCGATGTCGCCGGCCGCCTCGGCCTGGGTGTTGGCCAGGGTGGCGGCGAAATCCATGTCGCGCGCCTGGAAGCCCGGCGTGTTCTCGTTGGCCAGGTTGGTGGCCAGGATGCGGGTGCGTTCGGCGCGCAGTTGCAGCGCGTCGGCGTGGACCCCTGCCGCTTCTTTGAAGTTGATGCCCATAGTCTTCCCCTGTCCAAATTCAGCTGCATTGCTAAAAAGCGGTGTTGCATGAGTGCAAAACGTTACCGCCAATGTAAAATGACGGCACAGCGGTTTAACTACCATCGCTCTCCGCATCATAGTAGAGGTATTGCCCATGTTCAACAAAAGTATTGTAACCGGTTTAGGTGGAATGTTGCTGGTTAGCACAACAATTTTTAACACTTATGCCGCCGCTAGCCCCACAAACGCCGAACAGGTGCCGCTTTTGGTGGAGGCTGCGGCACGTCAATATGTGTTGCGCTGGGCAGACAGTAGCGGTTTGATAGAGCCTAAATTCGAGTTGAATGTGTTGCGCGGCAGCCGTCCGCTGGCCGCCTGCGGTCAGGCGGTGACGGTCGAGGCGGTCGACACGCGCACGCCGGGCCGCATGAAGTTCGCGGCCACCTGCACCGCCGGCGCGGGCGCCCCCGGCTGGCGCTACGAGTTCGTGGTGCGGGCGCAGGTGTCGGCGCGCATCGCCATCGCGGCCAATGACGTGCCCGCCGGAAAAGTTATTGCGGATGAAGATGTGTTGCTCGAACGCCACGATATCTCGAACATCGCCGATCCCGTTTCCGATCCGCAGGACGTGGTGGGCATGAGCGGCAAGCGGGCCTTGCGCGGCGGCGAGGTGCTGCGCATGGCGCTGCTGGCCTCGCCCACCCTGGTCAAGCGGGGGGAGGCGGTGCGCATCGTTGCGCGCAACGAACAAGTGGAGGTGAGCATGGCCGGCGAGGCGCTCGACGCCGGCGCGCGCGGTTCGCTGGTACGGGTGCGCAACGCCAGCGGCACCATCATCCGCGCCAAGGTGACCGGCGCCGGCACGGTGCAACCGGCCGACATGCCGGTGACGATCAAGCCGTAGCGAGTCCGGAACAGCTTGCTTACGCACGTTACAAAGGGTAACAGCTTCATCCGTAGGCGATTGTTAATCTAGTTCCATACTTTTAGCATGGAAGGATGTCGATCATGGGTGTGCCGACGAAAAATATGAGGACCGTCGTGTCCTCCACGCTGGTGTTGGGCCTGCTGGCTCTTGCCGGATGTAACAAACCTTCCGATCCCGCGCAGCCGAAGACGGCCGACACGCTCGCCAGCGCGCAAGTGGCCCCCTATACGCCGCCGACGGCCGATCAACTGTCGCAGATGGTCGCGCCGATCGCGCTGTTTCCGGACAAGTTGGTCGGCCAGGTGCTGGCCGGGGCCACCTATCCGGAGCAGATTTCGGCCGCCAACCGGTGGCTGGGGCAAAATCCGTCCCTGAAGGGCGACGCGCTGCAGAGCGCCGAAGCCGCCCAGCCGTGGGACGTCAGCGTCAAAGCGCTGACCACCTTCCCAAGCGTGCTGAATCAGATGGCCGGCAATATCCAGTGGACCACGGCGCTGGGCGAGGCCTATGTAAACGACCCCAATGATGTGATGAACGCGATCCAGGCCATGCGCTTGCGCGCGCAGCAGGCCGGCAACCTGAAAAGCTCGCCGCATCTGCGGGTATCGACCACCGTGCGCGCGGCGCCGCCACCGAATTACGTCGCGCAATCGCCGTCGGAGCCGATGGTGTACTCGGGACCGGCGGTGATACCTCCGCCGCCGCAAACCATCGTCATCGAGCCGGCCGAGCCCGATGTCGTGTACGTCCCGCGCTACGATCCGGCAGTCGTCTATGGCGCGCCGGTACCGGTCTACCGGACTTACCGCGAACCGGCCTACGCCAGCGAAAACCTGGTCACCACCGGTGTGATCTCGTTCGGCGTGGGCGTGCTGGTGGGCGCGGCCATCAGCCATCACCATGACTGGGGATGGAACGCGTGGGACGTCAACTGGGGCGCGCCGCGCGCCGGCTACGACGGCGGCTGGCGCCGGCCCGCCGTGGTGTACAACAACGCGACCTATGTCTCGAAATCGGTCACGGTCGTCAACCATGTCAATAACGTCAATGTGGTGAACAACTACAGCAACAACGTTAACAATAACTACCGAACCAATAATAACGTCGTCGATCGTACCCAGAACTTCGCGATTCGCAACGCTGCGCAGCCGCCTGCCGTGACTTTCAGCGCCCCCCGGTCCCAGCCGAATTTCGCACCGATGGGCACGGCGCTGGCGGCCCATCCGGCACCGCGGCCCGTTGGGCCGATGACTGTGCCGCATTTCACCGCGCACGACGCGGTGCCGGGCGCGCGTCCGTCATTTGCCGCGCCGGCGATGCACGCTGCGGTGGCACCCCACGTGAACGCGTTCGCGCCGCCGCCGCCGCACGTCGCACCGGTTGCGCCGATGGCGCAGCACGATCATGTCGAACCTGGGCGTGAAAGGGCGATGCCTATGCAGCAACGTGGCGGCGCCGATGCCACCATGCCGCCCACCCAACGCGCCGAGGCGGCCATGCCACCGATCCGGCATGCCCAGGCGGCCGTGCCACCGATCCAGCATGCCGAGGCGGCCATGCCACCGGTCCAGCACGCCGAGGCCCCCGCGCGGCCCGCCCAGCACGCCGAGGCCTTCATGCAGCACGGGACGATGCCTAACCATGACGTCAACGGTCTCGACCGGTCGCATGCCCATGCCGCGCGCCAGGATATGCTCGCCATGCACAATGAGCGTCCCCATGCAGCCCCGCCGGCGCCGGTCAAGCACGCGGCGGTCAAGCACGAGGACGCCACCCATCATCACGACAAGCACGACGGGCAGGAGCGTCACGGCTAGCGCGCTGCCTGGCGCCTGGAATGCGAAAAAGCCAACCCCGTGGGGTTGGCTTTTCGTTGTGCGGGGGTGGAGACGCGGCTTAGGGCTTGGAATCGAGCGCCGCGCTGGCGCCGCGCTGGACCTGGGCCGCCAACTTGCTCAGCTTGTCGGCGTAGGCGGGGTCGGTGGCGTAGCCGCCGCGCGCCAGGCCGGTGGCGAAGGCGCGGGCGTCGTTGCCGGTGTTGAGCGCGGCCTGGTAGCGCGGATTGCTCGACAGCAGGTCGGCATAGTCGCGGAAGGCGCTGGCGGTGTCAGGATAGCTGCGGAAACGCTCGGTCTTCTTCAACATCGCGCCCTGCTCGTATTCGGTGGTGGTGGCGGCCGCGACTGCGCCTTGCCAGTTGCCGCCGGCCTTGATGCCGAACAGGTTGTTGGTGTCGGCGCCGCCCTTGCGCAGCGGTTGCTGGCCCCAGCCCGATTCGAGCGCGGCGTGGGCCGCCACCACGTCCGGCGAGACACCCAGCTTGTTGCCGGTCTCTTCGGCCCATGGCTTGATGGAGGCCAGGAATTGTTTTTGGAGGTCGCTGTCGATGCCGCCGCCGTTGGCGCCCGCGTTTGCGCCGTCGATGGCGCCGGTCGAGCGCTGCAACGCCATCGCCTGCAGGCTCATCGCCTGGGACGCGGACGGCGAGGGCGCAGCATCGCCGAAACCGCCGCCGCCATGGCTGATGAAGGTGGCGACATCCTGCTGCACCTGGCGGAAGGTCGAGGCGAAGTTGCCCGACGACGAAGAGGACGCAAAAGCGCCAACAGCCGCGACGGGGCGGCTGGAGGTCATGTTCGATACGGTGGCGGCGGTCGGGGCCGTCGCGGGCATAGGGTTAAGCTGGCGCATAAAGTTGGTCCTCGCCATGCAGCACGCGCTGCATGATGCTGTGCTGTTCTAACAGCAAGTCGCTATTGCGCTTGCTGAGACGCTTGCATTCAACCACCATGGTTTCCAGCGTCTTCCAGTCGGACTCTATTTTCTCCCGGGCAGCATTTTTCAGCAAGGCAAATGCCTGGGCCATGTTGGCAGTTGGACCAAGTAAACGTTGTGCGAGCGCAACGCGTTGCGCGCGGCGCGCCTGCAAGGTGTCGACCAGGGCCGAAATGGCCTCGGCCACCTCGCCCAGTTCTTTGGCCTTGTGGCGCAGGGCGGCGTGGAATTGCTGCTCCAGCAACTCCTGCAATGCGGGGTAGCCCTGCAAATCGTCGGCGATGCCGGCCAACAGCGCGCGCATCGCGTCCTGGCGCGTCATGGCGGCGATTTTACGCGCGCTGTCGCTCGCATCGCTCACCGCATCGCTCACTTCTCGCTCCCGTGGAAGCGCTGGATCAGGCCGGCGAGCTTGGCCGGGTCGAACGGCAGTTCTCCCTTGGCCAGCGCGTCGCGCAGCATGTCGACCTTTTCCTGGTCGATTTCGGGCATGTTGCGCATCGCCTGCAGCGCCGGCTGCATGACGGCCGACTGCAACGGCGCGGCGGCCGGCGCCGGCGCGGCGGCCTCGCCGGCGTCGACCGGCGCGGCGTCGGCCACGCGCTGGACGGTCATGCCGTCCGGGCTGGAGCTTGTGATTCTCATACGTGTGCCTCTGCTTGGCTTGGTTTCCATACGATATCTTTAATGTTACCGCTTAATTGTTACCGGTGTTGTTACCGTTGCGGCGCGGATCGGGCGGCGGTGGCGGTGGCTGGCGCGGGGAGGCGCCGCCGCCCAGCGAGTTGCGCAATTTTTCCAGCAGGCTGCGGTCGGGCAGGGCGGTGTCGATGTCCTCGGTCAGCGGCATCGAGTTGTCCGGCATGCCGAACATGGCGGCGATGGTCTTGGCCTGGGCGGTCGTCAAAATCAGCAGTTCGATGCGGCGGTTGACGCCGGCGTCGGCGCGCTTGGTGTCGAGCGGCGCGCGGTCGGCCATGCCCACCACCTGCAGCACCGATTCCGGATTCATGGTGCCGGCCAGTAGCTGGGAGCGGGCCGACATGGCGCGGTTCGACGACAAGGTCCAGTTCGAGAAGGCGGCGTAGCTGGTGTCGGCGTATTGCAGCGAATCGGTGTGGCCGACGATCAGCATCTGGTTTTCCATCTTCTTGAACAGCGGCCCCATCTTGCGCAACAGCGCGCGGAACTTGTCGGTCGGCACGGCGCTGCCGCGCACGAACATGCCCTGGCGGTCGGTGTCGTGCAGCATCACGCGCAGGCCGTAGGGCGTGATGATGGCTTCCAGGTTGGCCGTCAGGCCGAACTCGGCGCTCATCTTGGTCAGCGCCTTCGACAGCGCGGCCAAATCGGCCGGCGACTCGTACTTGACCTTGGCCGGGGTGATGACCGGCTCCGGGTCCGGCTCGCCCTGGGCGTTTTTCTTCTCGCCGGGGTCGTCGCTGGTGCCGAAGTGCGGCATCGGATAGCGGTCGATCAGGCTGCCGCGCGGGCCGCCGACCTGCTGCGGCATGACGCCTTTGCCCTGGTCGGTCTTGGCGCCGTCGGCCTCGGTCAGGATTTGTTCGAGCGACTCGGTGTTGCGGGCGGCCATCAGCCACAGCACCAGGAACAGGCACATCAACGCCAGACAGAAGTCGGCGAACGCTACCTTCCAGGCGCCGCCGTGGTCGTCGTGTTTGTGCTTGCCGCCACCGCGCTTGACGATGGTCTGGTCATGCCCCTTGTCATGCGGCTTTAGCACCACGGCCTCCACGACGTGAGCTGTCATCGGCTGGTTCGCTGTCGCGGCCTTCCAGGTCGTTGATCCAGCGCTCGAGCTGGGCGAAGCTCGGCTTGATGTTGAGCGGCACCAGGCGGCGGCCCGAGTCGATCGCCAGCAGCGGCGGCTTGCCGGCCACATGGGTCACCAGCACCACCTTGACGGTTTCCTTGTTGGACGCTTCCTGGTTGACCAACTGCTTCATCATGTTGCACAGCGGATCGATCAGGCCGTAGCAGAAGAAAATACCGATGAAGGTCCCGACCATGGCGGCGCCGACGTTCTCGGCGATCTCGCCCGACGTGGCGCCCTGGCTGACGGTGCTCATGGTGATCACGATGCCCAGCACGGCGGCCAGAATGCCGAAGCCCGGCATCGCCTCGCCGATCTTGCCGAGCGACTTGGCCGGTTGCTCGAGCTCGGTGTGCAGCGCCTCCAGTTCCTGGTCCAGCACGCCCTCGAGTTCGTGGGCGTTGATCTTGCCCATGGCCATCAGGCGGAAGTTGTCGACGATGAAGGCCAGCAGTTTCGGTTCTTCCAGCACGCGCGGGTAGCGCTGGAACAGCGGGCTGTCCTTGGGCGCCTCGACGTGGGCGTCGAGCGCCTTGAGGCCGCCGGCGGCCAGTTGCAGCAGTTCATACATCAGCAGCAGCAACTGGCGCTGGAATTCGGAGTCGTACTTCTTGCGCGTGATGATCTTCTTGATCTGGGTCATCAGCTCCTTGAGCACGTGGGGCGGGTTGCCCAGCACCAGCGCGCCGAGGCCGGCGCCGCCGATGACGATCAGCTCGACCGGGTGCCAGATCTGGTGGAAGGTTCCGCCCATCAGGGCAAAGCCGCCGAAGACGCTGCCTAAAACGATGAGGATGCCGACTAGTTGCTGCATGTTGATTCGCCTTTCCGCGTCATTGACTATTCTTACCGTGCCCGCTGAACCATTCAGGCTTGCAGTACGGCTTTCATTTTGCCCAGCGCCGCCTTGTTGAGCTGACAGACGCGGGCGTCGGTCAGGTCCAGCACGGCGGCGATTTCTTTGTAGCTGAGCTCAAATTCGTAATACATTTGCACCACCCGCTGCTCGCGCTCGTCGAGCCCGCGCAGCGCCTGCTCCAGGCTGCGGCGCACCATCAGCTGGTCCTCCGGGCTGGGCGCGCTCTCGTTGCTGACGCTATCCTGCAAAATCTCGTCGAAACTGGCGATCAGCTCGGCATTCTCGTCGAGCTGGTAGGCCTGGTAGGCCTCGGCCGTCAGGCCCAGGCCGGTCGTGATCTCCTGCTCGCTGGGCTCGCGGCCGAGCTTGCGGGTCAGCGCGCGCACGGCGTCGCGCAGCTTGTGGCTTTGCTGGCGCACCGCGCGCGGGCGCCAGTCCTGGCGCCGCAGTTCATCCAGGATGGCGCCGCGGATGCGCAGGCTGGCGTAGCTGCCGAACCCGCCGTCGGGCTCGCCGTAACGGCGCAGCGCCTCCAGCAGGCCCATCAGGCCGATCTGTTCCATGTCGTCGCGGTCGATGGCGCCGGCGACCTGCGAATTGAGCTGGCGCACGATGCGCTTGACCAGCGGCGCATAGGCGAGCAGATACTTTTGCTCGTCGGCCGCACTGTGCATGACCGGCGCCTTGCCGTCTTCACTGTAGCCTTCGGCATAAGTTTCCGCGTACTGCTCTGTGTAGGCCATGCCCGCTCCACTCGTGTTCATGCCCGGTCCGGCTTACTCGATGATGAGCTTGCCGATCATGACCTCGGAAAATGGTTTCTCCCGGCCTTCCTGCTCGTACGTGTCGTCGAAGGCCTTGTTCAACTCGGCCGCGAACTGGTCGATCGTCATCACCTGCGCGGTCGCCATCGGCAAATTCGACAGGGTGCGCACGGCCACGCTGCGCAGCATCGGCAAGTGCTCCTTGGCTTCCTTCTCCTGCTTGATGTTGGTGGTGATCACCAGGTCGGCCGACATGTAATGGGCCGAGGTGTCGGTGGGCACCCGCTTGAGCATGATGATGACCTTGTCGACCGTCAGGTACTTCGGCGGCGTTTCATCCTTTTTCTCTTCCTTCTTGGCCTTCTTGGCCTTGGCGTCCTTGCCACCTTTGGCGTCGTGTTCCTCGGCCGCTGCCGCGTCGCCCTTGGACATGTACCACACCGCGCCGCCGGCGACGGCGGCGCCTACCACCGCCACCAGGGCGAACGCGACAATCATTTTCATGTTCTTCATCTACTGATTACTCCTGCTCGGACGTCATGGCAAAGAGGGAGGCGGCGCCGTCCTCGGACAGCGCGCGGCCCGGCGTGCGGGCGTCGTCCTGCCCGCGTTGCTGGCCGTTGCGCCCGCCGCTGTCGGCCTGGGCCTGCGCTTGCGCGCGGCTCGACGACACCGTCACGGCGACGTCGCTGAACTGGCGGGTCGACAAATCCTGGCGCACGCTGTCGCCGATGGCGTTGAGCTGGCGCAGCACTTCACTGTTGTTGGCCGACAGGTTCACCTGCAGCGCGCCGGCGCTGTGACGGATCGAGATCTCGATGCTGCCCATATTGGGCGGTTCCAGGCGGATCACCGCGTGGTCGTTGTTGCGCTGGAGGTTGAGCTGCAGGCGGTCGCCCAGCGCCTGGCGCAGCGGCTGTTGCCACTGCTCCGGCGTACCGGCGAGCTTGACGGTGGCGCCCGATGCGGCCGGCGCGGCGGGCGCGCCCGCCGTCAAACCGGCGCTGGTGGTGGTGGCGGTGGTGGCGGCCGGCGCGGCGGCGGTGGCGCGGTTCTCGTCCTTGGCCACGGTGGCGGTGGCTGGCGGCGCGGCGCCGGTGTTGGCGGGCTGGCCGGCGGCCGCTTCGGCGCCACGCGGCAAGGCGCGCGGCGCCGTGGCGGCGTTGGCCGTTTGCGGTACGGCGGCGTCGGTCGCCGGCACCGGCACCGGCACGGCGGCGTCGGCATCGGCGGCGGCGGGCGCGTCGGCCTTGGCTTGCTGGGCGACGGCGCCCTGGACGGCGGCGCCGGCCGGGGTGCTGACGACCTGGGCGGTGGCGGCCGTCGCGGCTTGCAATTGGGCGGCGGCGCGCGCGGCGGCGGCATCGGCGGCCGGTTGCGGCGCGACGACGTTGACGGCCACGCTGGCGGCGGCCAGGTTCAGGCGGGTGGCCGAGTTGCTCAGCGTGGAGACGGCGCTGACCGTCTCGCCACGGGCGTCGGCGGCCGGGGCCTGCGTGCCGCCGGTGGCGGCGCCGGCGTTGAGCATCGAGGTGATCATCGCCGGCAGGGCATCCGTGCCGGCGGCGGGGTGGGCGCCGTCGGCGGCCTCGGCGACCGGCGCGGCGGCGGCATTGTCTTCCTCGCCGGCGGCGGGCAGGTCCACCGGATGGAGCATGTGGGCGAACGGCGCCACCACCGGCGTGTCGGCGCTCGGCGCGTCGGCGGGTTCGGCGTCCGGCGCGGTCTTGCCGGACTGCGTGGCTTTGGCGGTTTGCGCGCCAGCGCCGGACTGGGTGCTTCTGGCCGGGGCCGGGGCCGGGCCGGCAGGCGACTTGGCCGGTGCGGCCTGGTTCGTGTGCGCGTTCGCGGCCGCCGCGCTGCGGTGGGCCGGCTGCCTGGCGGAGGCGGCGGTGCTGCCGGCGCGTTCCTGTTGGCCGCGATTGGCCGCGACCGGCGCGGTGAAATCGGCCTTGGCCGCCTGGGCGGCCTTGTCGGCGTGGTTGACGCGGTTCATAGTGATGCTCATGCTTGAATTCCGTTTTCTGCTTGTTCGCTGTCGAGGGAGTAGGCCAGCCACCCCTCCTTGTTTGCCTGCATTTCGTTCAGACGACGCCCCAGGTCTTCGGTGGCGAGGTCGCAACGGCGTACCGCTTCCTGATGCATTTGATGCAAGGCCGACAGGGCGGCCCGTTCGG
The DNA here is from genome assembly GCF_059418705.1 of Duganella sp. GW821-FHT07F09. Lineage (NCBI taxonomy): Bacteria > Pseudomonadati > Pseudomonadota > Betaproteobacteria > Burkholderiales > Oxalobacteraceae > Duganella > Duganella sp. GW821-FHT07F09. The sequence goes on along the minus strand of NZ_JBWKQJ010000007.1, from coordinate 31,022 downwards.
CGCCGCTCCATTTGCCCTGCGCCGCCATTTGCGGCAAGGTCGCCGCCACCAGCGTGTCTATCGCCCCCAGCAACTTCCAATCCTCGGCGGCGATGGCGGCGTTCATTTTCTTTGCCATCTGCAGCAAGGTCGCCTGCCTATCCATTTTTGGCCTGTACGCCCAGCCAGCCTTTTTTGATGGTCGTCAGCAAGGTGGTCACCTCGTCGATGATGGCCGGGTCGAGGCTGACGCCGGCGGTGTAGAGGCGCCCGGCGCAGTAGTCGTACAGGCGGCCCAGGTTTTCCACCACCTCGCCGCCGTTGTCGAAGTCCAGCGAGCTCGACAGACCGTTGATGATGTCGGTGCACTTGTTCAGGCTGATGGCCTTGAGCTCGTAGCGCTTGCCGATGATGTGGCCGCGCGCGCGCGCCAGCTCCTCGAGCAAGCCGTCGGTCAACACCAGCACCAGTTCGATCGGCGACGCCCGCGCCACCTGGGCGTCCAGATTGGTGGAGTGGTAACTGCTATAAGCTTCGTGGTTCAACATGGGGTTCACCGTACTGGTAAGACTCCGCGGCCCGATTGCCGCGGAGGGGGATAGTGTTTAGTTGTCGCTGTCCGAGGAGAACAGCGCCGTGAACAGGTTCGAGGTGCCGGTCATCTTCTGTTGCAACTGTTGCAGCGCGGTGAATTGCGTCAGATAGCGTTTGTAGGCATTGTTGAACTGGTCTTCCACCGTCGCCAGGCGCTCGGTGATGTCGCGTTGCAGCCTGGTGGTCGATTCCTTGCGGCTGCCGAGCAAGCCGTTGGCGGCGTTGGTCCAGCTGCCCACCAGCTTGTTCATCGTGCCCAGCACGCCGGTGCCGGCGCCGACCGCGCTGGCTTGCCCGAACAGCGCGTCGAGCGCGGCCGGATCGGTGGCGATGGTCTTTTCGAGGCGGCCGGTGTCGAGCGAGAGCGTGCCGTCGCGCTGCGCCGAGATGCCGAAGTTGATCAGCGAGCGGCCGCCGGTGACCGCGCGCAGCGACGCGTTGAGGCGGTCGCGCAGCGAGCCCAGGCCGGCGTCGCCGTACAGCGCAGCGTCCGCGCTGGTCGAGGTCGTATCGGTGTTCGATTTCGGCGTGTGGTCGCCGGCGGCGGTCAGCGTGTTCATCACGCCGAGCAGGGTGTTGTAGGCGGTCACGAAGGTTTGCACGTTGGCGGCGGTGCCGCTCTTGTCGGCGGCCACGGTCAAGGTCACCGGCGCGGCGTTGGCCGCCTGCGCTTGCGTGACGGTGAAGCTGACGTCGTCGATGGCGGTGACGGTGTTGGAGGCCTGCTCGATCTTGGTGCCGTTCTGGCCGCCGATCCAGACGATGGCGTTGCTTGCCGCGCTGAGCACGGTCTTGGCCGACAGGTCGGCCTGCAGCGCCGGGTCGCCCAGTCCGGCGACGTCGATCGACGCCACGGCGTTGTCGGCGCCGGTCTTGGCCGAGGTCAGCACCAGCTTGGACACGCCGTTGACCGTCATGGTCGAGGCGGTGACGCGCGAATTGTTGGTGGCGGCGACGTTGACGGCGGCGGCGATTTCCTTGGCCGTCAACTTGCCGTCCATGTCGCTGTCGGCGTTGGTCAGCGCGACCTGGAAGGTCGAGCCGTCGGCCAGCGCGATGTTGAGCGAGCCGGCGTTGGTGGCGACGCTGTCGGCGACGTTATAGGATACCTGGCCGGCGGTGGCCAGTTGTTCGACATAGAAGGAGTAGGTGCCGGCAACGGCCTTGGAGGTGGCGGTGGCGGTGGCGACCGCCGTGTTGCTCATCGTGGCCGAGTTGGCCGTCACCGTCTTGGAGCCGCTGGTCAGTCCCTGCAGCGCGCTCTGGAAGGCGTTCAACGCCGAACCGAGCGTGGTCAGTGCGCCCGCGGTCGCCTTGGCACTGGCCGCTTGCGTGTCCAACCGCAGCTTGGACGCCGCGACGTAGGTGTTGGCCAGATTGGTGGCGGTGGTGATTGGGTCGTAGGTTGGACTGCTGATGACTGCCATGATCTTGCTCCTGGAAAGGATAAATGAAGTGTACCTTGATACAAGGCGACCCTAATCGTTTCCGTATGAAAATATTTCTAACTTTTTTTTGGGTGTTGCAAATGTGTCGTGCCGGGGCGGGAATGTGTCCTAAAGGCTATCAATGACGCCGCGACAACTGATGTGACAAGGCGTTAAGATTACACGGGCGCTTTCTGTCCCCGCAGCCAGGCCTGGGTCGCCAGGTCGTCATGCTGCTTGCGTTCCTTGGCGTCCTTTTCCTTGAGCACCACCTTCTGCTGCGTGACCAGCACCTTGCCCAGCACCTCGCGCTTGGCCCAGGCGGCGTTGAGCGCCTTTTGCGACACCGCCATGTCGGCCTCGTGCATGTGCAGGTCGAGCCGGTGGCTGTCGGCCATCTGCATCACGGCCTGCTTGTAGTCGCCGCAGTTGCCGGCCAGGGCCGGGTGCAGGTTGCCGCTGGCGCCGCTGTTGGTGTACAGGCCGGTCAGGCGGTCCAGGTTTTTCTGGTAGCGGTCGCGCAAGTTTTGCTTTTCCGCCATCTCGGTCTGCAGGCGCTCGACCTCGGTGTTGCGCAGGGCGACCAGGGTGGTCAGGTTGCGGATATTTTGGTGGCTCATGTCATCAGCTTTTCAAGTTCACTTACACACGGCGCGAACGGCGCTTCTTCCTTGGTGCCCTGGCACAGAAAATCTTCCACCTTCGGGTGCAGCATGACCGCCTTGTCGGTGATCGGATCGGCGCCTGGCACGTAGGCGCCCAGCGGGATCAGGTCGCGCACGCGGTTGTGGCGAGCCATGCTCGACTTGAGCGCGCGCGCGGCCAGCATGTGCTCCTGCGTGATGACCTGGCTCATGCAGCGGCTGATGGAGGCGCCGATGTCGATCGCCGGATAGTGGCCGCGCTCGGCCAGCTCGCGGGTCAGCACGATGTGGCCGTCGAGCACGGCGCGGGCGGTGTCGACCACCGGGTCCTGCTGGTCGTCGCCCTCGGCCAGCACGGTATAGATCGCGCTCATCGAGCCGGTCTGGTTTTCGCCGTTGCCGGCCGATTCGACCAGCTGCGGCAGCGCCGAGAACACCGACGGCGGATAGCCCTTGGTGGCAGGCGGCTCGCCCAGCGCCAGCGCCACCTCGCGCATCGCCATCGCGTAGCGCGTCAGCGAATCGACCAGCAGCAGCACGTTCTTGCCCTGGTCGCGGTAGTGGGCGGCGATCGAATGGCACAGCTCGGTGGCCATGATGCGCATCAACGGGCTCTCGTCGGCCGGGGCGATCACCAGCACCGCCTTGGCCAGGCCGTCCTTGCCGAGCGACATGTCGACGAATTCGCGCACCTCGCGCGAGCGCTCGCCGATCAGGCCCACCACCACCACGTCGGCCACGGTCTGGCGGGTCATCAGGCCCAGCAGCACGGACTTGCCGACGCCGGAACCGGCCATCAGGCCGACCCGCTGGCCCTTGCCCAGGGTCAGCATGGCGTTGATCGCGCGCACGCCGACGTCGAGCGGTTCGGTGACCGGTTTTTTCTTCAGCGGATGCACGCGCGGCGGCTGCGACTCGAGCGGAAAGTCGCCGCTGAGCTTGCCCAGGCCGTCGATCGGTTCGCCCAGGCCGTTGACCATGCGGCCGAGCCAGCTCGAGCCGATCTGCAGGCTGATTTTTTCGGGGGAGGGCAGCACGCGCGCGCCCGTGGTCAGGCCGACCGCTTTTTTGAACGGCATCAAAAAGGAAAGCTTGTCGCGGAAGCCAACGACTTGGGCGTCGAGCCATTCGCCGCCGACTGTCTCGATTTGGCAACGCTGGCCGGTGTGCAGCGGGCACCCGGCGGCCTCGAGCAGCAAACCGGACGCGCCGACCAGGCGGCCCGTCGGGGTCGCCATGGGCACGGAGCCCAGCTCGAGATTGCGTAACGCGTCAGCGATCACTCTTCGGTCTCCGTTTCGTCGCCGCCATCGGCCGCCTGCAATTGATTATCGACCTGTTCCATGACAGCGGCAAGACGTTGATGACATCCGGCATCGACTTCATTATCGCCAGCCTTGATGCGGCACTCGCCCACTTCCAGGCGGGCGTCGGGGATCAGGTTCCAGCGCTTGGAACGTTTCGGATCGAGCTCGGCGATACGCTTCAATTCCTCGGGGTTGAGGAAGACGTCGATCTCCTCGCGCGTCGGTGGCATCGATGCCAACGTTTCCTCGACCAGGGCCATCAGCTGCACCGGCTGCAACGCCAGCTCGGCGCGGATCACCTGGCGCGCCACCTTGGCCACCAGGTCGACCACTTCCTTGCGCTGGGCGGCGCGGTAGTCCGAGCGCAGCTTTTTCAGGCTCTTGAGCATGGCGTCGACCGGGCGCGCCATCTGGTCGTAAGCGACCAGGGTTTCGTGGCGGCCTTCCTCGCGGCCCTGTTCCTGGCCGGCGGCGCGGCCGGCCTCGAAGCCGTCCTCCTGGCCGCGCGCCAGGCCGATCTCGTAACCGTCGCGCTGGCCTTGTTCGAAGCCTTCGCTGACCGACGCCGCCCACTGGGCGCCGCCGTCGCCGCCCTGGCCGTGGCTCTGCGCCACGGCGCGCTGGTGGGCGAGGTTGGTGAACTGGGCCAGCGGCGGAAAGCGGTAGGCGCGGAACTGCTTCATTCGACCACCTGTTCGGCGAACAGTTGGATCTCGATCTCGCCGCCGTCGGCCAGGGCCTTGACGGTGGCCATGATCTCCTGGCGGGTCTGCTCGATGCGCGACATCGGCATCGGGCCGGCGCGGCGCATCATGTCCTCGAAGGCCTGGGCCTGGCGTTTCGGCATGGTCTTGAGGATGGCGTCGCGGATCGACACTTCGGCGCCCTTGAGCGCGATCGCCCACTGCTCCAGCGGCACTTCCTCGATGATGCGGGTGATGGCCACCTCGGACTGGTTGCCGAGGATGAAGAAGTCGTACATCGACAGCTCGATTTGCGCCACCACCTCGGGGTCGTGGGCGCGCAGCAGCTCGACCATCTGGGCGCGGTTGCCCGGCAGGCGGTTGAGGATCTCGGCGGCCTGGCGGATGCCCTCGACGCTGGTGCTTTGCGAGTCGAACGAGCTCAGGCAGCGCACCACCAGCTCGTCGAGCTCCTGCAGCAGGTCGCGGTCGATCTCGTCGAGGCGCGCCAGGTTCAGCAGCACCAGGTCGCGGCCCTCCTGCGGCAGCGCGTCGATGATCTGGCCGGCCAGCGCCGGCGGCAGGAAGGCCAGGAACACCGACTGCATCTGCACGTGCTCGTTGGAGATGTATTCGGCCAGCCACTTCGGCGAGGCCCACTGCAGGCGCGCCATTTTCGGGCGCAGCTCGTCGCCGTAGATGTTGTTGAGGACGGTGTTGGCGAGGTCGCCGCCGAGCGCCAGGTCCAGCGAGCGCTTGAGGTAGCTGCGCGAGGCGCCGTGCACGCCGGACTGCTCGCGGTAGTCGTCGAAGAAGGTTTGCATCGCCGCCTTGACGGACTCGACCTTGATGCCGCTCATGCGCGACATCACCTGCGTCACCTCGAGCAATTCCTCGCGGCTCAGGCAGCGCAGCACGGCCGCGGCCGGCTCCTCGCCGATGCTCAGCAAGACGATCGCGGCCTGCTCGACCGGCGACAGCTTGGGCGCGCCGTGGGCGTAGTCGGAATCGTCGTGGTCCTGCGGTTTATTGAGTTCGGCCATTTTTCTGCATCCATTGTTTAACGACTTCGGCTACGCGTTCCGGTTCCTTGGCGGCCAGCACCTTGAGGTGGTCGACCATGACGTCGACCGCCGAGCCCGGTGGCGGCAGATCGTAGTTTTCCAGCAGCGGCACCACCGGCATGCCCGGTTGCGCCGAACCCGGCAGGGCGGGCGCGCCCGGGGCGCCCGGCGCGGCGGCGCCCGGCAGCGCCGGCAGCACGCCGTCCTTGGCGTCCTTGGCTTCCTTGGCGGCCGCCACGGCGGCGGCCTCGGCGGCGCGGCGCTCGGCGGCCACGCGCTGCAATTCCTTCGGATCGGGCGTGAAGCGCACCGTCACCAGGCGCAGCAGCGGACGCAGGATCAACAGGTAGCCCAGCAGCAGGCCGACGCCGTAGATCACGTAGGAGCTGATGTCGACGATGTTGTCGCGCTCCTCCCACCACGGCGTGACGGCCGCCTTGGGCGGGAAGTTCATGGCCGACACCACCAGCTGGTCGCCGCGCTCGGTGTCGATGCCCAGGCCGTTGCGCAGGATCTTGTCGATGTTGGCGATCTCGGCGGCGCTCCAGCCGGTCTTCGGCGTCGGCGCGGCGGCCTGCGCCAGCACCACGGCCACGCTGAGCTTTTGCAGGCGGCCACGGCTGCGCTTGGTCTGGGTGATGCTGCGGTCGTAGGCGTATTGGCGGGTGGTGGCGTTCTTGCGCGCCGTGCCGTCGCCCATGCCGGCCGGGTCGGTGGCCGGCTTGGCGGCGTCGGCCGGATTCGGGTTGGCCGGCGGCGGCCGGTTCGACAGGGTGCCCGGCACGCCCATGGCCATGCGGTTGCGGTCCTGCTCCTCGCGCATCGCCTCGCTCGTCACCTTCGGGTCGGCGCCGAATTTCTCCACCGTTTCCTCGATCTTGTCGTTGTCGACGGCGGCCATCACGCTGAGGCGGAAGTTGTCGTCGCCGATCACCGGGCCCAGCAAATTCTTGACGTTGGCCTTGACCTCGTCCTGGATGCGCTTGCCGTTCTCGTTGCCGGCGCTGCCGGCGTCGAAGCCCTCGGTCAGGTCGATGTGCGACGACAGCAGGTTGCCGGTCTGGTCGACCAGGCTGACCCGCTGCGGGCTGAGGCTGGCCACGCTGCCGGCCACCATGTTGACGACGGCGGCGATGGCCTCCGGCTGCAGGGTGCGGCCCGGCTTGAGCGCGACCACGACCGAGGCCGACGACTTGTCGCCGTCGGACGACACGAACGAGGTCGACTTGGCGATCGACAGGTGCACGCGGGCGTGCGCGATGGCGTCCATGGTCATGATCGACTGCGCCAGCTCGCCTTCCAGGCCGCGGCGGAAGCGCACGTCCTGGACGAACTGCGACACGCCCAGCGGGTCGTTCTTGTCCATCAGTTCGAGGCCGGCCGGCAGCTGGGCGGTCACGCCCTTGGCGGCCAGCAGCATGCGCACCTTGCCCAGCATCGACGCCGGCACCAGCACCTGGCCGCTCTCCGGATGCAGGCGGTAGGGGATGTGGTCGGTGTCGAGCACGGTCATCATGTCGGACGCCGACACTTTCTCGCGCGCGCCGAAGACCGGCTTGTAGCCGGACTGGTCGTTCCAAAGATACATCAGCACCAGCGCCGTCACGCCGATCGCCAGCAGCAGTAGCGGATACAGGTTCTTGAGCAGGTTCGGTGGCAGCGACATGGCGGCCGGGCTGGTGCGCCAGCGACCAAAGGCGGTCTTGATGGTGTTGATCACGTTGATTGCTTTCGCGTTGTGGGTGCGCGGTGGTGTGGGTTTGCTGGTTAACGGCGCTTACAGCGGCAACTTGATGAGCTCGTCGACGGCGCCCATCACCTTGTTGCGCACTTGCATCAGCATCGAGAACGACAGGCTCGCTTCCTGGCTGGCCAGCATGGCGCCGACCAGGTCGTCGCTCTTGCCGGAGTCGACATCGGCCATCTTCTGGCCGGCGGCGGTGTCGCCATCGTTGACCTTGCCGATCGCGTCCTTCATCGACTGGGCGAACGAAAAGCCGGCGTTGGCGTCGGCCGCGCCGAACTGGCCGGCCTGGCCGCCGAACTGGGCGGCCGGCGCGATGGCGCTGTTGCCCAGCGTTTGCGCGGCGTTGGTGAGCGACGCCAGGTCGGCCTGAATCAGGCTGGAGAATCCGTTACTCATGCTTGTTACCTCCTGTTTCGTGCGCCGTGCGCGGCTTGCGTGCCGCCGGGTCCCACGTGTCTACCATATCCAGATTGCCGGTATGCGGCAAGCTCGGCGTCCATTGCCGGGCTGTGCCGCGCTGTCTCTATCGCATTCGTGCTACACATCCGTCTTGCATGTCACATTCTTGTAGGAAAGAGCGCGACGGTGCCGTCGGATTAACCCTGGTGCATTGCCTGATGGCAATTGTGTCGGGTGGTATTGTGCGGCGGGAAAATGTCACGTTTTGAGCGTACCCTGGTTAAATGTTTGCGCTGCCAATTCCGGATCGCTTGGAAAGTGTTTTCCTGGAGCAAATACCGTTATAAATCATTCACTAAGGGTCGTTTGTTAAGGTTTCTTGCCATGCGTCGCCTCCTCTATGAGGCTGCGTTTAGCTTACCGGCTGGCAATATTCTTGTAAAGGTTTATTTGCCCACCGTAAACATCCTGCGACAAAACTTGTTCCATAGCAATAATGTGAATTTTCCTGTAGACTCCGACTAGCGATCCGGGCCTACTTTGCCTTATGCTGTTGCACGGAGCCAAATTTTGCGCTGGAAGTAACCAGTTTTTAGCTGGATAGTGCGATGATGGAGCGTATGAAGAATTATCCGACCCGGCCCTAACACCCGACCTGGCCCTAACATGACAACCACAAAACAGACCGCGCCCCATCAGGTTCTGGACCCTTGCTTGCTTGGGCGTCCGGTGCACCTGCTGCACATCTTCGCGGCCCAGTTGCGCGACGACCTGACGCAAGCCATGCGTTTGAACATGAACCGCCGCTACTGGGGCGCGTTCCGGGTCGACGACGTGCAGTTCACCCGTTTCGACGGCGAACAGCGCGGGCGCTGGTTGAGTTTCGCGGCCCCGGCCGGCCACATCTCTTTCTCGCTCGAGCGCAAGGTGTTGCTCAGCGTACTCAACTTCCGCTACGGCAGCAGTGGCAAGTCCGACAACAGCGCCGCCGCCGTCGACGAAAACACGGTGCGCGTGACCGCCACCGAGGAGCGCCTCGCTGTGGTTTTGGGGCAACAGTTGGCCGGCACCTTGGCCGGCCGCATCGAGCTCAACCTGCCGGTGATCGACAAGGCGCCGTCCGCCGAAGGCGGGGACGACGGCGCCGACACGGAATTCAAACCGGCGCCGGGCGCGCCGCCGCCCAAGGGCAACTGGACCATCACCGTCACCCTGGCCGACAACGCCAGCGGCGCGACCGGCCAGTTCTGGTTCGCGCTCGACAAGGCGCTGATGGCCAGCGTGCTGCGCGGCCTGTTGCGCGACCGCGACGGCGCCAAGAAACCCCAGGCCCCCAGCCCGCTGGCGCAGCGCCTGCAGGTGGGCCTGACGGGCCGCCTGGCCAGCAAGGAAGTGATGCTGGGCACCCTCTACGATTTGCAGGTTGGCGATGTCATCCCCATCAGCCTGAGCAGAGCCGACGTCCTGCTCGAGGATTCCCGGCTGTTCACCGCGGCCGTGACCGAGCACAAGGGCAAACTCTGTCTAACCTCCTTTGAAGATGTCGAATAAACATGATGAACATGAACGTAGCCAACCCAAGTGACGCCTTGCTGGAAGACCTGTCCGAGGAAATGATCATCGACCAGGTCGGCACCGAGCTGGCCGACGTGCCGGCCGTCGCGCCGCGCCGCGACCTGCCGGCGATGATGCGCAAGATCCCGGTGACGTTGACCCTGGAGGTCGGCTCGGCGCGCATCTCGCTGCAGGAGTTGATGGCGATCGGCCCGGACAGCGTGGTCGAGCTCGACGTGCTGGCCGGCGAGCCGCTGGTCATCAAGGTCAACGGCACCGCCATCGGCCGCGCCGAGGTGGTGGTGGCCGGCGAAAACTACGGCCTCAAAGTCATCGACCTGGACGGCCTCAATCTCGACATGATGACTCCATGACCTGGAGTGTGACGACGCGGTGGCGCCGGCCCGGCCTCGCCGCCGCCGCCGTGGCGGCTACCGGGGTGGGGCTGGCCCTGGCCCTGGCGCCGGGCGCCGCCCAGGCGGTCGACCTGCTGGCCAACGTGGTGCCGGGCGCGCGCACCGAACTGACGGTCAAGATGCAAATCCTGATCATCATGACGTTGCTGGGCTTGCTCCCGGTGATGGTCATGATGATGACCAGTTTCACCCGCTTCGTCATCGTGCTGTCGTTGCTGCGCCAGGCCCTGGGCCTGCAACAGGGCCTGCCCAACCGGGTGATCACCGGCGTCGCCCTGATCCTGACCTTGCTGGTGATGCGCCCGATCGGCGACCAGATCTGGACCGACGCCTTCGTGCCCTACGACCAGGACAAGATCAGCCTGGAGACGGCGCTGCAGATCGCCGAAAAACCCATTTCCCGCTTCATGCTGGCGCAAACGAGCAAGGCCGCGCTGCAGCAGATCGCCCACCTGGCCGGCGAGGGCAAGGTCGCCACCCCGGCCGAGCACGCGTTCACCGTCAAGCTGGCCGCGTTCGTGCTGTCGGAGTTGAAGACCGCGTTCCAGATCGGCTGCATGCTGTTCATTCCGTTTTTGGTGATCGACCTGGTGGTGTCGTCGGTGCTGATGGCGATGGGCATGATGATGCTGTCGCCGCTGGTCATCTCGCTGCCGTTCAAGCTGCTGCTGTTCGTGCTGGTCGACGGCTGGACGCTGACCGTCAACACGCTCGTCACCAGTGTGCAGGCGTATTAGATAGTGGATTGCAAACCATGCTGACTCCCGAAGTTGCCGTCGACCTGGTGGTCGAATCGCTGCATATCGTCATGCTGCTGGTGATCCTGCTGGTGGTGCCCGGCCTGATCATGGGCCTGCTGGTGGCGCTGGTGCAGGCGGCCACGCAAATCAACGAACAGACGCTCAGTTTCCTGCCCAGGTTGCTGGTCACGCTGCTGGCCATCATTTTGATGGGCCGCTGGATGGCCGGCTACCTGATGGACTTCTGCGTCTCCATTTTCACCCGCGCCGCCACCCTGGTCGGCTAGCGGCGTCCGCCTCCCGACAACCCCGACATGGAACCGGTCCTGGCCCAGCTGCTGCCGATGCTCACCGCCATCTGGTGGCCGTTCTGCCGCATCCTGGCGATGTTCATCGGCGCCCCGGTGCTGGGCGAGGCGGTCACGCCGGTGACGGTGCGCATCCTGATCGCGCTGGTGCTGGCGGTGCTGATGCTGCCGGCCACGGGCGGCGTGGGCGGCTACGACATCGACCCGTTCTCGATGCACGGCGTGGTCGCCACCATCGAGCAGGCGCTGATCGGCTTCGTGCTCGGGCTGGCGTTCCACTTCGCCATGTCGGTCATCGGCGTGCTCGGCTTCATGGTGTCGTCGCAGATGGGCTTTTCGATGGCGGTCATGAACGATCCGATGAACGGCCAGTCGTCGGACGTGGTGTCGGCGCTGCTGTCGGTGCTGTCGATCATCGTGTTCTTCGCCATCGACGGCCACCTGGTGATCTCCAACATCATCGGCCAGAGTTTCCGCGCCTGGCCGCTGGGGCAGGGCTATTCGCCGATGCTGCTCAACGCCGTGGCCTACAACGTCGCCTGGATCTTCTCGGCGGCGATGCTGCTGGCGATCCCGATCGTGTTTTCGACCCTGGTGGTGCAGCTCGGCTTCGGCTTCCTCAACCGCGTCGCGCCCAGCCTGAACCTGTTCGCGCTGGGCTTTTCGGTGATCACCATCTTCGGCCTGCTGATGCTGGCCGAGGTGGTGCGCTTCATTCCCGAGCACTACGTGCGCATGACCAACCAGGTGCTGGAACTGATCCGCCAGCAGATGCAGGTGGCCGCCAATGGCTGAGAACAGCACCGGCGACAAGACAGAAAAGGCTTCCCAACAGAAGCTCAAGAAGTCGCGCGACGAAGGGCAGGTGGTCCGCTCGCGCGACCTGTCGACGGCCATCGGCATCCTGGTGAGCCTGAAGCTGTTCGTCTACCTGCTGCCGAACTACATGGCGGACTTCAACGAGATCTTCCACCAGAGCTTCGCGCCGTTCGACAGCGTCGGGTCGATCGACAACGCGATGTCGACCGTGTTCGGCAGCGCCATGCTGCTGTTCATCAAGATGGTGCTGCCGCTGTTCGTGGTGCCGCTGTTCATCGTGCTGGGGGCGATGGTGCCGGGCGGCTGGGTGATGACCACCAAGCACTGGGCGCCCAAGCTGAGCCGCCTCAGTCCCGCCGCCAACCTGGGCCGGCTGTTCGGCGCCAAGCACGGCTTCGAGCTGCTGGTGTCGATCGCCAAGGCCGGCGTGCTGATCGCCGTGCTCATCCACGTGGCCCGTTCGACCGTGCGCGACTACACGCAACTGCAGCACATGCCGATGGGGCAGGCGATGATGAACGGCTCGAACCTGATGCTCGACAGCCTGATGGCGCTGATCGCCGTGTTCGTCATCTTCGCGCTGATCGACGTGCCGGCGCAGGCCTTCTTCTTCGCCAAGCAGCAGCGCATGAGCAAGCAGGACCAGAAGGAGGAGCACAAGTCGACCGAGGGCCGGCCGGAAGTGAAGGGCCGGATCCGCCAGCTGCAGCGCGCGCTGGCGCGCAACAGCGCCCGCAAGACCGTGCCCAGCGCCGACGTCGTCATCGTCAACCCGGAACACTACGCGGTCGCCCTGAAGTACGACCACGACCGCGCCGAGGCGCCGTACGTGGTGGCCAAGGGCGTCGACGAGATGGCGCTCTACATCCGCCAGATCGCCACCGAACACAAGATCGAAGTGATGGAGCTGGCGCCGCTGGCGCGCGCCATCTACAACACCAGCCAGGTCAACCAGCAGATCCCGGTGCAGCTGTACCAGGCGGTCTCGCAGGTGCTGAACTATGTGCTGCAGCTGAAGGCATTCCGTACCGGGCGGCGCGCCGCCGAGCCGGCGTATCCGAACGAAGTCGTCGTACCAACATCCATGAGCGAGGTTAAGCAGTCATGAATTTATTCCAGCGGTTGATCGCCGAAGCGCGTCGCCACAAGTTCGCCACACCGATATTCCTGTTGGTGATCCTGGCGATGATCATCCTGCCGTTGCCGCCGATCCTGCTGGACGTGATGTTCACGTTCAACATCGTGCTGGCCCTGATCGTCATCATGGTGGCCGTCTCGGCCAAGCGGCCGCTGGACTTCTCGGTGTTCCCGACGGTGATCCTGGCCACCACCATGCTCAGGCTGACGTTGAACGTGGCCTCGACCCGGGTGGTGCTGCTGCACGGCCACGAGGGCACGGCGGCGGCCGGCGAGGTGATCGAGGCCTTCGGCGAGGTCGTCATCGGCGGCAACTACGTGGTCGGTATCGTGGTGTTCGTGATCCTGATGATCATCAACTTCATGGTGGTGACCAAGGGCGCCGAGCGCATCTCCGAGGTGTCCGCGCGTTTCACCCTGGACGCCTTGCCGGGCAAGCAGATGGCGATCGACGCCGACCTCAACGCCGGCCTGATCAACCAGGAGAAGGCCCAGGCGCGGCGCAAGGACGTCGCCGCCGAGGCCGACTTCTACGGCGCCATGGACGGCGCCTCCAAGTTCGTGCGCGGCGACGCCGTCGCCAGTATCCTGATCCTGATCATCAACATGGTCGGCGGCGTGGCGATCGGCTCGATCATGCAGGACATGTCGTTCGGCGACGCCTTCAAGCAATACGCGCTGCTGACCATCGGTGACGGCCTGGTGGCGCAGATCCCGGCGCTGCTGCTGTCGGCCGCCTCGGCCATCCTGGTGACCCGCATCTCCGACTCGGGCGACTTCGAGAAGCAGGTCGGCGACCAGGTGCTGACGTCGCCGCAGGTGATGTTCAGCGCCGCCGGCATGATGCTCATCCTGGCCGTGGTGCCGGGCATGCCGTGGCAGATGTTCACGCCGTTCGCGCTGGTGCTGGCCTATGTCGGCTGGAAGCTGGGGCAGGTGGTCAAGGCGCCGGACACCTCCGGCATCGACGCCATCGAGGCGGCGCTGCGCGACGACCGCGCGCCCGAGCTCGATTGGCACAGCCTGCCGGCGGTGCAGCAGTTGCAGGTCGCGCTGGGCTACAAGCTCGTCAGCCTGATCGACAAGACCCACGGCGAGCCGCTGACCAAGCGGGTGCGCGGCGTGCGCCAGAGCCTGTCCGAATCGATGGGCCTGCTGCTGCCGCCCATCGTCGTGCGCGACGACCTCGGTCTCAAGCCGTCGCAGTATTCGGTGATGCTCTCGGGCAGCGTGGTGGCCCAGGCGGAGGTGTTCGCCGACCGCCTGATGGCGATCCCGTCGCCCAACGTCTACGGCCAGATCGACGGCATCCCCGGCATCGAGCCGGCCTACGGCATGCCGGTGACGTGGATCGAAACCAGCGAGAAGGCCAACGCGCTGGGGCTGGGCTACCAGGTGGTGGAGGCGCCGAGCGCGATCGCCACCCACTTGTCCAAGCTGATCCGCGAATACCTGCCCGAGCTGTTCCGCCACGAGGACGTGCCGGCGCTGATGGACCGGTTGACGGCCTTGTCGCCCAAGCTGGCCGCCTCGCTCGACAAGGCGCTGACGCACACGCAGATGCTGCGCGTGTTCCGCGTGCTGCTGGCCGAGAACGTGTCGTTGAAGGATATCGTGCCGATCGCCACCACCCTGGTCGACAGCTCGGAGACCACCAAGGACCCGATCCTGCTGGCGGCCGAGGTGCGTTGCGCGCTGCGGCGCCAGATCGTCACCGGCTTGTTCGGGCAAAAGACCGAGATGCTGGCGTTCAACCTCGGTGGCGACCTGGAGAACATGTTGCTCGGTTCGTTGAACCAGGCGCGCCAGGGCGGCAAGGTGGTGCTGGACAACTACCCGATCGACCCGCACCTGCTGGCGCAGCTGCAGGTCAACATGCCGGTGGCGCGCGAGCAGATGAAGCAGCAGGCCACGCCGCCGCTGTTGCTGGTGCTGCCGCAGATCCGGCCATTGCTGGCGCGCTACGCGCGCCTGTTCGCGCCCGGCCTGCACGTGCTGTCGTACAACGAGATCCCCGAAAACCGCGAAGTGAGCATCATCGGCACCGTTGGCTGATCCGGGGTCAGGTCCACCATTGCTACACGGGCTGGTGCGTGGTTGGTCATGTGCCGCTGGCGGAGCTTGGCGGATTAGCGTAGCGTAATCCGCCACGCATGCGTCACAGCCAGCGGGTGCCGGATCAGGTCACGTGGCGCTGCAAGCGTCCTTGCGGTAGAAGTAAAAATTCCCCAGCGCGATGAACTGCGTCGCCGCGCCGACCTTGTAGGTCAGCTCGCGCCGCTGTTCGTTGTATGCCGCCAGCGCGCCGATCTTGCTGCGCAGCTGTACCTTGGCGATGTCGGACGGGAAGTCGGCGTTGCCGCCCAGGGTCACCGTCAGCATCCCGGTGGCTCCGTCCTGCCGCCATTTGCCCGGCTGGTAGAACTGGAAACCGCCCTTGAATGCGAGCGAGCCGTCCGATCGCATCACCATGCAGATCGCCGGATATTCGGCCGCCGGACTTTCCCAGACATGCACCGGCGTCGGCGCCGGTGTCCGCAGGGCGCAGCCACCAAGGGCGGCCAGCAGCAGCGCGGGATAAATGTAAACGGGGTAAATGTAAGCTCTCATAGTCCTCATTTGACGAAAAGCGTCCAGGCCAGGCCGGCCAGTCCGCAGGCTACCACGACCTGGATCACGCCGCGCTTGTAGCGGAACAGTGCCACGCCGGCCGCCAGCCCGATCAGCGCGGCGGGCCATTCGAAGGCGCCGCTCCAACCGCTCGGCCACAAGGTGTGCCAGGCGAAGAACAGCGCCAGGTTGACGATGACGCCGACCACGGCGGCGGTGATGCCGGTCAGCGGCGCGGTGAATTTGAGGTTGCCGTGCGTCGATTCGATGAACGGGCCGCCCAGCAGGATGAACAGGAACGACGGCAGGAAGGTGAACCAGGTGACCACCGCCGCCGCCACCGCGCCCGACAGCAACAGCGCGTCGCCGCCGAAGATGGCCGTGTTCCAGCCGCCGGCGAAGCCCACATACGACACCACCATGATCAGCGGCCCCGGCGTGGTCTCGCCCAGCGCCAGGCCGTCGATCATCTGCGCCGCGCTGAGCCATTGGTAGTGCTCGACCGCGCCCTGGAACACGTACGGCAGCACCGCGTAGGCGCCGCCGAAGGTCAGCAGCGCGGCCTTGGTGAAGAACCAGGCCATGCGCGTGAGCACGGCGTCGGTGCCGAACAGGGCGATCAAGGCGCCCATGCCGCCCAGCCACAGGGCCAGGTGCGCCAGCAGCACGTTGCGGAAGCGCCGCCAGCTGAACTGCGCGTGGGCGGGCGTCGGCGTGTGGTCGTCGATCAGCGCCGGGCCGAGGGTCGCGGCGGCCTTGCCGTGGCCGCCCGTGCCGTTGAAACGTTGCGGCGCGTAGCGCCCGCCCAGGTAGCCGGCCAGGCCGGCGGCCAGCACGATCAGCGGGAACGGGATCGCCAGCAGGAAGATGGCCAGGAAGGCGGCCGTGGCGATGGCCCACAGCCAGCCGTTTTTCAGGGTGCGCGAGCCGACCCGCCAGGCGGCGTGCAACACCAGCGCGGTGACGGCCGGTTTGATGCCGTAGAACAGGCCGGACACGGCCGGCGTGTGGCCATAGGCCATGTACATCCAGGACAGGCCGATCAGGATGAACAGCGACGGCAGCACGAACAGCACGCCGGCGGCGATGCCGCCCCGGGTGCGGTGCATCAGCCAGCCGATGTAGATCGCCAGTTGCTGCGCCTCGGGACCGGGCAGCACCATGCAGTAGTTGAGCGCGTGCAGGAAGCGCTGCTCCGAGATCCAGCGGCGCCGCTCGACCAGCTCCTGGTGCATGATGGCGATCTGGCCGGCCGGTCCGCCGAAGCTGATGAAGCCGAGCTTGAGCCAATACAGAAAAGCGGCGCCGAAGCCGACCGCTTCCGGCGCCGCCCGGGCGGGATCGTGTTCGATGTCTTTTACGCTCATGCGCGCGAGTTTATCATGCGGTTTCCGCAAAAACGTCGTCCGGCGGCAGCGGCTGCGACAGCATGACCGCCATTTCGGCCATGGCCTTGAAGACGGCCGGCGTCAGCGCCGCCGTGTGCGCGCGGGTGGGGTAGGGGTGCTCGCTGCTGGTCGGCGGCAGTTCGCGCCGCAGGCGGCAGCGCAATATCGTCAGGCCGCAGCGGCCCACCATCGCCGCCAGATGCGGCAGGATTTCCCGCATGTGCTGCATGGCCGAGGTGTGCGCCGCGCCCACTTCCATGATGACGCCGTTGCCGGCCGCCGGTTCCATCTGGATGACGACCCGGCCCAGGCCGGGCAGCATCAGTTCGAGCCGCAGTGCCACGCGCGAGCGCTTGCGGCGCTGGCGCTCGGGTTCCTCGTCGTCGTTGACGACCACGCGCAGCACCAGCCGTTCGGCGCCCCAGGCGAACACGGCGAAGCGCCACGGTTCCATTTCCGTCACCAGCGGCAGGCCGGGGCGGCCCTCGCGCAGCGCCGACGGCGTGTGGTCGGCCATGAACAGGCTCGACGGAACGTGCTGGCCGCTGGCCTGTTCCAGCCAGGCCGCGCGCTGCTCGCCGTAGGCGCGCACCATGGTTTGCCACGAGCCGGCCATCATGGCCGTGTCCGGCGGTTGCCAGACCAGCTGGCGCGACAGGAAGACCTGGTTGGGCCGCATCGCCGACGGTTCGGCTGTGTCGGCCAGATTGTTGAGCGCGGCGGCCAGGGCGTCGAGCCCGGACTGCGGCAGCGGCTGGGCGTCGGGGCCGTCGAACAGCGCGCCGACGCGGGCCGGCCCGGCCGGGGCCAGCGGCGTGACCGGGTAGGGGGCGTTGCTGTCGCGCGCGTCGATCGGCCCGCGCACGGACGGGCCCGGCTGTCCGGCCTGCCGATCTGGGATGCTCAAGGGGCGCAACGTGGCGCCGACGCGGTCTACGGCCATCAGGCTCGCTCTTTAATGTGGCTGATACGATCCGGTGAAAAAAAAGCCAACCGAAAACTCCGGTTGGCTCCTTGTTTTCCCGTCCCGCGCGCGGGACGGAAAAGCTACGATTATTGCAGCAAGGACATAACCAGGGACGACGTGCTGTTCGACTGCTTCAGCATCGCGGTGCCGGCTTGCAGCAGCATCTGGCTGGAAGTCATGTTCGACGATTCGGTCGCGAAGTCGGTGTCCATGATACGGCCAGTTGCGGCTTTCGTGTTGCTCGAAATGTTGGACAGGTTGTTATAGATGTGGTCCAGACGGTTGGAGGCCGCGCCCAGCGACGAACGGATGCCGCCGACCTGGTCGATTGCGGTGCTGATCGTGTCGATGGTGTTGTTGGCGGCGGTTTGACCGGCTGCGTTGCTGGCCGAGGCGGTACCGTCGGTGCCGTCCGAGATTTCGGTGCCGACAGCGGCGCCGCCGGCGGCGTAGCGTGCGGAAACAGCGGTCAGGGCGGTGCCGGTCAGGGCGGTCATGGCGGTCGACAGGTCGATCGTCATTTGCTCGGACTTGGTGGCGCCGATCTGGAACGTCATCGACGCTGCAATGGTGCCGCCGTCCATCAGCTTGGCGCCGCCGAAGGTGCTGTTTTTCATCACGTTGTTCAATTCGCTACCCAGCGCGTCGAACTCGGACTGCAGTGCGGCCTGGTCTTTTGCGGTCGACGAGGCGTCGGCTGCCTGGGTGGCCAGATCTTTCATGCGGATCAGCATGTTGGTGACTTCGTCAAACGCGCCTTCGGCCGTTTGCAGCATCGAGATCGAATTCTGGGTGTTGCGCATGGCCATGGCCATACCGCTCGATTGGGCTTTCAGGCGGGTTGCAATCTGCAGGCCTGCAGCATCGTCCATCGCCGAGTTGACACGGAAGCCGGTGCTCAGGCGGGTCTGCGAGGTCGACAGCGACGACTGGGTGCGCGAGATCGAGTTTTGTGCCGAAAGGGCGGAAGAGTTGGTGTGAAGGCTCAGCATGGAAATACTCCTGGTAGGTGGATTCAGTTCGGAGCGTCGGTATTTTGCGCTCTCCCAAGTACAAGACGACCGTACTTGGAAGGACATTAAATGCTTTGTGGAAATTTCTTAAAAAAAATATGTAACAGTGACTTCGCCCCAGCGAAACCGCCGCCCTCCGCTGTTTTTCCACCAGTCAATTATCTTCCGTTTCCTGCCGGCAGTCCCGCTAAATCGCGCCCCGCATAAAAAAACAGCACGGTCCGAAGGCCGTGCTGCGTGGATATTGTTGCTTTTTTACATATTCGGATAGTTCGGCCCGCCGCCACCCTCCGGCGTCACCCAGACGATGTTCTGGGTCGGGTCCTTGATATCGCAGGTTTTACAGTGGACGCAGTTTTGCGCGTTGATCTGCAGGCGGTCGGCGCCGGCGTCGGTTTTAACGAACTCGTAGACCCCGGCCGGACAGTAGCGCGCCTCCGGCCCGGCGTACTGCGCCAGGTTGACGTCGACCGGCACGCTAGCGTTCTTCAACGTCAGGTGGATCGGCTGGTCCTCGGCATGGTTGGTGTTGGAGATGAACACCGACGACAGGCGGTCGAAGGTCAGCTTGCCGTCCGGCTTGGGGTAGGCGATGGGCGCGAACTGCGAGGCCGGCTTCAGGCATTCGTGGTCGGCGTGGGTATGGTGCAGGGTCCACGGCGCCTTGCCGCGGAAGACTATCTGGTCGATGCCCGTCATCAGCGAGCCCAGCACCAGGCCCTTGTTGAGCCATGGCTTGACGTTGCGCGCCACGTGCAGCTCCTCGTGCAGCCACGATTGTTCGAACGCGGCCGGGAAGGCGGCCAGCTCGTCGTGCTGGCGGCCGGCGCCCAGCGCCTCGAACGCGGCCTCCGCCGCCAGCATGCCGGTCTTGATGGCCGCGTGGCTGCCCTTGATGCGGCTCATATTGAGGAAGCCGGCGTCGCAGCCGATCAGCGCGCCGCCCGGGAACACCAGTTTCGGCAAGGATTGCAAACCGCCGGCGGTGATCGCGCGGGCGCCGTAGGAGATGCGCTTGGCGCCCTCGAAGAACGGCTTGATGGCCGGGTGGGTCTTGTAGCGCTGGAATTCCTCGTACGGCGACAGGTAGGGGTTCTCGTAGTTCAGGCCGACCACATAGCCGACCACGACCTGGTTGTTCTCCAGGTGGTACAGGAAGGAGCCGCCGTAGGTTTTGTTGTCCAGCGGCCAGCCGGTGGTGTGCACCACCAGGCCGGGCTGGTGCTTGGCCGGATCGATTTCCCACAGTTCCTTGAGGCCGATGCCGTACGATTGCGGGTCCTTGCCTTTGTTGAGGTCGTACTTGGCCATCAGCTGCTTGCCCAGGTGGCCGCGCGAACCCTCGGCGAACAAGGTGTATTTGCCGTGCAGCTCCATGCCCAGCTGGAAGTCCGAGCCGGCCTCGCCGTCGCGCTTGACGCCCATGTTGCCGGTGGCGACGCCCTTGACGGAACCGTCGTCGTTGTACAGGATCTCGGCGGCGGGAAAGCCGGGGAAGATCTCGACGCCCAGCGCCTCGGCCTGCTGGCCCAGCCAGCGCACCACGTTGCCCAGCGAGATGACGTAGTTGCCATGGTTTTCAAAGCAGGCCGGCAGCGCGAAGCCGGGCGTCTTGAAGGACTTGGTTTCGGTCAGGAACAGCACGCGGTCCTCGGTGACGGCGGTGTTGAGCGGCGCGCCTTTTTCCTTCCAGTCGGGGATCAGCTCGGTCAGCGCCTTCGGGTCCATGACGGCGCCCGACAGGATGTGGGCGCCCAGCTCGCCGCCTTTTTCCAGCACGACGACCGAGACTTCCCGGCCCTTGTCGGCCGCCAGCTGCTTGATGCGGATCGCCGCCGACAAGCCGGCGGGGCCGCCGCCGACGATGACGACGTCGTACTCCATCGCGTCGCGCGGGCCGTACTGTTCTACGAGATTTTGAGGCTGTGTCATGGTCTTTTTTATAGTGGTTTTAAGAGGGGGCTGCGTGATGGGGAAAATTTTAGCACGAGTGTGCTTCTTTTTCCGTCCGAATGCAACTTTGGCGCCATTTTGAGGGACATTATTAGACACCGCAATCTAATACTGGCGATTTGTGTAATGATTACGTTTCGACAGCCGGGGCGAACCCCCGGGGTTGGACCCTAATGCCGCTAAGTGAAGCGTTCATCTAAATCACGTAGGGCGGATTAGCGCAGCGTAATCGGCCATGCTCCGTCGGCGGCTCATGGCCGATTACGGCGTTCCGCCTAATCCGCCCTACGAACATCACTTAACTTGGCGGCATTAGGGTTAGACCCGGGTTAGACCCGGCTATCAGGAATTCGTCACCAATAAATCTAGGAGTAGCTCGTGGGCATAGAAGTCAACTTTGAGGGAAAAATCGCGCTGATCACCGGCGCCTCCAGCGGTCTGGGAGCCCGGTTCGCCAAAGTGCTGGCCCAGGCCGGCGCCCAGGTGGTGCTGGCCTCGCGCCGCACCGAGCGGCTCAAGGAGCTGCGCGCCGAGATCGAGGCCGACGGCGGCGCCGCGCACGTGGTCAGCCTGGACGTGACCGACTTCGCCAGCATCAAGTCGGCCATCGCCCACGCCGAGACGGAGGCCGGGCCGATCGACATCCTGGTCAACAACTCCGGCGTGTCGACCACGCAGCGGCTGGTCGATGTCACGCCCGAGGACTATGCCTTCGTGATGGACACCAACTTGCGCGGCGCTTTTTTTGTCGCGCAGCAGACCGCCAAGCGCATGATCGCGCGCGCCAAGGGCGACCCGAGCAAGAAGCACCGCATCATCAACATCGCCTCGGTGGCGGGCTTGCGCGTGCTGCCGCAGATCGGCGTCTATTGCATGAGCAAGGCCGGCGTGGTGCAGATGACCAAGGCGATGGCGGTGGAGTGGGGCAAGTACGGCATCAACACCAACGCCATTTGTCCCGGCTACATCTCGACCGAGATCAACGAGGACTATTTCGCCAGCGAGCAGGGGCAAAAGCTGATCAACATGCTGCCGCGCAAGCGTCCCGGCACGCCGGAGGATCTCGATGGTTTGCTGTTGCTGTTGGCTGGGGAGGATTCGAACTTCATCAACGGCGCCATCATCTCGGCCGACGATGGCATGACCGCGATGTGACAAGCGGGGACCCGCTAGAGCTGGATGCCGACCAGCTTGTGCACCAGTTCCGAGGAGGTCGAGGCCGAGAACTTGCGCATCAGCTTGGCGCGGTGCATTTCCACCGTGCGCGGGCTGAGGTCGATCTGGCGGGCGATGCTTTTGCTGGTCTTGCCTTCGACCAGCAGGGCGGCGATCTCCCGCTCGCGCGGGGTCAGCTCGGCGGTGACGGGACGTTTTTCGCTGACGTCCTCGAAGGTCCAGATGCCGGGGCCGAGCGGCTCCTGGGCCTTCATCGAATGGCCGGTGACGTGGCACCAGAACAGTTCGCCACTGGCGCGGCGCATGATGCGTTCGTCCGAGTAGCGGCCCTTGGCGTTCATGATCGGAATGATGCGGTCGCCGGTGCGCAGGAACTCGTCCATCGTCGGATACAGCGCCAGGAAGGACAAGCCTTCGAGCTGGGCGCGGGTATAGCCGAACATCGACGCCAGCGCGTCGTTGCAGCGCTGGATGACGCGATTTTCCGAGATGCACATGCCGACCGGCGCGTGCAGGAAAATGGATTCGTAATCGATGACGGGGGCGGCGTTCATGGTGAAAGTGGCAGGTAGTTCTACGGTATTGTGCTTTTGGAGAGCGTATTCTATGCTGAGACGCCGCATTGGTAGCGCAGTTAACAATGTTATCAACTGATTTAGCAACAAAGCACGAACAACCGACTTCGATAAATAAGACCAGCACCACTTAAATACAAGAGTTAAGGGACAACATGAACAAAATCTATCCGGATGCCGCCGCAGCGTTGGCGGGCGTCGTTCAAAACGGTCAAACGATCGCCGTGGGCGGCTTCGGTTTGTGCGGCATACCCGAAGCGCTGATCGGCGCGTTGCGCGATTCCGGCGTGACCGGCTTGACCGCCATCTCCAACAACGCCGGCGTCGACGGCTTCGGCCTGGGCCAGCTGCTCGAAACGCGCCAGATCAAGAAGATGATCGCATCCTACGTCGGGGAAAACAAGGAGTTCGCGCGCCAGTACCTGGCAGGCGAGCTGGAACTGGAGTTCACGCCGCAAGGCACCTTGGCCGAGAAGCTGCGCGCCGGCGGCGCCGGCATTCCCGCCTTCTTCACCAAGACCGGCGTCGGCACCATCGTCGCCGACGGCAAGGAAATCCGCGAATTCGACGGCGAGCAGTACGTGATGGAACGCAGCCTGGTGGCCGACGTGGCGCTGGTCAAGGCATGGAAGGCCGACAAGGCCGGCAACCTGGTGTTCCGCAAGACCGCCCGCAACTTCAACCCGAACGCGGCGATGGCCGGCAAGATCACCATCGTCGAAGTGGAGCACCTGGTCGAGATCGGCGAGATCGATCCGGACGCCGTGCACCTGCCGAGCATTTTCGTGCACCGCATCGTCGTCAACGCGACGCCGGAAAAACGCATCGAGCAGCGCACCGTGCGCGCCAACTAAGAACATCGGAGACAACTATCATGGCATGGACACGTGACGAAATGGCCGCGCGCGCGGCGAAGGAATTGCAGGACGGTTTTTACGTCAACCTGGGCATCGGTTTGCCCACCCTGGTGGCCAACTACGTGCCGCCCGGTATGGACGTGTATTTGCAGTCGGAGAACGGCCTGCTGGGCATCGGCCCGTTCCCGACCGAGGACGAAATCGACGCCGACCTGATCAACGCCGGCAAGCAAACCGTGACGGCGCTGCCGGGCGCGGCCTACTTCAGCTCGGCTGATTCGTTCGGCATGATCCGGGGCGGCAAGATCAACCTGGCCATCCTGGGCGCGATGCAGGTGTCGGAGCGCGGCGACCTGGCCAACTGGATGATTCCGGGCAAAATGGTCAAGGGCATGGGCGGCGCGATGGACCTGGTGGCCGGCGTCAAGCGGGTGGTGGTGCTGATGGAGCACGTCGCCACCGCCAAGGACGGCACGACGTCGCACAAGCTGCTGAAAAAATGCGACTTGCCGCTGACCGGCGTGGGCGTGGTCGACCTGATCGTCACCGATCTTGGTGTCATGGAAGTGACCGAGGCCGGCCTCAAGGTGACCGAGCTGGCGCCGGGCGTGAGCCGGGACCAGATCCAGGCCGCCACCGGCGTCGAGCTGGACATGTCGGCGCTGTGACGGTTTTCGCGGTCGTATAAAAAAATAGCACGCTTCGGCGTGCTATTTTTTTGCCGGGTGCGGGATCAGGCCGACGGGTTGCGGCGGCGGGCGAGGGCGCCCACCAGCGCCAGGCCGCCCAGCAGCATCGCGTAGGTCGCCGGCTCCGGCACCGTCGACACGGCCGTCAGGCTCCAGCGGCCGGCCGAATAGTCGCCGTCGCCTTCGCCGTTGAACGGCAGGCCGGCGATGTTGTAGTTGATGGCATCGGTGGCGCCGCCGTTGAAGGCGCCGATGATAAAGCTCGAGGTCCAGCTGCCGGTGACGGGGCCGTCGAACGCCAGCAGCGAGGTGGCCAGGCCGTCGAACGAGATCCGGGCGCCGCCCTGGACGAAGCCGCCGTCCGCGGCGTAGGCGTACAGGTTGCCGCTGTTCGGCATGGCGAAGCCGTTGACCGCGATCGCCAGCCTGCTGATGCCTTCGACCAGGTTGCCGTTGGCCGTGCCGTCGAAGCTGCCTGTGACGTGGGTGTTGTCGAGCATGGTGTACTCGAAGACATAGCTGGCCGCCTGGGCGGCGGCGCTGCCGGCGAACAGGGCGGCGCAGCAGAGGGCGCGTAGGGTGTTGTTCATTTTGGATTCCTAGTGGATAACTTTAATTGTCTCATGGACTATTAAGTTATACAAAAGAAAAATTTTATCCGACGTTGTGCGACCGGGCAAAGAAAAAGCCCCGGGCATCGCTGCGCGGGGCTTTTTGCTAGCGGGATGCCGGCTTAGTGCGCTGGCACGATGATCGCTGGTTTCACTTCGGTGTCGACGGCGACCACGGTCGAGCCAGGGTTGTTCAGTTCCGCGTTCATCTTGTCGCGGTCCAGTTCTTTTTCCCAGGCCGACACCACCACCGTCGCCACGCCGTTGCCGACGAAGTTGGTCAGCGCGCGGCATTCGCTCATGAAGCGGTCGATGCCCAGGATCAGCGCCATGCCGGCCACCGGGATCGTCGGCACCACGGCCAGGGTCGCGGCCAGGGTGATGAAGCCGGCGCCGGTGATGCCGGAGGCGCCCTTGGAGGTCAGCATCGCCACGCCCAGGATGGTCAGTTCCTGCATCAGGGTCAGCTCGGTGTTGGTTGCCTGGGCAACGAACAGCGCGGCCATCGTCATGTAGATGTTGGTGCCGTCCAGGTTGAACGAGTAGCCGGTTGGAACCACCAGGCCGACCACCGGTTTGGCGCAGCCGAGGCGTTCCAGTTTGGTCATCAGCGAAGGCAGTGCGCTTTCCGACGAGCTGGTGCCCAGCACGATCAGCAGTTCTTCCTTGATGTACTTGATGAACTTGAAGATCGAGAAGCCGGTGTAGCGGGCGATCAGGCCCAGCACGACGAACACGAACAGGCCGCAGGTCAGGTAGAACGAACCCATCAGTTTTGCCAGCGGGATCAGCGAGGCCAGGCCGTATTTGCCGATGGTGAACGCCATCGCGCCGAACGCGCCGATCGGGGCCACCTTCATGATGATGTTGACGACGCCGAAGATGGCGTGCGAGAGCTCGTCGATCAGCTTGGTGATCGGACGGCCGCGCTCACCGAGCAGCGACAGCGAGAAGCCGAACAGGATGGCGATCAAGAGCACTTGCAGGATGTCGCCCTTGGCGAACGCGTCCACGAACGTCTTCGGAATGATGTTCATGATGAAGTCGGTCGTGGTCAGGCCTTCGGCGTGCGTGTATTGCGCGATCGACTTGGCGTCCAGGTGGGCCGGATCGGCGTTGAAGCCGGCGCCCGGTTTGAGCACGTTGGCCACGACCAGGCCGATGGCCAGCGCGAAGGTGGAGACCACTTCGAAGTAGATCAGGGCCTTGCCGCCGACGCGGCCGATTTTCTTGACGTCTTGCATGCCGGCGATGCCGGAGACCACCGTACAGAAGATCACCGGAGCGATGATCATCTTGATCAGCTTGATGAAGCCGTCGCCCAGCGGTTTCATGGCGACCGCATCGGCAGGCAGGAAGATGCCGAGCAGGATACCGCAGGCGATGGCGAACAACACCTGGATATATAGGATTTTATAGAATGGCTTTTTCACGGGGTCTCCTCGCGTTCGTTTGAGGAGTTCATGATGTCCCAACTGGAGAGTTATCACTATTGTGGAAACCCGCAAATCACTGGCTGTGATATCTCTTCCATATGAGGGATAACACGTAGGGCGGATTGGCGCGCAGCGCGTAATCGGCCAATGCATGTGTTTCGACGGCGCATGCATTGGCCGATTACGGCGTGCCGCCTAATCCGCCCTACGTGTCTTCCGTGTCTCCCGTGTCCGCTTACTGGGCGACCCAGCCGCCGTCCATGTTCCACGCCACGCCGCGCACCTGCTTGGCGGCGTCGCCGCACAGGAAGACCGCCAGCGCGCCCAACTCCTCCGGCGTGACGAATTCGCCCGACGGCTGCTTGTCGGCCAGCAGCGCCTTCTTCGCCTCGTCGTTGCTGATGCCGTCCTTGGCGGCGCGCGCGTCGACCTGTTTTTGTACCAGCGGCGTGAGCACGAAGCCGGGGCAGATGGCGTTGACGGTGACGCCGGTGCTGGCCGTCTCCAGCGCGCCGGCCTTGGTCAGGCCGATCAGGCCGTGCTTGGCGGCGACGTAGGCCGACTTGCCGGCCGACGCCACCAGGCCGTGGGTCGAGGCCAGGTTGATGATGCGGCCCCAGTTGTTGGCGCGCATGCGCGGCAGCACCAGGCGCGACGTGTGGAACGCCGATGTCAGGTTGATGGCGATGATGGCGTCCCATTTCTCCACCGGGAAATCCTCGATGTTGGCGACATGCTGGATGCCGGCGTTGTTGACCAGCACGTCGACGCCGCCGAACTTGTCGCCGGCGAAGGCGATCATGTTTTCGATCTCGGCCGGCTTGGACATGTCGGCGTTGTGATAGGCGACCTGGACGCCGAACTCCCTGGCCAGGTCCTGCTGCAATTTGTCGATCTCGGCGGCGTCGCCGAAACCGTTGAGCAGCACGTTGGCGCCCTCGGCCGCCAGGGTGCGCGCGATGCCCAATCCGATGCCGGACGTGGAGCCGGTGACCAATGCTGTTTTACCGCTCAAAGTCTTGTTTGTCATGGTGTCCTCTGCGGGGTTGGAGATAAAAGGCTGGCTGCGCTACACTTCGGTAGGATTTTAAGCGCAACGCCCGGTAAAATGGTATTTCAGAACATCATTACATAAAAACCATCAAGGAAGCCGCATGCTCGAAGCGAAAATAAAGTCTGTTCAGTGCCTGTCGTTGGCTGGCTTGCACCGGATGGCATATAAGGAATGGGGCGACGAGGCCAACCCGAACGTGCTGGTCTGCGTGCACGGCGTGACCCGCGTCTCCGACGATTTCGACAGCATGGCGCGCGCGCTGGCGTCCGACTACCGCGTGATCTGCCCGGACGTCGTCGGCCGGGGGCGCTCCGACTGGCTCAGGAATCCGCAGCTGTACCGCATTCCCCAGTATGTCAGCGACATGGTGACCTTGCTGGCACGTGTGTTGGACCAGGGGCCTGCGCAAAAGATCGATTGGTTCGGCACCTCGATGGGCGGCCTGATCGGCCTGGGCCTGGCCTCGCTGCCGGACAATCCGATCCGCAAGCTGGTGCTCAACGACATCGGCCCGGTGCTGGCGCCCGTGGCGCTGCAGCGCATCGGCGACTACATCGGCCAGGACCTGCGCTTCGAGACGTTCGAGGATGGCGCCAAGTTCGTCCGCGACGTCTCGGCGTCCTTCGGCCAGCACACCGAGCAGGAATGGCATAAACTGGCCACCGATGTCTTGCGGCAGGATAAGGACGGCAAGTGGGTGCGTCACTACGATATGGGGCTGTCGCTGCCGTTCCGTTCGGCCACGCCGGAGTCTGCCGGCGCCGACGAGGCGATGCTGTGGGCCGCCTACGACGCCATCACTTGCCCGACCCTGCTGGTGCGCGGCGCCGATTCCGATCTGCTCACGCGCGAGACGGCGGCCCTGATGGCGCAGCGCGGTCCGAAAGCCACCCTGGTGGAAATACCGAATGTCGGCCACGCGCCGACCTTCATCCATGACGATCAGATCGCGATCGCCCGGAAATTCCTGCTCGGCTGAAAGGCGGGCTGGCCACTGAATCACCTGGAACAACGTAGAGAAGAAAAAGTATGGAAATCAAACGACTGCATGTAGGCAAACGATTGTCCGAAGTGGCAATACACAATGGCACCGTCTATCTGGCGGGCCAGATCGCCGAAGAAACCAGTCTCGATATCAAGGGTCAAACCCGTGAAGTGCTCGGTCACGTCGACCGCCTGCTGGCCGAATCGGGCAGCGACAAAACCTGCATCCTCAGCTGCCAGATCTACATCGCCGACATGGCCGATTTCGAGGGCATGAACGAAGAGTACGACCTCTGGGTGCCGAGCGGCCACACGCCGCCGCGCGCCACGGTAGAGGCCAAGCTGGCCAATCCCGAAGTTTTGGTCGAGATCGTCATCGTCGCCGCGCAGCGTTAGGAACATCATGGTTTCAATCACCGCGCTTACCAGCGCCACGTCGGAACAATTGGTGCAGGGGCTCACGCCCGACGACAGCGCGCGCATGCTGTCGGCGCTCGACTTCGCCAGCACCGCGTATGGCGACCTGGTCAGCACCAGCGGCCAGTCGGCGCTGGACTTCTCGATCGGCGTGGCCGGCACCTTGTCGTTCATGCGCACCGACGTCGAGACCCGCATCGCCGGGCTGATGTTCGAGCTGACCTTGCTCGACACCACGCAGGCGGCGGTGATCGAACCGCGTTTCGGCCAGGAGGTCGGCGACCTGGTGGCCGGCGTGCGCCAGCTGATACGCTTGCGTGAATTGACGCAGGCGCCGGGTGGCCATGGCGGCGTGGCGCCGGTGGCGGTGGGGCGTGGCCGCAACGCCGCGCAGATGGCGGTGGCGCAGGTCGAAACCCTGCGCAAGATGTTGCTGGCGATGGCCTCCGACATGCGCGTGGTGCTGGTGCGGCTGGCCTCGTGCGTGACGACCTTGCGCTACTTCGCCGACATCAAGCTGTTCAACGACATGACGTGCGCCTACGGCCGTGAAACGCTCGATTTGTACGCGCCGCTGGCCAACCGGCTGGGGATCTGGCAGTTGAAGTGGGAGCTGGAGGATTTGTCGTTCCGCTTCATCGAGCCGGAGGCGTACAAGCGCATCGCCAAGATGCTCGAAGAAAAGCGCATGATGCGCGAAGGCTTCGTCACCAACGCCATCGCGCGGCTGCAATCGGAGATGGCGGCGGCCGGCATCCAGGCCGAGGTGTTCGGCCGTCCCAAGCACATCTACTCCATCTGGAGCAAGATGAAGGGCAAGGAGCTCGACTTCACCGACCTGTACGACGTGCGCGCCTTCCGCGTAATCGTCGCCGACGTCAAGACCTGCTACACGGTGCTGGGCGTGGTGCACAACATCTGGACGCCGATCCCGAAGGAATTCGACGACTACATCTCCCGTCCGAAGCCGAACGGCTACCAGTCGCTGCACACGGTGGTGACGGCCGAGGACGGCCGCCCGCTGGAAGTGCAGATCCGCACGCAAGAGATGCACAGCTTCGCCGAATACGGCGTGGCCGCGCACTGGCGCTACAAGGAGGAGGGCGGTTCCAACTTCGCCGGACAAAAGTACGACGAAAAGATCGCCTGGCTGCGCCAGCTGCTGGCGTGGAAAACCGACGTCGCCGACGCGGTCGTCGGGCAGGAGGAGCAGCAGCGCGAATGGGTGGAGAAGCTCAAGTCGGCCGCGCTGGACGACCGCATCTTCGTGCTCACGCCGCAGGCGCGGGTGCTGGAGTTGCCGGTCGGCGCCACGCCGGTCGACTTCGCCTATCACCTGCACAGCGACGTGGGCCACCGCTGCCGCGGCGCCCGCGTCGACGGCGTCATGGTGCCGCTGAACACGCCGCTCAAAAACGGCCAGACCTGCGAAATCATCACCGCCAAGGGCGCGCCCGGCACGGCCGGACCGTCGCGCGACTGGCTCAGCGACGAATACACGGTCGCCACCCGCACGCGCTCGAAGATCCGCGCCTGGTTCCACGCCATCGACATGCAGGAAACCTTGTCGCACGGGCGCGCGATGGTGGAAAAATCGCTGCAGCGCGAAGGCAAGACGGCGGTCAACCTGGAAGCGCTGGCCAACAAGCTGGGCTTCGCCAAGGTCGACGATTTGTTCCTGTCGGTGGGCAAGGATGAATTCAGCCTGCGCCATGTCGAGCACGCGCTGCACGACACCGGCGAGCCGGTCGAGCCCGAGGACGCGGTGGTCCTGGGCAAGAGCAAGGCGTCGAGCGTGGACCAGGGCGCCAAGTCTGGCGTGCTGGTGGTCGGCACCGACGGCTTGATGACGCAGCTGGCCAAGTGTTGCAAGCCGGCGCCGCCGGACGGCATCGTCGGCTTCGTCACGCGCGGCAAGGGCGTCTCGATCCACCGCACAACGTGCAAGAACTTCGCCGAAATGCGCGCCAAGGCGCCGGAGCGGGTGATCGTCACCGAATGGGGGCGCGCGGTCTCGGACACGGTCTACCCGGTCGACATCTTCATCCTCGCGGGCGACCGCCAGGGCCTGCTGCGGGACATCTCCGAAATCTTCTCGCGTGAAAAGATCAACGTCATCGGCGTCAACACGCAAAGCGCCAAAGGCTACGCGCGCATGACGTTCACGGCCGAAATCGGCGCCACCGCGCAACTGCAAAAAGCGCTCAACGCCATCGCCGAGGTCAGCGGCGTGCAGGAAGCGCGCCGCGCCTAGCAGCAACTCCGGGGTCAGGTCCACCATTTCTACACGGCCTGATCCGTTCGGGCCGAATGTTTGATCCCGTGCATTGGAAATGGCGCACGACCCGGGATTTTTGCGGGTTACAGTCCAGTTCGTGTAGCAATGGTGGACCTGACCCTGAGCCTTCCCCTCAAATATTGCTTGTAAACAGAGTGGGTACCTGTTAACTTTCAATCCTAAAAACGGCGCATGC
>NZ_JBWKQJ010000006.1:335681-491744 GCF_059418705.1 Duganella sp. GW821-FHT07F09 | reverse complement strand
TCTTCATGCAGAACTTTCAAAAATCTGAGTTTGGAAAATTCTACTTTTAAACGCGATCATTTGGTGGGGGGATTACCATTGGAAGCGGCAGGCCGACTTTTATCGACGATTAACTTTTCGAAAATAATATTTGTGCCAGCGCCGTTTTGGAGATTGCCTGAGATACACTATTGGTATCCTCGTTAGCTACCCCTCAGTCACAGGTACTTGACCTTGCCTATGGAATCGACCGAACGTTGGGACTATCTGATAGCTTTGGATGAAGAGCTGCTCAAAGGTGGGGTTATCTTGCCGGAGTGGTGCTCATTTATTGTCCAGCAGACCGATATTGCTTTCGTAAATGGTGCTCATCTGGCCTCGATCCTCACTGCTGCCTCGGCAATAGAGACGTATTTGCGTGCCGAGCACTCGGCAAGCGGGAAGGAGCGTCTTGTGGAGTTGATAGATCGCCTTCCGGTGGCATCAAGGCTTAGAAACGATTTACATTCATTGAGGAAGTATAGAAATTCTTGGGTACATGTAGACGATCCTTTGAATGATCACAGAATTATGGAAAATCCAGCAATTTATGAAAATGAATTGGAGAGGATGGCCATGCATTCGGCAAAATTGTTGCGAGAAGTTATCTATAATGCGGCTTGGATATAATCGCCGACTATTAAGAAGCAGAGTAACCCTTGAGAGATAAATTTTGAATCAACGCTTGCGTTTCTTGCTTGATACTAATATTTTGATACCACTTCAGGATTCGATGGTGGTGCTTGAGCCTAGTCTCGCCAACTTTGCCCGTTTAGCAAATGCAGGTGGGCATCAGCTTCTTTATCATCCTGCCTCCGAAATCGATATTAAGCGCGACAAAGATAAAGAAAGACGAGATCGAACGCTTGCACGGTTAGCTCAATACGTCCGGCTTGATGGCGTTCCTTCAAGCCCTTGCAACACGAACGAGACTTCGGCCAACGACGCATGTGATAATGACATTCTTCACTCGCTTGAATGCTCCGCTGTTCACGCGCTAGTTACTGAGGATCGTGAAATTCACAATAAAGCACGGCAAGCAGGGCTGGGTAGCCGTGTCTACAATATTCAAACTGCCGAGGACTGGCTTCGACGGCTTCACGAGCCCTCGGAGGTTCATCTTCCCAATATTGATGATGTTCATCTGTATGAACTCACTAATCAGCTAGACTCCGCGCTCTTTAATAGTCTTAGGGAGAGTTACGATACGCCTTCCCGGAGTTTTAATGCATGGTTTCGAGAAAAAGCGCAGATGGGAAGGAAGGCGTGGGTCGCCCGAACTGATGATGGACAACTTGAGGCAATCTGTATTTACGCAATTCAAACGGATGAGGTCATTAATGACTCTCATGCGAAACTCAATGGTTCGTCGCTTAAGCTCTGTACATTTAAGGTCGGCGAGAAAATTCGAGGAAGAAAAATTGGTGAATTGTTTCTTAAGGCTGCTTTTCGTTTTGCGACGGAAAATCGATGTGAAAATATATTTGTCCACACTAATCCTGGACAGGTCTATTTATTAGCGTTGCTCGAGGATTTCGGATTTCAGAAGAATGGGATGTATGGCGCAGATATAATGTTGGTTAAGGAGCATCCAATTGAACCGCCGGTGTCTATATTGCCGACGCTTGATTACGCACGTCTGTTTTTTCCTCACTTTCGTCGTGATGAATCTGTGCGGAAGTTTTTAATCCCTATCCAGCCGCAGTTCCATCAGATCCTTTTCCCTGATCTAACGAGGCAGGCCCAACTTTTTTCATCCGGTTCGACAGCTGGAAATGCTATCAAGCAGGCGTACTTATGCAAAGCTCCCACCAACCAAGTGAAGCCCGGTGATGTGGTAATTTTTTACCGGACTGTCGACGAGATGGCGGCGACATCAATTGGCGTTGTCGAATGCTATGAGGTTCATAACGATGCTGCAAAGATTATGCAGGTCGTGCGACGTAGAACGGTCTACAGTCAAAAAGACATTGAACTAATGGCGCGTACCGCCACTAAAGTTATGCTTTTCAGGTTGATCGGGCACTTCCCCGAGCCAGTGGCGTTTAGCTCGTTAATAAGTGAGGGCATTGTCTCTGGCCCTCCACAGTCTATTACAAAAATCTCCGATGATTCCTTCTCAAAATTGCTTTCAATTTCTAACTGGTAGTTCAATACTCATTTCGATTAAGCCTCGATATGCCGATCTTATTCTTGCAGGAAGCAAGCGTGTGGAGTTGCGCCGTGCAGTACCGACTCAGGCTATTAAGGCGATGGCGATCTATTCGTCTTCGCCTATTCAGGCCATCGTTGCATTGGTGGAAATCGTCGAGGTGATCGAAGCAAGTGCATCTCGTTTGTGGGAAATAGCTAGAGATAACGGCGGCGGTCTAACTCGCAGTGAATTAAGAAGCTATTACAGCGGCAAGAAAACAGGCTTCGCAATTATGCTAGGCAAAGTTAGACAATTTGACAGCCCCATCGAGCCCCACTTTATTTTCTCTAAGTTCACTCCGCCACAATCATTCCGATACCTGACGCCTGATGAATTGAAGAGGTTAGAGAAATTGCTAATCAAAAGGAAAAAATCATGACGGTGATCTTTCTTGCAGGAGTTCACGGAGTTGGGAAAGGGCACCTAGGTGCGCTGGTGTCTACTGGGCTCGGTGTGCGGCATCTGACCGCTAGTCAACTCATTCGTGAGGAGAAGGGGCGCGAGTCATGGGGAAAGGACAAATCCGTCACAGATGTTGACGATAATCAGCGCGCACTAATTGAAGCTGTCGAACGGTTGCGTAATTCTGGGCAGGCTTTATTGCTGGATGGGCACTTTGTCCTTCGCGCGCCTAACGGTGACTTCATACGCTTGGAGGCGGAAGTCTTCTCCGCCTTGAAATTATCTGGGGTTGTTTTGCTAAGTGAGACGGCTGACACAATCGCGGCACGCCTTCTGCAGCGCGACGGCGTCCATACTATTCAAGATTCTATTCGGGCGCTTGCTGCGGAAGAAGACGCGCATGCCCGCGAGGTTTGTAGGGCATTGAGCATACCTCTTGCAGTATTGGCATCGCCTACGGAAATTAGCCTGACTGACGCAATTCGACGGCTCGTCAGCAAGTGACAAATCGATGTTTGCGAGAAGCGAGGGCTCGACCAGAGAGCGACCAGAAACAAAAAAGCCCACGAACCGAAATTCGTGGGCTTCCTTGAT
This sequence comes from Duganella sp. GW821-FHT07F09, assembly GCF_059418705.1. Lineage (NCBI taxonomy): Bacteria > Pseudomonadati > Pseudomonadota > Betaproteobacteria > Burkholderiales > Oxalobacteraceae > Duganella > Duganella sp. GW821-FHT07F09. The sequence continues at coordinate 488,536 of NZ_JBWKQJ010000006.1, read as the reverse complement.
AATTCTCGTTAGTCTTTGCCAGTTTCGTATTAGATGAGAATCCGTTTCCTATCAAGAGCAAAGAAATCGGCTATTACTCCAAATAATGCTTGAGAGCTGGCGCTGAGTGATCCGACTGTCCGAACGTCTATCGCGAAGGCAGCTGCCTCTAGCTCGCGAGCGATATCAAATAGGACTGTATGGGTTACGGAACGAGAAAAGAACTCAGCTAATACCTCAGCTCGTACCTCTTTTGCTTGGTCATGCAGCTCAATCTCAATGCTTCTAGCGAGACCCGGTTGCTTTGTGAATTGCCCTGCTAGCGCGCCGGCCATACGGCCGACTTTTTCCGCATATGCCCGGCCTGCCGCGCCATATCGGAAACCGTCTTCGAGAAGCGCTTTTCGCTGCTCATGCTCCGCTGAAATATGCTCGCGGAGTATGAAGTCAATAGCAACCACGAGGAATGCGGCAGTAATGTTAATCATCCTCCACACTGGGGGAGGCGGTGCAGGTTGCGTCATTACTTCACCTAGGAAGTAGCCTAGGTCTTCGAGCCAGGCATTGCACCCATCGAACGAGAGCGAATCGAGTACTCTAGATTTGCTGGTTTCATATTTTCCTCGCCAGTCGCCACCCAGCTTGCCTAATGAGGCTTGATCTAGTTCTGCAAAAAACTGCTCTTCTGTGAGCCGCTCTTGCTGGCTACGCTCACTCTTTGTTAGCCTGTTCAGGAATCGTCCATCAAACACTTTTACGTCGTGTTGCAGGCCAAATTCGCGAACGTCGGGCCTGACATCACTGGTCGCTACAATGCAGTCATCCAGCCCAAGTATCGATTGAAGACCTTTTGCCCAAAATATTCTTTCGAGCGCTTGAGGCGTCTTTTTGTTCTTAATATCGACATTGACCCGTTCCCGACTTAACGGAGAGCTTTTGCCGTATAGCCAGAGATCGACGTCGGTAACGTCAAATCGATTGAATTGGAAGCGAGGGCCACGGATTACGAAATACCCAATACTCAGGAAGTAATTGCGCAGAGCCTCCTCGGCAGCGGCACCTTTCAGAAGTGGCTCGTTCATTTCGAAAGCCCGCCGGTACGAATTTCATTTAGCAGATTTTTGGCCCCAAGCTTCACGCCGTCATCTGAGTTTTTGCGGACGAACGTGCGGCTGGCTTCAGGGTTGATATATTCAGTAACTTTTGCGCCGGGTAAGTTTGGAATGGTCTCGGCGGTAATATCGCCGCTTTGGATTACGGATAATGCAAGCCGTCCGATCTCCGGTTTTAGTAAGGTCATAGTAAACATGCCGCCCGCCGCCGGGGTAACCTTAACCACGCCTTTGTACTCCAGAGCTTGATAGTCATTACCGATCGCTGTTGCCGGGCCTACAGATCCCCCTGCGATCAGCTTGTTCATAAGGGCTGAGATCATGGTTATCCGCCCCCGATAGTAGTTGCTAATGGTCATTCCATAAGTAAGAGAAGCCACGAGTGCCTTGGCTAAGTCCAGTGCGTCGTCTGCAATGGAGTTTGTAAACTTGGAGAAGGCCGCAGGACGTGTAACGAAGTAGTTTTTCCCACCTTCGTTACCAACGATGCTGACGTCAAACATGCCGATGGAGTGTAGCGTCTTAAACAACTCTTCTCCGAGCATCTTATTGGCTGCGTCAAGTGGGATACAGCCGCTCTTTTGCAGTTTTTCGTTTAGTTCGGCAATGAGGGTACTCTGCGCTGGTTTCAGTGAGTGTAGTACAGCGCTAATTTTCTTGGCGTCCTCTTTGCGGAATAGATTCCCGTTAAAAATCAGCTTGTCGGTTTTGTTGATGTCTTCCGAATCAAAGAAGCCGATGTTTTGACCAAGATGAAGGGCGTTCAGCGAATCCGTGCTGCTTAATTTGAAAGTGTCCGAAATATATTCCGAAATGGCCTTCTCAGTTTGCGGCGATTCTGACGCGATTTCGGATGCCTCAAGCACGGCGTCCTCATGCGCTTCGTGAGTGCTTTCTGTGAAGATAGTGGACGTGTGCTCCAGAATAGCTTGACCGGTTAGGCCGAGGATTTCGTAGCCGCCAGTGCCCGGCAAGATCAGCCTCTGTCGTTGAAGCTCCGACATGATCGCTGGCATCTCGGTTTTAGGACTAATGTGGTTCGCCTTAGCGAGAGCTTCCAGTTTCTTTTGTGGAATCTTCTCTTGATAGGAGGCAGAAATTGCCGATAAGAGCGTCCCGCACTTTCCTGCGAAAGCGATGGAATCGAAGTCCTGATTGGTGGTTGCTTGAATTTTTTGTGCGTGATGTACCAGCCACGCACCTTTAACTTTGTTTTCCATCTAAGAACCTAACGCTGGTGAATTTACCTGGAGTGCCCTGGGGAAACTTAGTGTACGGTTAATATTAATGGCTGTCTACTATTGCGATGCGACGGATGGGCGAGGCGCGTCGAGTACTCGAAAGGAGGGTGAGTGGTTGTGCTTGCGACCAGAGAGCGACCAGAAATAAAAAAGCCCACGAACGTAAATTCGTGGGCTTCCTTGATAATTCTTGGTAGGCCGTGCGGGATTCGAACCTGCGACCAACGGATTAAAAGTCCGCTGCTCTACCAGCTGAGCTAACGACCCAAGGGTGCTTCGGTGGTAGGCCGTGCGGGATTCGAACCTGCGACCAACGGATTAAAAGTCCGCTGCTCTACCAGCTGAGCTAACGACCCCCGAAGAAGCGAGATTATAGGGGGTATCGGCCCAACCTGTCAAATGCCCTCAGGACATTATTTGCCACCGAGGCGCTGTTTCGCCGTGACGGCGGCCGAGGACTCCGGATATTGCTTGATCAAGTCTTGCAGCGTCTTCTTGGCGGCCTTGTCCTTCAGTTCGGTCTGGCAACTGGCGATGTTGAGCATGGCGTCCGGCGCTTTCGGGCTGTCCGGATAGTTCTTCAGCACCTGCAATTGGGCGTTGATGGCGCTCTTGCAGTCGCGCTGGGCGTAGAAGGCGTTGCCGAGCCAGTACTGCGCGTTGGGCGTGTACACGGAGGCGGGGTACTGGCGCACGAAGTCGGACAGGGCCGTGCCCGCCGCCTTGTAGTCGCCGGCCTTGAACAGCTCCATGGCCGCGCCGTAGTTCTTCTCCTCGTTCGGATCGACCTGGGCGGCCTTGCCGTCGACCGTCACTTCGCGCGGCTCAAGCTTGCGCAGGCGCGTGTCGAGATCGACGTAGAAATCCTTCTGGCGTTTTTGCGCATTCGACAGCTCGTTTTGCAGCACTTCGATCTGGCCGCGCAGCTTGTTGAGCTCCTGCATCGTGTTTTCGTTTTGCGTGACCAGGTCCAGCGCGCTGGACTTGTCGGACTTGGTGTCCAGGCGCGCGTTCATTTCGATGCGCATCGCTTCGACCTTGGCGCGCAGGTCGAGCAGGGCTTTACGGGCTTCCTCGTCGTCGAACAGGCCGGCGTGGGCTTGCATCGGCAGCCACGTCAGCGCGGCCAGCAGGGCGGCGGCGAGGCCGGATTTGGTGAGTTTCTTCATGTCGGGCGCTTTCAGCAAATCAAAATGGAAACGGGGCAGGGCGCGGATGAATACCGCGCGCCGCCCCGTATTATGCCTGTGACCCGGCAAAAGGGTAGTGCTTTCGATTACTTGTAGACGATGTCAGCACGACGGTTCTGTGCCCATGCCTCTTCGTTCGAACCGGTCGCTTTTGGCTTCTCTTTGCCCAGCGAGACGGCTTCGATCTGCGATTCCGGCACGCCCAGGGTGGTCATGGCCTTGCGCACTGCTTCGGCGCGCTTCTGGCCCAGCGCCAGGTTGTACTCGGAGCTGCCGCGTTCGTCGGTGTTGCCTTGGATCAGAATCGAGCGCGATTTGTTCTTGGCCAGGTAGGCCGAGTGGTTTTCCACCACCGGCTTGCCGTCGGCGCGCACGACATAGCTGTCCAGGTCGAAGTAGATGCTACGGTTGGCCAGCACGCCTTTTGGATCGTCCAGCGGGTCCAGCGATTTGGTTTCAACCGGGGCCACGGTGCGGGTGTCCGACTGCGACGGCGCGGCCTTGTCGGCTGGGCGCTCGACGACTGGTGCCGGCTCCGACACTTTGACCGGGGTCGAGCAGGCGGACAGGATGGCGGCGGTGGTGATGATGAAAGCTAAGCTGCTGAGTTTGCGCATTTGATTCTCCTAGTAATAGTTAAGACCGATTTATTTACTGCATGAACGGACCCCAGGTGGGCTCCTTGATGTTGCCCGCCTGCGTGGTCAGGCGTTGCTTTACACGTCCGTCGACGGACACCACGGCCAGCGATTTGCGGCCGCCTGCGGTCGTGGCGTACATGATGTATTTGCCGTTGGGGGCGAAGCTCGGCGATTCGTCGCTGGTGGTGTCCGACAGGCGCTGCTCCTGGCCGCTGGCCAGGTCCAGCACGTACAGCTGGAAGTTGCCGTCGCGGCGAGAGATGTAGGCCAGGGTCTTGCCGTCGGACGAGATGCGCGGGCTGGTGTTGTAGGTGCCGCTGAAGGTCACGCGCTTGGCTTCGCCGCCGTCGGCGCTCATGCGGTAGATCTGCGGGCCGCCGCTGCGGTCGCTGGTGAAGTAGATGCTCTGGCCGTCGGCCGAGAATTGCGGTTCGGTGTCGATGCCGTTGCTGTTGGAGACGCGGCGCAGGCCGCTGCCGTCGGTGTTGACCGTGTAGACCTGGGTGTGGCCGTCCTTCGACAGCGCCACGGCCAGTTTATTGCCGGCCGGCGACCACGATGGGGCCGAGTTGCTGCCTTTTTCGTTGGCGACCACGGTGCGGGCGCGGGTCACCAGGTTTTGCACGTAGACCACCGGTTTTTTCTGTTCGAACGAGACGTAGGCGACCTTGGTGCCGTCCGGCGACCACGACGGCGAGATGATCGGCTCGTTCGAGCGCAGCGCCAGTTGCTCGCCTTCGCCGTCGGCGTCGGCCACCAGCAGCTGGTAGTTGCGGCCTTCCTGCTTGACGTAGGAGATGCGGGTGGAGAAGGCGCCGCGGATGCCGGTCAGCTTGAAGTAGACGTCGTCGGCGATCAGGTGGGCCGACAGGCGGGTGAACTGCGCGGTGACGGCTTTGTCCAAATTGGAGATCTTGGCTTGCTTGACGGTGTCGAGCAGCTTGTAGCGCACGTCGTAGCGGCCGTCGGCCAGCGCGTCGACGGTGCCGACGACGAGCGCGTCGGCGCCCTTGGCTTTCCAGGCGCTGTAGTCGATGTTGTTGACGTCGGTGATGACGCCGGCGTCGATCACCTTGAAGGCGCCGCTGCGTTCGAGGTCGGCCTTGATGATCTCGGAGATTTTTTGTGGCGACACGCCTTCGTTGGCGAAGCCGGCCACGGCGACCGGGATCTGGTTGCTGCCGACACCGGAAATTTCGATGCGCATCTGCGCCTGGGCGCTGCCCATGGTGGCGGCAATGGTCAGGCCGGCGTAAAGGAGGGTCAGTTTTTTCATATCAATGCATATCCTTTAATTTAAAGACGGCTGTAAATTCGCGCTCCACCGTACCATCTTTCTTCTTGGGCAGTGGTGACGATTTTTCAATCGCGTTCTCGATCGCTTCGTCGTAGGCGGTCGAACCGCTGCCTTTGATCTTGCGCTTGTTGATGACTTCACCGGATGGCAGTTGCGTGATCAGATAGGTCGCGGTCAGGGTGTCGTCGGCACCGCCGAACGCCAGATTGCTCTTGATCTTGGCGCGGACGGCGGCCTCATAACCGCCGTCGGAGCGGCCGCCGGTCGATTGCGCGGCCGTGCCGGTCGAGCCCTTGGCAGCCGAACCCGTGATGCGGCTCATTTCCGCCGCGAATGCCTTATCCTTGGCGGCCTTGTCGGCTTTTTCCTTGGCCAGTTTCTCGGCGGCTGCCTTTTTCTTGTCCTTTTCCTTCTCGGCCAGTTCCTTCTTGTCCTTCTCGGCCTGTTCTTTCTCTTCTTTCAGCTTTTGCTCGGCAAGTTTCTTGTCAGCCAGTTTCTTGGCTTCGAGCTTGGCCTGCTTTTCCTCGGCTTCCTGCTTCAGCTTGGCTTCCTTGGCTTCGGCCAGCTTCTTCTCTTCGAGTTTTTTCTTGGCCTTCAGGCGTTCGAGGGCGATGTCCGGTTCCTTGGGCGCGGGCGGCGCCTCCACCGGCGGTGGCGGCGGGGTTTTGATCACGGGCGTCGGTTCCGGCTCCGGCTCCGGCGTGGGCTCGGGGGTAGGGGCGGGCGGCGCGGCGTCCTGCACCTTCATGTCCCAGATCTCGGCCTGCACTTCGGTCGGTTCATTGTTCTGCCAGCTCACGCCGACCCACAGGAACAGCAGCAGCACCGCGTGCATCGCCACGGCCAGCACCACGGAGCGCCAGCCTTCGTTATGTCGCGGAACCTTGTACGGACCGCCTGCGGTTGCGGGTTTCATCGTTTGCACTAGTTATTTGGTGGACAAGCCGACCCGGTTGATGCCCATCTTTTTCGCTTCCGAGATCAGCTGGATCACGTCGTCGTACTTGCTTTCCTTGTCGCCGGCGATCAGCACCGGATAGTCCGGGTGCGTCTCGTGCAGCGTGCGCAATTTCTTGACCAGCGCGTCGCGGTTCGGGGCCGTTTCCGGCGCGTCCTCGCCTTTGCCCTTGACGCCGATCGACAGCGCGCCGTTCGGCTTGATGACGATTTGCACGTAGTCGCTTGGGGGCTTGGTCGATTTTTCAGCGTTCGGCAAGTCGACGATGCTCGGATCGGTGGCCGACGGCATGACCATGAAGATGATCAGCAGAACCAGCATGACGTCGATGTACGGCACGACGTTGATTTCGGATTTGAGCTTGCGGCCGCGGCCGCCGCGCATGCTGCTGGAGAAAGAGGAAGCCATGGTCTCTCTGCCTTATTAACGCGATTGACGTTGCAGGATGTTGGAGAACTCTTCGACGAAACTTTCGAAGCGGATCGCCAGACGATCGATGTCGTGCGTAAAGCGGTTGTAGGCGACGACGGCCGGAATCGCGGCGAACAGGCCGATGGCGGTGGCGATCAGCGCTTCGGCGATGCCGGGCGCGACGGCGGCCAGGGTGGCTTGCTGCACGTTGGCCAGGCCGCGGAAGGCGTTCATGATGCCCCAGACGGTGCCCAGCAGGCCGATGTAGGGCGATACCGAGCCGACCGAAGCCAGGAAGGCCAGGTGCGATTCGAGCACGTCCATTTCGCGCTGGAAGGCGGCGCGCATGGCGCGGCGCGCGCCGTCCAGGATGGCGACGTGGTCGACGGTGTCGCGGCTGGCGGCGTAGGCGGCCTTGCTCTTGATGAATTCGCCCATGCCGGCCTCGAAGATGCGCGCCAGCGGGCCGCTGGTGGCGCGGTCCTTGCCGGCGTTCTGGTGCAGCGCGTGCAGGTTGCCGCCGGCCCAGAAGGTTTTTTCGAAGTCGATCGTCAGGCGGCGCGCCGAGCGCACCGCGAACAGTTTACTGAAGATGTACGTCCAGCTGGTCAGCGAGATGATGAACAACAACGCCATGATCAGTTGCACGATCAGGTGGGCGTTGGAGATGAGGGACAGGAAAGAGAGGTCTTGGGTGACGTTCATTGTTTATCAGTCTGATCAGTCTGTTTTCGTGATGTTGGTGGTGCTGCGCATTTTGTCCGCGACCGCCGGCGGCACCGCGCGGGGGCGCAGCGTCGAATCGACGCAGCCGACCTTGACCCGCGCCGTGTTCAGCAGTTGCTCGCCGCACCATGCCTCCTGGATAAAGGAGATCGAGGCGCGTCCTAATTTTTCGATACTAAGTGTCAATTTTATTACGTCGTCAAGCTTAGCAGGCGCATGATACTCCGCGCTGACGCTTTTGACGACGAACATAGCGTCGTGTTCCTGCAATAAAGCGTGCTGGCCCACATTGATCTGGCGCAGCCATTCGGTGCGCGCGCGCTCGAAGAACTTCAGGTAGTTCGCGTAATAGACGATACCGCCGGCGTCGGTGTCTTCGTAGTAGACCCGGACGTTCCAGATGAACTCTGCTGGCATGTTGTTAGGATTGCAAGTTGTGTTGAGCAACATTCTACGCGATTTTGTTCTTTTGGTTGAAGCTTGGACGGGGAAATGCACGTCCGTCCCGCCAATTGTGCGGGATTTCAACTCGGGGCGCAAAGATTGCACTGGTGACAGTTAAGCGGTTTACAGGCAACTTGCCAAGGATTGTAACAACCGCTTACGAATTGTGGGGCACGGAAAATGGAATGACCATGGAGGCACGTAGGGCGGATTAGGCGGAACGCCGTAATCCGCCAATGCATGCGCCACCGTAACGCATGCATGGCGGATTACGCCTTCGGCTAATCCGCCCTACGTGTTTTAACGTGGTGCATAGGTTGGTGGCCCCAGCGATGAGTGGCCCCAGCGGGGTTTTAAACGTTGCGCTTGATTGCCAGGGGGCCATAACCCTGGCACGTCGGCATCATCTCGATGCGGTTGATGTTGATGTGCGGCGGCAGCGTGGCGATCCAGAACGCCGTGTTGGCGATGTCCTCGGCCGTCAGCGGCACGGTGCCTTCGTACACTTTGGCGGCGGCTTCGTCGTTGCCCTTCATGCGCACGTTCGAGAATTCGGTGCCGCCGCACAGGCCGGGCGCCAGATTGGTGGCGCGCACGCCGGTGCCGATCAGGTCGGCCCGCAGATTCAGGGTGAACTGTTCGACAAAGGCCTTGGTCGCGCCGTAGACGTTGCCGCCCGGGTAGGGCGTGGCGCCGGCGACGGAACCCAGGTTGATGACGGTGCCGCTGCCGCGCTTGACCATGTCCGGCAGGATCGCGCGCGTCATGGCCACCAGGCCGCCGCAGTTGGTGGCGATCATCGTGTCCCAGTCGTCGAGCGACGATTCGTGCGCCGGCGTGACGCCGAGCGCCAGGCCGGCATTGTTAATCAGCACGTCGATCTGCTTCCATTCGGCCGGCAGGCCGTCCAGCGCGGTTTTGATCGAGGCCTTGTCGGTGACGTCCAGCACCACCGGCAGCACGGCGTCGCCCAGTTCGGCCGACAAGGTTTGCAGGCGGTCCTCGCGGCGTCCGCTGATCAGCACTTTGTGGCCGTTCTGAACGAAAGTGCGGGCCATGGCGGCGCCGAAGCCGGCGGTGGCGCCAGTGATGAAGACGATCATGTTTTATCCTTGTCGGTGAGGGAGGAGGGCGTAAAGACTGGACAAAATTGTAGCCGAAATGGCGGTATCGATCGCGGCGCGGTCAAAAACGCACAATCTTGCCAGTTATGCAAGTCGTTTCCTTGCTCAAATCTGGCGCATAAATTACAATCCGGGTTCCATTACGTCTCACGTAACTGGCGAAAAGCTGCGGTCGGCCCCAAAATGGTGCGTCGATCCGTCGGCGAAAGGTGGGCATCCACCGGGAAACGTGAGATTTCATTAGCCGTTCGCCTGGGCAGCCCATCGATGGAAAGCACGAAAGAGGCTGCCTGTCCGCTATCGGCGTCCCTCATTCGATCCAGCCTGCCAAGTCATACAGTTACTCATTCGATTGGAGTTTTTCATGTTCGCAAAAGATCACACCCTCGCCAGCGTTGACCCGGAATTGTTCGGCGCCATCCAAAAAGAAAACACCCGCCAGCACGACCACATCGAGCTGATCGCGTCGGAGAACTACACCTCGCCGGCCGTGATGGAAGCGCAAGGCTCGCAGCTGACCAATAAATACGCCGAAGGCTATCCAGGCAAGCGCTACTACGGCGGCTGCGAATACGTCGACGTCGTCGAGCAACTGGCGATCGACCGCGTCAAGCAACTGTTCGGCGCGGAAGCGGCCAACGTGCAGCCCAACTCCGGTTCGCAGGCCAACCAAGGCGTGTTCTTCGCCGTGCTGAAGCCGGGCGACACCATCATGGGCATGTCGCTGGCCGAAGGCGGCCACCTGACCCACGGCATGCCGCTGAACATGTCCGGCAAATGGTTCAACGTCGTTTCGTACGGCCTGACCCCGGAAGAGGACATCGACTACGCCGCCATGGAGGCGCTGGCCAAGGAACACAAGCCTAAGCTGATCATCGCCGGCGCGTCGGCCTTCTCCAAGAAAATCGACTTCGAGCGCTTCGCCGCCGTGGCCAAGGCCGTTGGCGCCTACTTCATGGTCGACATGGCGCACTACGCCGGCCTGATCGCCGCCGGCCTGTACCCGAACCCGGTGCCGCACGCCGACTTCGTCACCTCGACCACGCATAAATCGCTGCGCGGCCCGCGCGGCGGCATCATCCTGATGAAGGCCGAGCACGAGAAGATCATCAATTCGGCCATCTTCCCAGGCATCCAGGGCGGTCCGCTGATGCACGTGATCGCCGGCAAGGCCGTCGCCTTCAAGGAAGCGCTGACGCCTGAGTTCAAGGCCTACCAGCAACAAGTGGTCAAGAACGCCGACGTGCTGGCCAAGACCCTGATCAAGCGCGGCCTGCGCATCGTGTCCGGCGGCACCGAGTCGCACGTGATGCTGGTGGACCTGCGTCCGAAGAACCTGACCGGCAAGGAAGCGGAAGCGATCCTGGGCACGGCGCACATCACCACCAACAAGAACGGCATCCCGAACGATCCGCAGAAGCCATTCGTGACTTCCGGCATCCGTCTGGGCAGCCCGGCGATGACCACGCGCGGTTTCAAGGAAGCGGAAGCGGAAGAAGTCGGCAACCTGATCGCCGACGTGCTGGACAATCCGCACGACGCCGCCACCATCGAGCGCGTCAAAGCGGCGGTGAAGGTGCTGGCCGATAAATATCCGGTCTACGCCAAGTAATTTGCTTTATAAGTAGTAATGCGGGACGCCGGTTTGGCTGGCGTCCCGTTAAGTAGTTCAATGCAGTTTTGCCCATGGCTCATATGAAATGTCCGTTCTGTCAGCACGACGATACCCAGGTTCTCGATACGCGTGTATCCGAGGAAGGGGATTCCATACGCCGGCGCCGACGTTGCGGCAAATGCGATAAACGATTTACCACGTATGAGCGCATCGAGCTGGTCATGCCATACGTGGTCAAGAAGAACGGCAGCCGCACCGAGTATTCGGCCGCCAAGTTGCGCGGCAGCCTGACCCTGGCCCTGCGCAAGCGCCCCGTGGCGGCGCCCGCCGTTGACGCGGCCGTTTTGTCGATCGAGGAAAAATTGCTTACCAGCGGCAAGCGCGAAGTCGACACCGGCTACATCGGCGAGCTGGTGATGCAGGAGTTGCAGCGCCTCGACAAGATCGCGTATATCCGCTTCGCATCGGTCTACAAAAACTTCGAAGACCTGGCCGAGTTCCAGGACGCCATCGCCGAAGTCGGACAGGACCGCAAGCCGCGCAAAAGCTAGCATCCTGCTAGCGCACACTTGATCCATCTCATACCTCGGCCATTGGCCGCTGCTACCGTCTAGCTGTTGGACTGTAAGGTCCCTGTTGACTTGCGGAGGTGTGCATGCCCACGGCCCGTGCTGTTGCCGGCTTTACCCTGGTCGAAGTGATGATCGCCGTGCTCGTGCTCGCGTTGGGCATCGTCGGCGGTGTGTCGATGCAACTGGCGGCGCTGCGCGCCCGGCATCAATCGACCTTGCTGGCGCAGGCGTCGTGGTTGGCCGTCGGCATGGCCGAACGCATGCGCGCCAATCCCGAACAGATGCGGCTGCCCGATGGCGCCAACCTCTATCTCACCCTCGATTACGACGTGCTGGCCGAGCCCAACCCGCCGGCGCCGTCGGCGCTGTGCTATGGCGGCGATTGCGATGGCGCCCAGCTGGCCGCGTTCGATCTGTATGAAATGAAGGCGCTGATGCGCGAGAATCTGCCGGCGGGCCGCGCCGTGGTCTGTCGTGACGCCGGCTTGTGGTCTGGCGGCAAGCTGCGCTGGGCGTGCAGTGGCGGCGCCGGCGCGCCTTTGGTGATCAAGGTCGGCTGGCGCGGCAAGAATCCTAACGGCACGCCACGTAAGGACGAGTCCGGCGAGTACGTGCCAGGGGTTGCGCTTCCCTTGGCTTTGACCGTGGGGGCGCCATGACGCGGGCGCGCCAGCAGGGCTGGACCATCATCGAACTGGTCATCGCCACCGGCCTGGGCCTGGTACTGACCTTGCTGGCCAGTGGATTGTTGCTGGCGACCAGCGGCAGCTACCGCAACCACAGCGAGAACATTTGGATCGACGATGGCGGCCGCTACGCGCTGGAGATTATTTCGCAAGCAATACGGCAGGGCGCTTATGTCAACTGGGACAGCAAGGAAGCGCCGGCCGAACTGGCAGCGCACGAACCGGCGGCCATCGCCGGGCTCGACGCCAGCAGCATCAGCAAGGCCAGCGACGGTATCTCCGGCGTGGCGCCGGACGTGGCCAACGGCAGCGACGTGCTGGCGTTGCGCTTCTCCGGTTATGGCGAGGGCGCGAATGGCGACGGCTCCAGCCTCAACTGCGCCGGCTTCGGCGTGGGCGCGCCATCGGCCGTGATCGAACGTGGCTGGAGCATTTTTTATGTCGCCGCCGACGCCGACGGCACGCCGGAATTGCGCTGCAAGTACCGCAGCGCGGCGGGCTGGGGCGCGGACGCGATCGTGCGCGGCGTCGATTCCTTTCAGGTGCTGTACGGACTCGACAGCGACGAGCCGGCCGACGGCATTCCCAATACTTTCGTCAACGCGACCGCAATCAATGGCATGGACGCGGGGCTGGCGCTGGTGGGCGCCACGCCGGAGGAACTTCAGCGCGATTTGCATCGCAAGACCAACTGGAAGCGGGTCTGCACCGTGAAGCTCGCGTTGCTTTTGCATGGCGAGAACAACACGCGGGCCGATACGGTGGTGCGCCGGTTCGATCTGTTCGGGCCGGCGTATTCCGAAGGCCATGGCGGCGACCTGGGTGTGCGGATCGGGGAGGGAGTATTCCCCGAGTCGCAGCGATGGCGGGCGCGGCGGGTGTTCGGGATGACGGTCGCGCTGCGCAACAGGAGCGGTTGATATGCCGGCGCGCGTAAGGGGTCGCAACGTGCAGCGGCAAGAGCGCGGCGTGGCGTTGCTGGTGTGCTTGCTCATGCTGATCTTGGTGATGTTGCTGGGCGTGTCGGCGGCGCAGCTGAGTTTGCAGGGCGAGAAGGCCGCGCGTGGCGAGCGCGATCGGGAAGTGGCGTTTCAGGCGGCGGAGGATGCGTTGGCGGATGCGGAACGGGACATCCAGGCGGGCGGCGGCGACGTCGTCGATCCGGCCTGCGGCGAGGCGCCGGTGTGGCAGCGGGTCGACCTGTCCGGCACCGTGGACAGCGGCTGCACGGTCGCGTACGGCGCGGCGACGGGGGCGGCGATGCAGACTGGGCAAGGCTTTGCGCCGTTTAAGAAGCCGCGTTACCTGATCGAGCGCGCCGAGTGCCACCATCCGGGAGAGGATGCGTCGGCCGCCGCCACGCCCAGCTATTGCTATCGGGTGACGGCGATCGGCTTCGGCGCGAAACCGGCGACAGAGGTGGTGTTGCAAAGCGTGTTCAGCAAGCCTGAGTAACAGAAAGCGGGCACGACACCCAGGAAAACAGACACGAGACCGAAACTGCGTCTAAACCACGTAGGGCGGATTAGCGAAGCGTAATCCGCCAAGCGCCGTCGACGGCCACAGCTGAGAGGGAGGACGTATGCAACTCAAATACTTGACGATTCCGGCTGCGATAATAGTCTCCACCGTCGTCACCGCCGCGCCCCCAACGCTCGACGTGGCCAGCGAACCGTTGACGGCCGCGTGCCGAGCCGGCGCCGTTAAGATCGACGGCTCCTCGTTGCTGCGCGTGGCACCGCCCCCGGCAAGTGCCAGCGCCGGCGACCTCTTTCAAGCGAGTATCGACATAGCCGACTGGGGCGGACATTTTTCCCGCTACGTCCTGCCTTCCGGCGGCGCGGGATTTTCGTCAACGCCGACGGCGATGTGGGACGCCGGTGCGCTGCTCACAGGCGACGGTGTGCGTCCGCCATCGCCGGCTCCGGCCGCACGCAAAATCTTCACGGCCATCGTGCAGCCGGACGGTGCGCTGGCGATGATTCCGTTTGAATGGAGCGCCCTGTCGGCCGGGCAGCGGCAGCAACTGGACCAGGCGCAGCCCCCTGCCACAGGCGCCGACGGCTTGGGCGAGCAACGCCTGGCCTTCCTGCGCGGCGATCGCACGCAAGAGGGCACGCTCTTCCGCACGCGCAGCAGCATGCTGGGCGATTCCATCAACAGCACGCCGGTGTATGTCGGGCCGGCTCCCGGCACGACATCCGGCACGCGGCCGAATGTCATCTACGTTGGCGCCAATGACGGCATGCTGCATGCCTTTAACGTCGCCGATGGCAGCGAACTTTTCGCCTATGTGCCGAACGCGTTGATGGCCTCTTTGCATCGCTTGACCAGCGCCGACTATGTTCACCAGGCATATGTCGATGGGCCGGCCAGCGCCGGCGAGGTGGTGATATCAGGTGTCGGCAAGACGGTCCTGGTCTCCGGCATGGGCGGCGGCGCGCAAGGCGTCTTCGCGCTGGACGTCACCGACCCGCTGCGGTTCGCCGAAGGCGGCGTGCTGTGGGAGTTCACCGACCGCGACGACGCCATGATGGGCAATGTCACCACGCGGCCTCAGATTGCCAAGCTGCGCACGCGTATGGTCGCGGGCGTGCCGCTCTACAAACATTTTGCGGTCGTCGCGAGCGGCTTGAACAACTACGCGGCGGACGGCAACGCCAGCCCGACGGGCAAGGGCGCCTTATTCCTGTTGGCGCTCGACAAGCCACGCGGCGCGGCATGGCGGCTTAACCTTAACTACTATCGGCTCATGACACCGATCTCCGATGCCGCTTTGGCTAACGCCCTCAACGCGCCGGTGCTGGTGGCCGACCGCACAGGCGCGCTGCGCTATGGCTACGCCGGAGATTTGCAGGGCAACCTTTGGCGCTTCGATTTCGGCGGTGGCGCGCCTTGGGCCGGTGCTGTAGGTCCAGGTGCGGGCGACACACCGTTGTTTGTCGCCCGCGACGACAGCGGCAGGCGTCAGTCGATCACCCAGCAGCCCTCGCTGGCGTACGCCGACGGCGGCGGCTATCTAGTCTTGTTCGGGACCGGAAAGTTGATCGAAAAGGCCGACCGGGCTCCGGCCAATTTCGCACAGCAATCCTATTACGCGATCCGCGACAGTCTGCGTGATCCCGCCGAGGTCATCACCAGCCGCAGCCAGCTGACCCAGCGCGTACTGAGCGGCGACGCGAGTGCGCCGCCGCTCAGCGTACACGGAGCCAAAATGGAATTCGATAGCATGGGCTGGTATGTCGATTTCTTGCAAGCGGAGACAACGGGCGAGCGCAGCATCGATAGCGGCGTGCTGGCCGGCGGCGAGGTGTTTTTCAATACACTGCTACCGGGCACCGATCCCTGCGATAAATCCCGCAGCCGCACTTACGCGTTTAACGTGCTCACCGGTCTGGCCAGGGATGGTGCCGTTGCAAGGCTGCCGCCGCCATCCACCGGGCAGCCGATCGTCGGGCAGATATCGGAGGATTACAGGTCGACGCCGTCCCTATTGCCCGTCACGTCCAGCAGGACGCCGCGCGATCCGACCGGCCGCACGCGTCTGCTCAAGGAGCTGGCCGTTGCCAACGTCACTCCGCAGGGCAGCGTGGTCGTTGGCCGCGTCAAACTGCAACTGCGCGCCGGTCGCCTAAGTTGGCGCGAGGTGGGCAACTGGCGTCAACTGCACGAGGCCGTCAAATGAGCCGCCGCGCGCATATGGGCTTCAGCATGATTGAAATGCTGATCGTGATGGTGATCCTGGCCGTGCTGGCCTCTGCCGCCATGCCTGCCTGGCAGCAGCATGTGATCAGCACCCGCCGCAACGAGGCGCAGGCGATGCTGCTGAAGTTGATGCTGCAGCAGGAGCGCTATTTCACGCAGCACGGCACCTATCTCGCGTTCTCCTCCGGCTCGACAGGTTACGAGGAACGCCAGTTTCAATGGTGGAGCGGCAGCCGCGCGCCGGACAGCGGCTACGAGATCGAAGGCAAGGCCTGCGACGACGAACCGATCGAGCAGTGCGTGCAACTGGTCGCCACGGCCGGCACCGGCATGGTGGATTCGGACTATCGCGACGACGAATGCCGCGAAATGACGCTCACCAGCATCGGCGAACGGCTGTCGAAAGGCACGCTCACCGAGTGCTGGCGATGAGCGGGGCGGCCATGGAACGGAACAGCGCCGGAGTGTCGCTGGTGGAATTGCTGGTGGTGCTGGTGCTGGCCGGCATACTGCTCGGCGCCGCCGCGTCCGCCTATCAAGACGTGATGCGGCGGCAGCAATTGCGAGTCGCCGTCAACGATCTGGTCGCGGCCATCGACCTGACCCGCTCGCATGCGATCGCGCGCGGCGGCCCGGTCATGCTGGGCCCGCTGGAAGCGAGTGGCACGGATTGGGCCACGGGCTGGGTGGTGTTCGTCGACGGCAACGGCAACCGCCGGCCGGATGCAGGCGAGCAGCGCCTCTTCCAGCATGGCCCGCTACCGGACGGGATGACGGTCGCCTCCGCCTTCTCATCCGGTGGAACGCCGCGCTACCTCGCCTACAACGGCGCGGGACGCAGTTGCAATGCCAGTAATAGCCTATCAGCGCGCTGGGGTACGTTGTCGCTTTCGCGCGGCGACGATGTGCGCAACATCAAAATCAATATGCTGGGCCGACTACGCGTGTGTAATCCCGCTATTGATAGCGCCACCTGCAGCGGTATCAACAATTGAGGATGCGTCCGCGAAAAAGTTATCCGCACTGCCGTGATGTTTAACGCATCCCGGCGCGTCTCGCATCGAGATCTTCGCGCATTTTCTTGATGAGCGCGGCGGTCTCCTCGGAATGTTTTTTGACCTCGGCTTAAGCGGCGGCCGTATTCTTGCCGGATTCAAAAGACGCCACCATATTAGACAGCACCGCGGGCGGAGGTGATTGCTTCCGCGATCACGCGCTCGATGGACGCAACCCTGGCATCCATCCTTGTTTCGATGGTTTCCAGTTTTGCATTAAATTCTTCTCTGGTGGGACCGTTCATCGCGATTTGGCTGAAGTGCATTGATGGACAATACAGCCATTATGGAATAGGGGTTGACCCGCGTCGAAGGGCAGGGGGGCGGTATGTGGTTGCGCCAGCACCGCGATTTCCGTTTGCTTATAATGGCGAAGTCCGCAATTGTCGCGGGCGGAGTCAACGACTAAGGACAATGTGAACATCAGCAACGATCTCGAAGGCATGACCCTGGCCCTGGAATGGGCCGCGAAGGGGCTGTACACGACCTCGCCCAATCCGCACATCGGCTGCGTGATCGTGCGCGACGGGCAGGTCATCGGCGCGGGCGTGACGCAGCAAGCCGGCGGCGACCATGCGGAAATCCAGGCGCTCAAGGATGCGCAGGCGCGCGGCCACGACGTGCGTGGCGCCACCGCCTACGTCACCCTGGAGCCGTGCAACCACTTCGGCCGCACGCCGCCGTGCTCGGACGCGCTGGTGCGCGCCGGCCTCGGCCGCGTGGTCGCGGCGATGGAAGACCCGAATCCGCTGGTCGCCGGCCAGGGCTTGGCGAAGTTGCGCGCCGCCGGCATCGAGACCAGCACCGGCCTGCTGGCCGAGCAAGCTTATGAATTAAATATCGGTTTTTTCTCGCGGATGACGCGCGGCCTGCCGTGGGTGCGCATGAAGAGCGCCGCCAGCCTGGACGGCATGACGGCGCTGCACAACGGCGTGAGCCAGTGGATCACGGGGCCGGAGGCGCGCGCCGACGGCCATGCTTGGCGCGCGCGCGCCTGCGCCATTCTGACCGGCATCGGCACCGTCAAGGCCGACGATCCGCAACTGACGGTGCGGGCGGTCGAGACGCCGCGCCAGCCGCGCCGCATCGTGGTCGACAGCAAGCTCGATATCAGCCTGTCCGCCAGGATACTGGAGGGCGGCGGCACCTGGATCGTGGCGGCGGTCGCCAATCCGGAGAAGGAGGCGGCGTTGCGCGCCGCCGGCGCCGACGTCATCATGCTGCCCAACGCCGCCGGCAAGGTGGACTTGGCGGAACTGATGCGCGAGCTGGGCCGCCGGCAGATCAATGAATTGCACGTCGAGGCGGGCGGCAAGCTCAATGGCTCGCTGATCCGCGAGGGCTGCGTCGACGAGCTCCTGCTGTACCTGGCGCCGAGCCTGATCGGCGACGCGCAGGGCATGTTCGCGTTGCCGGCGCTGACCGACCTGTCGCTCCAGCAGCGCCTGAAATTTCACGAGGTTAAGCAGATCGGCGAAGATTTGCGTATCCTTGCACGATTCACCCATCCTTAAGATTGCACTCACATGTTTACTGGAATCGTCGCCGCTGTCGGCAAAATTGAATCGGTCAAACCTTTGGAAGGCGGCTCGTTCGCGGGCGTGCGCCTGAACGTCAACGCGGGCGGCTTGCCGCTGGCCGATGTCGCGCTGGGCGATTCGATCGCCCTCAACGGCGCCTGCATGACCGTGATCGAAAAGGATGACACCAGCTTCAGCGTCGACGTCTCGCGCGAAAGCCTCAATTGCACCGTCGGCCTCGACACCCTGACCGAAGTGAACCTGGAAAAGGCCGTGACGCTGAACGAGCGCCTCGGCGGCCATCTGGTGACCGGGCACGTCGACGGCCTCGGCGTGGTGCGCAAGTTCGAGGCGGTGGGCGAGTCGTGGGAGCTGGTCGTTGAAGCCCCGCACCACTTGGCCAAGTTCCTCGCCTTCAAGGGCTCGATCGTCGTCAACGGCGTGTCGCTGACCGTCAACCGCGTCACCGACATCGGCACCGGCGCCGATCTGGTGTGCCAGTTCTCGATCAACCTGATCCCGCACACCATCGCCGTGACGACCCTGAAGCACCTGAGCGTTGGCAAGCAGGTCAACCTGGAAATCGACCTGATCGCCCGTTATGTCGAGCGCATGGTGTCGATCGGCGCGGCGACCATGCCCTAAGTCGTTAATGCCGCTACCAGAGCTTTGCCAGCGGCAGCACGATCCCACTGAACAGCGACCAATCCGGAGAGGCTGAAGTCAGCCCCTTGGCGATACCCCAGTCGATGGTGAGGCGCTTGGTCGGGCTGTAGGTGGCGGCCGCCAGCAACTGGGCCGTATTGGCCTGGCCGCTGCGGCGCGTGCCCGACAGTTCCGTGGTCACGCCCCATTTTTCCGATATGGGAGCGGAGAACGAGGCCGACCATCCCTTCTGAATCCGTCCACTATCTGCCTCATAGGCCCCCAGCCGTGTCGCGTTTAGATTGGCGTCCATGTGAACGACGCCCATGTCCTGGCTGTAGATGCCGTTGAGGACGTAATCGCTGCGGCCGCTGCCTATGCTGTCTTTGGCGGTCGGCAATTTCACACCCAGCTCGAGGCCAAGTGCGGTGCTTTCGTCGATGGGGAAGGCGCGCTTGAGTTCCAATGTCGTATCGCCGATGCCGCGCTGGCGCGGATCGCCGTCCGTGCGCGAGGATACATAGGCTTCGCCGCCGACCACTACGCCCCATTGCTCGTTGAACCCCAGTTTGAAGGTGTACGGCAAGCTCGCGCGCCGGTCGTTGTCCGTTTTGGTGCTCAGGCCGCCGAGCTCGAATTCCAGCTGGCCGGGCGCTGGCAACTGCGCGGGACTCGAGACCGACGGCCGGTAGGGTGTGATCGGCGGCCCGTCCTGGGCGTGCAGCGGGACGGTCATGGCGCCCATTGCGAGCGAAATGAGCAGTTTCGCCGCCGGAAGCAGGTTTTGTCGCGATATTTGCCCCATCCGAAAGTCTCCAGGTTGATTTTGATTTCGTTCTGATTGTAAATCGTCCGGACAGGCAGCCCCCTTACCAGTGGGTAATGTTTTCAATATGTAAA
The DNA here is from genome assembly GCF_059418705.1 of Duganella sp. GW821-FHT07F09. Classification (NCBI taxonomy): domain Bacteria; kingdom Pseudomonadati; phylum Pseudomonadota; class Betaproteobacteria; order Burkholderiales; family Oxalobacteraceae; genus Duganella; species Duganella sp. GW821-FHT07F09. Next base: position 468,715 of record NZ_JBWKQJ010000006.1, on the reverse strand, counting down.
GCTCGACTGGCGGAAAGTCATCTTTTGCCGGATAAAAGCGGCTGTTTACGGTAGGGAAGGCGTAAATCCTTTAAAATAGCGGCCTGTTCTCGCATAGTTCCCAAGGATTAAAAATGTCAATTTCCAGCACCGAAGAAATCGTCGCCGAATTGCGCGCTGGCCGCATGGTGATCCTGGTCGATGAAGAAGACCGGGAAAACGAAGGTGACCTGGTGCTCGCGGCGGATTTCGTCACGCCGGAAGCCATCAATTTCATGGTCAAGCACGCGCGCGGCCTGGTCTGCCTGACCCTGACCGAAGAGCGCTGCGACCAGTTGAACCTGTCGATGATGTCGACCCGCAACGGCACCGCCTTCGGCACCAACTTCACCGTCTCGATCGAGGCGGCCGAAGGCGTGACCACCGGCATCTCGGCCGCCGACCGCGCCAAGACCATTCAGGTGGCCGTGGCCAAGGATACGCTGCCGACGGACATCGTCCAGCCGGGCCACATCTTCCCGCTGAAGGCGCAAAAGGGCGGCGTGCTGATGCGCGCCGGCCATACCGAAGCCGGTTGCGACCTGACCGCGATGGCGGGCCTCACCCCGGCCTCGGTGATCTGCGAGATCATGAAGGACGACGGCACGATGGCGCGCCTGCCGGACCTGCTGGAATTTGCCAAGGAACATAATCTGAAGATCGGCACCATCGCCGACCTGATTCACTACCGCAGCCGCAACGAGTCGCTGGTCGAGCAGATCGGCGAGCGCCAACTGAAGACGGCGCAGGGCGAGTTCCGCATGATCGCCTACCGCGACAAGCCGAGCGGCTCGGCCCACCTGGCGCTGATCCACGGCCAGATCGAAAAGAACAAGGAAACTCTGGTGCGCGTGCACCAGCCGGTCTCTATCCTCGACATCCTCGAGTCGGAGGCGACCACCCACTCGTGGAACCTGTCGTCGTCGCTGGCGGCGGTCAAGGCCGCCGATAGCGGCGTGATCGTGCTGCTCAACTGCGAGGAGACGGCCGACCAGTTCTTCTCCCAGTTCCAGGCGCTCGACAAGCCGGAGACCAAACCGAAAGGCCGCGCGGCCAGCATGGACCTGCGCAGCTACGGTATCGGCGCGCAAATTTTGAAGGAAGTCGGCGTCTGCAAGATGCAGCTGCTGGCCAGCCCGCGCAAGATGCCGTCGATGACAGGCTTCGATCTTGAAGTGACCGGCTACCTGGCCAAACCGAACTAACAACACACATATTAAAGAGGTCCATCATGACGGTAGGAAGCTACGAAACCAATTTGTCCGGCGACGGTTTGCGCGTCGGCATCGTTCAGGCGCGTTTTAACGAGGACGTCTGCCACGGCTTGCTGTCCGCCTGCCTGGCCGAACTGAAGCGCCTGGGCGTGGCCGACGAGGACGTGCTGCATGTGGCCGTTCCCGGCGCGCTGGAAGTGCCGCTGGTGCTGCAGAAGATGGCGGAGTCGCAGCAGTTCGACGCGTTGATCGCGCTGGGCGCGGTCATCCGCGGCGAGACCTACCACTTCGAACTGGTCTCGAACGAGTCGGGCGCCGGCATCACCCGTATCGGCCTCGATTATGGTATCCCTATCGCCAACGCGATTTTGACCACCGAGAACGACGAGCAGGCGGAAGCGCGCATGGCCGTCAAAGGCGCCGATGCCGCCCGCGTGGCCGTCGAGATGGCCAACCTGACCATCGCGCTCGAAGAGTTGAGCCAGGACCAGGGCGACGACGAGTAAATTCAGCGCCACGATGCGCGTAAACTACGGAAGCACGTAGGGCGGATTAGCGTAGCGTAATCCGCCAAGCTCCGCCTGCGGCCCAAGCATGGCCAGCGGGCGGCGCAACAGGAAAGTATTTTTGAAATAGCACCAAGTAATTAAAGTAAGTAATTAGAAACGGGTACAACCATGACAGATAAAATTTTGCACGCCAACCCTAGCAAGAGTCGCACGCCGCGTCACCGCGCACGCGAGTTCGCGTTGCAGGGTTTATATCAGTGGCTGCTGAACAATGAAGACGCCGCCACCGTGGTGAACAACATCCGTGGCGCGCACGGCTTCGACAAGGCCGACGGCGACCACTTCACCGTGCTGCTGTACGGCGCGATCAAGGATTCGGTGGCGTTGCGCGAGACGTTCGCGCCGCTGGTCGACCGCGGCATCTCCGAACTGTCCCCGATCGAGCACGCGGTGCTGCTGATCGGCGCGTTCGAACTGAAGAACAACTTGGAAATCCCTTACCGCGTCGTCATCAACGAAGCGGTGGAATTGACCAAGTCGTTCGGCGGTATCGACGGCCACAAATACGTCAACGGCGTGCTCGACAAGCTGGCCGCGCGCCTGCGTCCGGACGAAGTGGCGGCCGACAAGAAGCGTTAAGCCGCTTCCGGTATCGTCAAAAGCCACCCGAGGTATCTTGCGGTGGCTTTTTTTATATCGGCGTTGACCTTGCTCAGCGTGCACCCCAGAATTAATTGATATTCGACTAATTTTGAGGCCGCATTATCGAACTTTATCCTGCCCAAGGCCCGCAGGCCTGGCGACGACGCGGCTGGCTGGCGCTGATCGGCGGCGCGCACTTGCTGGCGTTCGTCGCGTGGCAGGCGCCTGAGCGGCCTCTGGCGGCTTCCATGACGCCGCACGCCGCCATCACTTATATACTCGCGCCGATCAAACGGCTGCAGCCGGATGCGCCAACGCCGCCCAAGGTCGCCGCGCGAAAGCCATCCCAGCCTGTCACAGCGCGGTTGGAGGTCACGGCGCCCGTGGAACCCGCACCGGTCGCTGCGACACAGCCGCAGGCGATCACCCAAACCATGCCGCCGCCGGATCCGTTCGCCGAGCCGGCCGCCAAGCCGGCCGAGGACTTGCGGCAACGCGCGCTGAAAAGCGCCGCTCTGGTTGACAAGCAATTGCGCAAGGAAGCCTGGAATCCGCGCGACAAGAAGATCGCCAACGACACGACTGTGTTGGCCGCCAGGATAGGCGGCGCCTACGTGGGCAACGACAGCGGCACGACGATGGAGGACGTGAAGATGGCGGACGGCCGCGTGATGACCAAGGTGCGCACGCCAGGCGGCGGCACTTACTGCGCTTATAAGGAAACCAATGCCGTCACCGGTGGCCGCGATCCCTTCAGCGACGGCATCCGAACCAAGGTGACCAGCTGCCCATGAGCCGCCGACGGAGCCTGGCCGATTACGCTGCGCTAATCCGCCCTACGAAAACCACAAACAAAAAGGCCGTTCAGTCTGCACTGAACGGCCTTTTTCGCGGCGCCCTCTATATATATTAGAGGCCGGCGATTTGCGTGTCGTGGTTCGCGCTTGGCGCGGCCGCGATCGGCGCGGTTTGCTGTTGCGGCTGTTGTTGCGGTTGTGGCTTGGCGGCCGCCAGCATCGGCGTGATCGTTGGCACTTTCTTGCCTGCCGAAACCTGCTTCAGACGATTGTATTCCGCCATCACTTTCGAACCGTAGCCGTCGTCGTGTTCGAACGCTGCGGCGCCGACGTAGATTTTCAGGCCCGCTTCGACCGAACCGCCGCGCTTGACGTAATCCTTGAGGATCAGCGAGCCGACGCGGATATTGGCGACCGGATTGAGCGCCGCTTGCAGACCGCCCATTTCCTGGAACTTGTCGTGGTGGATCTTCGACATGACCTGCATCAGGCCCTGCGCGCCGACCGGGCTTTCCGCGAACGGATTGAGGCCGGATTCGATCGCCATCACAGCCAGGATCAGCAGCGGATCAAGTTTGATCTCGCGGGCCGTCAGGTAGGCGGTGGAAACGAGCATGTTGGCGGCGTCGCCCGCCACGCGGTAGCGCTTGGACAGCCACGAGGTGACCCATTGTTGCTGCTTCTGCGTACCCATCAGGGCTTTTTCGTCGGCGCTCAGCGGTGCGTCCGTGGCGTTGGCCACGGTGCCGGCTGGAGCGGGGGCGGGAGTTTGCATCAGGGCCGACAGCGGCGGCGCCACGACGGCGGCGACGGCTGGGACTTCTGGAGCCGGGTTCAGGCTGTCGCTCAAGGCTTTGGCCAGGTCCGGACGAACAAAAAATACTGCCATGACAACTAAAGCGGTCACACCAAGAATGGTCAAAGTGTGCTGGGCGGTGGTCAACACACCCTTTGCCGATACGCGGGTCGTCAAAAACGACGCCGCTGGCCGGCCGGCCAGGTAAGTGCGGGCCGCAGCCGACGCACTAGTGAAGCGATTAATCATAGAGTTCCCCTGAAATGCCGTAAAAGCGGGTCCCTGCCAGCGTTGAACGCAGCTAACCGGGTGCTAATGCCATGCATCAGAAATATCATCGTCCGTCGCCGCTATGGGTGCGCGCGTTGGACGCCGTCATTGCTTGCCTGAGCTGATCTTTCCCTGTGGTATTCGATCAGTCGCAATACAACTTCTTTCGGGGGTAAGGCAGACGCCTTTTGAAAACACTCCTTAAAATGTCATGTGGAGCCCCGACTCCGTGAATGAATGAGCAACAACAACATGTGCTTCCATGTGGTCCTGAGACCGTGTTCTCTTCAAGTAGGGCAAATTGTAGAAGCCGTTTTATATCAAGTCAATACTAACGCAAATGAAAGCTATAACTTTTAAGTCTTACTTTTTTGCTTGTGTTCGCTGGAAAACCAATAAAATCAACTACTTGACCTGTATTTTTAAACAGTAGGCTTCACCGTAAGAAAAAATTAAAAAACGATGAAATATTCAGATTTGCGAGATTTTATTTCTCAGTTGCAACGAATGGACGAACTTAGGCCCATTTTATTGCCCGTTTCGCCGCATTTAGAGATGACCGAGGTATCCGACCGCACATTGCGGGCCGGAGGACCGGCATTGCTGTTCAAAAATCCGACCGGCCACAACATGCCGGTCTTGACCAATTTGTTCGGCACGCCGCGGCGCGTCGCGCTCGGTATGGGCGCCGAGGATGTCGGCGAACTGCGCAAAATCGGCCACGTGCTGGCCCGCTTGAAAGAGCCGGAGCCGCCGAAGGATTTCAAGGACTTGCTGGGCCTGGGCTCGTTGGTGAAGGCCGTCTGGGATATGGCGCCCAAGGAATTGCGCGGCGCGCCGTGCCACGACATCGTGTGGGAGGGCGCCGATGTCGATTTGGCCAAACTGCCGATTCAACATTGCTGGCCGGGCGATATCGCGCCGTTGATCACCTGGGGTTTGGTGATCACCAAGGGACCTAATAAGAAGCGCCAGAATCTGGGCATCTACCGTCAGCAGGTGCTCGGGCCCAATAAGGTCATCATGCGCTGGCTGGCGCATCGCGGCGGCGCGCTCGATTTCCGCGAGCACGCCATACAGAACAAGGGCAAGCCTTATCCGATCTGCGTCGCGCTGGGCGCCGATCCCGCTACTATATTAGGCGCGGTGACGCCGGTGCCCGACAGCTTGTCGGAATACCAGTTCGCCGGCCTGCTGCGCGGCAGCCGCACCGAGCTGGTCAAGGCCATCGGCAGCGAGCTGCGGGTGCCGGCATCGGCCGAGATCGTGCTCGAGGGTCATATCTATCCGGACGAGAACCACCCGTCCGGCTACGAGCACGCGCTGGAGGGGCCTTACGGCGACCACACCGGCTACTATAACGAGCAGGATTCCTTTCCGGTGTTTACGATCGACCGCATCACGATGCGCCGCGATCCGATCTACCACTCTACTTATACAGGCAAGCCGCCGGACGAGCCGGCCGTGCTGGGCCTGGCGCTGAACGAGGTGTTCATCCCGTTGCTGCAAAAACAGTTCACCGAGATCACCGATTTCTATCTGCCGCCGGAGGGTTGCAGCTACCGCATGGCGGTGGTGCAGATCAAGAAACAGTACGCCGGCCATGCCAAGCGTGTGATGTTCGGCGTGTGGAGCTTCCTGCGCCAGTTTATGTATACCAAGTTCATCGTGGTGGTGGACGAGGACGTGAACGTGCGCGACTGGAAGGAAGTGATCTGGGCGATCACCACCCGCGTCGATCCGACCCGCGACACCACCCTGGTCGACAACACGCCGATCGATTACCTGGACTTCGCCTCGCCGGTGAGTGGCCTGGGCAGCAAGATGGGCATCGACGCGACCAACAAGTGGCCCGGTGAAACGACCCGCGAGTGGGGCACGACGATCACCATGACACCCGCGGTGAAAACGCGTGTCGATCAGATTTGGCAGGAGTTGGGCCTGTAGGGTATAATTGATCCCGGCGGGCCCCTGCGCATTGTGGCACGGCTAACCTGGTCAGGTCGGGAACGAAGCAGCCACGGCTGTTAACCATAAGTGCCGCAGATCAGGCTCGCCTCCTTCGGGAATCCTTCGGGAATATTAAAAAGCTGCCATCAGGCAGCTTTTTTTATGTCCACCGAACTTGCGGCCGGCTTAGTCGCCCCGCAGTTCCGCCTCGAACGGCCGCTCCGACGCGACGATCATCGGGTTGGCCTTCATCAAGTCCGATTCCGGCTTCACTGCGATCTCGTGTTTCGCGTTGGTGTTGTAGACCTTGGCGCCCACCTTCAGCTGCGCCGGCTTGTCGAACTTGAACAGCACCACATCCACGCTCGGGGCGAACATGCTCATCGCGCCGGCCATCTTCTTGATGGCGTTGTTCATTTGCCCGACGCTGCCCATCACGGAGGCGTACGACCATTGCAGGCCTTCCGGCAGCGGCGTCACGGCTTCGTAGTTGACGGCCGTCTTGTCTTCCTTCGGCAGGTTGGTCATGATCTTGACGTCGTCCTTCATCCATTTCGGATTGGGCGCGCCGATCGCCAGCCGGAAGTCCGGCGTGAGCGCGGGCAGGGGCGTGCGCTCGCTGCCGTTGACCACGGTGAGCACGACGTCGGACGGTTTGTAGGTTTTGTTGACCGGCTGTACCTTTATAAACAGGTTGACCCGGTCGCGTTCGGCGGGCGGCAGCGCGTAGAATCGGTCCAGACGCAGGCCTTCGACCAGTTTTTTGTAGGGCGTCCATTCACGCTCGGCGGCGTGCAGGTTCAGGGACAACATCAACAGGGAGAGCAGGGCGATTTTTTTCATTTTTCACAGGTTGAAGCAAAAACAAATTGTAGGGCAGAATTGTTGCCGTACCTATTATCGCGCCGAGTTGTTACAATTGCCGCTTTGGCGCGCCCAACGCGGCCCCTTTGCTCCTGCTATCTACGGTAAAATCCAGCATGTCCTATCAAGTCCTCGCCCGTAAATACCGCCCCAAGAACTTCGAAACGCTCGTCGGCCAGGAGCACGTCGTGCGCGCGCTCACGCACGCCCTGCACAGCGGACGGCTGCACCACGCCTACCTGTTCACCGGCACGCGGGGTGTCGGCAAGACCACCTTGTCGCGCATCCTGGCCAAGTCGCTCAATTGCGTCGGCCCGGACGGCAACGGCGGCATCACGCCGACCCCGTGCGGCGTGTGCGAGGCATGCACCGCGATCGACGCGGGCCGCTTTGTCGATTACATCGAGATGGATGCGGCGTCGAACCGGGGCGTGGACGAGATGGCGCAGCTGCTGGAGCAGGCGGTGTACGCGCCGAGCAATGCGCGCTTCAAGGTCTATATGATCGATGAGGTGCACATGCTGACCAACCACGCCTTCAACTCGATGCTGAAGACGCTGGAAGAACCGCCCGAGCACGTCAAGTTCATCCTGGCGACGACCGATCCGCAAAAGATTCCCGTGACGGTGCTGTCGCGCTGTCTGCAATTTAACTTGAAGCAGATGCCGCCGGGCCACATCATCGGCCATTTGGAAAACATTCTGGGGCAGGAGGGCATCGCCTTCGAGCAGCCGGCCTTGCGCCTGCTGGCCGCCGGCGCCCACGGTTCGATGCGCGATGCGCTGTCGCTGACCGACCAGGCCATCGCCTATGCGGCCGGCGAAGTGACGCTCGACGCGGTGCAGGGCATGCTCGGCGCGCTGGACCAGTCTTATCTGATCCGCCTGCTGGACGCGCTGGCCGCGCAGGATGGCGCCGACCTGCTGGCCGTGGCCGACGAGATGGCCACGCGCAGCCTGTCGTACAATGGCGCGCTGCAGGATCTGGGCACGTTGCTGCACCGGATCGCGCTGGCGCAGACGGTGCCGGCCGCGCTGCCGGAGGATTTGCCGGAGTACGCCGATGTCGTGCGCCTCGCCGCCGCGTTCGATGCGGAAGAGGTGCAACTGTATTACCAGATCGCCGTGCATGGCCGCAATGAACTGGGCCTGGCGCCGGATGAATACGCCGGTTTCTCGATGACCTTGTTGCGCATGCTGGCCTTTCGGCCCGGCGTAGGCGGGGCCGAGGGACAACCGGCGGGCGCGCCGGCGATGTCGCGTCCTGCCGCCGTGGCAGCCGCGCGCGCCGCCGCCGCGCCGCCGGCGCGCGCGGCCTCGCATGTGCAGGCCAACCACGCCAGCATGACACCGCCCGCGGTGGTCGCCGGCGCCGCCGCCGCGATGGCGCGCGGCGAGATGCAGCCGCCTGCAACCGCGCCTGCAATGGCTCCCGCGCCTGTCGCGCCGGCAAGTCCGCCGGCCAGCATGGCGCCGTCACCGACCATGGCGCCAGCGGCGCCTGTGCCGGCCCCGGCGCCAGTGGCCGCGCCTGCCGCGCTAGCCCCCGCACCAACGCCACAGGCCGCCGCGCCTGCCGCGCCGTCGGGACCGATCAGTCCCGCCCGCGCGGCCCTGAATGCCGCGCTGGAAGCAGCGCGCGCCGGCTCCAAGCCGGGCGCGCGCGCCTATGGCGGCGGACCAGCCCCATCGGCGCCAGCGCCAGCCGCTGCCGAGCCGGCCCCAACGCCGGCGATGGCCGCGCCATCGCAGCCCCAGGCGCCGAGCGCCGCCTACACGCCGCCGGGGGCCTCCGCAAATTTTAATGCCGCGCAGGCCGCCGCACCGTCGCGTCCTGCGCCATGGGAAGATATGCCGCCTAACGCGGCCTCGGGTGGCGACGCCGCTGTGCTGGAAGCGCCGGTGCGTCAGGCCGTGCAGCCGGTTCAGCCGGCGGCACCTGCGGCCGCGCCGCAATACGCCGCGCCCGCCGCACAGCCTGCCCAACAGCAGGCCGGCGACGAGGACGACCTGCCGCCGTGGGTCACCGAATTTTCCGACGACAGCGCGGTAGCGCAATCGTCGCCGGCGCCGCAAGGCTACGCGCCGGCCGCGCAAAGCCAGTCGTACGCGCCGTCGCACAGCCCGTCGCCGGCACCTGCGGCCAACGCCGTTGGCGATGGCGTGCAAGCGTTCGTCGCGCCGGCCCGCGCCGCGCCGGCGCCCGCCAAGGCGCCTTACGCCTACGTCATCACCCCGGTGCCGGAGCTGGGCTGGGATGGCAACTGGCCGGCCGTCGCCGCCGCGCTGCCGTTGCGCGGCGTCGCCCAGCAATTGGCGATGCAGGCCGAGCTGATCGAATGCGTTTTCGACGGCAACGCCGTCGTCTTCAAGGTCCGCGTGCCGATCGAAACCTGGCGCACGCAGGGCAACGTTGAAAAACTGACCGTGGCATTGACCGAGCGTTTCGGCCGCGCCGTGCGCGTCGACACCGAGCTGGGCGCCGTCTGGTACACCGCCAGCGCCGAGGCGCAGGCGCACCGCGCGGCTTGCCAGCGGGCCGCCGAAGAGACCATCGCCAACGATCCCTTTGTGAACAGCATGATCCGCGAGTTCGACGCCTGGGTGGTGCCGGGCTCCATCGTGCCGCCGGCCGCCGCGCTGGCCCCAGCGCCGAACTGATCACATCCTTACCATTTCAAACACGGAGAACTCCATCATGATGAAGAACCAACTGGCAGGCTTGATGAAGCAAGCGCAAGCAATGCAGGACAACATGAAGAAGGCGCAGGAAGCGCTGGCCCTGATCGAGGTCGAAGGCCAGTCCGGCGCCGGCCTGGTCAAGGTCGTCATGAGCTGCAAGAACGACGTCAAGCGCGTGTCGATCGACCCGTCGCTGCTGGCCGACGACAAGGACATGCTGGAAGACCTGGTCGCCGCCGCCTTCAACGACGCCGTGCGCAAGGCCGAGGCGACCTCCGCCGAGAAGCTGGGCGGCCTGACCTCCGGCATGAATCTGCCGGCCGGCTTCAAGATGCCGTTCTAAGGAAGGCTTCGGTCCGGGCACATGTCCAAGTCGCTGGAATTTCTGACGGAAGCGTTGCGCCGTCTGCCCGGCGTCGGCCCCAAGTCGGCGCAACGGATGGCGTTCCACTTGCTGCAGCATGACCGCGAAGGCGCGGACATGCTGTCGCGCGCGTTGCACCAGGCCGTCAGCGCCGTGCACCACTGCGCGCTGTGCAATACCTTCACCGAGGAAGAGGTCTGCGACATGTGCACCGACGAGCAGCGCGATCGCCGTCTGCTGTGCGTGGTCGAGACGCCGGCCGACCAGTTGATGATCGAGCAGACGCTGACCTACAAGGGCTTGTACTTTGTCCTGATGGGGCGGCTCTCGCCACTCGACGGCATCGGCCCGAAGGATATTCATCTGGAAAAGCTGGTGGCGCGCGCCGCCGACGGGCTGGTCACCGAAGTGGTGCTGGCCACCAATTTCACCAACGAGGGCGAGGCCACCGCGCACTACATCAGCGAGCTGCTGAAGGCGCGCGGGCTGAACGTCAGCCGTCTGGCGCGTGGCGTGCCGGTCGGCGGCGAGCTCGAATACGTCGACGCCGGCACCATCGCTCGCGCGATGCTGGACCGCAGGGCGACATGACAGATCCCAAATCTTCCGGCCCGCTGGCGGGCATCAAAGTGCTGGAGCTGGGCACGCTCATCGCCGGGCCGTTCTGCGCGCGCATGCTGGCCGAGTTCGGCGCCGAGGTGATCAAGATCGAATCTCCCGATGGCGGCGACCCGATCCGCAGATGGCGGGTGCTGAAGGACGGCACGTCGCTGTGGTGGTCGGTGCAGTCGCGCAACAAGAAATCGTTGACGCTCAATATGAAGAGCGAGCGTGGCCGCGCCATCGCCCGCCAACTGGCGCTGGAAGCGGACATCATCGTCGAAAACTACCGTCCCGGCGTGCTGGAAAAATGGGACATCGGCTACGAGCAATTGAAGGCGCTCAATCCTGCCACCATCATGGTGCGGCTGTCCGGCTTCGGCCAGACCGGGCCGATGAAGGACTTGCCGGGCTTCGGCGCGATCGGCGAATCGATGGGCGGCTTGCGCTATGTGTCCGGTCACGCGGACCGGCCGCCGGTGCGCGTCGGCGTGTCGATCGGCGACTCGGTCGCGGCGCTGCACGGCGTCATCGGCGCGATGATGGCGCTGCGGCACCGCGACGCCACCGGCGGCAGGCTTGAAGGCGAAGGGCAGATGGTCGATGTGGCGCTGTATGAGTCCGTCTTTAATCTGATGGAGTCGCTGGTGCCCGAGTTCGATCACGCGGGCGTGGTGCGCGAGCGTACCGGTGGGGCGTTGCCGGGGATCGTGCCGTCGAATACCTACACGACAAAAGATGGCGAGAACATCGTCATCGCTGGCAATGGCGACGCGATCTTCAAGCGGCTGATGCTGGCCATGGGACGCTTCGACCTGGCCGGGGATGCGCAGCTGGAGCGCAACGACGGACGCGTGCAACGCACGCAGGAAATCGACGACGCGATACAGGCGTGGTGCGATACGCAGGATATCGACAGCGCGCTGACGGTGTTGAAGGCGGCGGATGTGCCGGCCGGTAAAATTTATTCGGTGCGGGACATGATGGTCGATCCGCAGTTTTTGGCGCGGGAGATGTTCGAACAGCACCAGTTTGCGGACGGCACGCCGGTCAAGTTGCCGGCGATTTCGCCGAAGCTGTCGGCCACGCCGGGCCGCACGCAGTGGATCGGTCCGGCGTTGGGGCAGCATAACCACGAGGTGTTGCGGTCGCTGGGATATAGCGATGACGAGATCGGCGCGATGAAGCGCGACGGGGTGCTATAAGCGGTTGAGGCGATATATGCGCATCCACGGAGACACGTAGGGCGGATTAGGCGAAGCCGTAATCCGCCATCGATGAGCCGCCGACGGAGCATGCATGGCGGATTACGCTACGCTAATCCGCCCTACGTGTTTCCTCGTTGTTTTCAGGTCCGTGGCGGCCGACAGTTTATAACGGCGCCGCCAGCGCACACTGGTTGCTCAGCATGATCGTGATCGATTCCGGCGGCGACGGGTGGCCCAGGTAATAGCCCTGCACCATGTCGCAGCCATATTCCTCCAGCAACACCAGCTGCGCGTCGGTTTCCACGCCCTCGGCCACCACCTCCATCTTGAGCCCGTGAGCCATCGCGATGATGGCGCGCGTGATCGCCGCGTTCTCCGAATCCTGCGGCAACCCACAGATGAAACTCTTGTCGATCTTGAGCGCCCGCACATCGAAGCGCTTGAGATAATTCATCGACGAATAGCCCGTGCCGAAGTCGTCTATCGACAGGTACACGCCGATCGCGCGCAACTGTTCCAACGTGACCATCGTGGCGCGGGCGTCGTCCATCAGCGTGCCCTCGGTCAGCTCCAGTTCCAGCAGCTCCGCCGGCAGGCCCGTGTCGTCCAGCGCCGACATCACGATCTGCGTCAAATTCTCGTCCTTGAACTGCTTGGCCGACAGGTTGACCGCCACCCGTAGCGGCTGTTTGCCCACCGACTGCCACGCCATGGCCTGCTGGCAGGCCGTGCGCAGCACCCATTCGCCGATCGGGACGATCAGGCCGGTCTCCTCGGCCAGTGGAATGAACTCGGTGGGCGAGATCACGCCGCGCTCCGGATGGCGCCAGCGCACCAGCGCCTCGACGCCGACGATCTGCGCGCTGGCGACGTCGATCTGCGGCTGGTACAGCAGATACAACTCGTCGTTCCGCAAAGCCTTGCGCAGGCCGACCTCGAGCTTGACGTGGCTCATGATCTGCATCGTCAGCGAGGAGCTGTACAGCTTGGCGTTGTTCTTGCCGCAGTTCTTGGCGTGGTACATCGCCGTGTCCGCGTACTTGAGCAGGGAGTTGCAATCCTCGCCGTCCTCCGGATACAACGAGATGCCGATGCTGGCCGTGACGAAGATTTCGTGGGCGTCGATCAGGAACGGGCGCCGCATCGCTTCCTTGACCCGGTGCGCGACGTTGAGCGCGTTTTCCACCCGCTCCAGGTCGGGAATCAGGATGGTGAACTCGTCGCCGCCCAGCCTCGCCAGGTTGTTGCCGCCCACTTCCGTGCGCGAGACCAGGTCGCTCGGCCGCGTGGTTTCGCGCAGGCGTTCGGACACGGCCATCAGCAAATGGTCGCCGACGTCGTGGCCCAGGGTGTCGTTGATGCGCTTGAAGGCATCCAGGTCCATGAACAGCACGGCGAATTTCTTGTTGCCCTTGCGCGAGCGAATCAGCTCGGCTTCCAGGGTTTCCAGGAATGCTTGGCGGTTCGGGATGCCGGTCAGGCTGTCGCAGTAGGCCAGGCGGCGGATCTGTTCCTCGGTGCGCTTGCGCTCGCTGATGTCGCGCACCAGGCCCAGCACCTCGTCGGGCCCCGTCGCCACCAGGCGCGCCTCGAAATGCCGCACCGGCAATGGCACCGCGTGCTCGCCTTGGCGCACGCGCGGGGCCGGGCCGGGGATCGGCAGTTCGTAGTCGAGCGAGCGGATGTGCTGGGTGTCGAGCACCGTGCGCACCTCTTCCAGCATGTGCCGGGCGATTTCCTCCGGCAGCACCTGGTCCAGGTGGCGGCCGACGCAGTTGTCGCTGGAGAACACGCTGCTCGCCTCGTGGCCTTGCTCGTAGTCCAGATAGAAGCCGTCCTTGTTCATGCGGAAGAAGGTGTCCGGGATCGCCGCCAGCACGGCGCGGTGGTGGGCGTCGGCGATGCGCAGGCGGGTGATGGCGTCGCTGGCGCGCAGCACGTAGAGCACGCGGTGGCCGAGGATGGGCCAGTTGATCGGCTTGGAGACGAAATCGGTGGCGCCGGCCTCGTAGGCCTTGGTGACCGATTCGAGCTCGTCGCCGCCGGTGACCATGATGATGGGCACGACCGCATGCGTTTCCAGCCGGCGGATTTCACGGCACACGGAAAAGCCGTCCATGCCGGGCATTTCGACGTCGAGCAACACCAGGTCCGGCGCCATGTTCTGGTAGCAGGCCAGCGCCTGCACGCCGTCCTCGGCCTCGATGGCGTCGAGGCCGACCTGGGCCAGCATTTCCAGCATCAGCAGGCGCATCACGGGATCGTCGTCGGCGACCAGCACCAGACCGCGCTTGGGGGAGAAGGGCGTTGCCATGTTAAATTTCCTTTTCCAGGATAGCTCCCAATGCCTGCCGCACGGCCTGGAAAGATCGTTCCATATCATCGAGCAGGGCGGCGGCGCCCGCGGTGGTATCGTTGCGGCCCAGCTGTTCCATTTCCCTGCAGCGCTGCGCCAGCGCGTCGGCGCCCACGTTGGCGCTGCTCGATTTGAGACTGTGCGCCGCCTTGCGTATTTGCACGGTGCTGCCGCTGTCGATGGCGGACTTGATGGTGCGCAGATGGGTCGGGGTGTCTTCCAGATACGCCTGCAGCACCCGCTCGAGCAGCGCGTCGCCATTGCTGGCGCTGAGCGCGCGGATGTTTTCCAGCGCTTGCCGGTTGATCAGCGGTTCCTGCTGCGGCGGGACCGTGGCCGCGACCGGCGGCGCCGCCACGGCGGCCGCGGCGGCGCCGGACGTTTCCGGCTCGTCGGGCGGGCTTGGCGCAAGGGCCGGAGCCAGCGCTTCGGCCGGGCCCTGCTGCGGCCCCGGCGCCACCCGTGGCAGCGTGATCCAGCGGCCGATGGTCTGCCCCAGCGCCTGCTGCGTGAACGGCTTGCTCAAATAGTCGTCCATGCCGGCGGCCAGGCAGGATTCGCGGTCGCCCTGCAAGGCGTTGGCCGTGATGGCGATGATCGGCAGGCTGCGCGAGCGGCCGCGTTGTTGCTCGTGGCGGCGGATTTCGGTGGTGGCGGCGAAGCCGTCCATCACCGGCATCTGGCAGTCCATCAGGATCAGGTCGAAGTCGCCGGACTGCACCGAGCGCAACGCCTCCTGGCCGTTGCAGGCGCGGCTGACGTCGAGGCCCAGGCCCTCGAGCATGGCGCTGGCCACTTCGACATTGACCGGATTGTCTTCCGCCAGCAGCACCTTGCGGCCCTTGCGCGCGCGCTGCGCCGGCAACGCCGTGCTGGAGCTGAACGTCGCCAGCGGCGGCGCCGCCGGCGAGGCCGCGCCCGTATGCGGCAGGCGGATCGGCCGCTCGTCGCCATGTGTCAACGATTGCACCGATGGCGGCGGCACGTGGCGCGCCGGTTCGGCGCTGCCCATCCGCGTCTGGGTGACGACGCAGTCGTAAAGGTCGCACTCGCGCGGCGGCTTGATCAGTTGGAAGGCGACCCCGGCCTCGCGCTGCTGGACCCGGTCGGCGGCGTTGCGTTCCGTGCTCAGCAACAACAGCCGCGTGGCGGCCAGGCCGGCGTCGGCGTGGATCGCGGCGGCCAGCGCCAGGCCGCTGGTGCGCGGCAGCTCCATGTCGAGCAGCACGACGTCGAAGGGCTGCGCGGCCGACGCGGCGTGGCGCAGCTGCTGCAACGCCTGGGTGGCCGAGGCGCTGGTGCCGAGCACGCGCCAGGCCGTCAGACGCCGTTCCAGCTCGGCGCGGCTGGTGGGGTTTTCGTCAACAATCAAAGCGCGTATTCCCAAATTGGTGTTGGAAGGATCGTCAAAATCGACGCGTGGTTTATCGAAATTTACGGCAAACCAAAAGATCGACCCTTGAGTTAACGCATGATCGACGCCTATCGTGCCTCCCATGAGCTCCACCAGTTGTTTTGAGATCGCCAGTCCGAGGCCGGTGCCGCCGTGTTTGCGCGTGGTCGAGCCGTCCGCTTGCGAGAAGGAGTCGAAAATGCGCGAGCGCGCCTCGCTCGAGACGCCGATGCCGGTGTCGTGCACCTCGAAGCGCAGGCCGACGGTTTGCGTATCCTCCTGCACCACCGCGACCTTGACGGTGATCTTGCCGCTCTCGGTGAATTTGACGGCGTTGCCCAGCAGATTGAAGATCACCTGGCGCAAGCGGTTCGGATCGCCGTGGATGGCCACCGGGATGTCGTTGGCGATCGCCAATTCCAGCCGTATGCCCTTGGCCTGCGCCTGCGGCGAAAAGACGTTGTCTATATCGTCGAGCAAATCGCGGAAGTTGAAATGGATGTATTCCACCGTCAGCTTGCCGGCCTCGATCTTGGAGAAGTCCAGGATGTCGTTGATGATCACCAGCAAATGCTCGCCGGAACGTTTGACCATGCTGGTGTAGTGGCGTTGCTGCTCGCTCAGCCGCGTGGCCAGCAGCAACTCGGTCATGCCCAGCACGCCATTCATCGGCGTGCGGATCTCGTGGCTCATCGTGGCCAGGAAGGCGCTCTTGGCCTGGCTGGCCGCCTCGGCCGCGTTCTTGGCCTTTTCCAGTTGCTCGGTGCGCACGCCGACCTGGCGCTCGAGCTGGTCGCGGTACTGCGCCAGCGCGCCGTCGCGCGCCTCGACCTGGGCCAGCATGTCGTTGAAGCTGTCGATCAGCGCGCCGAGCTCGTCGCTGCGCTGGTGGCTGATGCGCTCGGTCGGCTGGCCGCGGCTGACCTGCTGGGCCGCCGCGATCAGCTTGCCGACGGGCTCGGCCACGCTGCCCTTGAAGCGCGCCGCCATCAGCAGCGCCGTCATGAACGACAGCACCGCCGCGACGCCGGCCGCGCCCAGGTTTTTCAGGATGTCGATCCACATGCGCGTTTGCGAGCGCTCGATCAGCACGGTGCCGGCCAGCGCGTCGGGCCCGCGCACGTCGCGCTGCAGGCGCATGGCCGGCGCCCACGGCGGGCCGCTGCGCTCGCTGCGCACCTCCGGCCCCGTCAAGGGGATGTCGAGCAGGGGCGGCGCTTGCTGTTCTGCCGGCAAATTGTCGGACGCGTAGCGCGCCAGCAACTTGCCGTCGCCGTCATACAGCGCCGCCTGCAGGATGTCGTCCTCGGCCACCAGGGTCGCCAGCGTCTGCTCAGCTTGCTTGCGGTCGCCGCGCGATAGCGCGATCATGCTGTTGTTGCCGATCACGCCGGCCAGCGACGCCAGCTGCTTGCGCTCGTCGTCTGTGTGGCTGAGCACGGAGGTGACGGCGAAGGCGATGAATACCAGCATCAAGGCACTGCCCGTCGACAGCACGGAAATGATGGTCAGTTTCTGGCTCAGGCCGGAACGTTCGAAATTGAACATCGCGTGGCGGTTCCCAACGATACAGTGGGCGCCGAAGGCGTCGACGCGGGCGGTGCGCGGCACGCGGTTCTGGAGTGCCACTAGGAAAAATATATGTATGTGGCAAAGGCGATGTTGATCTAGGTCTAAGGCCGCACGTTTGCGCAGCCTCAAACGGCGTCGGATACCACACTTCAAGCTGGCGATATGGAACCTAAAAAGATCTTGTTTATGGCGGAGGCCGTGACGTTGGCGCACGTGGGGCGCCCGCTGGCGCTGGCGGCGACGCTCGATCGCGCACGCTACGACGTCCACCTCGCCTGCGCGCCCGGTTATGAAATGTTCTTCAAGGGAAGCAACGTGCGCAGCTGGGGCATCACCAGCATTTCCAGCGCGCGCTTCCTGGCCGCGTTGGCCGCCGGCAAGCCGGTGTACGACGCGGCGACCCTGCGCCGTTATGTCGAAGACGACCTGCGCGTGCTGAAGCAGCTGCGGCCGGATGTGGTGGTCGGCGATTTCCGGCTGTCGCTGTCGATCAGCGCGCGGCTGGCCGGGGTGCCTTATTTGGGCGTGATCAACGCCTACTGGAGCCCCCACGTGCGACAACATTACAGCGTGCCGGCGATCGGCCTGTCGCGCGTGTTGCCGATCGCTATCGCCGATCGCCTGTTCAAGCTGGCGCGTCCGCTGGCGTTCGCCTTGCACAGCGTGCCGCTCAACCAGGTGCGGCGTGCGCATGGTTTGCCGCCGCTGGGCCACGATCTGCGCCGCGTCTACACCGATGCCGACCATGTGTTGTACGCCGACGTCCCCGAGATGTTTCCGGCGACGAATTTGCCTTCCACACATTGTTATCTGGGACCGGTGACGTGGTCGCCACCCACCGAGTTGCCGCACTGGTGGCACGCCTTGCCGGCGGGTCGGCCTATCGTCTATGTGACACTGGGCAGCTCGGGACAGGGCGCCTTGCTGCCGCGGGTGTTGCAGGCGTTGGCGCCGTTGCCGGTGAGCGTGATCGCCGCGACCGCCGGCAACGTGGCCCTGGGCGCGATGGGGGGGATGGGGCCGGTCCCGCCCAACGCCTACGTGGCCGCCTACCTGCCGGGCATCGAGGCGGCGCGGCGCTCCAGCCTGGTCATCTGCAACGGCGGCAGTCCGACCAGCCAGCAAGCCTTGAGCGCCTGCGTGCCGGTGCTGGGCATCGCCGGCAATCTGGACCAGTACCTGAACATGCACGGCGTGGTGGCCAGCGGCGCCGGCGCCTTGCTGCGCTCGGACCGCTTGAGCGAGCACGCCTTGCGCCGCGCCGCCGTCGACTTGCTCGAACAACCCGGCGCCAAGGCGTCCGCGCGCAAGGTGGCCGAGCAGTTCGTCCGTTACGACGCCGGCGCCCGGCTGTCGGGACTGCTGCTCAAGCTGTTGCCGTTGTGACCCAATAAAATCCGGGCGAAAAAAAACGGACCGAGGTACGCCGCCAGGGTCCGCCAAAGTTACACAGCCGCAGTGTCAGGATTTGCTCTCGGTTTTGATCTTCCGGCGGCTGCCCATTGCCAGGCCGGCGAAGCCCAGGCCCATGATGGCCAGGGTGCCTGGTTCCGGCACCGCCAGCGCGCCGAAGGTTTGCGACGAGTCCACTTTCAGGAACGGTACCGTGGTGGGGGTGGTGCCGTCCCACATCATCGTCGGCGTGAAGAACGAGGGCACGTTGGTGGTGCCGGTGACCTTGTCCTGGAAGATGGAGCCGGTGACGATGTCCAGGTAGGCCGGATCGACGTAGTCGATCATGAAGCGCGAATCGAACGAGCCGGTGCCGATCGCGCCGCTGGCGGTGAAGCTGGCGTCGTTGAACACCAGGTGGCCCGACAGGATGATGATGCCGTCGCCGTCGGTGTCGCCGGGCGAGGTGCCGCAGCCGGTCGAGGTCGAACCGGTGCCGTAGCAGCGCACGGTGCCGGCGCCGTTGCCGGGCACGGCGCGGCTGCTGCCGGGGCCGGCGGTGATCTGGTCGAAGTAGATGGCGATGTTTTGCACGCCGGCGCGCAGCGGATCGACGTCCATCGCGGCCGCCTGCGATGGCGGCAGCGTGAAGTGGGCGGTGGTCGGCGTCTGCGAATCGACCACTTGCTGGAAGCGCACCACCTTGCTGATCTCGAAGGTGGTGTTCAGGCCGCCCGGCGTGACGATGGCCGGGATGTTGCTGTTCGACATAGTGCCGATGACCATCTGCGAACGCAGCTCGGTCAGGTAGGGCGCGCCGGCGCCGGGGCCGACGGTGATGCCGGGGATGAAGCCGGTGGCCAGGCCGGTGTCGGTGACGTTGGTCCACAGGTCGGCGTAGGTGCTGTAGGCGCCGCTGCCGGTGACATCGAGGCCCACAGTGGGGCCGGCGCTGGCGGTGAGCGGCGCGGCCAGCGCGGTAGCGATCGTGGCGGCGGCCAGTGCGGGTTTGAGGATGTTCATGTGTGTGCTCCCTGGAGTTGACGGAACCCGGAAATCGGGATCGTATGACCTATAGAGCAAAACCCTTGCCAAGCAAGGCGAACCGTAAGGAATCAAGCACTTGCGCGCCGCCGCCACTACGTTTTTGCAACTATTGTAAAAAAAGCCGTCAATAAAAAAACGGACCGCGGGCATGGCGCCGGGTCCGTTGAAAAATAGCGGAAGCGCCCGCTGTCGTTGCAACAGCAAACCATGGATCAGCAAGGAGCGTTGATTTTACGGCGCTTGCTCAGTGCCAGCCCGGCCAGGCCCAGCCCGATGATGGCCACGGTGCCCGGCTCCGGCACGGCGGCGAAGGACTGCGAGGAGTCCACTTTCAGGAAGGGGACGGTGGTGGGCGTGGCGCCGTCCCACATCGAGGTCGGTGTAAAGAACGACGGCACGTTGGTGGTGCCGGTGAACTTGTCCAGGAACACCGAGCCGGTGACGATGTCCAGGTAGGCGGGGTCGACATAGTCGATGATGAAGCGGGTGTCGAACGAGCCGGTGCCGACGGCGCCGCTGGCGGTGAAGCTGGCGGTGTTGAAGACCAGGTGGCCCGACAGGATCATGACGCCGTCGCCGTCCGGGTCGGCGCCGCCGCCGCCGCAACCGTTGGCGGCGCCGCCGGTGACGCCGGTGCCATAGCAGCGCACCGTGTCGACGCCGTTGCCGGGCACGGCCTGGCTGGCGCCGCCGGGCGTGATCTGGTCGAAGAACACGGCGAAGTTTTGCACGCCGGCGCGGGTGGGATCGACGTCCATCGCCGCCGACTGGCTGGGCGCCAGCCCGAAGGTGGCGGTGGTGGCGTTTTGCGAGGTGACCAGTTCCTCGAAGCGCACGACCTTGGTCATCTCGAAGCTGGTGTTGAGGCCGGGCGGCGTGACGATGGCGCCGGTGTTGCTGTTGCTCATGGTGCCGATGACGGTCTGCGTGTGCAGTTCGGTGACATATGGCGCGATGCCGCCGGGACCGACGATGGCGCCCGGCACGAAGCCGGTGACCACGGCGGTGTCGGTGATGTTGGTCCACAGGTCGGCGTAGGTGGTGTAGGTGCCGGTGCCGGTGGGATCGAGGCCGACCACCGGGGCGGCGAGCGCGGCGAACGGTGTCGCCAGCGCGGCCGCGAGGATGGCGGCGGCGGGTTTGTAATAGTTCATAGCTGTTCCCCAAGAAATAGAAGACCCTGGAAATCAAGGTCGCTCCACCTCTTCAGCAAAACTCCTGCCAGCCTGGACGAAGCCTGTGGATTCAAGGGCTTGCGCCGCGCTGTGTGTTGCGGATCGAACAGTGCGTAAAAAATTCCGGCACTTGCTTGATCTGGTTCATTACTCTAGCTCAGTTCGCTTGCCTTTACTGCCGAGGCCGCTTTGATTTTGCGCGCCGGAATGCCGCCCCAGATTTCGCCGGCGCCGATGTGGGTATCCTTGGTCACCACCGCGCCGGCCGAGACGATGGCGTTGTCGCCGATGCGCACGCCCGCCATCACCACCGCCTTGGCGCCGATGGTGACCGTGTCGCCGATGACGACGGCCTTCAGTTCCAGCCGGCTGCCCTCGATCACGTGCGCGAAGATCACCGCGTCGTGGCCGATGATGGTGTTGCTGCCGATGCGCGTGAGCGGCGGATCGAGCAGGGCGCCGGCGCTGTAGGTGTTGGCGCCCAGCTCGGCGCCCAGCGCCAGGTAGATCAGCCGCACGATCGGCACCGGGATGAAGTGCGTGCGGATCAGCGAATTGAACAGCAGCAGGTAGAACAGGATGTTGACGTTGGCCGCCAGTTCGTGGCGCGAGTTTTCCGCCACCTCGCCCTCGCGCAGCGGCATGACGAACAGGAAGCCGCGGTACACGGCGAAGGCCGCCAGATAGGTCAGCAGCACGGCCGCCAGCAGCAGCGCCACGCCGCGAAAATCGCCCAGCGGCAGGCCGCCCAGCAGCAGCGCGGTGGCGCCGATGCCCAGCGCCAGGATCGCGGTCAGCAAGCCCAGGAAGACGGCGATCTGCAACGGCTTGATGGCGCGCATCAACGCCCCCCCGCCGGCGGGCCGACCAGCAGTTCGTTCAGCGGCTTGCGGATCGAGCGCGCCGCCGCCGGCTCGCCGGCGCCGATGCGGCCCATGAACACGGCCGTCTCCCACACCTGCTGGCCGACCAGCAGCTCGCCCTGTCGCGACAGGTCGGCCGCGCGCTGCTGCATGCCTTGTGTGCCGGAAAACACCCGGCCCTCGCGCACATAGCGGGAAAAGATCAGCGGCGTCAGTTCCGGCTGCAATTGCAGTCCCAGCGCGGTGGCCGTCAGCCAGAAGCGCTGCATGGCCCGGCCCGCCGCGACGTAGTCGTCGATGCGCTGCGGGCGGCGCTCCGCCGTCAGCACGAAGTGGGCGGCGCAGGCCAGGCCGGGGATCAGGTCCATCTGCAGGCGCGGCGCCACCGTGCCGGCCAGCCAGGTGTTGAAGAATTCCACGCGGCGCCAGTCGCGCATGATCCAGCGCATCAGCTTGGCGGTCATCGGGTCCACGCCCAGCGCCTGGTCGGGCATGCGGTCCTCGCTGTAGCGGGCGTTCCATTCGATGACGGCCTGGTGCACCTGGTGCGCCTCCGGCATCGTCAGGCGCAGCTTGGCGTTGCGGTACATCAAACGCGCCGCCGCCACGCGCTGGCGGCCTTCGAGCCAGGTCACGCGGAAGCCCGGCGGCAGGGTGGCGGTCAGCGCGGTCTTCTCGGCCGTCGTCAGCGGGCGCCGGCTCAGCGGCCGGCGCTGCACGCTGCGCGCCAGGATGGCGTCGGCCAGCGGATCGCCTTCGCGCTGCGGCGCCGGCACGAAGTCGACGATGAACATGGGGCGCGCCTCCGGCGCCTCCGGCCGCCGCGCGGCGAGCATCGCCAGCCCGAAGGTGCTGGCGGCGATGGCCATCGTTTCCAGCAGCGCGCCCAGCGAGATCTGGCTCGGGTGGCCGTCCAGGTCGTAGACGCAGTGGTCGCGCGTGTCGCGGCCGTGCACGATCAGGCGGCGCGTGTCGAGGATCTCGAAGCGCCACGGCTGGGTGTTGTCGCCGCTGGGCGCCCAGCGCGCCAGCTCGAGTATCTGTTCCAGGGTGGCATCCAGATGTTGTTCCATCTTGCTCATGATTCGTCTCCGGGACGGCGCCGCCTGGCCAGCATCATCGCCAGCCGTTGCAGCGGGTGGCGGTGGCCGCCGGGACGCCAGGTGCGCACCAGCTTGTTGCGGTAGCCGTCGTACTGATAGCCGCGCGGGGCGGCCAATACCTCGCCGCGGTTGAGCATGATCTTGAGCGCCTCTGTGGCGGCGGCACCGGCGCACAACTCGCAGCCCATGATGGTGGAGGGGCCGCGCTTCTCCTTCAGATTGATGCTGGACGGATCGACCAGATAGCGGCCGTGCAGTCCCGCCGGCGCCAGCCCCACCAGGAAGCGCAGCGCCTTCTCGTCGTCGGGCAGGTCGCCCCAGCCGAAGTATTCTTCGAACGTCATCTCCCCCGGCAGGAAATTGAGCACGGCCGTGCCCATGCCCAGCGGCGCGGCCGTGATCGCCGGAATGCCGAGCCTGGCGCAGGCGGCGAACGTGGCCTGGCGCGCGCCGAAGGCGAAGAAGTCCAGGCCGTCGACATACAAGTCGACACCGTTGAAGAACCGGCGCATGTTGACGTCGTCCACGCCGGTCGGAAAGCTGGTGATCTGCAATTCCGGATTGATATCGCGCGCCATCGCCTCCAGCACCTCGACCTTGGGCAAGCCCAGGGTGGACATGTTGGCGCCGATCTGGCGGTTGAAGTTGGCGATATCGAAGGTGTCGAAATCGGCGATGTGGAACGCGCCCACGCCCAGCCGCGCCAAGGTCAGCAGATGAAAGCCGCCGACACCGCCCAGTCCGGCGATGGCGATGCGCGTGTCCTTGAGCAGCGATTGTTCGGCCGGCGTCACCCAGCCGAGGTTGCGCGCGAACGCGTGGTGGTAAGAAAAGGTCTGCGCCATGTGTCTCCCGGGGAGCTGCCGCCATGCGGCTCAAGGAGTTTGGACAGATGAGTTAGATCAAAAGTTCCGCAAATATTTGTAATAGGTGAAAAAAAAAGCCGGTTCAACAGAACCGGCCTTCGCCACTCAGCACGTTAGCAACAACCGCCGCGCTTGCCGGCGCCGCCGTAGCGCGCCTCCTGGCGCTCGCGGAAGAATTCCTCGTACGTCATCATCGGCTCGTCGGGATGGGTGGCTTCCCGATGGCTGACATAGGTGTCGTAGTCGGGCAGGCCCATCATCAGGCGCATGCTCTGCCCGAGATAGCGGCCCGCCTTGGCGATGTCGCCCAACATCATTGCACCTTGGCAGCCAGCACCATCGGGCTTTCCATGGCGGTCGGCTTGCTGTTGGCGCGCGCCACCATCACGGTGCGGATGCCGAACACCAGCACGCTGAGCACGACGACGACGAAGAAGCCGGCCAGCGACGCGTCCAGATAATCGTTGAACACGATCTGGTGCATCTGCGCCACCGACTTGGCCGGCGCCAGCAGCTTGCCCTCGTCGAGCGCGCCCTGGTACTTGGAGGCGTGCGCCAGGAAACCGATCTTCGGATCGGCGTGGAAGATCTTCTGCCAGCCGGCCGTCAAGGTGCACAGCAGCAGCCAGATGGTCGGCACGACGGTGACCCAGGCGAACTTGCCGCGTTTCATTTTGAACAGCACGCAGGTGCCCAGCATCAGCGCGATCGCCGCCAGCATCTGGTTGGCGATGCCGAACAGCGGCCACAAGGTGTTGATGCCGCCCAGCGGATCGACCACGCCCTGGTACAGGAAGTAGCCCCAGGCCGCCACGCACAGCGCGGTCGCGGTCAGGTTGGCGAACACGTTCTCGGTCTTTTTCATCGAAGGCACGAAGGCGCCCAGCAAATCCTGCAGCATGAAGCGGCCGGCGCGGGTGCCGGCGTCGACGGCGGTCAGGATGAACAGCGCCTCGAACAGGATGGCGAAGTGGTACCAGAAGGCCATCATGGCCTGGCCGCCGATCACGTTCGACAGGATGTGGGCCATGCCGACCGCCAGGGTCGGGGCGCCGCCGGCGCGCGAGATGATGCTGTGCTCGCCGACATCCTTGGCGGTCTGGGTCAGCATTTCCGGGGTGACATAGAAGCCCCACTGCGAGATCGCCGCAGCGGCGGACTCGGCCGTGGTGCCGATCAGCGCGGCGGGAGAGTTCATGGCGAAGTAGATGCCCGGCTCGATGGTCGAGGCGGCCACCAGCGCCATGATGGCGACGAACGATTCCATCAGCATGGCGCCGTAGCCGATGAAGCGGGCGTGGCTTTCATTCTCGATCATCTTGGGCGTGGTGCCCGACGAGATCAGCGCGTGGAAGCCGGACACGGCGCCGCAGGCGATGGTGATGAACAGGAAGGGGAACATCGAGCCCGACCAGACCGGACCGGTGCCGTCGATGAATTGCGTGATCGCCGGCATTTTCAGATACGGGGCGACGAACAGGATGCCCAGCGCCAGGCCGACGATGGTGCCGATCTTGAGGAAGGTCGACAGGTAGTCGCGCGGCGCCAGCAGCAGCCACACCGGCAGCACCGAGGCGACGAAGCCGTAGCCGATCAGCATCCAGGTCAGCTCGGTGCCGGTGTAGTTGAACATCGGCGCCAGCGCCGGATTTTCCTGCACGTACTGGCCGCCGAAGATGGCCGCCATCAGCAGCACGAAGCCGATGATCGACACCTCGCCGATGCGGCCGACACGGATGTAGCGCGAATACACGCCCATGAACAGCGCGATCGGGATCGTCATCATGACGGTGAAGCTGCCCCACGGCGAGCCGGTCAGCGCCTTGACGACGATCAGCGCCAGCACCGCCAGGATGATGACCATGATCATGAAGGTGCCCAGCAGCGCGATCATGCCGGGGATTTGGCCCAACTCCGATTTGATCAGGTCGCCCAGCGAGCGGCCGTCGCGGCGCATCGAGATGAACAGCACGATGAAGTCCTGCACGGCACCGGCGAACACCACCCCGGCCAGTATCCACAGCATGCCGGGCAGATAGCCCATCTGCGCGGCCAGCACCGGCCCGACCAGCGGACCGGCGCCGGCGATGGCGGCGAAGTGGTGGCCGAACAGCACGTATTTATTGGTCGGCACATAGTCGAGGCCATCGTTCAGCTTGGCGGCCGGCGTCATGCGCTTGTCGTCGAGCCCCAGCACCTTGTCGGCGATGTACAGGCTGTAATAGCGGTAGGCGATCAGATAGACGCACACGGCGGCGATGACGATCCAGATCGCGCTGACGGACTCGCCGCGCTTGAGCGCGACCACGCCGAGGGCGGCGGCGCCGCACAGGGCCAGCGCCGCCCAGCCGAGCTTGCTGGCCAGGGTCTGGGGTGTACTAGTGGGTAATGATTTCATGCTTCCTCCAAGGTAGTCCTGCACTTCGTCCGGTGCTGCCTTGGCCTTATCAATCCGGCATCGTGGCAGCTTATGGCGAGTATTCATGAAGCTGATAATTGGCGCAAGCGCAGCACTACGCAGTCGCGTTAGGTAGTACTACGTACGGCCGGGGACGCGCGGGGGCGTAAAATCGCGGGGTTCGGATAATTGGATGGGCGGTCCCTTATGAAGTTGCGGCAAAAAGTCATATTCCTGGCCATCACGCCGCTGATCCTGGCGCTGTGCGCGATCGCGCTGGCGGTGCGCCACCAGTCGGTGTTGCTGGCCCAGCAGCAGCGCGACACCATCCAGCAGGCGTATCTGAGCAGCAAGGAGGCCGAGCTCAAGCATTACGTCGCGCTGGCCTCGCATTCGATCTCGCACCTGTACAATTCCGGCCGCAACGACCCGGCGACCCTGGAGGAGGCCAAGCGCATCCTGTCCTCGCTGAGCTACGGCGACGACGGTTACTTCTTTTTGTACGATATGAACGGCAACACCCTGATGCATCCGCGCCAGCCGGAGCTGGTGGGGCAGAACCTGTTCGAGCTGCGCGACGCGCTGGGACGGCCGACGATCCAGAACCTGCTGCAGCGCGCCCGCGCCGGTGGCGGGCTGGAGCGCTACATGTGGATCAAGCCGTCGACCCGCAAGCCGGTCGCCAAGCTCGGCTATGTGGTGGCGATGCCGAACTGGGGCTGGATGATGGGCACCGGCATTTATCTCGACGACGTCGACCGCGCGCTGGCCAAGATCGACATCCAGCAATCGGGCAACATCCACAACACCATGCTGTGGATCGCCGCCATCGCCATCGCCGCCTCGGTGACGGTGGCCAGCACCGGGCTGGCGCTCAACATCAGCGAGTTCCGCGTCGCCGACGCCAAGCTCAAGGTGCTGGCGCAGCGGGTGGTCGAATCGCAGGAGGAGGAGCGGGCGCGGCTCTCGCGTGACTTGCACGACGGTATCAGCCAGTGGCTGGTGTCGATCAAGCTGCAGATCGAGGCTGGTATGATCAGGCTGTCGTCGGACAAACCGGAGCAGCGGCAGGCCGCGCACGCGGTGTTCGAGCACGCGGCCGGGCAGCTGAGCAACGTGATGGGCGAGGTGCGGCGCATTTCGCACAACCTGCGTCCGGCCATCCTTGACGATTTGGGCCTGGCGGCGGCGCTGCACCACCTGGGGCAGGAGTACACGCTCAGCAGCGGCACGCCGGTGCGCTTCGAGGCCGGCGGCATCACCGACGGCCTGCCCGACGTCGCCAACACGGTGCTGTTCCGCATCGCGCAGGAGGCGCTGACCAATATCGAGCGCCACGCCGGCGCCAGCGCGATCGAGATCGCGCTGACCGGCGACGGCAAGGGAGTGAACTTGCGCATCAGCGACGACGGCGTCGGCTTCGACGCCGAGGGCATCGCGTTGCATCCCAAGCACGGCATCGGATTGCGCAATATGATGGAGCGGATGGACGCCATCGGCGGCCGGTTCGAGATCGTCTCCTCGTCGGACGGCACGGTGCTGACCGCCTACGCCGCGAACAATAGCTGAACAAAGCCAGTACAACGGCTAATATGAATCATCGCAGCATTAATACAGTACCGGGAACGCCATGACCTCTACAATCAAAATCCTGCTGGTCGACGACCACCCCCTGGTGCGCGACGGCCTGCGCGCGCGGCTGGAGGCGATGCCGCAGTTCGAGGTCGTGGCCGAGGCCGGCGGAGCCGCCGAGGCGCTGGAGCAGGCGGGCCAGTGCACGGTCGACCTGGTGCTCATGGATATCAATATGCGCGGCACCAACGGCATCGAGGCGACCGCCCAGTTCAAGCAGGCGTTCCCCCGCATCGCGGTGCTGATCCTGTCGATGCACGACAAGCTCGAGTATGTGTCGCAGGCGATCCAGGCGGGCGCGCGCGGCTACGTGCTCAAGGACGCGCCCGGCAAGGACATCGTCGTCGCCATCGAGACCGTCATGTCCGGCGGTATTTATTACAGCGCCGCGCTGGCGCGCCAGCTGGCGCAGCCGCAGAACCAGGACAACCAGTTGACCTCGCGCGAGCACGAGGTGTTGCGCCACATCGCCAACGGCGAATCGAACAAGCAGATCGCCCGCGCGCTCGACCTCAGCGTGCGCACCGTCGAAACGCACCGGCTCAACATCAAGCGCAAGCTCGGCATAGAAGGGCAGGCTGAATTGATCCGTTTCGCGGTGCAGCATGCGCAATGACATAACTTTCACCATGATTCTTTGTTTGGATGCAACAAAATCGCGGCGAAGCTGCAATACTGTTGAGCAATTTCTAATATTCCGTGTTTGTCCGGCAATATCTGATATATTCTAGCTGCTTAGAAAATTGCAATTGTGTAAAAAGAAAAATGTTTTTGTGTGCAGTCAGTTGTTCCTATACTGGTCATATTGCAAATTACTCTACTGCCCCATGGTATTGGTTTGCCCCGTCATAGTCGAACGATCGCTGCGCGTACAACCCTCGATGAGAAATTGATGTCCGCGCCAGATACTAGCCCGTTCCCCCTCGTGGAATTCCAAGCGGTGTCCAACGCTCGCAACGAGTGGGTGGCGCTGACTTTCGAATTGTCCGCCGACGCGGGTGACGCCTTCCAGTCCACGCTGACCCTGTTCCGGACCCCCGACGTGTTCGCCGCGCTGGCGCCGCTCGACTGCATCGTGCCGGTGCCCGATCCGGCGTCGCTGGAACTGTCGCAACTATCGAGCCTGCCGCCCAGCCGCGTGATCCTGCGCGTGCCGGCGCAACACTGCGCCGACGTGCCGGTGCAAAAAAAACTCGCCACCGTCGCCGAGGCCGGCTATCGCATCATGATTGAAGGCGTGACCGCCGGCTCGGCCGCCACCATGTGCGGCGCCACCTCGCTGATGGTGGACGCCTCGGCCAGCCTGCCGCCGGTGCTCGCGCTCATCGCCCAGCCCGGCCCGCACCTGGCCGCCGGCATGCACAGCGAGCTGCGCATCGCCGAATGCGCGCACGCCGGCTTCCACTGGTTCAGCGGCGACTACGCGCTGCATCCGCCGCGCGAGACCGCCAACGACGGCACCTCGCGCAAGCGGCTGCTGGCGCTGCTCGGCATGCTGGCGCGCGACGCCGACTCGCGCGAGCTCGAAGTGCTGCTCAAGCAGGACCCGGCGCTGTCCTACCATCTTTTAAAACTGGTCAACTCGGCCGCTTTCGCGCTCAGTTCGCCGATCCACAGCTTCGGCCAGGCGATCAACGTGCTGGGGCGGCGCCAGCTGCAACGCTGGCTGCAATTGCTGCTGTACGCGCGGCAGCAGGAAGACGGCCTGGCCAACCCGCTGCTGCCGCTGGCGGCGGTGCGCGCGGCCCACATGGAAGCGCTGAGCAAATCGCTGGGCTGGGACCGCGACCAGCAGGACATGGCCTTCGTCGCAGGCGTGTTCTCGCTGCTCGATGTGCTGCTGGGCATGTCGATGACGGAAATCGTCGCCGCGCTCAGCCTGGATCTGGATGTCGTCATGGCGCTGCTGGACCGGGGCGGCCCGCTGGGTGAATTGCTCAGCCTGGTCGAACACCACGACCGCGACGCGCTCGACAAGGCCGGCATCGGCGCCGACACCTACTGGCAAGCGCAGCTGCAGGCCTACCACTGGGCCATCCAGGTCAGCAGGAATCTATAACCTATGGCCGACCATCCCGTCTCCGACTTCCTCAACCACAGCGCCGCCGTCTGCGACGCGGTGCTGCGCCTGCGCGGCAGCGCGATGGCCGAGGAACTGGGACGCATCGTCCGCATCGTCACCAACAGCCCGCTGGGCGAATACATGCCGGCCGACGCCGTCTCGCTGCTGGTCCCGCCGCCGGTGGAGGAAATCGTCGCCGCCAACGACGACGCCGTCCCCAGCCTGACGCAGGACATCTGGTTCGAGGACCGTTATTTCGGCCGCTTCGTCGTCTCCGGACGGCTGGGCTACAGCGACGCCGACCGCCAGCACCTGGCCAGCCTCGCCACGCTGGCCGGCAGCGTGCTGCAAGTGCACTCGCTGGCGCAGCGCAGCACCCACGCCTACGTGCAGGTCGAATCGCAGCTGCAACACCAGGCGCAGATCCTCGACCACATCCACGAATCGGTGGTCACGATGGACATGAACGGCTTCATCCTCAGCTGGAACAAGGGCGCGGAGCGGCTGTTCGGCTACACCTCGGTGGAAGCGGTGGGGCGCAACATCCTGTTCCTGTACGACGAGGAAGACATCGACGCCCACGACCCGTTCCTCGAGCAGGGCGGGCGGCTGATGGAAGTTCGGCGCAAGAAAAAATCGGGCGAGGTGTTCTGGGCCAGCCTGTCGCTGTCGCCGCTGTGCGACCTCAACAAGCGATCGATGGGGCTGATCGCCTACCTCACCGACATCACCGAGCGCAAGCTGGCCGAAGAGCGCATCCACCACCTCGCGTACTACGACGCGCTGACCAACCTGCCGAACCGCACGCTGTTGACCAAGCTGGTCGACCAGGCGCTGATGGTCGCGCAGCGCGGCAAGCTGCAAGGCTGCGTCCTGTTCATCGACCTCAACCGCTTCAAGATGATCAACGACACGCTCGGGCGCAAGATCGGCGACGAGTTGCTGTGCGAGGTCGCGCGCCGCTTCCGCACGGTGCTGCGCGACCAGGACCTGGTGGCGCGGCTGGGCGGCGACGAATTCGCCATCGGCCTGTTCGACCTCGGCCAGCACTTCGAGGCCAGCATGGTCGCGCAAAAGCTGCTGGCCACGCTCAACAGCCCGATCGTGATCCAGGGCCACGATTTACGGGTCGGCGGCAGCATCGGCATCAGCGTCTATCCCCAGGACGGCGACGACGCCGAAACCCTGCTGCGGCTGGCTGACATCGCCATGTACCGCGCCAAGCAGGAGGGCGGCGTCAACGGCGACCATGTCGCCTTCTACAGCCAGGACATGAACCAGGGCATGCAGGAGCGCATGCGCATCGAAACCGGGCTGCGCCACGCGCTCGGCAACGGCGAGCTGCTGCTGCACTACCAGCCCAAGTTCTCCATCGACACCGGCAAGATCATCGGCGCCGAAGCGCTGGTGCGCTGGCGCCATCCGGAGCGCGGCCTGGTGCCGCCGGTCGAGTTCATCCCGCTGGCCGAGGCGACCGGGCTGGTGGTGCAGGTCGGCGAATGGGTGCTGGAGGCGGCCTGTTCGCAGGCCAAGCAGTGGAAGGACGCCGGCTTGCCGCCGATACGGCTGGCGGTCAACGTGTCGGCGCGCGAGTTCACCGCGTCGCTGCCGGGGCGGGTGATGGATACGCTCAACCGGTACGGGCTGGAGCCGTCGTGGCTGGAGCTGGAGATCACCGAGAGCACCTTGATGCACAACATCGACCGCGTGATCGGCATCATGGACCGGATCACGGCGCTGGGCGTGACGTTGTCGCTGGACGATTTCGGCACCGGGTATTCGAGCTTGTCGTACCTGAAGCGCTTCCCGATCGACACGTTGAAAATCGACCGCTCGTTCACGATCGGCATACCGAGCGACGCGAATGATTGCGCGATTGCCAACACGATCATCAGCATCGCGCAGCAGTTGAAGCACAAGGTGATCGCCGAGGGCGTGGAGACGGTCGAGCAACTGGCGTTCCTGAAGAACTCCGGCTGTGACGAAGTGCAGGGGTATCTGTTCTCGCAGCCGCTGGAGGCGGCCGCCTTCGAGCTGGCGTTGCGTGAGAACTGGACGCCGGGGCAAGCTAGCAGAGCAGCCTAACATCGTGCCTGCGACCGCATGCGCCCGGTATGCCGGGGGCCACGTAGGGCGGATTAGGCGGAACGCCGTAATCCGCCAAGAGCCGCCAGTGCCGTATTTTCGGCCAGCGAAGCGCGATTACCCATCAACTGGTTGAATTCTGTATAATGCTGCGCCATAGGAAGCGTGGCCGAGTGGTTGAAGGCAGCAGTCTTGAAAACTGCCGACGGTGTGAGCCGTTCGTGAGTTCGAATCTCACCGCTTCCGCCAGTGCATATGATTAAGCCCTTGATTATCAAGGGCTTTTTTGCTTTTGGAACTGGCAATAAGAAGTATTGCGGTCGGAATTTACGAGGATTTTTAGACTAGTTGCGGAAATGGTTTCCGCAACTAGTCTAAGCGGAAGTGATTTTAGACGGAGTAACTCCGACTTGACCTGACACCAACTGCCGGATGAGTTAGAGTTCTCGTGTGTCCGCTAATGGCCCATTTTCAGACGTCGATAGCGATAGCGAAGTTCACTCACTCGGCGTTTTACGATATATAACAACTTAGCTCTCAATGGCACCTGAAGAAATCATCGACGCCCTGACAACGTACCTTGAGGAACTTGGCAAGATATTGGCGCGCTTTAGTCACACCCGCACTGGGATGCACATAGAGCGGCAAGACAACTATCGTTTCCGGACAATCGTCACGGAGCTTCTAGACCTTTTCCGCGATCACGTCCCTGGCTCGCGGCAGCACATTCAGCTTGTGAGTAGTGCGTACAACGAAGGCGTCAGTAACATCTCTCAATCGGCCTCGTACGCAAGCGTTGAGGAAGTAAGAAGTACCGTTTCAGCCGTTCTTACTCGAATTGAGCGCAACAAGAATCTCTTTGTAGCGGCAACTGGTCCCGTGTTGATTGCTGAGTCGGAGCGGAAGCTTGTAGACGCTCTGGACCAACTTATTCTTCGCTTTCATGCTGTTGCGGTTCAACTTCGGTCTCGTCACTCAGATCGAAATACGTTAGACGTAAACGATGAGTACGATGTTCAGGACCTCATGCACGCGCTATTGAGACTTCACTTCAATGACGTCCGCCCTGAGGAATGGGTGCCGAGCTATGCGGGAAGTGCCTCGCGCACCGACTTTCTACTTCCAGAGATTCTAACTGTCGTTGAGATCAAGAAAACGCGCCAAGGACTGAACGCGAGGTCCGTTGGCGAGCAATTGATTATCGATATTGCGAAATATAAAAGGCACCCTCAATGCAAGCGGCTCGTGTGCTTTGTCTATGACCCTGAAGGCCGAATTGCGAATCCAGTTGGGATCGAAAATGACCTTGCCTCTGGTGGCGAGGGCATAGACGTCCGAGTATTTATTTTGCCCAAGGCAGCGGGTTGAACCCGCAGGCGAAAGCCGCCCTTGGCCTCACTCAATGCAGAGGCAGGCCAAGGCTATTTTCTGCTAGCGCGTAGGTTTGACAGACTGGCCGACGCGGCGATAGACGCGGTCGGTAATCTCTTGCTCGGTGTGCCCCAGCAGCGCGCTTGCGTCGGCCGCATCGACGATCTCGCTCGCCGACTTGGCCCGAATGTCGCGAAACTACGAGTGAGCAGTAAAGCCGGATACATGTCCTATATTGAAAGCATGCGGGGCAAAGTAACTCAGACCGGCGAAAAGATGCCTGATAGAAATTTTTTCTAACCCCAACGTATCTCTGGGTGGGCGTGCAGCGACGGCATTAAAGTTGGGTCAGGATCATTCTGTAGAGCGGATATGTTAGCATTTCTCTCATGCAATCGGAGAGCGACGATGTCGAAATATTTGAAGGATGTAGAGATCACCAATGTGCGCGTTACCTTAGCGAATGTGGAAGAGATTGCTAATTTATTTGACCGACTTTGGCATGAACTTGCCGCCCTTGCTCGGGCTACTCCTGGACTGGCACCCCTATACGTTTTCATGATCCGATACGATGGGCAAGGCGTAAAAGTTTATGACCCTGCGACATTGATGGATGTCTTCAAAATGGCAAGGCGAGTAGAACGGATTATCTTTTCTATCGAAACCGACGACTCTAGGAACTCCAACCGTCTTCGTGGAAGGTTCGCCGAGATGGTGCTCGACAGGTTAAATCCGCACTGCCTTCTTACTGTGTCGTCTGATACGGAGGACTGGATGGAGTCAACTTTTTCACGGCTTCGGACGACCGTCGAAAAGATGGCGGCTTGGCATCGCGGCATGGGGCGGTCTAAGCCAGTCATGTTGTTAGTGCAGTTGCTCGGCGTGTTTTTAATCTTCGTGGTCAGTGTGGGTGCCGCGCGGGCATACGAGGCGAAATATCCCGGCAAAGATGCGTTTCTAACCGTATTTCTATTTTCGTTGCTTATGCTGTCTAACGTGTGGACGGCTGTGGGGCCGGCCCTTAACCGGTTGCTTGCAAGAACCTTTCCGAACGTCGGTTTTGTCAAGCCAGGGCGGGAGACAGCCCATTGGGGAGTTCAGGCTGGGATTACGTTCGTTGCGACTATCATCGTGACCTACGTGTTAGATAGGGGTATCGCGATGGGGATTGCATTGTTGCAGGGCGTCCTCCCGTAGACGTTAATAACGTCACGCTGCTTCCGATTTTTATGTAGGTAGGCTTATAGGTAGTGAATACTTGACTTCCGACGGAAGCCGCATTGTTGCTTGCCTAGTGGATTACACCGCTTAAGTCGAAAGCGGCCGCAAAAAGTAGGCGAAAAGCCCCTCTCCAAAGTGCGTTTTTGTGCCGATCCCAAGGGCTAAAAAATCACGATTGGTTGTGATTTTGGGGAGTAGTAATCGCCTTGCGAGCCACATTTTTGCAGGATTGTTTAGATTGCTTCCCAAGCTTTCATAGGGAGCAAAGGCAGATGCATCATCGGAATTTGCAGGATGGAACAAATGTGTCCACATTGAAATAAAAACGTGATTGTTCCATCCGTTAGGGGTTGTATGAGTGATATCGGAAATATTGATGAGTATATACATTATGTTGATTTCCACGGGGGCTCAACTGAAGAGTGTGATTTCATTTTTCAGGTTGCGGAGATCGTTAATGATTTTCTGCGATTTGTTCATTCGAAATATTCTTATATGGGGGGCGCAATTGAATTGCTCATTAGGGCCTCGCAAAAAACTAATGCAAGCGCAAGAATCGATAATAAAATAATAATAAACAGAGGCCTTATAGATTTTTTTATTCTGCATGAAGAGCAGTCTGGTAACGGGAAATATTCTGCATTTTTGTCGCTAGACCAACAAGATAAAGTGCAACGTTTGGGTGGATTACTTTGGGTCGTGGCGCACGAATTCTTTCATTTTGCTAGAGGCCATCATAAAGTAAGAGCGACCTCGAAATTGATGGCCCAAGCGCTGGAGTTCGATGCTGACTGCTATGCGGTAGCTGGGACGTATAGATATTTCATGTATCGTATGCAAAATGAACATTCGCGAATTGATATAAAGAACATTGTTTGTAGATCTTTCTACTTCGGGATTCGACAATTAATTGAGTTAGACGATATCGAAATTGCTAAGGAGGGAAGTCACCCACGATGGCACGTGAGGTTAAAGGCTGCTCATGATAAGCTTGTTGATCTGGATATGCCTTTAGTAAACTATGGCATTACAAAGAAGTTCTGCGATGAATGCGATATTTTGATTCACTCCCTAGTGGACTTTGAACGAGAATTCCTAATA
Organism: Duganella sp. GW821-FHT07F09; assembly: GCF_059418705.1. Classification (NCBI taxonomy): domain Bacteria; kingdom Pseudomonadati; phylum Pseudomonadota; class Betaproteobacteria; order Burkholderiales; family Oxalobacteraceae; genus Duganella; species Duganella sp. GW821-FHT07F09. Next base: position 433,165 of record NZ_JBWKQJ010000006.1, on the reverse strand, counting down.
AAAAATGGAGTCGAGAATATTGGAGATAGTAAATTTTTCTTAAGTATGTTTAGAGATGAGATGCCGCCTCCGGAATATTCGAAAATTATGGACGAGTGGGAAAGGATTGAACCTCTTGTCTTGAACGGATCGAATCTTTTTGGGGATAAATTTATTCATGGAGGCCCGTTCACATCTTTTGGAGACGGCGGGATAGTTAATTTCCAGCAAGGAATTCGGTACACTGCGAAATCCGTGAATTGGCGCCTGCGTCCGAAGTTTCACATGCATTCATCCTCTTTGGATGTGGAAGTATATGCAGCAACGATGATCATTCCGAACGCGTACTGGGTAATATATTGATTGCTGGAATTCTCAATTGCGATCAAGCTTGCGCGATCGGGGAGATCGTGTGTAGGTATATTTGTAGGTATGATAGTGTCGCAGCCCGGAAGGCGCCTAGAACCGTCATATGTGAAGGTCACCGCTTGAGTCGAAAACCGCCGCAAAAGTACGCGAAAATCCCCTCCCCAAACGGCTTTTTCTCGCTGATCCAAAGGGCTACAAAATCACGATTGGTTATGATTTTGGGGAGTGGTAATCGCCGGGCGCGCCGCATTTTTGCAGGATTGTTTACATTGCTTCCCAAGCTTACGACGAGGGTTCGATTACAGTATTCTTTGTGCAGTCGTCTGCACAAAGACAGCGTAAACCCAATCAGTGGCCGGCAGACAGCATACAGCCTCAAATTCCGTGGGTTTGATTTCCCCGGGATATGACCTTGAGCCAAGTCTAAACACATTGCATAATCATTTCCGCAACGGGAATAAAACACTAGTTAAATCAATGGCTTATGACGCGCAAAGTTGGAATTGGTGCGGAATCGATTTGCAGGTAAGTCGTTGATTTTTAAACCAAGATTTGAAGACTTGAAAACTGCCGACGGTGTGAGCCGTTCGTGAGTTCGAATCTCACCGCTTCCGCCAAGTATTCAGTAAGAAGCCCCATCGATGGGGCTTTTTTTCGCCTTCTCAAATTCAATCGCCCTTGCCATCCCCGGCGAGCGCATGAAGGCAGGCAGCGAATACCGTGTACCCTTGTCAACCGGCGCAATGGTCCTTCTAGCGTCCACACCGCACCTTGTTGCGTTTATTTTCGCGAGCCGGTGTAGCGACGGCGCCCAATCACCAAGCGCATAGCGCTGAGGCAGGCATAGTTCCACTACCGCAATCAAAAAAACAGCCTAGAAGCTGCAAACTAAATTACTTGTATAACAGGTATTTGACGGATACCTGTTATAAGCGTAATCTGCAAATATTCGTTACAAAGGTAAAACGCGGGTATCCCATGAGGCAAATTCTGTCCCTCTCCAAACAGCTTGGTCCGCTTATCCAGTCGGCGCGCAAGTCCGCCGGGCTGTCGCAGACGCAACTGGCGCAACGCCTGGGAATCAGCCAGAGCCGCATCTCGGCGATGGAGCTCGATCCGGGATCGATCAACGTCGAGCAGCTGCTGGCGCTGCTGGCCGTGTTGAATCACGAAGTGCTGGTGCAGCCGAAGACGAGCGTCGCCGAGGAGCGTGGTCCGAACACGCCGGAATGGTAATCCATGGGACGCAAATCGCATTCTCGGTCGCTGTCGGTGTGGAGCAACGGCGAGCGCGTCGGAACCTGGACCATCCCGCCGCGTGGCGAAACGCAATTCCTTTACGATAAATCCTGGAGGGAATCGGCGATAGGACGGCCATTATCGCTATCGCTGCCCTATACCGGCGATCTGCCATTGCGGGGCGATGTCGTCCGCGATTTTTTCGACAATCTCCTTCCCGACAGCGAGCCGATACGCAAGCGCCTGGCGTCCCACTACAAGCTCGCCTCCATCGAAGCATTCGACTTGCTGCAAGAAATCGGTCGGGACTGCGTTGGCGCGGTCCAGTTGCTGGAGGAGGACGAGGCACCGAGCGACGTCAAGCGCATCGAAGGCAGTCCCATGTCCGAGGAGGACGTTGGGCGACACTTGATCCAGTTGACGCAGTCGGGACCGTTAAGACGCCGCGAGGACGCCGACGACCTGCGCATCTCGCTCGCGGGCGCGCAGGAAAAGACCGCGCTGCTGTGGCACAACGGCGGCTGGATGCGTCCGCATGGCTCGACGCCCACCACGCACATACTCAAACTGCCGTTGGGCTTGGTCGGCCACCGCAAGACCGACTTGAGCGCATCGGTCGAGAACGAATGGCTGTGCATGAACTTGCTGGCGGAATTCGGCCTGCCGGTCGCCAAGACCGCCATCTTAAATTTTGGTACTCAAAAGGTGTTAGGCGTCGAGCGCTTCGACCGAAAAATGCACTCGTCCGGAAAATGGATCATGCGCCTGCCGCAGGAAGACTTCTGCCAAGCCCTTGGGGTCCCGCCGCATCTGAAGTACGAGAGCGACGGCGGTCCCGGCCTGTCTGAATTGGCGACGGTGCTGCGCGGCTCCGAGCGCGCGGAGGAAGACTTGACCACGCTGCTGACCAGCCAAGTGCTGTTCTGGTTGATGGCCGCGCCGGATGGACATGCCAAGAACTTCAGCATTCACTTGTTGCCCGCAGGTCGCTACGCGCTTGCACCCTTATACGACGTCATGTCGATCTGCCCGATTGAAGGCGGCGGCCCGAATCAATATTCGCTTCACAACGCCAAGCTTGCGATGGCCTTGTTAGGCAAGAACAAACACTATCGATTCGCAGACGTGCAGCGCAGGCACTTCAACAGCACTGCCGCCAAGTGTTTCCTACGCGCCGATGCCGAAGATGTTATCGAAAGCGTGCTGGAGCGAACCTCAGGCGCGATCCAGGCAGTAGCGGCACGGTTACCATCTGGCTTTCCCGTCCGAGTTGCGGAGACGGTCTTCGCAGGGATCAAACGATCGGCACAGCAATTGGGCGCCGGTTGATCCCAGGCGCTTAAGATTCTTCGTTGAATTTGAGCATGATGAAACGCCCGCGGCATGAATCGCGATCGAGCGGGTTCTTTCAAGCGCGATTCTTGCGGCGCCGTGCGATCAAGCCGGTCATGGCCAGCCCCGCCAGCATGAGGGCGTAGCTGGATGGTTCAGGGACGGCGGAGATGGTGACGGTAATACTGTCCGGCGTGCCGCCGAACATCGTACTGATGTCCGGACCGGTGATATCGTTTGTGAAGTAGAAAGAGGCGCTCTTGTTGAACTCAGCGCCGCTCACGTCTTGCGAGAAGGTTTGAGACTGGTTGAAACTTCCCGTCGGAACAAACGCTGCGGAATAGCTGCTCGCATAAGTCTGTACTTGCAACACCTGGACACCGCCCGTCACGCCCAACATGCGGCTCGACACTTCAGCGCCATTGATGTTGCTCGAAAGCGCGCTTGAAATGAGCTGGCTCCCATTGACGGTCGCGTTGGCGCTGAAGGTCTTGGTGTGGCCGTTGACGGTGACCGTGACGGTGTATCCCGGACCGTTGCCGTACAGCTCAGCTGCGGAACCTGCGGTGTTGCTGAACTCCCACTGCGCCGGGTCGGTGCTGACGGTAATCGTTTCCGTGTACGCCAGGCCAGTCAAATCCCGTCCTATCCAGGAACCCGTGTCCGGTATGTCGCCAAAAAGTTGCATGTGGTCATATCCATAGTCGATATGGCCGGTCGTGGTGACGGTCCAGGTTTGCGCTTGTGCCTGGCTGCAGAAGGCGCTCAGCGCCAGGAGGGCGCCTGCCGCGAATAATTTGATAGGCATGTTTTCTTTTCGTACGGGGGGTGGAAAGGACCGCGAACAACCATGACAATGGTGGCCGGACGGTTGGCATTGCGCCACTAAGCTTAGCCCGCTTGCTGCGGCGGGCCGAAGCGCCCCAGACGGCCAGGCCGGCGAGAGCATCGAGGCCGTCGTGCCGCGACAGGCAACTGGCGTCCATTCGAGCGCGGCATAATGGCTTTCGTTGATATTTAGATCACAATGATATCATCAAGCCATGCCGACAAAAATTTAAATTTTAATAATTTCACTGGGCCTAAAGTGATTCCTCCAATGGCAGGATTTCTATCCGGCGAAATTCGGTAGGATGGGTCTCCGCCTGGATGGCGATGTATCCGCTCTCCAGCATCTGAGGGAAGCCTTTCGCCATGAGTTGCCGGCTGTGCGGATCGCTCGGGTTGAGTTGTGGCTGGCTGTAGCTGATCACGGTCTCGCCATCAAGGATATGCTTGATTAATTTTCCGCCGCGAACTTCCACCTCGATGGTGACCCAATCGTCCCCCATATACACCTTTGAGTTGGCCGAGGTACGGTGGGTAGTGGTCAGCTGCCCGTTAAATACCGCCTTGGTGTGAGGGGTGCAGAACGATCCGTTGTTCTGGTCACCAGGCCCGCCTCCGCCAAGCATCTGCACCTCGATCGATGCGGGAAAGTCCTGGTCGAGCTCCATGGTCTCCGGCGGTTCGCTAAAAATCATGATGCCGTTATTGCGAAAGCCCCAGCCCGGAGCGCCCGCGAGCTGTTTGCCGACGAAACGATATTCCGCCCGAATACGGTAGTGCGACAGTTTCTGCTTCCAGAACAGGTGACCGAATTCGCCGTTGAATTTGTCGTACTCGCTGTAGTCGACTTTGAGAATGCCGTTTTCAACCTTGAATGTGTTTTTGTAGTTGACGCCAGCCGGATAGCCCTTGAATTTCGGGGTCCAGCCGGATAAGTCTTTCCCGTTGAATAGCTGAATCCACTCAGCTTGCTTCGGCTGTGGCCCGATGGCGCCCTTTGATTCTAGCGAGTTGTTGTGGACGCCGACGCACCCGGTCAACGCAAACGCGCAAAGCAGGCTTGCTAGTTTTATTTTCTTCATTGCCCATTTCCGGATGGCGGTCAAAAAACGCTGGCGGCAGCGGTATTCGACAGTGTCGTTGAAATTGCTGGCTGGATCAAGTAAGTGTCTGGCCTTCCGAGCGGTCCTACGGGGCGGCAACGGTCGAGGTGGCAAACAATTTCCTGATTGTCGTTGGCGTGACGTCGAAATCGGTGAGATGGCGCATCTCGAGTCCGCGCGCATGGCGAATGGAGAACGCGTAGGCGGGAGTCCACCGAATCTGTTAGCTGCGTGTGGCAGACCTTGTCAGTGACGAGAGCATCAGGCAGGGTTGTAAATCAAGCAGGCGAGGCCCGGTGATCAATTCAGACTGTCCGGCGCAAGACGGGTCAGTGCCACACGCGGCCAGGCATGGCACCATCTTTCGTGACGGACAAGCGGCGTTGCCGCTCGTCTCAGTCCTTCCGCAACGGCGAACGAACGCCCCATCCACCAAGGAGTTTTACATGCCCAAGACCGGCCTTCCCGCACTGCTACGCCCCGAAGACAGCATCGTCGTGCTCATCGACCACCAGCCATACCAATTCGCCAACCTGCACAGTCACGAACCGACGATGATCGTCAACAACGTCGTCGGCCTGGCCAAGGCCGCAAAGGTGTTCGGCGTCCCGACCATCCTCACCACGGTGATCGAAGACCGGGGCGGCAACCTGATCAAGGGGCTGCAAGACGTGTTCCCCGACCAGAAGCCGATCAACCGCACCTTCATCAACACCTGGCAAGACCCGAATGTGACCGACGTCGTGAAAAAGAGCGGCCGCAAACAGCTCATCCTGGCGGCGCTGTGGACCGAGATCTGCCTGGCCATGCCGGCGATCCAGGCGTTGGGCGAAGGCTACGACGTGTTCGTCGTGACCGACGCGTCGGGCGGCGTCTCGGCCGAAGCGCACGACATGGCGGTGCGCCGGCTGGTGCAGGCCGGCGCCGTGCCGATCACCTGGATGGCGGTGATCTCCGAGTGGCAGCGCGACTGGGCGCGCGTGGAATCGGCCACCGAACTCTCTAGCGTCGTGCTGGAGCACGGCGGCGCGAGCGGCGTCGCGCTGGCTTGGGAGCTGCAACTGCTGCAATCGGCGCGGGCCTAACGGCGGACCGGGCATGCGCGGCGCATCCGCCTAGCTGAGGCGGTCCCTGCGCCAGGCTGACGGTGTCGCGCCCGTCAGCTTGCGAAAGGTCCTGCCGAAGTGCACGGCGTCCGCGAAGCCGGTCGCTTCGGCCACGTCTTCGAGCGAACCGCAAGTGTTTAGCAACAGCGCCTTGGCGCGTTCGATGCGCGCCTGCAGCTGCCATTGGTAGGGCGCCAGGCCGGTGGAGGCCTTGAAGGCCCGGTGGTAGTGGGATTGGGACAGGCCGGCAAGGTTCGCCAGCGTCGCAAGCTCCACCCTGGAGGGAAGGCTTGTTTCCAGGAAGCCCAGCGCGTCGCGCAACTGCAATGGCGACAGTTTGGCCGGACCCTTGACGGCGGATTGGTTGCCGCGAAACAGCCGGAGCGCAATCGCGGTCACGAGCGCGTCGCCGTATAGTTGCGCGGACGGATCCGGATCGCGCACCGCGTCCGCCAGCAAGTTGATGAGCGCGCAGGTTCCATCGTCGGTGAACCGCAGTCGCGGCGTGTTCGCGAGGTCTTGCCGTCCCTCGATGGCGCAGCGCTCGCCCAGCGCGCCGATATCGAAGCACAGGTTGACGTCACGGGCGTAGCGAATGTCGTCGCTGTATCCCCACAGCTCCATCCCCGCGGGTGTGAAGTGCATCTGGCGCGGCTTGTAGTCGACCGGGCAGGGCGTATTGCGGCGTAGCCGGGGCTCGGCGCGGCCTTCGCCGACTTCGTCCAGCATCATGCCAAGCCGCGACTGCTCATCGTGTGCCAGCTGATGCAGAACCCGGCCGTTGCCGAAAAACTCGGTGATCACGACGGCGACGCCATTCCAGGTGCGGTCAACGCTCGTCACATTGATCAGGTTCTCCGGAAGGTCGTTTTGGTTTGCCATGAGAGGGACTAGGAAGTGAATGGATACCTATTGTAGAGATGCGGCGAAGGTGGTGCGGGTGGCATCGGCTCGACCAGATTTCCGGCAGCGGCATACAGCATACGTCGACCTTTGTGGTGGCCGACAGCGGTCAGCGATCTGATCGCACCGGGGTGCAACGGCGTCAGTGTAGCATCACCGCCATGAGGTCGATCTCGGGAGTGGCGGGCATGAGGGTTCCCAACTGCGCGCTGAGTTCGCAATGGCGGAGCTGGCCGGGCGCCATCTTGTCGATCTGGTTCAGCACCTCGGCAGCTTCGGCCGTCAGCGCCAGATCGTAGCCGCGCTTTTGCACGTGTGAAATTAGAATCTGCGCCGTGTTGAAGAGGATGCGCAGATTTCCCGGCAATTTCAGCCGCGCGGCGCGCATCCACTCGACCGCTTCGTCCAGCTTGTCGGTCTTCCACAACAGCACGCCCCGGTTCATGATGTCGCTTGCCTCCTTGCGCGCGTTCGCGATCAGATTGGCTCCTTCTTCGTCCATCCCGGCGTACTCGAAGACTTTTTGCACCTCGTCGCGCACGATCTTGTCGTCGTCGTTATTCTGGACGACGTGGCACAGCAGTTTGACCGCCGGCTCTTTCATGCCCACTTCCAGCAGCAGCGTGGCGATATCCATGCACGTGCTCGGGGAGGGGAGGACGGCGGCGGTGGCCGTGGCCAGCATCGCTTCGAGCTCCCCGGCGATGACGGTGGCGCTACGCGTGTCGCCATTGTCCAGGCACACCAGCCCTTCCGTGATTTTAGCGCGCAGATCGCTGACGTCGCCCGCGAATTTCTTTTGCACCGACGCGAGGATTTGCATGGCCTCCTTGGGGGCCTTTTTGATGCCGCACACGCGCGCCAAGCCGAAATAGGGATCGGCCGATCTGTTGATCGAATGTTCGCCGACGCTGATACATTTGCGAAAGGCTTTTTCGGCGGCGGCGACATCGCCCAGCCTCAGTGCGACTTCCGCCAGCGTCTTTTGGCGCGGCGCCGAATTGGGCGAGAGCCGGGCCGCACGATCGAGCACGGCGCTGGCCTGCTCGGACTGCCCCAGATGCTTGTGCGCGGTGGCGAGCTGGTCGTAGGCGTCGAGGTACAGGCCGTTGCCGGCGATGACATCCTGGAGCATTTGGCAGGCGCCGGCATAGTCGCCGTCCTGCAGTCGGAGCTTGGCCAGGCCGGCCTTGGCCCAGGTGCAGTCGCGATGGCACAACACGTTCTCAAAGATGGCGCGGGCGTTGTCGCGCTGGCCGCATTTGAGCAGCAGGGAGGCCTTCATGCGCAACAAATCGTTTTCGTGCAGCTTGTTGTCGCCGATCTGCATGTCGCACAACATGGCCGCATGGGCATAATCCTTGCGCGCATAGGCCAGGTCGATTTTCCGGAATACCTGTTTTTTCTGCCACGCGCGGTTCAGGCGGGTGGTGAGCATACCCTCGGTGATGGGTTTGAGCAGATAGGCGTCCGGGCAGTGTTCGGCGGTGCCCATCACCGAATCGGAACTCTTCTCGGCCGAGACCATCATGAATATGCTGCTGGGCATGAGCGAATTGTTGCTGCGCGCCTCTTCCAGGATTTGCTGGCCGTTCCGCCCCCCGTCCAGATGGTAGTCGCACAAAATGACGTCGTAGCGCTTATTGGTGAGCATGGCCATCGCCTCCTGGCCATCCATGGCCAGGTCGATGTTCTTGGCCCCCATGTTGCGCAGGCTTTCCCGCAGCAATTGACGGATGCTGGCGCAATCGTCGACCACCAGGTAATGCTTTTCGGCCCAATTGACCGCTGGCGTGTCGGCAGCGTTTGGCGCTTTGCGGGTGGTCGTCTGGCTCATCATATTCCCTCTCGGATTAAGTGGCAGCCCGCCATATATGCGACCCGTACTGTCAATATAGACTTACCTGACTAACCTGTCAACGATGCGGCCAATATGGCGATCACATATTGCCTATTCTGGATGAACTGACTATCCTGTCAGCGCGAATTTGTCGCAACGGCGCGAAAAGAAGGGGCGGGACATGTCGGACGTTTTGACTACAGGAGAGGCCGCGCGCATTTGCGGCGTCAATTTCCGGACCGTATCACGCTGGATAGAGCGCGGATTGCTGCCGGCGTACAAATTACCCGGCAGGGGCGATCGCCGGGTGTTGGTCGACGAGCTGCATGAATTTATGCGCAAAAACGGCATCCCCGACCACACGCTGGCCGTGGTCCAGCCCAGGCGCGTATTGATCGTCGATGACGAGCCGAACATGGCGCGCGCCATTGAGCGTGTGCTGCGCGGCACGGGCTTCGAGACCGCGGTCGCGTCGAACGGCTTCGAGGCCGGCGCCATGCTGCCCATCTTCAAGCCGGCGCTCATGACGCTGGATCTGCGCATGCCGGGCCTGGATGGCTTGGACGTGCTGCGTTTTCTGAAAAAAAACGAGCTGCCCGCGCCGTTGAAGACGCTCGTCGTCTCGGCCGACTCCGAGGAACGTCTGCAAATGTCGCTGGCGCTCGGTGCCCATGGCGTTGTTCGCAAACCGTTCACGAACGAAGAACTGCTGGCGGCGGTGGAGCAGATGCATGTGCGCTGAGTTGGCATCCGCGGTGCACAGCCAGCCGATTCCGCAGTCCGCGCGAGTCGATGCGAGCGGTGGCAGGACAACCGCATAGGCCATTCACCCGATACCGCCTTACCAGCATTCTCCCTACACTGGTTTCACTTACCCAACAAACCAAACGGAGAACGCCATGACCACCATCAAAACCTCGCTGCGCCTGCTCGCCATCGCAACCGCCTTCGCAACTATCGTCCCGCAAGCAAGTGCGGCCTCTATCGATCCCAGCGCCAAGCCCTCCGTCGTCATCGTGCACGGCGCCTTCGCCGACGGTTCCGACTGGGCCAAGGTGATCCCGCTGCTGCAGGCCAAAGGCATCAAGGTCACCGCCGTCCAGAACCCGCTCACCTCGCTGGCCGACGACGTCGCCGCAACGCGCCGCGCGATCGCGGCCCAGCCGGGCAAGGTTGTGCTGGTGGGCCATTCGTGGGGTGGCACAGTGATCACCGACGCCGGCCAGCACGACAAGGTGCGCAGCCTGGTGTACGTGGCCGCCTTCGCGCCCGACGCCGGCAAGTCGACCGCCGAAACCGGCGAAGGCTATCCCGCGGCCCCGGGCACCAAGCGTTTCGTCGCCGACGGCGAAGGTTTCCTGAGCCTGCCCGAAGCGGCGATGCGCGAAGACTTCGCCCAGGATGTGACGCCGGCCCAAGCCGCCGTCATGACCGCGACCCAGGGACCGATCCAGGCCAAGGCCTTCGCCGACAAGGTGAGCGCCGCCGCCTGGACCAGCAAACCGTCGTGGTTCATCGTCAGCGCGCGCGACCGCATGATCGACCCGGGCTTGCAGCACGCGATGGCCAAGAAGATCGGCGCCAAGACCACCGAACTGCCGGCCAGCCACGTGCCGCAGCAGTCGCGTCCCGCCGAGGTGGCGAAGGTGATCCTCGACGCGGTCGCGGCAACCAAATAAGTAGGCATTTGGGTACTAGCGGGCGCAGCTGACATCCAGCGCGCCTTCGTCGGCAAGCCGGGACACCTGCTCGATCAGCGCGCGCATCTTCGGCTGGTTCTGGGTGCGCATGGGGAAGTAGAGGAACAGTCCGGATGTCTCCGGCACGAACTCCGCCAGCACCCGCACCAGTCGCCCGCGCCGCACGTCCTCGTCGATTTCAAGGTCGGGCAGGTAGGCGATGCCCATGCCCTGGCGTGCCCACTCGGCAAGCATTTGCGTATCGTTGGCGGTCAGCGCGGCGTCGGTGTCGAGCAGCAGTTCGCCGTCGCCGCCGGTCAAGCGCCAGGGCGGCAGGCGGCTGGAGGTGGAGAAACGATAGCGCAGCGTTTGATGCCCCAGCAGATCGCGTGGCCGTTCGGGAGTGCCGGAGCGCTCGAAGTAGCCCGGCGACGACACCAGCGACCACGACAGCGGCCGGCTAAGCCTGATGGCCACCATGTCCTGCGCGATCGCCTGTCCCAGCCGGATGCCGGCGTCGTAGCCCGCCGTCACCAGGTCGACCAGGCCGTCGTCGAGCGACAGGTCGAAGGTGATGTCGGGGTAGGCGGCGCGCATGCGCGGCACCAGGAAGCGGGCGACGAGAAAGCCGAAGGCGCGCGGCGCGGTCAGGCGCAGATGGCCCGACGGGCGGCTCTGGAACCGCGACAACTCGTCGAACGCCTCGTCGATCTGGCCGACCGCCGGCTTGAGCGCGGCCAGCAGCCCAGCCCCGGCATCGGTCAGCGAAACGCTGCGGGTGGTTCTGACGAACAGCGGCACGCCGTGCCTTTTCTCAAGCGCGCGCACCCCTTTGCTCACCGCCGTCGGCGTGATGTTCAATCGCCTGGCCGCCCGGGTGAAGCTCCGATCATCCGCCACCGCGAGAAACAGTCGAATCAAATCAAGCGAACTCATAACGGCCTATTTTGAACCATTGGTTCATAGCGCATGTCCATTGACATCCTTTTTCTTCATGATGGCCGAATATACACTGGCTTCACACATTGAGGAGAATGACATGAACAAATTTCCACAAACCATCACCGAGTACGTCGAGGCCACCAACGCCCAGGAAGCGCCGCGCGCCGCGGCGTGTTTCCATGAGGAGGCCATCGTCCATGACGAAGGCCACACGCATCACGGCCGGGAAGAAATCGCCGCATGGGTCGCCGAAACCGGCGAGAAGTACCGCGCGACGATAGAGCCGGTCGATCTGGAGGAAACCGATGGCCGCCACATTCTGCGGGCGACCGTCCGGGGCAGTTTCCCGGGCAGCCCCGTCGCGTTGAACTTCAACTTCGTGCTGCGCGCCGGAAGCATCCAATCGTTGGAGGTCAAGCCATGAGCCGCTATCTCTTCGAAGGCAAGCACGCCCTGGTCACCGGCGGCACAAAGGGGATGGGGGAGGCTATCGTCCGCAAGCTGGTGGAGGAAGGCGCGACGGTCATCGCCCCGGCGCGCCACTTGCCGCCGGAGCCGCTGGCCGGGGTGCGCTACCTCGAAGCGGACGTGTCCGGCGCGGAAGGGGCGGCTTACGTCGCCGACGCCGTCAAGCGCGAGTTCGGCCATCTCGATTTCCTTGTCAATAATGTGGGCGGCTCGTCCGCCCCCAGCGGCGGCGCGCTGGCGCTGACCGACGACATGTGGGACGCGGCGTTCCAGGTCAACCTGATGGCGGCCGTGCGGCTCGACCGCGCGTTCCTGCCGGCGATGTTGGAGCTCGGCGCCGGCGCCATCGTCCATATCACGTCGATCCAGCGGCGGCTGCCGTTGTTCGAGTCGACCGTGGCGTACGCCGCCGCCAAGGCCGCCCTTGCCAACTACAGCAAATCGCTGGCCAACGAATTCGGCCCGCGCGGGATTCGTGTCAACGCCGTCTCGCCCGGCTTCATTGAAACGACCGCCGCTCAGGCCCTGATCACCCGCATGGCGACACACAGGCAAGGCAGCGAGGACGAGGCGCGGGAGGAACTCATGGCGTCGCTGGGCGGAATCCCGATCGGCCGTCCCGGTAGGCCCAACGAGGTGGCGGAGCTGGTGGCGTTTCTGCTGTCGCCGCTGGCGGCCTCGGTCCATGGCGCCGAATTCGTGATCGATGGCGGTACCACGCCGACCGTTTAGACGGCGGAAGTGGACAAGGCCGTGCGCCGCTTCGGGTTGCCGTGGACAGGGTTTTCCTCTACAGTACAAAAATGCAACAAGACCACACCGTCACCGTCGAGGAAGCCGTCCAACTGCTGGCCATGGTCGGCGACTTGAGCATGGGCCAGCCCACCAATCAATCGATACGCTCGGCCCATCTGGCCGAGCGGCTGGCGCTGGCCGACGGCGCCGAGCCGGGGGCGTGCGGCCACGTGCGGCTGGTGACCTTGCTGCGCTGGTCGGGATGCACGGCCAACGCCAGCGGTTTTTCCGCGCTGCTGGGCGACGATGTCGCGGGGCGCGACGCGATGCTGCTGGGGACCCTCCCGCCCGACAACCGCATGACCTTTACCAGCGTGGAGCCGCTCGCCCGCATCCATTGCGAGGTGTCGGGCGCGATCGCACAGGTGATGGGCTTGCCGGAGGAGGTCGAGACCGGGCTGCGGCGCTTCTGGGAGCACTACGATGGCGGCGGCACACCCGAACGCCTGTCCGACCCGCAGATTCCACGCCTGGTGTACCACGCCAACCTGGCGGGGGATCTGGAGCTTCTGACGCGCGCCCGTGGCGTGGACGAGGCGCTGCGGCTGATCGCCACGCGCGCCGACAAGAAATATCCGGCCGATCTGGTGCGCCTGCTGGCCACGCATGCCGGGGCATGGCTCGAGGCGATCGAGGCGCCGGCCTGTCCGGCGCAGATTCCGGCGTTGACCGAACATGTGTCCCTGACCATCGTGGCCGACACGATCGAGCTGAAATTGCCATGGTTGCTGGGCTATTCGCGCCGCGTGGCCGACCTTGCCGAACGCGCGGGGGCACTGGCCGGCCTGTCGCCGTCCCAGCAGCGCTGCCTGGGACGCGCCGCGCTCATCCACGGTGTCGGCCGCGCGGCGGTGCCGAACATCGTCTGGGAGCGCGCCGGCAAGCTCGGGATGGCGGACTGGGAAAAGGTGCGTCTGGTGCCATATTGGATGGCGCGTGCCGGCGTGCAGATACCCTCGCTGCGGGCGGAGGCGGCGCTCGCGTCCCATGTCTACGAACGGCTCGACGGCAGCGGCTATTACCGCGACCTCGATGCCGACTCGCTCAACATGCCGCAACGGATACTGGCGGCAGCTGCAGCGTATGCCGCGTTGTGCATGCCGCGCCCCTGGCGCGCCGCGTGCGCGGCGCCGGAGGCGGCGCGTATCCTGTCGGAGGACGCGGCGGCCGGGCGCTTCGACATGCAGGCCGTGAACTTCGCGATCGCCGCCGCCGACGGCACTTGCGTCGAGGCGGGCGAACCCGCGTCGCCGCGCAGGAAGCTGCTGTCGGAGCGGGAGATCGCGGTACTGCGCCGGCTCAGTCTTGGAGAAAGCAACAAGGAGGTGGCGCGCGAGCTGCAGATCAGTCCCTCCACGGTGGGCACCCACGTCGAGAGCATCTTCCGCAAACTCGAATGTTCAACCCGGACCGCCGCCACCTTGAAAGGGCTGACCCTCGGTTTGATCCACGCCGAGTGATCAACCGGAGCGCGTCCGGCTTTACCTCGCCTCGGGCGGGATGGCTTTTATTTCAGCGGCGAAGGCGGCGTGCGTCGCCGCATCCACCGGCTTGTGCTTGATCTCCGTCCTGGCCGGATCATTGCCGAGGTAATTGTTGTTCTTCCAGTTCTTCGACGGCCTGACCGGCCTTGGCGTGAAACCGCCGCCGCAATTGGGGCAGACGTTCGACACGACGTTCTCGACGCAGTCGGCGCAGAAGGTGCACTCGTAGCTGCAGATGCGCGCGTCCAGCGCCTCTGGCGGCAGGGATTTATCGCAGTGTTCACAGGTCGGTCTGAGTTCAAGCATGGGTTTTTTCTTTGGTTGGCTGCGCTGCTTGCAAGTATAGCAATAACAGCGCAGCGCGTCGCCAAAGGGGCGGCCACATGTTTTGCTTCTTAGTTGGCTTTGTCCGCCGCCGCTTTGGTGGACACCGGGACCGGGGCTGTCAGGCCGTCCACATAAAAATCGAAGAAGCGCCGGTTGTCGAAGCGTTGCACCACGGTCGCAGGTTGCAGTCCCGGTTGCGCCGTCGCGTGGCCGATCGAGCGGCCGTTGTTGGCGCCGACCGTGGTGTCGACGTCGATCCAGCGCCGCGCGGAGCGGGTGGCATAGGTCGGATCGGCCAGGTAGGCGAGGGTGAGTGTGTCCCAAACGTCGGTGCGGTAGGCTGGATTGGTTTCAAAGCCGTTCTTCCCGTCGTAGCCATAGCCGTTGAGCTGTTTGAATAATCTGGCGATGATGCCATCCCTGGCCGCGCCGTTGACGACGCGGTCGTAGACCTGCTTGTCGATTTGAACGGTGTTGGTGACGTCGAGCGGGAATATGACGTGACGCAGCGGCAGCCGCAGGACTTCGCGCGCGGCTTCCGGATCGAACCACCAGTTGAACTCCGCCGTCGGCGTGGTGTTCCCGGCCACGTCGAACGCGCCGCCCATGTAGATGATCCGGCCGATCAGCGGCACGATGTCGGGGTGGCGCCGCACGGCCAGCGCGATGTTGGTCAGCGGGCCGATGGCCAGTATCGTGACTTGTCCCGGATGGCGCCGGACACTGTCGGCGATGAAGTCGGCGGCCTGTTGGTCGCGTACCTTGGTGTGTTGCGCGGGACCGTCGGGTGGTGCCTTGATATCGGTGTCGGACTTGGGTTCGGGCCAGTTCCACGCGCCCAGGTAGCCGTCGCCGCCCGGGTGTTGTCGCTGTTCTTCGCGGATGGTGGCAAGGTCGTGCGACAGCGCGAGGTTGGCGCCGGCGTAGACGCCCACTTGTTGTTCGATGCCCAGGCGTTCGACGGCTTTCAGCGCGTCGCCCACCTCCTGGCGCAGCCATTTGTTCCCCGAGACGACCGTGAGGCCGAGTACCTCGATGCGGCCGCGCGCCTGGAGTTGGGCGGCGATGGCAAGCAGTTGGCCATCGTCGTTGAGGGTGCCGAAGTCGCTGTCGATGATGATCTTGGGGATGGTCGTCGTTGCCACGGCGTTCTGCGTGCCGATCAGCGCCAACGCGCAGGCCATGATCATAATTGTTCGCCGCACTATGCTCTCCAGTGAAATTGATTTTCGTAGGGCGGATTAGCGCAGCGTAATCCGCCATAATCCGCCGACGGAGCTTGGCGGATTACGCTGCGCTAATCCGCCCTACGTGTTTCAGATGTATTCAGTTGACGCGTTATTTAGCGAGTCGCAGTTCATCGAACACCATGCGGCACACCGCTTCGCATTTTGCCAGGTCGAAGCGGTTCTCCGTGCGCACGCCGGACTCCATGTCTATCCAGTAGCTGGCGTCTCCGGCGATCTGGAACTTTAGCAGAGTGTCGCGGACCGTGTCCGGACCCAGTCCCCCCGAGTAGCCGCAGAACGGCAGGCCCGCCCTCACCGCCGGCCAGGTGGTCGGCCGCACGCCGGTCCCGAACGAGACGTCGTACAGCCAGTCCACCCGCGTGTCGGACGGGAAGTCGCCCTGGCATTGCAACGCGGCCCGCACGCCTTGCCGCGCGCCGAAGATGGCGCTGTTGCGGATCTCTCCGTCGCTGCTGCCTGCGCGCCCATGGTTGATCTGAACCCTGGAAAACCCCGCGAGGTCGATCGCGGCGTCGCCGGTTTCGACGATGCTGCGCGCGGCGGCGCCGCAGATGTGGGCCGACAGCCGCAGCGGCGCGCTTTGCAGAACGCGGCGCACGCCGGAGGTGGGGAACAGCGGCGATCCCTCCTGCGCGGCGTCGAGCAGCACGCCCCATTCGATCGGGTAGCGCGCCGAGAGCGCGAGCATCCCAGGCAGAAGATCGGCGCGGTCGATGCCGGTGAAGGTGATGTAGGCGGGTGGTGTGTAATCGGTTGTCATTTTTGTTTGGATGTTTAGTGGTACGTACCATGATTGCATCTATGTGGAAGAAACTCAACCTTAATTCGCTGTAAACGCAACAAATATCTAAAATAAAAAAATAAATTAACTTGAGGTCCGTACCACTATAGAATTTACTACGGACATAAAAGCTAATCTAATCAACGCGGGAGGAATTGTATGCGGATGCTCAAAATTGAAGGCGCGGCCATGGTGGGTGTGGCCTTGGCCGTGGCGGCGGTGCCTGTCGCCGTGCGGGCGCAGGAGCAGGGGGCGGAGCAGAAGACGGAGCAGACCCGGTCGCCGGCGACCGCCGGCCAGTTGCAGACCGTGACGGTAAGCGCCGAGCGGCGCGCGGAGAATGTGCGCAACGTTCCCGTCTCGGCGACCATCATCGGCGAGGAGACCTTGAACGCGCTCAACTCCGGTGGACAGGATATGCAGATGCTGGCGGGCCGCGCGCCCAGCCTGCAGGTGGAGTCCTCGTTCGGACGTGGCTTCCCGCGCTTTTATCTGCGCGGCTATGGCAACGTCGATTTCCATCAGAACGCCTCGCAGCCGGTCTCGCTGATCTACGACGACGTGGTACAGGAGAGCGCGGTGCTGAAGGGCTTCCCGGCTTTCGACCTTGAGCGCATCGAGGTGCTGCGCGGGCCGCAGGGTTCCCTGTTCGGCCGCAACACGCCGGCCGGCGTGGTCAAATTCGATTCCGTGCGGCCGTCGCAAACTCCGGGTGGCTATCTCACCTTGTCCGGCGCCACCCACAACACCTCCAGCGTCGAGGGTGCGCTCAATCTGCCCTTGGGTGGCGACTGGGCGGCCCGGGTGTCGCTGCTCGGACAGCACCGCGACGACTGGATCGGCAATTCGCGCCAGGGCACGTCCGACCAGTATGGCGGCTACAACGACACCGCCGTGCGCGCCCAGTTGCTGTATAAGCCGAGCGGCGGCTTCGAGGCGCTGGCCAATCTGCACCAGCGCACGATGAACGGCAGCGCGTCGCTGTTCCGTGCCAATATCATCCAGAAGGGCAGCGACGCGCTGGTGCCGGGCTTCGACGTCGGCAGCGTCGCCACCGATGGCCAGAACGGCCAGTACCTGAAAAACCACGGCGGCAACCTGCGCCTGAAGTGGCGGCTGGACGGCGTCACCCTGCATTCGGTGACCGGTTACGAAACCGTTCGCGTATTCAGCCGCGGCGACATCGACGGCGGTTACGGAGCGGTCTACGCGCCGCCTTCCGGCCCGGGCTTCATCCCGTTCGTGGTTGAATCGGCCGACGGCACCAAGGGCCATCACCAGTTCACCCAGGAGCTGCGCCTGGAGTCCGATGCCGGGCAGGCGCTCAAATGGCAGGCCGGATTGTTCTACTTCGATGAGCGCTACCAGATCGACAGCTACAGCTACGACACGCTGGGCGGCGGTGCGCTCACGTCGGACATCCGCTCGCACCAAAAGAACGACGCCTACGCCGTCTTCGGGTCGGCCAACTACGACGTCACGCCGCGCGTCAACCTGCGCGCCGGCGTGCGCTATACACGCGATAACAAGGATCTGGTTACGGAGCCGAACAACAAGCCCGGCGGCGGTTCCGACATCGACGCTTCGACCGGGCTGGCCACCAGCACCGGCGTTTCCAAGGTCAACTGGGATATGAGCGGCGTCTACAAGCTCAGCGAGGCGGCCAACCTGTACGCGCGCGTCGCCACCGGCTTCCGGGGCGCGACCATCCAGCCGGCGGCCACGTTCAATCCGATGTCGGTGGCGCGGCCGGAAACCATCACGTCCTATGAAGTGGGCTTCAAGACGGACCTTTTCCAGCGCAAGGCGCGTCTGAGCTTCGACGTCTACAGCTACACGGTCAAGGACCTGCAACTGACGGCCGTCGGCGGCACCTCCAACTCGGCGATCCTGTTGAACGCCGACCGCAGCGCCGGCCGTGGCGCGGAGCTGGACCTGGACGCCTACCTCGGCGAGAACCTGCTGTGGAGTTTTGGCGGCAGTTACAACCACACCAGGATCAAGGATCCCGGCTTGACGGTCGGCGCCTGCGCCGCCTGCACGGTGCTCAATCCGACGGTCGTCAAGGGTGGTTCGACCCTGGTTCTGATCGACGGCAATCCGCTGCCGCAGGCCCCGCGCTGGAGCGCCAACACCTCGCTGAAATACACCTACCCGGTGGCCAACGGCGAATTCTACGTCTACACCGACTGGGTGTATCGCAGCGCCGTCAACTTCACCTTGTACCGTTCCGCCGAATTCACCGGCAAGCCTTTGTTGACAGGTGGATTGCGGCTCGGGTACAAATGGGACAATGACCGCAACGAGGTGGCGCTGTTCGGCCGCAATATCACCAACCGCGTGCAACTGGTGGGGGGTATCGACTTCAATAATCTGACCGGCTTTGTCAACGATTCCAACCCGCGTATCTTCGGCGCCCAGTTCAGTCGGCGCTTTTGAGCGGAACGGTCTTTCAGGAACATGTGCATGCGTGATCTTTTCAGTTTTCCAGACGGCCGCCGTTTCGACCTGCTGGCCTTTGGCGACCCCAATATCGATCTGCTGTTCACGGTCGAACGGGCGCCGGCGGCCGACCAGAAGGTGCTGGGGCGGCGCCTGCCGCCGTTCGCCGGCGGCACCGTCGCCAACGTGGCTTGCGCGGCCAGTCTGCTGGGCCGGCCGACCTTGGCCTACGGCCGCATCGCCGGCGATGCCGAGGGTGCGTTCCTGAGCCGGGAGTACGAACGCTTCGGCGTCGCGCTCGATCATGTGCGGGTGGTACCCGGGGCGACGTCGCCGACGGCTTTGATCATCATCGAGGCCAGCGGCGAGAAGGCGCTGGTGTATTCGCCGATGCCGGGGCCGACCCTGCAAGAGGAGACCTTCGCCGCGGCGCTGGCGCAGTGCCGCCTGTTGTATGCGATGCCCTACAACCTGCCGGAGTTCGAGCGGTTGCAGCAGCTGGCGCGCGAGGCGGGCGTGCCGCTGGCGATCGATATCGAGGCGGCGATGGTGGCCGGTCCGGATGAAATGCATCGGCTGCTATCCATGGCCGATCTGGTGTTCATGAACGACAGCACCTACCGCACCGTCATCGGCGCCGAGCCGGATGCCGCCGGCATGGCCGGCCTGCTGTCGCACGGACCGCGCATGCTGGTGGTGACCTGCGGCGCGCGCGGCGCCATGCTGGCGGCCCGCGATCCCGCTCAGTTTTTAACACAGCAGGCTTTCCCCGCCCGCGTGGTCGACGCCACCGGGGCCGGCGACAGCTTCAACGGCGCCTTCCTGGCCGCGCTGCTGGAAGGGCAGGCCCCGGCGAGCGCGTTGCGCTACGCCTGTGCCGCCGGCAGCATCGCCGTCACCGCCATCGGCGCCCGCTCGGCGCTGCCGACCCGCGCGCAGATCCAGGCGCTGCTCGATCATGCATAGCCCGACAACCACCGAAGGACGCGCCATGAGCCTTGCCGCGCGGGCCGACCGCTTCTTCCAGCTCAGTGCGCGCGGCACCACGCCGGCGCGCGAAGCGATCGCCGGCTGCACCACCTTCGCCGCGATGAGTTACATCGTGGTCGTCAACCCGTTGATCCTGGCCGCCGCAGGCATGGACCGCAACGGCCTGTTTTTGGCCACCATCGTCTCGGCCATGGCGGCCACGCTGGTGATGGCCTTGTGGGCCAACCTGCCGATCGCGCTGGCGCCGGGCATGGGCACCAACATCGTGTTCGCCCAGGTGGTGGTCGCGCAAATGGGCGTTCCGTGGCAGACCGGCCTGGCGATGGTGCTGCTCAACGCGCTGGTGTTTCTGGTGCTGTCACTGACTAAATGGCGGGCGCGCATCGTGGCCGCATTTCCGGAGCCGGTGAAAATCGGGATGCAATGCTCGATCGGCGTGTTCATCGCCTGGCTCGGATTGCGCAGCGGCGGCCTGCTGGTGGGCGACGCGGGCTCGCTGGTGGCCTTCTCACGCCTGCACGACGGCGCCGCGTGGCTAACGCTGGGCGGCATCCTGTTCACCGCCATGCTGCTGGTGCGGCGCGTGCCGGGCGCATTCCTGCTGACGATGCTGGTGGTGAGCGCGGTCGGCTTGTTCGTCGCCGACGCGGAAGGGCGCGCGTTGACCCGGCTGCCGGATCACTGGTTCGGGGTGCCGACCTTCACAGGGGAACTGCTGTTCGCGCTCGACTTCCGTGGATTTTCCTCGCACTTCATGTTGCTGCTGCCGGTGACGCTGTACTTTCTGCTGATCGAATTCTTTTCCGGCACCGCCACCATGTTCGGCGTGATCCGCAGCGCCGGGCTGTTGAGACCTAACGGCGACTTGCCAAGCGCGCGGGCGGCCTTCGCATCCGACGCCTTGGGCAGCGTGATCGGCGCGGCCGCGGGCACCTCCACCGTCACCGCTTTCGTCGAATCGGTGGCCGGGGTGGAGGCTGGCGCGCGCACCGGCTTGAGCGGCGTGGTGGTGGCCGCGCTATTCGGATTGGCGCTGTTTTTCGGGCCTTTGCTGACGGCGATTCCGGCCTGCGCGACGGCGCCGGTGCTGGTGATGGTGGGACTGTGCATGCTCGACGGCCTGCGCGACCTCGATACCAGCACGCCGGAGAATTACCTGCCGCCGCTGCTGATGTTGCTGGTCACCGCCTGTTGTGCGGACCTGATGGTGGCGCTGGCGCTGGGCTGCTTCGTCTACACGCTGATGCTGGCCGCGCGGCGGCGTTGGCCCGGCGCCATGGTGCTGGGGCTGGACGCGGTGTTCGTGCTGTACCTGGTGCTGCGCGGCGCCATCGTTTGAACGTCAGGACGCGCTGCCCTTGCTGATGCGGGTTTTGTAGCGGTAGGGCGGCACGTACTTCATCTCGCAGTATTCGACCGGTTCGCGCCGGTCGGACAGCATCACGCGCTCGCACAGCAGCAGCGGGGTGCCGGCCTGCACGCCGAGCAGCGCCGCATCTTCGGCGTGGGCGGCCACCGCGCCCACGCTCTCCAGGCTTTCGGACGGCTTGATGCCGAACTTCTCGATCAGGATGCGGTACAGCGAGCCGACTTGTTCCAGCTCCTTTTGCTCCAGCTTGGCGCCGGCCGGCAACCGCAAAAACGATTCCTGCAGCCCGATCGGTTTGCCGTCCATCAGGCGCACGCGTTTGATGCGCAGCAGCGGCTCGTCCGGCTGCATGTGCAGCAGACTGGCCACGGCCATATTGGCTGCCACCGTTTCCATCGCCAGGATGGTTTGACCGGGCACGCCGCCGCGCTTGATGGTGTCGTCCGTGAAGCTGTCCAGGAAGCGCGACATCTGGCGCACCGACTCCGGCGCGGCGAAGGTGCCGCGCCCATGGTCGCTATAGAGCAGGCCCTGTTCCTCAAGCAGACGGATCGCCTTGCGGACGGTGTCGCGGCTGACCTGGTAGGTGACCGCCAGATCACGCTCGGCCGGCATCGGCTCGCGGGCACCGATTTTCCCCGACTCCATCAACTGCTTCAAGGTTTCCGCCAACTGCTGGTACAGCGGTACGGCCTTGGTGGCGGTGGCGGCAGTGTCGGTGGTTCGTGATCGCATTCAATGTACCTGCTGTCGAGTGAATGATGGATGGAAGCGTATTGTAACCAAATGGTTTGCGGCCCGGTGAAAGCGTGTAAAGAACCGCCCGGATTATGACAGTTCCGTTACATTGGTACGAACCTTTTGCAACATGCTATCGATATAGCTAGCAATATATGGCATTTACATTGCAAAGTGGTACGAACCACTATAACATGATCTTAAATTAAACGAGACCGCCGGAGACAAGCGGTCCGACACAACAAGTTCGCCTCTGTCACATGGCGCTGAAACCACAATTAGGGGAATTCGATGTATGCACGACTAGGGATGTTCGCTGCCGGATCGGCGGCGGTGATGCAGTTGGGGGTGGCGCACGCGCAGCAGCCGGCCACGGAAGCGGCGGGCGAGGTGGCGCCGACGGTGGTGCAGGTCACCGGCCAGGCCCTGGGCAAGGGCGAGGCGCGCGCCAACAGCGTGATCGACCTGGCCGTGATCGCCGAGCAACCGGCCGGTCTCGATCCGCTGAAGTTATTGGCGCGGGTGCCGGGCATGCAGGTCAGCTCCAGCGACGCGCTGACGGGCAGCTTCTCGATGCGCTTGTCGATGCGCGGCTTTAACAAGGAGCAGATCGGCATCTCCATCGACGGTATTCCCAACGGCTCCACCTTGTCGAACGGCGGCACGATGCCCAACCGTTTGCTGGACCCGGCCAACCTGATACGCGTCGACGCCTCGCAGACGGCCGGCGACCTTGGCACGCCGTCGAACCAGGCGCTGGGCGGCTACATCGACTTCAAAACGCGCGATCCGTCCAAGGAACGCGGCGGCGAGATCGAACTGGCGACCGGTAGCTTCGGCTACCGGCGCGGTTTCGTGCGCGTCGACACCGGCAAATCGGCGGCGGGCACCAGCGCCTACCTGGACTACTCGCATGAATACGTGCGCACCTGGCCGGGCGACGAATCGGGCCGCAACAGCCGCCGTCATGCCGACCTGCGCGTGCTGCAGGACCTGGGCGGCGGCTCCAGCCTGCGCGGTACTGTCAGCTACAATAAATTCAGCGACAACGACTACGATGCCGTCGCTCTGCTGGCCGAGTCGTCCAGGTTTTACAAGGCCACCTTCTACGGCAATCCGACCACCGACGGCCTGACCGACCACTGGACCGGCAATCCCGCCATCGACCAGAATTATCGCGGCACGCGTGGCATCAACAGCGAGGACATCCTGGCGCATGTCGACTGGACCCAACGCTTCGGCCAGAGCGGAAAACTGACCGTCAAGCCTTACTGGCACAAGCAGGAGGGCAACGGCTGGTTCTATGTGCCTTACGTTCAGTTGCCGGCCAACGGCCAGGTGTACAGCGCCGTCGCGGCGGGTGCCAGGCCGACTGCCACGGCCCAGGAGTGCTACCAGAATCAGTACCGGCGCGACGCCAACGGCGCCTTGATTCCTGTCGGCGCGGTGACGATTCCGGCCGGTTCCAGCAGCGCGGCGCTGTCGTCGGCCGGTTGCCCGGCGGCGGCCAGGTATGCGATGAATCCCGTCAGCCAGTGGGGCGCGCGCGAGGCCAGCACGCGCCGTAGCGATAATGCCATCGACCGCAAGGGGACGTTGGCGGAAGTCTCGGACACCTTGGGCGAGCACCAGCGCATCCGCATCGGTGGCTGGATCGAACGCACCAAGCGTGACAAGGACCGCAACTGGTTCGCCGTCACCGATCCGAAGGTCAGCGGCGCCTTCGAGGAAAGCGCGCTGTATTCGATCACCCAGGACCGCCACTATTCGTCCGACACCGCCATGGTCTACGCCCAGGACAAGGTCAGCCTGCTGGACGACCGGCTGCTGCTGGACCTTGGCGCGACCTATCAGCGCTTCAAGGAGGATTACTCGTCGCCGGTGGAATTCAGCGGCACGCGGTCGCTGAAGGTGAGCTCGAAACTGCTGCCGAAACTGGCCGCGCTCTACCGCGTGAACGACGACTGGGAAGTCTTCGCCAGCGGCTCGAAGAACTTCAGCGCGATTCCCGACAGCGTGTTCGAAGGAACGGCGGCCGTGGATTCGAAAAACGGCATCAAGCCGGAAACCTCGGTCAACAAGGATGTCGGCGTGCGCTGGACCAGCGACAACGGCTACGGCGCCGCGCTGACCGCCTACAAGATCGCCTACCGCGACCGCATCTCGATCCAGAACGGCAATCCGAATGGCGACATCTTTTCGCGCGACGCCACCACCACGTTCGCCAACCAGGGCGGGATCAGTTCCGAAGGCTTGGAGCTAACTTTGCGCGCGATGGGAACAGCCTACGAGTTGTACGCCAACGCCTCGTATAACGACGCCCACTATTCGAGCGACACGCCGGCAGAAGGCATCAAGTCGGGTGACCCCGTGCTTGGCGCGCCGCGCCGCAGCGCCTTCGCCGAAGCGACCTGGAAGCCGACACCGGAATGGCGCCTGACGGCCAACGCGCACTATGTGGGCGAGGCGGCCGGCACCTACGGCGCGGTGCCCAACACCGTCATCGCCGGCGGGCCTGCCGTGTATCCGCGCCAGTACATGCCGGCTTACACGCTGGTCGGCCTGAACTTCACCTACAAGCCGCGCGGCAGCCTGTTTGGCTACGGCAGCCGCACCGAGTTCGCGCTCAACGTCGACAACCTGTTCGATCGCCACTACCTGGGCGGTGTGGGCGCCGAGCTGTCGAGCTCCAATCCGCTCACCACGGGGCGCTACTTCCTGGGCAGCCCGCGCACACTGTATGCCTCGATGCGGGTTCGCTTCTGATGAAGGGATCGGTCGTGCTGGCGCGCGCCGTTGTCGCGGCGGTGTGCGCGGGCATATCGCTTGGCGGGTGTGCGGCGCGGAAGTCGGAGGTTGCGCATCCGGTGGCGGGGCTGCGCTTCATCGGCGAGCAGCGCATACCGCACCGCCAGGTGTTCCAGGGTACGCTGGTGGGCGGCTTGTCGGGCATCGACTATGATTCCCGCACCAGTACCTGGATCATGGCCAGCGACGACCGCTCCGAGCTGGGGCCCGCGCGGTTTTACACGGCGAGGCTTGATTACGACGCGCGTGGGTTCAGAGCGGTCAAGCTGGAGTCTGTGCACACGTTCCGGCAAGCCGACGGCAGCGCCTATCCGGCATTGAGGGACGCCGCGACGCGTGGCGGCGAGGTGGCCGACATCGAGGCGGTCCGCTTCGATCCGCTGGGCGACGGCATCTGGTATGCGAGCGAGGGCAGCGACGCCTTGGCGACGGGGCCGTTCGTCAAGCAGGCAGGCGGAGAGGGCGCCTACCGTTCGACGCTGCCATTGCCCGACATGTTCAAGTCCAGGCGTGACAAAACGGCCGGACCACGCGGCAATCTCAGTTTCGAGGCGGTGGCGTTCGCGCCGGACGGCCGGTCGCTGTGGGTGGGCATGGAGGCGCCACTGTACCAGGACGGCGCGCCGGCCAGCCCGGAGCGCGGCGCGGCGAGCCGCTTCACGCGGTTCGACCGCAACGGCAAGGTGCTGGCGCAATACGCCTATCCGATCGACCGCGTGCAAGGACGTCCGGCGCCGGGGCGCTTGGGCGACAACGGCGTGTCCGAGATGCTGGTGGTCGACAGCCGTCATCTGCTGGCGCTGGAGCGCTCGGGAGTACAGGACGCGGCGGGACGCTTCGCGTTCTTCATCCGCTTGTATCTGGTCGATGTGGATGGCGCCACCAACATCGCCGCTTTTCCGACGCTGGATGGCGCCGTCTACACGCCGCTCAAAAAACACCTGCTGATGGACTTCAACCGTGCAGGGTTGGACAAGGTCGACAACCTCGAGGGCATGAGCTGGGGGCCGGTGCTAGCCAACGGCCACCGCAGCCTGGTGCTGATCTCCGACGATAATTTCAGCGCCGACGAAGTGACGCAGTTGCTGGCTTTTGAGATGCTGCCCGGCGAATAGGCCGCCATCGGCATACGCTCTTTACAGGTGAAAAAAATTGACGACGGGTGTAGACTTGTTCTACCAAACCGTAATGAGGTGTGTTCATGGAACAAAGTGCACCCGATAAAGTCTATGAGTTGGATGAGCAACAAAATGCCGAGGTGGTAGCATTGGCCCGTCTGCGAAGCGAATCGCCTCAGTCGCTGGTTCGCGAAGCCGTCGCTAAGTATTTGTTGGACGCTGACTATGAAATGCGGCGCAAAGCCGCTTTTGCCGCATTAAAGCATCCTGAGCGGGACAACACGATGTTTGGTGGATGGAAGGGCGCTGGTGTTGATGGAGTCGAGTACCAGAATGAGTTGCGTTCTGAATGACTCATCTCGTCTTCGACACCAACATCCTGATCGATTATTTGAGCGGCCAGATAGAGGCTCTTTCGATTATTGATGGCTGTGCCAATCCCGCCATCAGTAAAATCGTTTACATGGAAGTCATGGGCGGGTGCAAACACTTCGCTTTGCTTCGGTGAACAAGCAAGAACGGGCTTGCCACGTTCACCCGGTTCCTTCACGACGTCGTTCTGCTTTGCTGATAACGCGGCAGATCCTGCGGCCAATGCAGCGCATCGGCCACGAAGATCTCGGTCTGTGGTAGCGCCTTCTCCGGGGTGTCCAGGCTGCTCGTGGTGATGTCGATCTCGTCGGGACTATCATCGTCGGTGAAGGTGAGTTGCGTGCCGCAGTGCGGGCAGAATGTGCGCGTGGCGTGCGAAGAAGAGCGGAAGCTGGCCGGCTCGCCGGCGGTGAAGCGGAAGTCGCCGGTCGCCACGGTGAACCACGCCACCGCCGGCGCGCCGGTGGTGCGGCGGCAGATGGTGCAATGGCATAGCGTCTGGTTGCGGATGTGCTCGGCGGCTTCGTAGCGGACGGCGCCGCAAAAACATTGTCCGGTCAGCATAGGGCCTCCTGAGCGTATTCGGTGCGGAGCTTTACGATACCCCAAATGCGCGAGTCGCCACGGTACCTTACTCCGAACCCATCGACCGTCTGCCCGTTTCCCTTGTCATGCGGCAATTACACGCCGAATCGCTTCGTGCTATGCTTTTCCTCACTTTCGTAAGGAGGACAATCATGCCCGCTTCCCACGACACTTACACCCGTCAGCAGGGGTTGAAAAACACCTATGACGTCGAATACACGGCGCTACGCTACCGGATTTCGCTGGATGGCAGAACGCTGAAAGACATTCAACTCGATATCCACAACACCTCCTCGCTCGATCCGGAGGCGGCATGGTCGCGTGCCGTGTACGACATCGAATTCCTGCGCGGAATGCCCGAAGCGTAGCGGCTACAGCCTAACCGGCTGATCACTGCCCGGCCACCACCGCGCCGGCCTGGGCGGCGAACCATGGCTGCATGCGGCGGATCGCCTCGGCGATTTCCGGCGTCGACACCGCAAAGCTGAAGCGGATGAAACGCTTGCCCTCGACCGGATCGAAATCGATGCCCGGCGCCGTCGCCACGCCCGTGTCGTTGAGCAGGCGCTTGCAGAAGTCCAGGCTGTCGTCGGTCAGGTGGGCGATGCTGGCGTAGATGTAGAAGGCGCCGTCCGGCGGGGCGATGGCGTTCAGGCCCAGCCCCGGCAGCGCGTCCAGCAGCAGGCGGCGGTTCTCGGTGTACACCGTCAGATGGCCTTCAAGCTCGTCGAGCGCGTCGAAGGCGGCCAGCGCCGCGTGCTGGCTCAGCGATGGCGCCGTCAGGAACATGTTGCCGCAATAGGTCCAGGTGCGGTCGATGTGTTCGGCCGGCACCAACAGCCAGCCCAATCGCCAGCCGGCCATGCTGAAGTATTTGGAGAAGCTGCTGACCACCAGCGCGTCCGGCGCGTACGCGAGGATGGTTTGCGCCGGTTCGACGTAGCTCAGGCCGTGGTAGATCTCGTCCGAGATGATGCGGATGCCGCGCGCCCGGCAGACCTGGGCGATCGCCTCCAGTTCGTCGGCGGCGATGATGGTGCCGGTCGGATTGGCGGGGCTGGCGATGATCACGCCGGCCGGCGCCGGCTCGATCGCTTCCAGCGCGGCGGCCGTGAGCTGGTAGCGCACCTCGGCGCCGCAGGCGATTTCCACCGGCTCCATGTGCAGCGCCTTGAGCGTGTTGCGGTAGGCCACGTAGCCGGGCCGCGCCAGCGCGATGCGGTCGCCCGGCGAGAACAGCGAGTTCAACGCCAGCACCAGCGCCGGCGACGCGCCGCAGGTCATGACAAAGCGGCTGGCGTCGACCTTGATGCCGTAGCGCTCGTCGTAGAAGCGCGCCAGGCGTTCCTTCAGCGGCGTGCTTTCCCAATATCCCATGTTGTCGGCGTCAAGCACCTGGTGGGCCTTGGCGATGGCCGCCTTCGGCGCGCCGGTCGACGGCTGGCCGAATTCCATGTGGATGATGGAGCGGCCTTCCGCCTTCAATGCGTGGGCGAGGCGGCTGATGCCGACGGCGTGGAACGGGTCGAGTTGCGCTTGCATGGATGTCCGATGGTCGAGGAGGTCGCATAGTGTAAGGCAAAACCGGAAAACCGCGTCCGCGGGCGGAGTTAAAAATAATTCAATGTCAGGCTTGTAATTTGTTTCGGGTAGCCAAAGATGAGGTCGGTCAAATTCTTAAAAAGACCTTAAGATGAATCGTTACCCGTTGTGGAAGTACCTGGTGATCGTCGCCGCGATTTTGCTCGGCGCGCTGTACACGGCGCCGAATTATTTCGGCGAGTCGCCGGCGCTGCAGGTGACCAGCGGGAAAGTGAGCGCGCGGCTGGACGGCGCCATGGTGGGGCGCGTGGCCGAGGTGCTGGAACAGGCGAAGATCCCCACGCGCGGCATCGTCTACGATGGTGGTTATTCCTCGGTGGTGGCGCGCTTTGCCGATACGGACACGCAGTTCCGCGCCAAGGCCGTGCTGGAGCGCGGGCTGAACACAGACCCCGCCGACCCGGCCTATCTGGTGGCGCTGAACCTGCAGGCCGACACGCCGCAATGGATGCGTTCCCTGCACGCGTTGCCGATGTACCTGGGCCTCGATCTGCGCGGCGGCGTGCACTTCCTGATGCAGGTCGACACCAGGGCGGCGCTGTCCAACAAGGTGCAAGGCATCCAGGCGTCGGCGCGCGGCCAGCTGCGCGATCAGAACGTGCGCCATCTCGGCATCGAGCGCGTCGGCGACAGCGTGGAAATCAAGTTCCGCGACGAGGCGGCGCGGCACAAGGCCAGGGACGTGCTGTCCCGCCAAAACCCCGATCTGGCCTTTGCCGACACGGGCGGGGGCGCCGAGCTGAAAACCGTGGTCACGCTCAAGCCGGAGGCGCTCAAGCAGGCCATCCAGGAAGGCATCAAGCAGAATATCGCGACCTTGTCCAAGCGCGTCAACCAGCTGGGCGTGGCCGAGCCCATCATCCATCAGCAGGGCGCCGACCGCATCGTGGTGCAATTGCCCGGCGTGCAGGACGTGGCGCGGGCGCGCACGGTGATCGGCCGCACCGCCACGCTGGAAGTGCACATGGTCGACGAGAGCGTGACGCGCGGCACCGAGCTGTCGGCGTCGATTCCGTTGAACTCGCGGCTGTACACGGCGGGCCGCGACGCGCCCGCCGTGCTCTACAAGGACGTGGTGCTGACCGGCGACTACATCACCAGCGCCACCGCCGGGCTGGACGATAACCAGCAGCCGGCCGTGTTCATCGATTTGAGCAGCGAGGGTGGGCGCAAGATGCGCGACGCCACCAGCGGACGCGTGGGCAAGCATATGGCCATCGTGCTGCTGGACAAGGGCAAGCCGGAGGTGATTTCGGTGGCGACGTTGACGAGCGAGCTGAGCAGCCATTTCCGCACCACCGGCGTGGGCAGCGCCGAGAACGCCGCCGAGCTGGCGCTGCTGCTGCGCGCCGGCGCGCTGTATGCGCCGATGGAGGTGATCGAGGAGCGCGCCGTCGGACCGCAGCTGGGCGCCGAGAACATCGAGAAGGGTTTCAACTCGACCTTGTACGGCTTTGCCGCGATCGCCGTGTTCATGATCGCCTACTACATGCTGTTCGGGGTGTTCAGCGTGCTGGCGCTGGCCTGCAATGTGCTGCTGCTGGTGGCGCTGCTGTCGCGGATGCAGGCGACCTTGACGTTGCCGGGCATGGCCGCCATCGCGCTGGCGCTGGGCATGGCGATCGACGCCAACGTGCTGATCAACGAGCGCGTCCGCGAGGAGCTGCGCGGCGGAGCACCGCCGCAAAAGGCGATCGCCGTCGGCTTCGACCGCGCCTGGGCGACCATCCTCGATTCCAACATCACCACCTTGATCGTCGGGGCGGCCTTGTGGATATTCGGCTCCGGCCCGATACGCGGCTTCGCCGTGGTGCACTGCCTGGGAATATTGACGTCGATGTTCTCGGCCGTCTTCATCTCGCGCGGCGTGGTCAATCTCTGGTACGGCGGCAGGAAGAAACTCAAGTCGATCTCGATCGGCACGGTGTGGCGCGGCTAGCCTTGGCGCCGGCCGCCGCGCCTATGGATCGCTGACTTTTTAGTCGTTGACTTGCACTTCACGACCGTTGGACGCCTGCACGGGACGGGCGTTCATCTTGTAGACATGGCCGAACTGGGCGATCTGCTCGGACGAGACTGGCACCGGGGTCTTCATCACGAACCACTTCACGCCTTCGCTGCATGGCGGCGTCGTCAGCGAGCCGTCGAAGGTGTAGTGGGTGTGGTTCTCCGGCAGCAAGGTGGCGATGTTGATGCTCACGCCGGGCACTTCCACTTCCTTTTCCTTTTGCAGCGGCAGGTTGTCGAAGATGGTCTTGATCATCGGGCGCTTGGCGCCCGGCTCCATCAGCACGCCGACCACGGCCAGTCCGCCCTCGGCGTTCTTGTGCACCAGGTGGGCGACCAGCGCGTAGCGCTTGCCGTCGATGCGTTCCTCGCTGGGCTTGTGGAAGTGGAATTGCAGCAGCTCGTAGCGCTTGCCGTCGACCGTCATGAAGCTGCCGGGGGCGTAGTTGACCTGGATCGTGTGGCCGTTGTCGATCAGCTTGAGCGGGCTGGCCTGGTAGTCGAATTTGAGCTCGGACAGCGCGGCATGCTTGGCGTCGGCGGTATGGATGTCGATCGGCGATTGCACCTTGCCCTGCGAGCACGAGGTGAATTTGCTGTCGATTTCGCTCCACTTGCTCGGACCGGTGTGACCGCTGTACGACCAGTGCGGGTGCGCTTGCGGTTCGGCGCAGTGGCCGGCGATCGATAGCAGGGCGAGGACGCCGCCGGCGGCGGCGGTGCGCAAGGTGGCGCGGATTGCGGTTTTCATAAGTTCTCCAGCGGATTTAACGACGAAGGCAAGGCGCTAAGAAGATAGCAACTTTAATTTCCATTAGACATTAAATTTACAACTAGTTATATATGTGAGGGCACGTGAAACACTAAGAAATATAAATATGTTGTTTTTGGGAATGTTTTTGATGTCCAGTAAGAAAGCCTTGCACTTGCTATACTGTTACGTGTTGAACATAAATCACGGGAAGCGGTTTTGCGGGCGATGACGATACGATGGAAGCGGTGGGGCTTGGGCGTGGCTGGCGCGGTGGGAGTGTATGCGCTGGCGGGCGGCTGGGCGTTGCCGTGGTTGATCAAGAGTCAGGTTCCCAAATTTGTCGAAACCGAGTTGGAGCGCAAAGCCAGCATCGGCGACGTCAGTTTTAATCCGTTTACCTTGCGGCTGGAAGCGAAGGACGTGCGCTTGACCGAGGCCAACGGCGCGCCGCTGTTCGGCGTCGGCGCGCTGGCGGTGGAGATGCAGTGGCGTTCGCTGGTGCGCCGGGCCTGGAGCCTGGCCGAGATCCGCGTCACCGCGCCGTCGCTGCAGCTGGCCATTGCGCCCGACGGCAAGTTCAACATCGCGCAGCTGATGGAGACGCTGGACAAGCGCAAGAAGGACGACAGCGACGGCGGCATGCCGCGCCTGATCATCGAACATTTCGCGCTCGAGCAAGGCAAGGTGGAGATGCATGATCGCCATGCCGGTTATAACGACACGTTCGCCCCCATCGCCTTCGAGCTGAACCATCTGAGCACGCTGCCGGACGAAAACGGCGACTACACCTTGAGCGCCGACGCCGGCCTGGGTGGCAAGCTGCGCTGGAAGGGCGCCGCCGCGCTCAATCCGATCGGCGGCAGCGGCATGCTGTCTCTGGAGAACGTGGCGTTGCCGGGCATGTCGACGTACCTGAAGTCGTTCATGCGGGTGGTTGTCGGCGACGGCCGCCTGTCGGCCAAACTACCCTACCGATTCGCCTACAAGGACGGCAAGCTGGACGCTGGCCTGGCCGGCGCCAGCCTGGCGTTGAACGACCTGGCGGTCCGGCATGCCGGCGCGGCGGCCCCGTTCGTCAAGCTGAAGTCGCTGGATGTGGGCGGCGTCGGCGTCGATCTGGGCCAGCGCTCGGTCGAAGTTGGCGGGCTGAATTTGACCGGCGGCGCGCTGGCGCTGCGGCGCGATGCCCAAGGCCGGATCGACCTGGCGAATTTGATGGTGCCGCCTTCCGCTTCCGCGCCCGTTGCCGAGCCCGCCGCCGCGGCCAAGCCGGCGGCGAGGGAGGCGGGCGGCTGGAAAGTGCGCTTCAAGCAGATCGGCCTGGACGATATCGCCGTCAACGCGCTCGATGAAACCGCCAGTCCGGCACTGAAGATCAGCACCGACAAACTGAAGCTGAAGCTGCAATTGCAGCTGGAAACCGCTGCGAGCGGGCTCAAGCTCAACATCGATGATGCCGCGTTCTCGATGGACAATCTGGCGCTGGTCGGCGGCGCGATGACGCCGTTGAAGCTTGGACAGCTGGGCTTTGAGGATGGTGCGCTCGATCTGGCCGCGCGCCGCGTCAGCCTGGGCCGTCTGTACGCGGATGGCGGCTTGCTGGATCTGTCGCGCGACAGCGCCGGCCGGTTCCTGTTCCTGGACCGCCTGCCCGGCGCGGGCTCTGGTGCCGCGGCGCCGGCCGCTTCGCCGGCGCCGGTCAAATCCGGCGAGGCCGCATGGGCCGCGTCCGTCAAAACGGTGGAGCTGAGCAAATTCGGCGCGCGCTATGACGACGCCAGTACCGGCATCAAAGCCACTCTGCGGGACTTCAATCTGAAGCTGACCGACGTCGGCGGCGACCTGAAAAAGCCGCTGGCGTTCCAGGGCGGTGTCGGCCTGCGCGAGGGCGGCCAGTTGACGGCCAAAGGCAAGGTGGTGCCGGCCACCGGCGCCGTCGATGCCGAGCTGAAGCTGACCAAGCTGGCGCTGGCGCCGGTGCAGCCGCTGCTGGGAAAATACGTCAAGCTCAAGCTGGCCGATGGCAGCGTTTCCGGCGAGGGCCGCCTGCGCACCGGCGCCGGTGGCAGCAGGGCCAATCCCGCCGTGCGCTACGATGGCTCGTTTGAAGTCGCCCAGCTGGCGCTTGACGAAGAAGACA
Organism: Duganella sp. GW821-FHT07F09; assembly: GCF_059418705.1. Lineage (NCBI taxonomy): Bacteria > Pseudomonadati > Pseudomonadota > Betaproteobacteria > Burkholderiales > Oxalobacteraceae > Duganella > Duganella sp. GW821-FHT07F09. The sequence continues at coordinate 399,815 of NZ_JBWKQJ010000006.1, read as the reverse complement.
ACGACCACTTCGCGCGCTGGAAGTCGGTGCGCGCAGACAAGCTGGCGCTGAGCGTGTCGCCGAATTTGCTGGATGTCGCCGAGCTGCGCGTGGTGGAGCCGAACGCCATCCTGATCATCGAGAACGATCGCAGCTTCAATGCGCAGCGGCTGCTGGTGAAAAAGGCCGAGCCCGCGCCGGCAACAACTCCCTCGCCAACCGCGTCGGCGGCGCCCGCCGCCAGCGAGCCGTTCCCGATGCGCATACGCCGCGTGCGCTTCCAGAACGCCAAGCTGGACTTTACCGACTTGAGCCTGCGCCCGCAATTCGGTGCCAAGATTTACGAGCTCAGCGGGCTGATCACCGGGTTGTCGTCGAAGGCCGACGCCCGCAGCCAAATCGAGCTCGACGGCCGCGTCGACGACTACGGTCTGGCGCGCATACGCGGCCAGTTGAATCCGTTCGTCCCGGCGGACAACACCGACGTCAATGTCGTGTTCAAGAACGTCGACATGGTGTCGGCGTCGCCGTACTCGATGAAATTTGCCGGCTACAAGATCGCGCAGGGAAAAATTTCGCTCGACCTCCAGTACAAGGTGCGCAACAGCCAGCTGGAAGGCAACAATCAGATCGTGCTCGACAACCTGACGCTCGGCGAACGCATCGACAGTCCGGACGCGATCAAGCTGCCGCTGGAGCTGGCGCTGGCCATCCTCAAGGACAGCAACGGCCGCATCGACCTGGGCGTGCCCGTGTCGGGCAATATGAGCGATCCGCAATTCAGCTACGGCTCGCTGGTGTGGAAAGCCATCGGCAACATCTTGAGCAAGGTCGCGTTGTCGCCGTTCCGCGCGCTGGGCAATCTGTTCGGCGTCAGCGGCGACAAGCTGGACGCGGTCGATTTCGATGCCGGCAGCGACACCGTGTTGCCGCCGGAGCGAGAGAAGCTGCGCCAGGTGGCGAAAATATTAGAAAGCAAACCGCAGTTGAAGCTGTCGGTGCCGGGCCAGTACAACGAGGCGGCCGATGGCGCCGCGCTGCGGACGCAGGCGGTGCGTCGATTGGTGGTAACGCGGGCGGAGATCAAACTCGCGCCGGACGAACAGCCAGGGCCGCTTGATATCGGCCAGCGCAAAGTGCGTGGCGCCTTGCGCGACCTGTACGCCGAGCGCTTCGGCGCGGCCGAGCTGGACAAGCAGAAGAAGGCGGCCGAGGGGGCGGCCACCGTCAAGCCGGCGGCCGCGGAGGCCGACGACGAAGCCAAGGCCGCCGATCCCGGCGCGCAGAAGAAGCTGCCAATGTTGCAGCGCCTGGGCAAGATCGTCCAGGGTGAACCCCAGGTGGCCGACGCCAGCGCCTTTTACGGCAAGTTGCAGGAACGCCTGGAGCAAAACCAGCCGTTGCCGGAGGGCGCCTTGCCGCAGCTGGGCGCCAAGCGTGCCGCCGCGATTGTGGCGGCGCTGAAAGAGGCTGGCGTCAACGCCGCCGCGATACAAACGGCCGCGCCGGAAAAGACCGATGCCGCCATCGGCAAGCCGGTCGCGCTCAAGCTGGGACTGGCGGCGAAGTAGATGACCGCTGAAAAATCCCACGTCGGCGGCGGCGGCGCGCTGCTGGCCGGATTCGCGCTGTTATGCAGCCAACTATCGCTGAACGTCGGCGCGGCCGTCGCCAAGCATTTGTTTCCGCTGATCGGCGTCGAGGGTGTGACGGCTTACCGCGTGGGCTTCGCCGCGTTGCTGATGATGGCCGTGTTCCGGCCGTGGCGCACGCCGCTGACGTGGCAGCAGGCGTGCAACGTGGCCGTCTACGGCAGCGTGATCGGGCTGATGAATCTGATGATCTACCGCTCGTTCAATCTGATACCGCTGGGGATCGCGGTGGCGATCGAAGTGGCCGGTCCGCTGACGGTGGCGGTGCTGTCGTCGCGCCGGCCGCGCGACGTGGTGGCGATCGCGCTGGCGGTGGCCGGGCTGTATTTTCTGCTGCCGATACACGGCCATGTCGATCAGCTCGATGCGGTCGGCGTCGCCTACGCGGCCGGGGCGGCGGTGTGCTGGGCGCTGTACATCGTGTTCGGCAAGCGGGTCTCGGTCATGCATGGCGGGCAGTCGGTGGCGTGGGGCATGACGGCCGCGTCGCTGTTCATCCTGCCGGTCGGCGCGTGGTACTCGGGCGCGGTGCTGTTGACGCCGTCGTACATGGCGATCGGGCTGGCGATCGCGGTGATGTCGAGCGCCTTGCCGTACACCCTGGAGATGCTGTCGATGCGCAACCTGTCGTCGCGCACGTTCAGCATGTTCAGCAGCGCCGCGCCGGCGCTCAGCGCGCTGGCCGGCATGCTGCTGCTGGGCGAGCATCTGACGTTGACGCAGTGGCTGGCGATCGCCGCCATCGTGATGGCGTCGGCGTTGACGACGTTGAAATAGCGCCCGCGGCCCGCTAGTGTTGCTTTTAGTGCCAGATCGTGGCAGCATGGTCGCTTGATCCAGGAGAAGCCATGCAAGTCGCCCGCGCACAACAACCGATCGCCGCCGCCGCCGTCACGCTGGTGATCTGGATCGGCTGCATCGCGGCGTTTCTGCCGCCGCTCGTCAAGCACACGACGGCTTCGGTCGCGCTGATCATCCTCGCCGGACTCGGCATCGCCGTCAGTTCCATTTTGCATCTGATCTTTGTCGGCGTCGCCGCCAAACGCCTGGGCCGCTCGCCGGCCTTGTGGGTGGTGATCGCCGTGTGCGGCTTTCCGATCGCCTCGATCGTCGGCCTGATCCTGTTCGAATGGTTCAGCGACGAGCAAAACCAGTCGCCCGCGTAAGGTCTTGCCAGAACGCGAATTGATGAGCTAGTATGGATGCCGATGCAACATTGCATCGACGTCGCTCGGACGGTTCCGGGCGCTTACGTGAGACATCCATGACTGACACCCAAACTCCGCGCAGATTTTCGCGCATCGATCGCCTGCCTCCCTACGTTTTCAATGTCACCGCCGAGCTCAAGCTGGCGGCGCGCCGTCGCGGCGAAGACATCATCGATATGTCGATGGGCAATCCGGACGGCGCCACGCCGGCGCACATCGTCGACAAGCTGGTCGACACCGTCCGCCGCCCCGACACCCACGGCTACTCGGCCTCCAAAGGCATCCCACGGCTGCGGCGCGCGATCACCAAGTGGTACAAGAACCGCTACGAGGTCGACTTCGATCCGGACTCGGAAGCGATCGTCACGATCGGCTCCAAGGAAGGCCTGGCGCACCTGATGCTGGCCACGCTGGACGCCGGCGACACCGTGCTGGTGCCGAACCCGAGCTATCCGATTCACATCTGGGGCGCGGTCATCGCCGGCGCCAACATCCGCTCGGTGCGGATGACGCCGGGTGTCGATTTCTTCGACGAGCTGGAACGCGCGGTGCGCGAAAGCTATCCGAAGCCGAAGATGATGATCCTCGGCTTCCCGTCGAACCCGACCGCGCAATGCGTGGAGCTGGAGTTTTTCGAGCGGGTGGTGGCGCTGGCCAAACAGCACGACATCCTGGTGGTGCACGACCTGGCCTACGCCGACATCACCTTCGACGGCTGGAAAGCGCCGTCGATCATGCAAGTGCCGGGCGCGCGCGACGTGGCGGTGGAGTTTTTCACCATGTCCAAGAGCTACAACATGGCCGGCTGGCGCATCGGCTTCATGGTCGGCAACAAGGAACTGGTCGCGGCGCTGGCGCGCATCAAGAGCTACCACGACTACGGCAGCTTCACGCCGGTGCAGGTGGCCGCGATCGCCGCGCTGGAAGGCGACCAGAGCAGCGTTGGCGAGATCTGCGCGATGTACCAGAACCGCCGCGATGTGCTGCACAAAGGACTGTGCGAGGCGGGCTGGCCGGTCGACAAGCCGAAGGCGTCGATGTACATCTGGGCGCGCATACCGGAGGCTTACCGCCACCTCGGTTCGCTGGAATTTTCCAAGCTGTTGCTGTCCGAGGCCAAGGTGTGCGTGTCGCCGGGTATCGGCTTCGGCGACTACGGCGACGACTATGTTCGCTTCGCCTTGATCGAAAACGAGGCGCGCATACGCCAAGGGTTGCGTGGAATCAAAGCGATGTTGCGCAAACTGTAGCAAAAATCTGCGCGCTCTTTAAGCCGCATCAAACGCATGGTTCGATGCGGCGGCTAATGTAGCTCCTGAACCCACCCAGGAGCTCCATTATGCCCCCACTGCCTATCGGCGACAGCACGCGGCGCCTGATCGCCGCCGTCAAGAAACTCGAGAATACTTTGAACACCGTGGGCCTGCCACGTTTCGTGGCGCGCCTGCCGGTGTGCTGGCTATGCTGGCACTACTGCCGCACGCTCGATCAGAAAATCATGCGCATTCGCCGCATCGCCGGCAAATTCGAGCAGTGGTTGCCGACCATACGCGACTTCGGCAAGGAAGGGCCGGCGCAGCTGGAACTGATCGACGTCGACCACAGCATGCGCGACGATATCGAAGTCACCAAGAGGACCATGTGGGAGCTGCGTGGCTATTGCATCGACGTCGGCCGCATGTTCGAGCAGCTTGGCTACCAGTCGCAGGGACTGAAACGCCGGCAGGCGACCTTCCTGCAGGTGCTGGAGACGTCTTGCGTATCGGCCAGCACCATGCAGGAGGCGCTGGTCGCGCATGACAGCGCGGTACTGGCCGTGCTGCGTGCCCAGCAGACGCGCGAGCGCGCCGCCGCCGGGTCCACGTCTTGAATCTTAAAACCCTTCCAGCACGATCTTGCCCTTGGCGCGATTGCTCTCGAGCAGGGCGTGCGCCCGCTTCAGGTTGGCGGCATTGATCGTGCCGAAACGTTCCGCCAAGGTCGTTTTGAGCACGCCGGTGTCGACCAGCTTGGCCACATCGTTCAGCAGTTGATGCTGCTTCTGGATGTCGGCGGTGTTGAACATCGAGCGCGTGAACATGAATTCCCAGTGCAGCGACACGCTCTTGCGCTTGAGCAGGCGCACGTCGATCGCGGCCGGATCGTCGATCAGCGCGACCTTGCCTTGCGGCGCGACCAGTTCGGCGATCGCGCCCCAGTGGTGGTCGGTCTGGTTCAGGCTGGCGACATAGGTCACCGGCGGCAGGCCCAGGCGGGCGATTTCCTCGTTCAACGGCTTGCTGTGGTCGATCACATGGTGGGCGCCCAATTCTTTCACCCATGCGGCGGTGTCCGGACGCGAGGCGGTGCCGATGACCGTCAGCCCGGTCAACTGGCGCGCCAGCTGCACCAGGATCGAACCGACGCCGCCGGCCGCGCCGATCACCAGCAGCGATTTGCCTTGGACGCCCTTGTCACGGCTTACTTCCAGACGTTCGAACAGCAGCTCCCAAGCGGTGATCGCCGTCAGCGGCAGCGCGGCGGCCTGGGCGAAGTCGATATTTTTCGGCTTGTGGCCGACGATGCGCTCGTCTACCAGGTGCAGCTCGCTGTTGGTGCCGGGACGGGTCAGGTCGCCGGCGTACCAGACCTCGTCGCCCGCTTTGAACAAGGTCACTTCCGGACCGACTTCCTTGACCACGCCCGCCGCGTCCCAGCCGATGACTTTGGTGTCGCCTTCGGCCGGGGCGGCGTTGGCGCGGATCTTGACGTCGACCGGATTGACGGAAATGGCTTTCACTTCGACCAGCAGATCGCGGCCCCGGGCCTTTGGCGCGGGCAGCTCGATGTCGATCAAGGACTCGGCATGGTCGATGGGAAGGGACTTGCGGTAGGCGACGGCTTTCATGAACTTCTCCTGAAAATGGAATGGGATGCGGATGGGGAGTATCATCATTTATTTCGCGGCGCGGAAAAAGAGGCGCTTCAACGAAACACTTTCAACAAAACGAGGAAAATGCTGCGACTTGATGATTTGACTGTTTTTGTCCGCACCGCAGACCGTGGAAGCTTGTCGGCGGCCGCCCGTGAATTGGAGATTTCCCCGGCGCTGGCCAGCGCCGGTGTCAAGCGGCTGGAGCGGGAACTGGGCTTGCGGCTGTTCGCCCGCACCACGCGCTCGCTGCGGCTGACGGAGGAGGGCGAGCACTACCTGCGGCACGCGCGCGAGGCGCTGCGTTTGCTGAAGGATGGTCACGACGCGCTGATCCAGGGGCAGGAGAGCCTGGGCGGGACGCTGAAGATTTCGATGCCGTCGGATCTGGGGCGCAATATGCTGGTCGGCTGGCTGGACCAGTTCCAGGCGCGGTATCCGAAGGTCAGCTTCCAGCTCAGCATCAGCGACCGCGTCTCGGACATGTACCGGCAGCCGGTCGACATCGCCATCCGTTATGGCCGGCAGGAGGACTCCAGCCTGATCGCGTTGCCGCTGGCACCGGATAATCGCCGCGTGCTGGTCGCCTCGCCGGATTACATCAAGCAGCACGGCCGGCTGATCGATCTAAAAGATTTAGCGCGTCACAACTGCCTGCGCTTCATGCTGGAGGATGTGATCCATGACCGCTGGAGTTTCTACCCGGATGCCGACAGCGAAGCGGTGGCGATCCACGTCAACGGCAACCGCAGCGCCGACGACGCCGACGTGGTGCGGCGCTGGGCGGTGGCGGGACTGGGAGTGGCTTATAAATCGCGGCTCGATCTCCGCGACGATATCCGCAGCGGGCGTCTGCACATCCTGATGCCGGACGTGCTGGGGGAGCCGACGCCGCTGAATATGTTGTGCATGCACCGCTCGCAGATCACGCCGACGGTGCTGCAACTGCGGGATTTTCTGCGCGCGCAGTGCGAAAAGGCATAGCGTCGACATCGCGGCGGGCGCGGCGGGACTTTGAAAATTCGCTTAAAAAGTCATTAAAGCAACAGCGCGCGCACTTGTAGAGATGGCAAAACCCCTTAACATGGCTTCATGGCTCAACGTTGCTTGTCGTTGAACTGCGCTTCGGCTACCGGCTGGGCGCGTTCGACGGCGGAGCCGCGGCAAGGCGCATCTGTCTGATGACGGCTCGCCAGCTGCCAGATCCAGGTGAGGAGCGCGAGCGAGGTCGCGGCATCGGCCGGCCTGTCTTGCGACTGGATAGGGCAGCTGGCACCGGCAATCATTAGTGCGCCTTCGACAGGATCAGCAGCCAGCGGCGGCACAGCAGAACCTCCAGGTGACCGGCTTGCACGCCGGTGTCGCATTCGATGACAGGATTGACCGCGTAGTAGCGCTTGCGGAAATCACGGCAAACCAGCAATTCGCGTTTGCCCATGCGGACCAGGAAGGAAGTAGGCATATATTCCAGGCCGAAGCGGGAGCTGAAGCTGTTATTAACTGTTGTCATGACATTTTCCTTTTGGGAGAAGCGTTTAACGAGGAGTTCAGAATAGCATAAGTACTGTATGAATAAACAGGTACTGTGTAAATAAACAGTAAATTCGTTGTTTCGTAGTTTTTCCGCCAACTTCAACGGCCATCTATCCGGGAGCACCAAATTTTCAGCAAATTCTTACGTTTCATGGGGGCAAGACTGTCGCCGGGCGGCCAGTTCGGCCTGCACCTGACCATCGGCGTGCTCATGATGGTGATCGCCGTCTCCATCTTCGGCAACCTGGCGTCCGAGGTCATGGAACAGGACGACCTCACCGTGCTCGATTTGCATATCGCTAACTGGTTCAACGCCAACCACTTCGAGCCGATGACGTCCATCATGATGGCGATAACGACCGTACACATGATGCCGGGCGTGATCCTGATGGCGTCCGCGTTCGGCTACTATTTATGGAAGCGGGGGCAGGGCTACTGGATCTGGGCGCTGCTGCTCAGCGTGCCCTGCGGAATGCTGCTCAACGTGCTGCTCAAGTACACCTTCCAGCGCAGCCGCCCCGTGTTCGAGGAGCCCCTGGTCATGTTGGCGACCTACAGCTTCCCCAGCGGGCACGCGTCGGCCGCGACCCTGTTCTACGGCTTGGTGGCGTGCTATGTGATGATCGCCCGCAAGGGCTGGAGTGTGCGTTTGGGCACAGCGGCAGCCTGTACGACGATGATATTGTTGGTGGCCTTCAGCCGCGTCTATCTTGGCGCGCACTATTTGAGCGATGTCCTCGCCGGCATGGCGGGCAGCGCGGCGTGGCTGACGATTTGCATCACGGCGATTTCCACGCTGCGCCGCCGGCGCGAGGCGAAAAGCTTGTCGAACGATTCCGGGGGAATGCTCTGAACAGTATTGTAGTCATCGTCAACGCCAGCGCCGGGCTGGGTTATTGCGGCGGTTGGTCCGCCGCGCTGGCGGAGAAATTCCGTGCGCAGGGCACCGAAGCCGATATCACCTTGGCCAAGAGTGGCGAGGAAATGATCGCCCGCGCCAAGCGCGCCGTGGCCGATGGCGCGCCGGTGGTTGTGGCCGGCGGCGGCGACGGCACCATCAACGCGGTCGCCTCCGCGCTGGTGGGCAGCCGGACCCGCCTGGGCGTGCTGCCGCTCGGCACCTTGAACCATTTCGCCAAGGATTTGAATATCCCGCTGGACCTGGACGAGGCCGTCGCCAACGCGGTGCATGGCAAGCCGGCGCAGGTCGACGTGGGCGAGGTCAATGGCCGCATCTTCCTCAACAACTCCAGCCTGGGCATCTACCCCGACATCGTGCGCGACCGCGAAAAGCAGCAAAAACATCTGGGGCGCGGCAAGTGGCACGCGTTCGCGCGCGCCGTGTTCGTCGCGGCGCGGCGTTTCCCCTTCATGAGCGTGCGGCTCAAGATCAACGGCAGCGAGCATTTGCGCCGCACGCCGTTCGTCTTCATCGGCAACAACGAATACATGCAAGGCCTGACCATGGGCGAGCGCGAGCGGCTCGACAGCGGCAAGATGTATCTGTACGTCGCGCAAAAGCCCACCCGGCTGGGCCTGCTGATCTACGCCATCCATGCCTTGTTCGGCCGGCTGTCGGAGGCCAAGGATTTCGACGTGCTCTCGTCCACGGATCTGGTGATCGAAACGCGCCACCGGGAAATACGCGTCGCCACGGACGGTGAAGTGACCGTGATGACACCGCCGTTATGCTATCGTTCCAGGGCCAAGGCACTGAACGTGATCGTCCCTGTCGTGCCGGCCACGTAGAAGGGTAAGCATGCGAACCATCGTTCATTTATCGGACCTGCATTTCGGCAGGGTCGACCACGCCTTGCTGGCGCCGTTGCAGGAACTGACCGCGAAGCTGGCGCCGGATGTCGTGGTCGTTTCCGGCGACCTGACGCAGCGCGCCAAGACCGAGGAGTTCAAGGCCGCGCGCGCCTTTCTCGACACCTTGCCGGGGCCGCAGATCGTGGTGCCGGGCAATCACGACATCCCCTTGTACAACGTCGCCACGCGGTTTCTGACGCCGCTGCGCAAGTACACGCGTTATGTCACCCTGGATCTGGCGCCGGAATATATCGACGACGAGATCGCCATCCTCGGCATCAACACCGCGCGCTCGCTGACCTTCAAGGACGGGCGTATCAATCAAGAGCAGGTGGCGCAGATGCGCCAGCGCATGAGCGCGGTCAATCCCAATCTCACGCGCATCATCGTCACGCACCATCCGTTCGATTTGCCGGAGACGTTCGACAAGGACGACCTGGTCGACCGCGCGCCGATGGCGATGCGGGCGTTTTCCGAGTGCGGGATCGATTTGCTGCTGGCGGGGCATTTGCATGCGAGCCACGCGGGCAATAGCGAGAAGCGCTACAAGCTCAGCGGATATGCGGCGCTGGTGGTGCAGGCCGGCACGGCCACGTCCACGCGCGGGCGCGGGGAATCGAATTCGTTCAATGTGATACGGGTGGATGCGCAGCGGATCGAGGTCGATCGTTACAGCTGGATCGACGGCACCGGCAGCTTCGAGCGGGTGATGACCGAGTGCTTCCAGCGCATCGGGGAGGCGTGGCATATGGCCGCGAAGGCCTGACGCTTCGAGTTACCACGAAAACACGTAGGGCGGATTAGGCGGAACGCCGTAATCCGCCATCTGTGAGCCGCTGACGGCGCATGCATGGCGGATTACGCTTCGCTAATCCGCCCTACGTGGTTTAGATGTTGGCGGATTGTGTTGCCGCCGCACGCCCGCACGCCGCACGCATCACAACCAATAATTCATCATCCGCGCAGCCCATTCCTTCATGCGGTCCGCGAACGGCCGGTTGCGCCAGTCCGCCAGCGTGATCTGCTTCGAGTCGCGCATGTCTTCCTGGAACGCCTTTTCCATCTCGTTGCCGAACGCCGCGCCCAGCACCACCACATTGAGCTCGCTGTTGTGCAGGAAGCTGCGCATGTCGATGTTGGTCGAGCCCACCGTCGACCAGGTGCCGTCGATGACCGCGGTCTTGGCGTGCAGCACGGCCAGTTTGAGGTGGTAGATCTTGATGCCGTTCGACAGCAGCTCGTCATACAGCGAGTGGCTGGCGTGGAACACCAGCCCGCTGTCCGATACCCCCGGCAGCACGATCTTGACGTCCACGCCGCGCTTGGCGGCGGCGATCAGCGCGTCGATCGTCTGACGGTCCGGCACGAAATAGGCCGATGTCAAATGGATGCTCTTTTTCGCCCCCTGGATCGCCAGGCTGTAGGCTTTGAAGATTTCAAACTGTCCGCCCGGGTCGCTCGCCAGCACGCGCACCACCTTGTCGCCGGCGATCACCTGTTGCGGGAAGTACTCCGCCTCCGGCAAATCGGTGCGGTCCTGCGTGGCCCATTGGCGCACGAACAGCCATTGGAAGGCGTGCACCGCCGGCCCCTCGATCTTGATGTGGGTGTCGCGCCAGCCGACGTCGTCCTTTTGCTTGGCCTGCTTGCCGCTGGAGCGGAACAGCGAACCCTTGGAGTAGTCGGCGCTGATGTTGATGCCGCCGGTGAAGGCGGTCTTGCCGTCGACGATCAAGACCTTGCGGTGGTCGCGGTTGTTGACCTTCCAGTCGTCGCCCTTGACCTTGGCCGGATTGATCGGGTTGTACTCGAGCAGGTTGATGCCGGCCGCGCGCATGCGGTCGAAAAATTCGGCCGGCACGCCGATGGTGCCGACGCTGTCGTACAGAATGTTGACGGTCACGCCCGATTGCCGCTTGGCGATCAGCGCGTCGGCGAACTGTATGCCCAGTTCATCCTGGTCGAAGATGTAGGTTTCCAGATTGATGTTGTTGCGCGCGCCGTTGATGGCCTTGAGCATTTCGCTCATTGTTTGCGGACCGTCGAACAGCAGGGTGACCTTGTTGCCGTCGATCAGGGGCACGCCGGTGGCCGCTTCCTCCAGCACCGCCTGCTGCTTCAGGTCGAGCGAGCCCTTGGGCCAGCGCTTGGCCAGCAGCGCCTTGGTGCGCGCCGCGCCGAGATCGCCGTTCTTGCCCTTGACGCTGGGCGTGGCCGCCGGTTCGAGCTTGTCGCCCATGGCGGCCACATCGGGCAGCGAGGCGCATGCGCCCAGCAAGCCCCAGCACATCAGGAACATGGGAAGCCAGATACGCATGCTTGAGGGTTTCATCTGTTTGCCTTTTGCGGTGATTTCGATTCATCGGACAGCGCCAGCGGCGCCGCCTCTTCTGCGGAAGAGCCGAAAAAGAACGAGATCGGCCCCTGTATAAACCTGCGGCCCAGCACCTTCATCAGCTGCCAGCCGTGCTTGAAACGTACCTGGCGCGAGCGCAGCGCCACCCACAACGCCAGGCCGAAGCTGACCAGCAAATTGACCGTGCCGATCAACACGAAGCCGGCCACCGACGTCGCCACCAGCTGCCAGCTGACGTTATAGTCGAGGCCGACCATGGCGGTGGCGAAGTTGGCCGACGAGAACGTCACGTGGCGGATGTCGAGCGGCATGCCGAACAGGAAGCCGAGCAGCGGCATGACGCCGAGCAGGATGCCGAAGAAGAAGTTCCCCATCAGGCCGCCGAGGTTGTTTTCCATATAGACGCCGAAGCGGTCCAGGCGTTCCTGGCCCAGCAGCCAGCGCAGGCCGCGCAGTTGCGCGATGCGTTGCGCCCAGCGCGTGTACAGCGCCTTGTTGTCGTAGTAGCCCGAGATCAGGCCGGCGACGAACAGGCAGACGCCGGCGATGGCGGCGTACACCAGCGCCGGACCGCCGAAGGGATCGATGTCGGCCAGCAGGTGCATGGCCTTCCCGGGCGTGACCAGATGGTGGCCGGTCAGGTGGGGCCAGGCCATGGCGATCAGCCATGCGGTGGGAATCGCGGTGGCCAGGTTGCCCAGCACCGCCATGTTCTGCGTGCGGATGACCTTGTTGCACAGCTCGGCCATGCTTTCGATGTCGATATTGCGGCCGTCCCGGCTGTGCAGGCCGGCGGCGATGCGCGAGGCCGTCATCGCCGGCTGCTTGGTGGCGACCGTGAAGTGCAGCACGTGGATGAACATGAAGCCGAGCGAATAGTTCATGCTGAACAAGAAGGTTTCGACCAGCGGTGCGGCGCGCAGGTAGGACATCAGGATCTTGAACAGCGCCATGAAGCCGATGACGACGCCGGCGCCGGCCGACGACATGAACATGCCGCCGAGCTCCTTGCGGTGGTCGGCCACGTAGTGCTCGCCGGTGTGGCTGGCGTTCTCGGTGACGTTGCGCGCCAGCAGATCGATATTGTCGCGCAGCAGGTCGCGGACGGCGTATTTGTTGTTGTGCGCCTCGACCAGTTCCAGCGCCAGGCCGACGGCGGCCGCGTGGCGCGGACTCGGCGGACCTTGCTGGTCGAGCGGCTGAGGATGATGCGCCTGCAGCTCGGCCGGCGCGATCAGCAGCGCGGCCGGTGCGACGGCCTCGGCCTTCAGTTCGCCGCTGACGTCGACCAGGAACAGCAGCTTGCGCAGCCGGGCGATGCTTTGCGTGAGCGCCACCAGCAGGTAGGTCAGCGCGATGCTGGTGCCCTGGTACAGCGCTTTCTTGCGGATCTTGCCGACCACCACGTCGCACTGGTCCAGCATCACCAGCAGGTGGCGGGCGTCCTCGACCTCGATATCCTCGCCGGCAAGGTTGCGCGCGTAGTTGTCCAGATAGGCGTTGACCTCGAAATTCTGGCCCATGAAAGGCGATTCATAGGTCTCCATCTCGGTGTGGAAATTGGTCAGCTTCGGTTCCAGGCCGATCGCGCAGATGCGGTAGGACAGCGTCCGTATCGCTTCGAGCAGGCCCGGCAGCATGAGGTTGGGCGCGCAGCGGGTGGTGGCGTCGTTGCGGCTGGCTTCGCGCCGGTCGGGCGGATGGCAGATCACGTCGATCAAGGCCAGCCAATCGGCGGCGGGTACCGCGCCGATCCAGATATGGTCGGTGCGCTTGTAGATCACCTGGTCGAGCGCCTCGCTCAGGTATTCGTTGCCCAGCGCCGGCGGCAGGATGCGGTAGGCGACGCGGCGCCGCAGTTCGGAGAAAAAGCCATCGTTGGAGAGTACGCCGATTTCGGTGTACAGGCTGGAATGGCGGCGGCTGGACAGCAGGCTGCAGGCGTAGCCGCGCAACGCCAAAGCGTGCGCCGGGCTGCCTTTCAATAATTGGGCAAGGGTGCGCACGTTGGCCGTGGCGCGGGCGCCATCGCCGGGGCGCTTGGGACGCAGTGTATCGAACAGTTCGACCATCAGGCCGATGTCCGTGCTTTCCGCATCTATACGTTGTAATATTTCGAGCATGCAAAGGGCGGACTTAGCGCAGTTTTGACTAAAAACCGCAGTATATCCAGTCAGCATCATCCGGTATGTACGCTGCCGTACATATTCCTGTCTGTCAGGAAATTCCCCTGCTTAACATAACAAGATTCTTTGGGCAGCCTCGCGCAACTCGGCGCGGAAGTCCGGGTGGGCGATGCCGATCAGCGCCTCGGCGCGCTGGCGCGCCGATTTGCCGCGCAACTGTGCCACGCCGTATTCGGTGACGACGTAGTTGACGTCGTTCTTGCCGGTGGTGACATGGGTGCCCGGCGTGAGCGTGGGCACGATGCGCGAGATCGCGCCCTCCTTGGCGGTCGACGGCAGCACGATGAAGGCCTTGCCGCCGTTCGAACGGTTGGCCGCGCGCACGAAGTCGACCTGGCCGCCGGTGCCGGAATAGGGCAGGTGGGCCAGGCTCTCGGAGCCGCATTGCCCCAGCAAATCGACCTGCAGGCTGGCGTTGATGGCGACCAGCTTGTCGTTCTGGCCGGCCAGGTAGGGATCGTTGGTGAAGCTGACCGGATGCATCTCCAGCATCGGGTTGCGGTGCATGAAGTCGTACAGCTTGCGCGAGCCCAGCGCGAACGTGGCCACCATCTTGCCGGGCATGAAGGTCTTGCGGCTGTTGTTGACCGCGCCGCATTCGACCAGCTTGAGGATGCCGTCGCCGATCATCTCGGTATGCACGCCGAGGTCGCGCTTGGACGTCAGTTGCTGGACGACGGCGTCGGGAATGCCGCCGTAGCCGATCTGCAAGGTCGAGCCGTCCTCGATCATGTCGGCCACGTGCCTGCCGATGGCCTCCTGCACGGCGCCGATGGCCGGCAGGCCGACCTCGATCACCGGCTCGTCGCTTTCGACGATGGCTGTGACCTGCGACAGGTGGACGATGCAGTCGCCATTCGCCACCGGCACGTTCGGGTTGACCTCCAGCACCACCACGCGGGCCTTGCGGATCGCCGCCATCGTGTAGTCGGCCGCCAGGCTGAGCGCGAAATTGCCATGCTCGTCCATCGGCGAGGCCATCGAGAACACCACGTCGGCCGGGATCAGGTCGCGCTGGATCAGGCCGGGCAGTTCGGAAAAGTAGGCCGGGATGAAGTCGGCCCAGCCGGCTTGTCCCGCCGAGCGCGAGGCGCCGCCGAAGAACAGCGCGACGTGGCGCACGTGGCGGACGGTGTCGCAGTCGAAATATGCGTATTTGCGCATGGCGAGGATCTGCGCCACTTTGACGTCCTGGAAGCCGGTCCGCCTGGCCGACAGCGCGTGCAGTAGCGCGGGCGGCTCGCCGGCGCCGGTCGGCACGATGATGGTGTCGCCGTTCCTCAGCAATTCCAGGGCCTGGTCGGGGGAGCGGCGTTTGCTGGCGTATTCAACATGCATGGCGTCTGCCTTTCACATAATGAAATCCCACTATAAACCAAGTCGCGAAGAATTTGACGTTAACGTGTTAAGCCGCACAGAGCAGCGACGAAGGGCGACCTATTATGAACCTAACAATTCACTAAAGTTCCCTGCTCATCATGAAACCGAACCTTCTCGTTACCGCGCTGTCCCTGATCGCGCCGCTGGCCGCGGGAGCGCAAGAGTCGTCCTCCGCCGAGGTGTACGGGTTGCTGGACGCGGGTGTTGTGGTGGAAAGCGGTTGCAAGACCGACTGCGCCCGGACCAAGGTCGATAGCGGTGTCGCCTCCGGTTCCCGGATCGGCGTGCGCGGCCGCGAACAACTGGGCGGCGGCACGTCGGCGGTGTACACGCTCGAAGCCGGCGTTTTGAACGACACCGGCGTCTCCGAGCAAAACGGCAAGCTGTTCAACCGCCAGGCCTACGTCGGCATCGACGGGCCGATGGGGCTGGTGACCATGGGCCGTCAATACAACCTGGTCTACGAGACCTTGACCGACGTGGCCGATCCCTTCCAGGGCGGCATGGCGGGTGCCGCGTCCAACCTGGTCGGTTACACCACCAAGCGCTATGACAACGCGGTCAAGTACAAGACCAAACGCGCCCGTAGCGGCCTGATCGGCGCGGTCCAGTACAGCTTTGGCGAGTCGCCGTTCAACAGCAAGGTCAACCGCGCATACGGCGGCAGCCTGGGCTACGACAAGGGACCGGTCAAGATCGGCATCACGCACCAGCGCAAGGACAACCTGCTCGACGCCACCGGCACCACGCCGGCGGTCGACCAGTCGGCCCGCAACACCCTGGTGGCGGCCAATATCGACTTCGGCCGCTTCATCGGTTACGCCGCATACGGCCAGAGCCGTGGCGAGGGCAGCTCGCACTGGGACATGTCCAACCCCTACGGCGCGGTCGCCCAGACCTTGCCGACCGATAAGAGCCGCGACGCGTTGTTCGGCGTGGCCGTGCCGTTGGGCGCGACCACCCTGCTGGCCTCGTTCATCCGCAAGGACGACCGCACGGCGCTCGACCGCGACGCCGACCAGATCGCCATCGGCGCCAGCTACGCGCTCTCCAAACGCACCGATTTCTACGCCTCGCTGGCCAGGATCAAGAACCGCAACGGCGGCGGCTACACGGTCGGCAACGCCACCAGCCCGGGGCGTGGCGACAAGGCGTTCAACATCGGCATGCGCCATGCGTTCTGATCGGCACGTCCCACGCAGCATTTAAGGCCGTCCGCCCAAACGTGATAAATTGCTTGTTTCTCTGATTTCGGAACAAGCATGCATCTGACTTACTTCAACGGCGAATGGGCCGAGGGCAACACCCCACTGTTTGGCGCGATGGACCACAGCGTATGGCTGGGTTCGTCCGTATTCGATGGCGCGCGCGCGATACGCGGCCATTTGCCGGATCTGCGTCTGCACTTGCAGCGCGTTATCACCTCGGCCGAGCGGGTGGGGCTGGCATGTCCGTTGAGCGTCGATGACATGGAAAAGCTGGTGCGCGAGGGCGTGGCCAAGTTCCCCGCCGACGCCGAGCTCTACGTCCGTCCACTGGTGTTCGGCACCGACGGCTTCCTGGTGCCGGTTCCCGAAAAGAGCGCTTTCGCGCTGACGCTGTTCGACGCGCCGATGCCGGCGTTCACCGGTTTTTCCGCCTGCCTGTCGGCGCAGCTGCGTCCGGACGCCTTGATGGCGCCGACCGACGCCAAGGCGTCCTCGCTGTACGTCAACACCGCCAAGGCCATCCGCGAAGCGCAGAAGCGCGGTTTCGACAACGCCGTCGTCTGCGACAGCGGCGGCAAGGTGGCCGAGTTCGCGTCGGCCAACCTGTTCTTCGTCACGCCGGACGCCAAGGTGGTGACCCCCGTGGCCAACGGCACCTTCCTGTCCGGCATTACCCGCGCCCGCGTGATCGCGCTGCTGGCGGAAGAGGGCATCATGGTCGAACAACGCACGGTATTGCCTGAGGAATTGGAGAGCGCCGTCGAGATCTTCAACACCGGCAACTACGGCAAGGTCATGCCGTGCATCCGCTATGAAACGCGCGATCTGGCGGTCGGCCCGATCGCCACCCTGGCGCGCGAGCGCTACATGGCGTTCTCGGACAGCCAGTAACGAGGCAATGCCCGTTCGTCGACGCCGTTGAAATGACAACGGTTGCACGTAGGGCGGATTAGCGGAGCGTAATCCGCCGATGCATGCTCCGTCGGCGGCGCAGAGATGGCGGATTACGCCTTCGGCTAATCCGCCCTACGTGTTTCCTCGTTTAGCTTGAAACTTAGCCTTGTGGCTTCGCGGGGCAATTTGCCGCGACCCAGCGTCCGGTCGAATTGACCTTGACCTTCTGCGGCGCGCCGGTCGCCTCGGTGTTGACATCCATAATCATCGTGTAATGGCTGTCGTCGCTGAAGCGGATCTGGCCCTGGCCGCTGGAGGTCGGATTGGTGCAGCTGAACGACACGTCCAGCCCGCCCGCCGCCGGCACCGTCTTCGAGGTGCAATTGCCCTTCTGGTTCAGCGGCAGTTCTTTTTTGGCCGCCATCTCCGGCGTCACGCACGCCGTCACCGTCATGCTACCGTCGCCGCCGACCTTGGGCACCGACACGCCGTTCTGCGCCAGCATCGCCTCCATTTGCGCGCGCTGCGCCGGTGGCATATTGGCCAGCTGCTGCATCGCCATCTGGATGGCGGCGTCGGTTTGTATATCGCCGGTCTTGACCGTGTTATTCAGTTCCCACAAGCCGGGTTTGATGGTTTGCGCCTGCGCTTGCGCCGTGGCCGTGGACAACAGGGCCAGCGCGATCAAAAAACGTTTCATAGTCACTCCGTGGAAAAGCCAGCGCACAGCATAAACGAAAAAGCGGCGCACCACCGCGAGGGTGGGGCGCCGCTTCGATCAGGTCGCGGTGTGTGCTACACGCCGCGTCCACTAATCAGGCGCAGTAGCACCATGATGATCGCAACGACCAGCAGTACGTGAATGAAGCCGCCAATGGTGTACGAAGTGACCAGGCCCAGCAGCCACAGGATAAGCAGAACTACAGCGATGGTATAGAGCATGATTCTCTCCTCAAGTTGTTATTGCGACGTCCATTCCGGGCATCGAAGGCGATGTCGAACTGTTGTTCGTATCTTGGAATCTATTATCTTTAAAACCAGCTTAAGCTTCTGTACGCTGCCGTACGTACGATCGATTTCGGCTGAATAATTTACAAATCCCTATCAGTCGGCCGAACGCAGCTGGCCATTGACCACGCGCACGGCGTCGCCCGAGCCCCATGCCGGCTGTGCCGACTGGTTGAACGTGCGCGTGGTGCCATTGTCCATGCGAACCACGATGCGCCAGGTACGCGTGGTCTTCATATGGGTTTCGACCTGGTTGCCGGCCACCGCGCCGCCGACGGCGCCCGCCACCGTCGCCAGTTGACGGCCATGGCCGCCGCCGACCTGATTGCCGAGCAAGCCGCCCAGGATGGCGCCGCCGGCCGCGCCGACCCCGCTACCTTGCGGACGGTGCTCGATCGCACGCACCGATTCGATCACGCCGCAGCTCTTGCAGACGGCCGCCGCTTGTTTGGCTTCCGGTTCCGGCGCGCGGTCCTGGTCGCGGCCGGGCGCGTCGTTGTGGGCGTTGCGGTCAGTGTTGTTATGGGCCGCCGCAGGCTGCCGCTCCGCCGGCGGCGCCGACGACAATTGACCGGGCAGCGGCGCCGCGCCCGGCACGCTGCCGTTGGCGTTCGAGGTCGGCAGCCAGCCCATGATGGCGGCGGTGCCCACGCCGCAGAACAGCACCACCGCGACGGCGGCGATGATCATCAGCGGATGCAAAGTCTGTTTGGTTGGGGTGTTCTGGGTAGTCATGAAGGTGTCCTTTTTTCGTGTTTGTACGCTTGTTCGCGAGCTCTTCTCTTACGCGCGGAATTTTCCTATAGGACATGTTTAGCTTCCGTGCGTCAGCGTACATACATGGTAAATGATTACCTTTACGCTCAATTCATGCATACCCATCTCTCACACCTATCCGAAGAAGACAGGAGCCAGCCACGACCGGCGGTCAATCGCTTACTGTCGAGCTTGCCAGAGGAAGAACAAGGCCAGCTCGCCAGGCTCAGCGAACCCGTCAGAGTCGAAGTCGGCGACGTGTTATACGAACCCGGCCAGAGCATCCGTTACATCTATTTTCCCATCGACAGTTTGATCTCGCTGCTGGCCGTGGCCGAGGGCCGCATGACGCTGGAAGTGGGCGCCGTCGGCCGCGAAGGCATGATCGGCGCCTCGGTGGTGCTGGGCCACGAAATGGCGCAAGTGCGCGCGGTGGTGCAGCGCGCCGGCCGCGCCACGCGCATCGACGCGACCGAGTTCGCCACCGAGTTTACCCGCATGGAGGCGCTGCAGCGGCTGCTGTACCGCTATACCGACACCTTGCTGGCGCAGGCGATCCAGATCGCCGTATGCAGCCGCTTCCATGTGCTGGAGGCGCGGCTGGCGCGCTCGCTGCTGATCACCCGCGACCGTCTGCAATCGGAAAAATTCCATCTCACGCATGAGTTCCTGGCGCATGCGCTGGGTGTGCGCCGTGTCGGCGTGACCAAGGCGGCCAGCGCCCTGCAAAACCAGAAGCTGATTTCCTACAGCCGGGGCAACATCGAGATCCTCGATTCGGCGGGCCTGGAAGCGGTATCCTGCCGTTGCTACGAGCTGGTCAAGGACGACGGCGCCATCGGCATGGGCAACGTGTTTTTGTAGCCAATCCTGCGTCAACGTTGTGCTAAACGCACAATCAATCAATCACTTGCTTGATTTTATAGGCAACTGTATCTATTTTGCAATGTTTGCGGAAGACATTACGGCTAGCATCGGCTTGCTGTACTGATTTTTCGACAAACACTGTGAGGAGATACGCGTGAAAAACTATAAATATTCGGGGGCACTTCTGATCGTTGGCGCAACGCTGGCCGGTTGCGGCGGCGGCGGTTCCGCCGATACGGCATCCGGCGGCGCCGGGGCCATCACCGCGGCGGAGGTTACCGTCAATGCGGCGGCAGCCGATCCCATCCTGAACCAGACGGGCAACCCGGCCTACAAAGAGATCGAGCGTTATAAAAGCTGGCTCAGCACCAATAGCGACAGCGCGGCCGCACTGGCCGCCGACAAGACCAAGGCCGCCAACATCGTCTCCTGGCAGATGCCGCACGGCGGTTTCTACAAGCTGCCGGCCTGGTATGGCGCGCCATGGAACGGTTCTGCCCCGCGGTCCGAGTGGTTCGGCGCCAACGGTGTCGAGCTGGGCACCATCGACAATGACGGCACCGTCACGGAAATCATGTTCCTGGGCGATGTGTACGCGCGCACTGGAACGGTGGCCTATCGCGACAGCGCGCGCAAGGCGATGGACTTCATCCTGAACATGCAATATTCGTCCGGCGGTCTTCCGCAGGTGTATCCGGCGCGCACCGGCACCTCGTATTCCAATCACGTCACCTTCAACGACAACGCGATGGTGCGCGCGCTGGTGTTGCTGGACCACGCGGTGAAACAGAAGGCGCCTTTCACCGGCGACTTCTTCACGTCGGCGCAGCGCACCCGCATGACGAACGCGCTCAACCTGGCGGTGGGCTACATCCTCAACGCGCAGATCGTGCAGAACGGTGTCAAGACGGTCTGGTGCGCGCAGCACGATCCCGTCAATTTCGCGCCGCGCGGCGCCCGTTCGTACGAGTTGCCATCGAAGAGCGGCAAGGAGTCCGCGCAGATCGTGGCGTTCCTGATGACACGCCCGCAATCGGCGGCCATCGCGGCGTCGGCCAAGGCGGCGATCGCGTGGTACAACAGCAGCCAGGTCAAGCTGGCGAACACGGCGTATGAGAAGACCAACTCCAAAGCGACCAACACCTCGCCGTTCATCACCAAGGCGGGATCGACCACGTGGTATCGCTTTTACGATCTGAACGCCGATACCGGCTTCTTCAGCGGCCGCTTGCCGACCGATAATCCTCCCGGCGCCGGCAAGCAATACGACATCATGAATGTCGAAGCCGAACGTCGTTACGGTTACGAGTGGGGCGGCAGCTACGGCACCAGCCTGTTCGCCTATACCAGCACCGTCGGGTACTAATCGGGCGGTGGCTTGTCGACGTGGTTAACGATCACGTCACCGACCGTGGCGACCGTGCCGACCGCGCTATCGCCGGTCGGCACGCCGAACCGGCAACCGCGCCGGCTATTGGCCCACGGCGAAATAGGAAATGCTGGTGTTGGGCGGGCCCATGATGCCAGCCGCTTGTGCCGCGCCGCTGCTGTTGGTCAGTTTGCTTGCGTCATTGAGTACGAAGGCTTGTGCGTCGAAGCCCAGGTACAAGCGGTCATTTGCGGCATCGATTGTCACCGCGCTAGCGAAGCTCGGTGTCGGTAGCGAGAACGTGGTGACCGCAGGGTTTCCGGCCGCCTTGCTTGCACCGTCCAGTATCATGGCGCCGCCCGTGCCCGTGACCATATAAAGCCGGTCACGGTTACCGTCGATGGAAAGCCGTTTTACGACGTTCGGCATGCTGATGCGGCGAGCGATAGCTGCCTCGCCGTTAAAGGTATCGATGTGCTCGAAGACATACACTTCCGCCAGGGTCGTGTCGTTCGCGCTGGTGTACAGCAGGTTGCGCTTCAGATCCAAGGTCAAACTGTCTTGAGATATGTTGCCCGAAATAATGCGTGAAGGAGCAACCGTTCCGTTGAGCTTGCTAGCTTGTTCAAACACGGCCAGACCGCCACTGAACGGTGCCTTGAAGCCGATGTAGAGGCGGTCATTGGCCTTGTCAAGGACCACCCGCTTGAGACTATTGTAGCCGTTGATCGCCGGGATGATGGTGCGGGAGGCAGTAATAGTCCCGTCCAGTTTGCTCGCATTGGCGTACACGTTGATTTTGGTGAACGCAGCAACATAAAGTTCATTACGGGTGCTATCGAACGCAGCATCAAACCAGGAGGATTCGTCGGTGGCAAATACCTTGGCGGTCAAAGTGCCAGGCGTGGGCGTCAGCGTATCGATGGCAGCCATTTTTTGGTTGCCCTTGTCTCCAATGAAGATCATGTTGCCGGATTGTACTGGCGGGACAGGTGGCTGAGGAGTCGACGTGGCGGTGTTGCTACCACCGCCGCCGCCGCCGCACGCCGTCAAAGCTAAAAAACAAAGCAAAAACAGAGAGGAATTCAGTCGCATGATTGGAACTTTAATTAAAATAAAACAACTATTTTAACAGGTTTCCTTAAGGAATTTTTTCTGAAAAGTATTATTTAAACGCCTACACCGGCAGCGTCGGCTATTGATCCGGCGCCCATGCAAAACCGCCCCATTCAAGCCGGGCTTCGGCTTGAATGGGGCGGTTCGTTTGCCGCGTTAAATGTGCTGGGATTAACGCGGTGGCTTGTTGACCTGGTTACCGATCACGCCGCCGACGGCCGCGCCGCCGACCGTGCCGACCGCGCTGCCGCCGGTCAATACCGAGCCGGCCACCGCGCCCACGCCGGCGCCCACCGCCGTGCTTTTATCTTGCGAAGACATGCCGGCGCACGCGCTCAGGCCCAGGGTGGCGGCCAGGATTGCCGCGGTCGATGCGATACGTTTGATGTTCATAATCTTCTCCTTACGCTGTTAAGGCGCGGCGTCCGGCCCGCTCCAATGACGTCAGAGTACGTCTGCGCGTCGCCAATTTCCGTACGACAGCGCACATTGAAACACCTTGTTACCCTTTAGGTTGCGGCTTGACGTTTTGGGCGTTCTTGCCGGGCTTTTCCCGCAAGCTCTGGCCAGGCGGCGGCGCCACCGGCTTGCCGCCGCCCTGGGCCAGCAGGGTTTCGCAGCCGGTCGTTTCGCCCGGCCCGGCGTTGATCAGCGGCAGTATCGCCGCGACCGGGGCCACCACGGCCAAAGCCAGCGCGCCGCCGGCGCGCATCGCCAGCACGCCCTTGTCGATGCTCACGTCGGGGTCCTTGAAGGTGCCGCGCACATAAATCGGCGCCCGCAGCGAGATCACGCGCACACCCTTGGCGTCCGGCCGCAAGGTCAGGTTCAGTTTCTCGTTCTCCAGGTTGACCGTGCCGGCGACGTCGATCCTGGCGTCGGAGGTGTCGACCACGAACAGGCGCGAGCGCATCAAGCCGTTGGTGACGCTGAAGTCGGTCACCATGCAGTTGAGCTTGACCTGCTTGTCGCCGATCAGCTTGGTCAGCACGACATTGCCCAGGTTGAGTCCCATTTCCTCCAGCAGCAGCTTGCTGACGCTGCCCTCGTTGATCACGCCTTTGAGTTCGCCGTTCGACGAGCCCAGCAAACTTGCCACCGAGTTGCCCGTGGCCGACAGCGACATGTCCGCGTTGACCTGGCCGACGGTGGCCTGCATGCCGTCGATGGTGGGGAACAGCTGCTTGAGCTGCAGCTTGCGCGCGCCGGCCTTGAGCTCGGCGCGGATGGCGTTCGGATTGATCTTGCCGCTGCCGTCGAGCATGATGTTGGACGTGAAGCGCCCACCGGCGATGTCGAAGTTCATCGGCGTCAGCGACAGCACGCCGTCCTTCATGTGGATCAGGGTGTCGAGGTTGTGGATCGGCAGGCCGCCGTCGCGCGTGATGCGCTGCGCCTTGAAGCTGACGTCGGCGTCGAGCGCGGTCCAGCGTTCGGTCTTGAAGGTCTCGACCGGCAGCACCCGGTTGCCCGGCTGGACGGCCTCGACGCCGCGCGCCTGCTTGCTGGCGTTGGAGTCGGCGCCGACCAGCGGCCCGAGGTCGGAGAACTGCAGCAGCTTCGATTCCACGGCGCCCGTAAGCACCGGACGCGGCTGGCCGGAACGGTAGTCGAGTTTGCCGTGGATGTCGCTGTTGCCGACGCGGCCGGTGAATTTGTCGTAGATCCAGTGGCTGGCGTTGGTGCCGATGTTGCCGGTCAGATGGCCCTCGGTGGCGAAGGCGGGCGTCTCCGGCAGCAGCACGCCGGTGATGCCGTACAGGCGGGCCATGCTGGGGCCGGAAATCTTTAGGCGCATGTCGAGCGCGGTCAGCGCGCTCGGCTTGGTCAAGGTGCCCTCGACGGCGATGCGGGTGCCGCCCACGTCCAGGCTGGCGGCGAGCGGGAAGGGCACGGTCTGCTGCTGCAGCGACAGCACCGCGCCGGACTTGCCGCTGCCGGTGATGGCTTGATTGTTCCATTTGCCGCGCAGCTTCCACGACACGCCGTAGGTCGGATCGGCGTTGATCGAGTCGACGGCGGCGGTGGCGTCCACATGGGTCATGGCGTCGATGTAGTGCACCGCGCCTTTGGAGAAGACCACGCGCTGCAGGTCGAGCTTCCACGGCGACGGCTTGTCGGCCTGCTTGAAGGTCCAGTTGTTCTTGCCGTCGGCATCGCGCTGCAGCAGCACGGTGGGATTGTCGAAGCGCAGCACCGGGATAGCGATCTTGTGTTGAAGCAGCGGCAGCAGTTCGACGCCGAAGGCGAACTGGCCGACGCTGGCCATTTCCGCCGGCGCCCGCATGCCGGCCGGATTGCCGACGTGAACGTCCTTGGCGACCAGGTGCGGCAGCGGCAGGTAGTCGCGCCACGTGCGGTCCGCGCCCGACAATCCCTGCTGTTGCCACGTCAGCGACAAATCGCCGCGTATGTCGAACGGCCGGTCGATCGCTTCGCCGATCTTGTCGTTGAGCCAGGGACGCGCCTTGTTCCAGTCGTAGTTCGCCAGCACGATGGCCGCGATCACGGGAACGGCGATCGCCACGCCGGCGACGGCGACGGCAATGCGGGTCTTGCTCGGGAGACGGCGGGTGCTCGAAGTGGCGGGGGCGCTGCGGTTCTGGTCCTGCGGGGTCATCGGTTGGCCTTTCTTATTGGTAACGGCATTTTACACACCCTACGCGGCGCAAGCGGCCCCGGTTGTGCGCTGGCGCACCCTCTGCGGCGCCCCGGGCGGCTCCCCTTGTTCAATGTGCGGCAGCGTACTGAAGCACCGCAGGCAACGGCCTATAACGTTATCTGTCCACATAAACTTTCAAGGAGAACAATAATGACGACGACCTTACACCAAAGACTGACCATGATTTGCGGCGCCGCGGTGCTGCTGGGCCTGACCGCTTGCGCTAGCAACAAAACCCCGGCCACCGCCGATGTCGCCGTATCGCGCGCCGCCGTGGCCAACGCCACCTCCGCCGGCGCCGCCGAGCTGGCCCCGGCCGAAATGCAATCGGCCCGTGAGAAGATGGCGCGCGCCAACCAGGCGCTGGCCAACAAGGATTACAAGACCGCCCGCGATCTGGCCGCGCAGGCCCAGGCCGATGCCCAGCTGGCGCAGAGCAAGGCCAATTCGACCAAGGCCACCGCCGCCGCCGACGAGCTGCAACAGAGCATCCGCGTGCTGCGCGAAGAGCTGAACCGCAATAGCACCACCACCCAATAATAGACGAGGGAATCATCATGAAACAGCTGAACCTGAAAAAACTGAGCGTCATGCCAACCGTGCTGGCGGTGTCGATCATGCTGGCCGCTTGCAGCTCCGCGCCCACCACCACCAGCCTGCTCGACCAGACCCGTGGCGACTTCTCGGCCGCGCAAAGCAATCCATCGGTCGCGGCCAACGCCCCGGTCGAGTTCAAGGCCGCCGCCGAGGCGCTGGACCGCGCCAACGCCGCCGCCGACAAGAAGGAAAGCGTGGAAGCGATCGACAAGCTGGCTTATCTGGCCAAGCAGAAGATCGCCGTCGCCCAGGAAGTGGCCAAGAGCAAGCAGGCCGAGTCCGACGTCGCCAACGCCGGCCGCCAGCGCGACGAGATCCGTCTGCAGCAGCGCACCCAGGAAGCCGACAAGGCCAAGGTGAGCGCCGAGCAAGCCAAGGCCGATGCCGACGCCGCCCGTCGCCAGGCCGAGGCGGCCACCGCCAGCGTGCGCGAAGAGCAATCGAAAAGCGCCGCGCTGCAACAGCAGCTGGCCGATCTGCAAGCCAAGCAAACCGACCGTGGCCTGGTCATCACCTTGAACGACGTGCTGTTCAATGTCGACAAGGCCGAGCTCAGCGCCGAAGGCATGCGCACCGCCCAGAAGATGGCCGATGTGCTGCTGCAGGAACCACAGAGCGCCGTGTTGATCGAAGGGTTTACCGACTCCACCGGTTCGTCGGCGCACAACCTGGACCTGTCGCAGCGCCGCGCCGAATCCGTGCGTAGCGCCCTGATCCGTCTGGGCGTGAAGGCCGACAAGATCGCCACCCGTGGCTATGGCGCCGCTTACCCGGTCGCCAGCAACAGCGACGCCGGCAGCCGCCAGCTGAACCGCCGCGTTGAGATCGTGCTGTCGCAAAACGGCGCGCCGATCGCCAACCGCCGTTAATAGCCGGCTTTGGGACGCCCGCGCCGCACGTTCCGGCGCCGGCGCCGACGCATCGCTATCAAGACTTTCTGTACTTTTTTAAGGAAAATATCATGGCTGAATCCAACCCCACCCAACCGGCAGGCATCGATCGTGAAGCCATCCGCGCCGCCGCCCGCAATCTGGAGGACGGTCCGGTAACGGCCGGCTACAAGGGTGACCGCGCCGCCGTCATCAAGATGCTCAACGAGGCGCTGGCGACCGAACTGGTGTGCGTGCTGCGTTACAAGCGTCACTATTACACGGTCAGCGGTTTGCAGAACGGTCCGATCAAGGCCGAGTTCCTAGAGCACGCCCAACAGGAACAGGAACACGCCGATTCGCTGGCCGAACGCATCGTCCAACTGAACGGCCAACCTGATTTCAATCCTGCAACGTTGCTCGATCGCAGCCATGCCGAGTATGATGCGTCGGAAGACGTGCAAGCGATGATCCGCTCGAACCTGATCGCCGAGCGGGTGGCGATCGAATCGTACCGCCAGATGATCGAACAGATCGGCGACACCGATCCGACGACGCGCCATCTTTTGATCAGTATCATGGCCGTGGAAGAAGAACACGCCGATGATATGCGCGATTTGCTTGAATAACGACTAACATTCTGATTTTGCTGTAAAGTTTTCACACCTCACAACCATAATAGGAGCTCCATCATGCTGGAACAAAATATCTCTACCGTGAATAACGACGTGAAAACTCTGGTCAAAGATGCGCAAGCATTGTTTACCGCCGCCACCGCCCTGACCGGTGAAAAGGCTGAAGAACTGCGCGGCCGCGGTATGCGCGCGCTCGACACCGCTCTGGCCAAGGCGCACGACGCGCAAATCAGCGCTCTCGCCGCCAGCAAGGAAGCGGCCAAGCAGGCCGACGTCTACGTCAAAGAAAATCCATGGCGCTCGATCGCCGGCGCGGCAGCCGTGGGCCTGCTGATCGGTGTCATCATCGGCCGCAAGTAATCCATGGCGCAAGCTGACGAGTTGACACGTCCGCCAGGCCTGATCGCGTCGCTGGGCAATATCGCTCGCAACAGCATCGGCCTGCTGCTGACGCGGCTGGAGCTGGCCGCGCTGGAATTGTCGCAGGTGCGCAACCACCTGATGCATCTGGTGCTGGCGTTCGCGCTGGCGGTGGTGGCGGGTTGCTTCGCGCTCGCCTATGCCACCGTCACGATCGCTTATCTGGCGTGGGATACGCTGGGCTGGACGATCCTGCCCATTATGACCGGCGTCTTCCTGCTGCTCGCTATCGGCCTGATGGTGTATGCGCGCGGGTTGATCCGCAGCGGCAAGCTGGGCATGCCCGCGACCATGGCCGAACTGAAATCCGACCGCGACATGCTGTTGTAACAGGAGCACATATGACGAAAGACGCGGAAAGCGCGGCATTCGACGCTGACAAACAGCGGCTGATCCGCGAAGGCGAGTTGTATCGCATCAAGGTTGTGCACTCGAAGGCCCTGGTGGCCAACGCGCTGCATCCGGATGCGTTGTTTCATGGCGCGGTAGACCATGCCGTCGGACTGGCGCAGGCCCGTCTTGGCGGGCTGCTGCAGCCGGGCGGCCTCAGCGGTTTTAATTACAAGGCGTTGATGCCGTACGCGCTGACGGTGGGCTCGTTCATCGCCCGCAAGAAGCTGGTCAAGCCGGCGCTTGGCGTGGCCGCTGTGCTGGGGCTGGGCACTGCCTGGCTGATGCGCCGCAAGCGCGCCACGGACTAGCGCCTTGAGTGCCACGTCCAACAAACTGAACCCCTCGGGCATGCGCATCGTGCTGGTGCTGCAAGGGGGCGGGGCGTTGGGCGCCTATCAGGCCGGCGTTTTCCAGGCACTGCACGAGCATGGCCTGGCGCCCGACTGGATCGTCGGCACCTCGATCGGCGCCATCAATGGCGCCATCCTGGCCGGCAATCCGCACGAAACCCGGCTGGCGCGCCTGCGCCAGTTCTGGGAAGGTGTGTCGCACCGCGACCCCTTCGACATGGCGCGCCTACCGGACGCGCAGCGCCGCTCCAATATTCTGATGCAAACCTGGGACACGTTGTTACGCGGCGTGCCCGGCTTCTTCAAGCCACGTCTGTTGAGCCCCTTTGCCGCCGGCACGGCCGTCGCGCCGGAGGAGGCCAGCTTCTACGATACCGCCGAGCTGGGCGAGACGTTGAATTCCCTGATCGACTTCGACTACCTCAATGGTCCCGAAGGCATGCGCCTGACCGTCAACGCCCTCAAGGTGACGTGCGGCACCTTGCGCAGCTTCGACAACCGCGACCTCGACATCAATGTCGACCACATCCGCGCCAGCGGCGCCTTGCCGCCCGGTTTTCCGGCGGTGCGCGTCGACGGCGACCTGTACTGGGATGGCGGCCTGTATTCCAACACGCCGCTCGAGACGGTGCTGGACGACCCGGCACCGGTCGATACCTTGTGCTTCATGGTCGACCTGTGGAGCGCAGACGGCGAGGAACCCACCACCCTGGACGAAGTGCAGACGCGCCAGAAGGATGTCACCTTCGCGTCGCGTTCCAAGCGTCATCTGGACGATTACGTGGCCCGCCACAAGATGCAGCAAAAGCTGCGCAGCCTGTACGCCGCGTTGCCCGAGCATGCGCAAACGGAGCAGGGCGAGCAGGATCTGGCCGAACTGGGCTGCGGCACCACCTTGCATGTGGTGCGCCTCGAATACGCGGGACGGGACTGGAATATGGCGGCCAAGGACATCAATTTTTCCAAGGGCTCGACCGAGTGGCGCTGGGACCAGGGCTACCAGGACGGCATGCGTGCCGTCGAGGCGGCGGGCTGGCTGGCCTTCGTGTCGGAAGATACGCCGCTGGTGGTCCATGAGCTGCCACCGCTGCCCGCCGCCATGCCGGCCGGCGCACGTGGAAAAGCCGCCTGATCGCTCAGGCGGCTTGTACCCATCGTACCCACTTCATAAATACTATTGCCGTTTATTCTCCGCGAGAACCTGCGGCACCTTCTCCATGTCGCGCTTGTAGGTCTCGCGCGCTTCGCGGATGCAGGCGTCGCGTTCGCTCGCCGGCCCTTTCTTGCAGGCGTTGGTGGACTCCGCCAGCGCGGCGCCCATTTCCTTGCGCAAGGTGCGCGACTGCTCGGCGCTGGTGGCGTCCTCCTTGTACCATCGCGCCGGATCGCCCTTGGCGATTTCCTGCTGTTGCAGCTGGACGTTTTGCGGCGGCGTGTTGTCCTGCGCCTGCGCCGCCAGCGCCGCGCAGGCCAGCGCGAAGCCGCATGCGATATGATGGAAACGAGTCATGCTGTCCTCCCGTGTTTACAGTCGGCCCGTCAGCAGCATGATCAGCAGGATCAGCACGATCAGGCCGGTGATACCGCTGGGCGCGTAGCCCCAGTTGCGGCTGTGCGGCCAGGTCGGCAGCGCGCCGATCAATGCCAGGACCAGAATAATCAGAATGATGGTGCCCATGGTGTTCCCCTTAGTTAGTATGCGTTAATGTAGAACAGCATCAAAATCAATAGCGGTACAGGCGGCCATCGACCAGGCGCACGCGGTTGCCGACGCGCAGGTCATACACGCTGTCCTGGTTCACCATGCGGTAGTCGCCGTTGTCCATGCGCACGCTGATCTGATATTCCTCTTTCGCTTCGTTGCGGTTGCCCTCGACGGTGTTGCCGACCACGGCGCCGCCGACGGCGCCGGCCACGGTGGCGGCGGCGCGGCCGCTGCCCGAGCCGACCTGGTTACCCAGCAGGGCGCCCACCAGGCCGCCCGCGACGGCGCCGGCGCCGCTGGTGCCGGCCTTCGCTTGTTTGATCTGGATCGACTCGATGGTGCCGTAGCTGGCCGATTCGTTTTGATTCTGGTACGAGACTTGTTGCGGCGCGCTATTGGTGCTGGCGCAGCCGCTTAACACGGCGGTGCCGGCGATCATCAGTGCAGCCAGGGTTTTTGTGTGGTTCATGTTGTTCTCCTGAAAATGTGATTCCAGAATAGTGAGGCGGCATCGGTGGGTCTGTGCGGTCTCGCACGAAGGTTGCCAAGTGGGGGGGCGGCGGGGCGGGTATGCCACCCGGCGCCAAAATTTTATCTGTGTACGGTACCGTACAGATGTCCATTTGGAAACCACGTACAACGTCTACATCGGTAGCAGAGATGTCCAAACGTCCCGCTGGCTGACAAACTCATTTAGTTAATAACTCCAAGGAG
The DNA here is from genome assembly GCF_059418705.1 of Duganella sp. GW821-FHT07F09. NCBI lineage: Bacteria > Pseudomonadati > Pseudomonadota > Betaproteobacteria > Burkholderiales > Oxalobacteraceae > Duganella > Duganella sp. GW821-FHT07F09. Next base: position 369,235 of record NZ_JBWKQJ010000006.1, on the reverse strand, counting down.
AACCGCCATGAAAATCGCACATAAAATCGCCACCGCCCTGTTCACCGTTTCGCTGCTGGCCACCGCCGGCTGCGCTTCGACGGCCACCAAAGAAGGCACCGGCGAATTTGTCGACGATTCGGTCATCACCACCAAAGTGAAAGCCAGCATCTTTAACGAGCCGACCCTGAAGTCGACCGAAATCAATGTCGAAACCTTCAAAGGCACCGTGCAGCTGAGCGGCTTCGTCGCCCAGCCGGCCGACATCGCCAAAGCAGGCGAAGTGGCCCGTGGCGTCAAAGGCGTGACCCAGGTCAAGAACGACATCCGCGTCAAGTAAGCTTTATCTGCCGGCGCGCCGTGCTCCCTGGAGCATGCCGCGCCGGGATTTTTTTGTGAGTCATCATGAGCCAGCCGCCTGTAGAGATTTCCCTCCCTCCAACTCCGGCCAGCAATGTGGCCACCGGTCCGACCCTCGCGGCCGAACCCGATACAAGCAATCTCCCCCGCATTCCCCTGCATGTCAACGCCCGAGGCCTCGCGCTCGGCGTCATCGCCACGGTCGCCTTTGTCTACGCGCTGCAATGGTCGCGCGGCTTCCTGGTTCCCCTCCTGCTCGGCATTCTGATCAGTTACACGCTCAGCCCGCTGATGGGCTGGCTGGAGCGCCGCCGCGTTCCGCGCATCATCGGCGCCACCCTCATCACCTTCGCCATGGTTGGCGGTTCGGCGCTGGTGGTCGACAAGCTGCACGGCCAATTCGAATCCATTGTTGAAGAGCTGCCCAGCGCCGGCCACAAATTGTCGCGCCTGGTCTCGGAGCGCTTGCACGGCGGCTCCAGCGCGCTGCAGCGCATCCAGGCGGTCGCCACCGAATTGCAGCAGGCCACCGCCGGCGCCCAGGAACGACGCAACTCGCGCCGCTCCACGCCGGCCCCGGCCTCGGATTTCCCGCTGATGGATTGGGTCTGGGCCGGATCGATGGGCCTGGTGGGTTTCCTGAGCCAGGCCACGATGGTCATCTTCCTGGTGTTTTTCCTGCTGCTGTCCGGGGACACGTTCAAGCGCAAGCTGGTCAAGTTGACCGGGCCGTCGCTGTCGAAGAAGAAGATCACCGTGCATATTCTCGAGGACATCAACACCTCGATCCAGAAATACATGCTGATGCTGCTGGTGACCAACGGCCTGCTGGCGCTGCTGATGTGGGTGGCGCTGCGCTGGATCGGCCTCGAGAACGCCGGGGCCTGGGCCATCGTGGCCGGCTTGCTGCACTTGATGCCGTACTTCGGCCCGCTGCTGATCATGCTGGCCACCGGCATCGTCGCCTTCCTGCAATTCGAATCGCTGCAGATGAGTTTGCTGGTGATGGGGAGTTCGCTGGCCATCGCCACCCTGGTCGGGACGGTGATCACGACCTGGATGACGGGGCGTTTCGCGCGCATGAACGCGGCGGCGGTGTTCGTCAGCCTGCTGTTCTGGGGCTGGTTGTGGGGCGTCTGGGGCTTGCTGCTGGGCGTGCCGGTGATCGTGATCGTCAAGGTCGTCGCCGAGCGGGTCGAGGGGATGGAAGTGGTGGCGGAGTTGCTGGGCGAGTAGCCGGACCGCCGAACATAGCGAAAGGCCGGCAATGCGCCGGCCTTTTTTTTGTCACGGGAATGACGACCCGTGGTGTGTTTACGTGTTTTGTTTGGTGACCTTGGTGGTTTGGGGCGGTGGCCGATGGCGCAAGCTCCCCAGCTGCAGCGCATACTGCCGCGCGAACTCCGCACCCAGGAAGAAGATCTGCGCCGAGTAGTACACCCACAGCAGCAGCGCGATCACCGAGCCGGCCGCGCCGTAGCTGCTGGCCACGCCGCTGTTGCCGATGTAGGCGCCGATCGCGTACTTCCCCAGCGAAAACAAGGCCGCCGTGCCCAACGCGCCGATGGTGACGTCGTGCCACGACAGCTTGACCCTCGGCAGCATCTTGAAGATCACGCCGAACAGCGCGGCGATCACGGCGAAACTGATCGCATAGTTGATGCCGGTCAGCAGATCGCCGGCGTTGACCCAGACGCTGTGCACGTATTTCTCCAGCACCGTCAACACCGCGCTGACCACCAGCGACACCATCAGCAGGAACGCCAGCACCAGCACCATGCCGAACGACAGCAAGCGGGTGCGGACGACGTCCCACACCGTGCCGGTTTCGAGCGGCGGCACCTGCCAGATCGCGTCCAGGCTCGCCTTGAGCTCGGCGAACACGGTGGTGGCGCCGAACAGCAGCAGGGCGCCGGCGATCATGGTGGCCAGGCGTCCTTCCTCCTTGCTGCGGGCGCCGGCCAGCACCAGCTGGATCGCTTCGGCGCCCTGGTTGCCGACCAGGCCGCGCAGCTGCGCGAACAGCTCGCCCTGGGCCGCCTGCGGGCCGTAGAACCAGCCGGCGATCGCCAGCACCAGCACCAGGATCGGGGCCAGCGAAAACAGCGTGTAGAAGGCCAGCGCCGCGCCCATGCTGCCGCCGCGATGGTCGAGCCATTCGTAGACGGTGCATTTCAGTACCGAGACTATGTTTTTGTTCATATAAAAAAAAAGCCCCGCGACTTGCGTCGCGGGGCTCCTCAATTAATTAATTAATTGACGCGGCGTTCGATCGTGATCTGTTCGACTTCGACGCGACGGTTAGGTTCCAGGCACTTGATCAGGTCGGCGCGCTTCTTGTTGTCGCAGGTGACAACAGGATTGGCCTCGCCCTTGCCTTCGGCGACCAGGCGGTTGGCGGCGACGCCCTTGCCGACCAGGTAGCCCTTGACCGTGTTGGCGCGCTGCTCGGACAGCTTCTGGTTGTACTTGTCGCTGCCCAGACGGTCGGCGTAGCCGGTGATGACGACGTTGTCGACGGTCGGGTTGGCGTTCAGCACGGTGGCGATCTCGTCCAGCTTAGGCTGGTTCGGGTTCAGCTTGGCGCTGTCGAAGGAGAACAGCTCGGTCGACGACATCGTCACTTTTTCGAAGCGCGCTGGCGGTGGTGGCGGTGGCGCGACCGGTGCCGGCGGTGGCGGCGGCTGCACGGCTTCCGGCGCAGGCGGCGGTGCCGGTGGGGCAGGGCGCGGTGGCGCGGCGAACGCGAAGTTCAGGCCGATGGTCACGTAGACGTTGTCCGCTTTGCTAGGAGGGAAGGCATCGCCGCGCAGGAAGGCGTGCTGGTTGCGGATGTCCGCCTGGAAGCTGGTGCGCTCGTTCAGGTCGGCCTGGAAACCCAGGCCGGCGCTGACGTACGGCGAGTTCTTGGCGATTTCGCCGAAGGTGTTCAGATTCGACTTGTCGCGCTCGACGCCGGCGCCGACCAGGATAAATGGACGGAACGATTTACGGGAGAACATATACAGGGCGTCCGCGCCCAGGCTCTGCTGCTGATAGCGCTCGCCGTTTTCCTTCGAGCGGGCGTAGGTGCCGCCCAGCTGGACATCCCACTGCTCGTTCAGGGCTTTACCGAACTTCAGGCCGCCGCCGTAGCCCTTTTTGTCGACGCCGAATGCGTCGTTGTCAGGCTTCATGCCGTTGATGCTCGGCTGTACGTACCACGATGGATTGATGACCGCGTCTTGAGCGACGGCGGAGAACGACGCGCAGAGGGCTGCGACGGCGAGGACGATTTTCTTAGTTTTATTCAAAGTATGCTCCCGATTGATAAATATGGCGTGTAGCGTTTGTTTCTTCGTTTGTTTCTCAAACTTATCGCTTCATCAGCAGCAGTTCAGTGTTTACCGCTGTTGGACCGAAGAATAGGTAACTTTCATGATGTGGTCGGTTCGCTACCGCACAAAAGCTTGCGCTGTATCAAATCGTACACAAAACTTGAAACTTTTGCTTGATTCCTTTGGTCCGAAGACTATAGGGACCAAAAGTCATGCGCCGGCGCCGCCGAAAACGGGTTCACAGATCAATAAGTCTGAAGTTCTGTCACTAATGTTCGTTGCCGCACAGACTGGTGCGCCACGAAACGGCATTCTTGAGTCAGATGCAGAGACTGTGGCGTTTCAAACCGTAGGCCACCCCTCTCGCTGCCACTAATCTCGGCAAATTGTTATAAGGAGTGTTCAAATGCATGCAGTTAGACAACCTCAACATCTGGTTCAGAACGAGATGAAAGCTTCGCCGGAAATGCAGGCGACCACCAAGCTGATGCTGGTGGAGCGTCCGGCTCCGGCTCCGCTGGACCGCAAACCGGCGCTGTCGATGGCGTCGATCGAGCGTGTGCGTTCGACCTCCGCGACCCTGCGCCGCATAGAAAACATGCAAAAACTGATCGGCGAGCTGTCCATGCACGAGATGCTGGCCGACGAAATCGCCTGGTTCCTCAAATTCTCGCCGTCCGGCGCCCGCAAATATATCCGCGACCTGCGCGAAGCCGGCGTCATTGAACTGGCCCGCTATGTCGAAGGCACCGCCACCTACCTGGGCAAGGCCGTCTACCAGCTGACCCCCGACCCGGAACGCGTCGCCGCCTTCCTGGCCGCGATCGTCCAGCCGAAGCGCGAAGGCGCGCCGCCGCGCAAGGAACGCCCGGGCATCCGCGAGCAGGCCATGGCCGGCAGCGGCCGCCATTTCCACATCCTGGCCGACGACACCCACTACGCGATCCGCGTCAACCGTGGCCCGGTGATGCGCGATCCGCTGGTCGCCGCGCTGTTCGGTTCGGCGCCTTCGGAGCAAAAAGCCGCCGACTAAGCCGCCGAGGCCGGCGCACACGTGGTTATCGACAGCCGGGCATGCCCGGCTGTTGCATATTGAAAAGCAGACAAGCCGCCCCATTTAGCCTGCACTGGATAGATAACACGGACGCGGCACATGGAAGCTTTGATCTGGATCGGCCTGACGGCGCTGGCGATAGCGCTGCCCTTTTATGTGCCCCGCTGGCGCCTGCAAAGGGTGCTGGCCCGGCCGTTGCCGGCCGAGGCGCAGGCCGTTTTACACCGCAACATCCCCGTCTACCGCCGCATGACACCGGAGTTGCAGCAGCAGCTGCAACGACTGGTGGTGCAATTTTTGCATCAGAAAAAATTCGTCGGCTGCGAAGGCGTCGAGGTGACCGACGAGATGGCCGTCATCATCGCCGGCCAGGCTTGCCTGCTGCTGCTCAACCGTCCCACCAAGGTCTACCCGGCGCTGCACACCATCCTGGTCTATCCGAGCGAGTTCGTGGCGCGCCGCGCCGAGGTCGGCCCGGGCGGCGTCGTCACGCCCGGCCACCAGAGCATGCTGGGCGAATCGTGGGACGACGGCCGCGTGGTGCTGTCGTGGGACGATGTGCGGCGCGGCGCCGACGACTGGACCGACGGCCACAACATCGTGCTGCACGAGTTCGCGCACCAGCTCGACAGCGAGTCCGGCCGCGCCAACGGCGCTCCCTACCTGGGCAGCCCCGACAGCTACAACGAGTGGGCCGAGGTCTTGTCGCGCAATTTCCAGAACCTGCGGCACAGCGCGATGTACCGCCAGCACAGCGTGATGGACCATTACGGCGCCACCAATCCGGCCGAGTTTTTCGCCGTGGCCACCGAAACCTTCTTTGAAAAGCCGTACCAGATGGCCGAGCACCACGGCGAGCTGTTCGCCGAGTTCCTCAAGTACTACCGCGTCGACCCGCGCGAGTGGCTGCCGCCGCCACCGCCGCCCGAACCGCCAACCGACCCGTCACACGGCTGGACGCCGACCTGGTCCCACTGACCGTCGCGATCGTGGCAGCCGGATGCACGCGATGGCCGATTACGCCACGCTAATCCGCCCCACGCGATCACTGTTGAGGCATAATTGGTAATGAGCGACGCCAATGAGGCTATCACCATGCAATTTGACGAGTTCGAATTATTTTCCTCCGACGCCAGCGCGCCGCGCGCCGCCCCGGCCGCCGCCGCCGAGGCGACGTCGCCCATCGTCCGGCTGCAGTACCTGGTCGACAACACCCCGGGCATCATCTATTGCACCGTGCCCAGCGGTGACTTCAAGATGACCTTCGTCAGCAACAACGCCTTCAATGTGCTGGGCTACCGTCCGGAGCAGATGGTGGCCGACCCCAATTTCTGGTTCGACCACATCCACCCCGACGACGCCCCCAACATCTTCTCCAGCCTGGCGCTGATATTCACCGAGGGCCAGCGCGCCTACGAATACCGCTTCCGCATCCACGACGGCAGCTATCTGTGGATGCACGATTCGCTGCGCCTGATCCGCGACGAGAAGGGCGCGCCCCTGGAGGTGATTGGCTCGCTCACCGACATCACCCAGCGCAAGCTGATGGAGGAGGCGCTGCAGGCGCGCGGCGTCGAACAGCAACAACTGATCGGCGAACTGCGCAGCGCCCACGAGCAGCTGCTGCAATCGGAGAAGATGGCGTCGATCGGCCAGCTCGCCGCCGGCATCGCGCACGAGATCAACAACCCGGTCGGCTTCGTCAATTCCAACATGAGCTCGCTGAAGAACTATGTCGGCACCCTGCTCGGCGTGATCGACAAGTACGAGCAGGCGGCCGCGCCCCATCCCAACCTGGCGGCCCAGCTGGCCGCGCTGCGCAGCCAGGCCGACCTGGAATTCCTCAAGGAGGACGTGACCGACCTGGTGCGCGAGTCGATGGACGGACTCAAGCGGGTCAAGGACATCGTCCAGGCGCTCAAGGATTTTTCGCACGTCGGCGAGACGGAGTGGCAGGTGGCCGATCTGCACCACGGCCTCGACAGCACGCTGACCATCGTCAGCAACGAGATCAAGTACAAGGCGCGGGTCGACAAGGCGTACGGCGTGCTGCCGCCGGTCACCTGCCTGGCCTCGCAACTGAACCAGGTGTTCATGAATTTGCTGGTCAACGCGGCCCACGCGCTGCGCGACCAGGGCGGTGTGATCACGATCCGCACCGGCACCGAGGGCAGCGGCCCGGACGGCTGGGTGTGGATCGAGGTCGGCGACAACGGCGTCGGCATCGAGCAGGCCAACCTCAATCGCATCTTCGAACCGTTCTTCACCACCAAGCCGGTCGGCAGCGGCACGGGCCTGGGGCTGTCGCTGTCCTACGGCATCGTCAACCGCCATGGCGGGCGCATCGACGTCGCCTCGGTGGTCGGCAAGGGCACGCGCTTCACGGTGCACCTGCCGGTGCGCCCGCCGCAATCTTTGGAATCCGCTGCACCGTCAAAGGGATAGCCGTCCATGGAGACATGTAGGGCGGATTAGCGCAGCGTAATCGGCCATCGTTTAGCCGTCGGCGGCTCGTCGATGGCCGATTACGGCGTTCCGCCTCCAAGCCCTACCGGCAGGTAGGGCGCTCTTTCGATGGGCCTCGGGGCGGTTAGCGGGCCTCGCCCGCTAACCGCCCTGCGGGAATTAATATCAGTCCGCTTTCGGGTTGCGCACCCAGATCGACAGCCGGCCGCCGCTCTTCGATTCGAAATCCTGCACCTGCTGGATCATGCGGGCGTCGAGCGTGTGGTCCATCGTCAGCAGCATCAAGCCGTCGCGGCTGATCAGGTCGCGCGCCAGCACCATGCCGGGCAACAGCTCGCCCGACAACACCTCGACCCCGACCACCGCCGCGCTGACGCCGCCGTCCATGATCTGGCGGAAGGCCGCCACCACGTTCGGATCGTAGCGCTTGCCGCTGGCGTCGAGGATCAGCGACTTAGCCTCGTCGGCGCGCAGGTGGCGCTGCACCATGCCGCCTTGTTGCAGGTTGTAATAGTCCACCGCCAGCGACAGGATGCGGGCGCCGAGCGGAATGGCCAGCCCGGCCAGGCCGTCGGGGAAGCCGTTGCCGTCGAAGCGTTCGAGCTGGGCGCGCAGGATGGCGGCGCTGCCGCGCAACTCCTCGAGCGGCATCAAGAGCTCGGCGGCGCGGATCGGATGCTTGCGGAACAGGCCCAGCGAATCGCCGGTCAGCATCGTCAGCGGCGTCGACAGCATGTCGTCGCTGAAGCCGATCTTGCCGATGTCGTGCAGCAGCGCGGCGATGAACACGTCCTGGCTTTCCTTGTTGTCCAGTTCGAGGCGCACCGACAGCTGGCGCGCCAGGTCGGCCACCTGGCGCGCGTGGCCGGGCTGGTTGTGCGCGCGCAGTTCGATCATGGTCGAGAAGATCTTGATGGTGGTGACGAAATTGGTCTTGAGCTTGTTGTTGGCCGCCACCGTGGCCTCGTGCTCGACCTTGAGCAGCCTGGTGCGCGCCTCGACCTTGGCCTCGAGGCTCTGGTTGAGCAGCTTGAGTTCCTCGTTCTGGCGCAGCGCCAGCGCTTCCAGCCGCTGCTTGTCCATCTCGAGCTGGCGGCGTTCGAGCGCGTGGCGCACCAGCAGCAGCATGTCGCTGTCTTCCCACGGCTTGGTGATGTAGCGGTAGATCTCGCCGCAATTGATGGCGTCCTGGATCGACTGGATGTCGGAGTAGCCGGTCAGCAGGATGCGCAGGGTGTCGGGCCAGCGCGCGCGCACCTGGGCCAGGAAGCGCGCGCCGTCCATCTCCGGCATGCGCATGTCGGAGATGACCAGGTCGACCGCCTCCTTCTCCAGCACCTCCAGCCCCAGCGCGCCGCCCTCGGCGGTGAGCACGCGGTAGCCGTTGGCGCGGAACAGGCGCCGCAGCGACGACAGGATGTTCGGTTCGTCGTCGACGCACAGCACGGTGGCCGCGGTTGGGCCGGGACCCGCCGGCGCGTTCGGCGAGATCGACGTGGTGGTGGGAGTCGGTGGAGTGAGCGCTTGATTCATGCTGGTGGGTCCTCGGTGGCGGCGCCATGGCGGATCGGTAGCCGCACGCGGAAGCGGGTACCTTGGCCGAGCGCGGTATCGACGTCGATACTGCCGCTGTGTTTTTGTACGATGCCGTAGGCCAGCGACAGGCCGAGGCCGGTGCCCTTGCCGACGGCCTTGGTCGTGAAGAAGGGGTCGAAGATGCGCGACACGGTCTCCGGCGCGATGCCGCTGCCGTTGTCGCCGATCTCCAGCCAGACGTGGTCGTCGCCGTCGCGGCCGGTGCGCACGGTGATGCGCCCGCGCTGCTCGCCGATGGCGTGGGCGGCGTTGACGATCAGGTTCATCACCACCTGGTTGATTTGCAGCGGCAGGCATTGGATGTCGGGGATGTCGCCGTACTCCTTGATGACGTCGGCCTTGTATTTGACCTCGTTGCTGACGATGTTCAAGGTCGAGTCGATGCCGCGGTGCAGGTCGGCCCAGACCCATTCCTGGTTGGCGTCCACCCGCGAGAAATCCTTCAGGTCCTGCACGATGTGGCGCACCCGCACGATGCCTTCGCCCGACTCTGCCATCAGGGTCGGGATGTCCTGGCGCAGGAAGTCGAGGTCGATGCGCTCGCGCATCGCGCGCAACGTGGCGGCGTCGGGCGCCGACAGCGACGGCTCGGCCCGTTGATAGGCGTCGAGCATGCCGAACAGCTGGTCCAGATAGTTTTGCAGGGTGCGGAAGTTGGAGAAGATATAGCCGATCGGATTGTTGATCTCGTGGGCCACGCCGGCGGCCAGCTGGCCGATCGAGGCCAGCTTGTCGGCCTGCAGCAATTGCTGCTGGGCGCGCGACAGTTGCTGGTTCAGCTCCGTCAATTCCAGGTTGCTGCGGCGCAGCTCGGCCTCGGCCAGCAGGCGCTGGGCGATGTCCTCCTGCAGCTTGGCGTTCATGTCGGCCAACTGGCCGGTGCGCTTCTCGACCACGTGTTCCAGATTGTCGTGGGCGCGGCGCAGCGCGTTTTCCGCCACCCGCCGCTCGGTGACGTCGCGCAAGGTCTCGATGGCGCCGACCACGCGCGCGCCGCCGTCGCGCAGCGGGGCGGCGGTGAAATGCAGCCAGTGGCCGCTGGCGCCGATGTTGGGGAAGAACTCCTCGACCTCGTAGGCGCCCGGGATCAGCGGCGAGCGCCGGTGCTTGCCCGGATACAGCCGCTCGAGTTCGCGCTCCAGTTCGTCGGCGTCGCCGGCGATGATCAGGTCCGCCAGCAACGGCCTGGGCCTGGAGTAGAAGGCCTGCCAGTGGTTGGCGGTGCCGACCATGTCGGCCTTGGCCCAGCCCAGCAACTGTTCGCAGGCGCGGTTCCAGTGGGTGACCACGTGCCGGGTGTCGATGGCGAAGGTGGCCACCGGGTGGCCGTCGAAAAACTCCGACAGCGCGATGTCGGCGGGAGTGTCGTGCTCGGCCGTCATGGAGGTGGTGGCGTGGTTCATGGCGTCAGCGTCTGGCACATGTCGTGGAACAGCTGCTCGGCCTCGGCGAACGCGCTGTCCCAGCCGCCGTCGCCCAGGTCCAGCGCCTGCCATACCTCCAGCGACACCGGCGGCACCTGGTCGTCCTCCTGGCCGGACATGTCGAGCGCGTGGGCCAGGATGTTGGCCATGTAGATCACCGTGGTCAGGGTGGGGACGGCGCCGGCGCGTCCGGCCGCCGGCGCGGCGGCCTCGTCGGCCAGGTGGTGGCCGGCCACCGCCGCCTGGATCTGTTGCGGGAATTTCCAGTGGGCCGTCAGCGCGCTGCCGACGGCGGCGTGGTCGATGCCGAACACGGCCAACTGGGCGGCCGAGGTGACGCAATCGTGTTCGCGCCGGTAGGCCGCCACGCGCCGGTAGTCGGCCGGAAAGCGGGTGCACAGCACCAGCGTGCCGAGGTCGTGCAGCAGGCCGGCGGTGAAGGCGGTGTCCGGATTGATGCCGCAGCGCGGCGCCAGCACGCGGGCGCACACTGCGCTGCCGATCGCATGGCGCCAGAACGCCTGGAAGTCGAACTCGACGTCCTTGTTCGGCGTGAAGCTGGCCGTCACCGAACAGGCCGTCACCAGGGTGCGGATGCTGTGGAAGCCGAGCACCGAGATGGCCTGCTGGATGGTGGTGACCTTGGACTGCAGGCCGTAGAACGAGGAGTTGGCCAGGCGCAGCGTCTTGGCCGTGAGCGCCTGGTCGAGCGCGATCTTGGCCGCCAGCACATGGGTGTCGATGTCCTCCTGCTCCATCGTGGCCAGCAGTTCGGCCACCACCGCCGGCAGCGACGGCAGGTCGCGCACGCACTTGATGACATCGTCGGCCGCGATCACGCCGGGTCCTTGTCGCGGTAGGCGCGCAGCACGCGCAGCAGCAAAGGTCCGCCGGTGTCCGCGCCGGCGTCGTCGCCGCTGTGGCGGAACAGCCGCTCCAGCCTTTGCATGCGCAGTTCGCGCTCGCGCGCCAGTTGCGCCGGATCGGCTTCGGCGGCGTCCTCCTCGGTCCACACCACGCAGCGCTCCACGCCGCGCCGGCGCAGCGACGCCAGCATGCTGTCGGTGAGGGCGGCGTCGCGCGGCAGCAGCACGCCGCCGTGGGCGTCGAGCAGGGCGCAGGCCAGGGTCATGCCGGCGGCGGCGTGGTCGAGATCGATCTCGGTCGATTTGGCGGCGTTCATGGCGTCTCCCCGGTCAGGCTCAGTGTGATCAGGCTGCCGCGCGAGGCCGAGCTCTCGCCCATCGGGTACACCACCACCGCGTAGCGGCGGCCGTCGATGTCGGCCAGGTGGCGGGTCGGGCTGGCGTGGTGCGGCGCGTCGTCGGCGGCAAGGCCGGGATCGCCGGTCCCGGGCGGTGGAAACAGTTGCGGCAGCACGCTGCCCGCTTCGTTGCCCAGCAGCGCGCCGCTGTGGCGGAACAGGCCCTCGGCGGCGCCGTTGATGAAGGCGATCATGCCGCCGTCGTCCATGCCGATCACCGGCAACGGCAGATGTTGCAGCACTTCGCGCGCCACGCTCAGGCTGACCTCGTCGCGGCTGATCTGCCGCTGCTTTTCCAGCAGCAGTTCTTCCAGCTGGCGGTTGGCGGCGGCCAACTCCAGATTGGCGCTGCGCACCTCCAGGTGCAGGCGCTGGTTGTCGTCGGCGATTTCCTTGAGGCGGAACGCCTCGGCCACATGGCCGCGCAGCAGTTCGTCGTCCCACGGCTTGGTCAGGAATTTGTAGATCGCCCCCTCGTTGACGGCGTCGGTGACCGACTGCAGTTCGGTGTAGCCGGAGAGCATGATGCGTATGGTTTCCGGATACTGCTGCTTGGCCTTGCGCAGGAAATCGGCGCCCAGCATGCCGGGCATGCGCTGGTCGGAGATGATGACGTCGACCGGCTGCCGGGCCAGCAGTTCGAGGCCCTGCTGGCCGTCGTTGGCGCTGTAGATTTCGTACTGGTCGGTGCGCAGCAGGCGCTTGAGCGCGGAGACGATGTTGGGCTCGTCGTCGACCAGCAGCAGGCGGCGGGCCGGCTTGTGCATGCGCCGCAGGTGCGGCGCCAGCGCGCGGCCGCTGGCCAGCAGGTGGCCGACCTCGTCGGCGGCGAGCGGCGGGGAAAAGAAATAGCCCTGGATCAGGTCGCACATATTGCGCCGCAGGAAGTCGCACTGGGCCTCGGTCTCGACGCCCTCGGCCACCACCTTCATGCCCAGGTGGTGCGCCATGGCGATCAGGGTCTTGCACATGGCCGCGTCGTGGCCGCTGGTGACGACGTCGCGGATGAAGTGGGCGTCGATCTTGAGCGCGTCGAACGGAAAGCGTTTGAGGTTGCTCAGCGAGGCGTAGCCGGTGCCGAAGTCGTCCAGGGTCAGGCTCAGCCCCGAGGCCTTGAAGCCGGCCAGCAGGGCGTCGCAGTCGGCGCCCGCTTGCGTGAGCGCGCTCTCGGTCACTTCCAGGGTCAGCATGCCGGGCGCGATCTCGCAATTCTTCAGCATGGCGGCGACGGCGGCGCCAAGGGCCGGGTCGCGGAACTGGCTGGGGGCGACATTGATCGCCACCTTCAGCCCGCTTAGACCGGCCGTGTGCCACGCGTGCAGGTCGCGGCAGGCGCGTCCCAGCACCCAGTCGTCGATGGCGCCGGCCAAGCCGGCAGCGTCGGCCAGCGCCAGGAATTCGCGCGCGGCCAGCATGCCCTGGGCCGGGTGGCGCCAGCGCACCAGCGCCTCCAGGCTGGCCACGGCGCCGCTCTGCAGATCGACCAGCGGCTGGTACAGCAGCACCAGCTGGTCGGACGCCAGCGCCTGCCGCAGGCCGGCGCCCAGGTCGGCGTGCCCGCCGGCTGGCGGCGACGCCAGCATCGGCGCGCGCGTGGCGCCGGCGGTATCGTCGGCGACGGTGGCCTGGGCGAACAGGGACCGCGGGTATTGAGCGGTAGTCATCGGCGTTCCTATTGAAATGCAAGCTGGTTGCTGCAAAAAAAAACATATGCCGTCACGCGGTCGATTATACGGCGAAGCAAGGTTTAGTTGTCATCCGGTACGAACCCGTTGCACGCATGGGACAGTGCGCCGGCCATGCGCCGAGGAACCGGGAGCCATGGTGCGCAAGCGCACGGAAATGTTGACCTTAGCGGCGCATATTGCGTTGATCGGGCTACGGCCGAACAGGAGAACAGCATGAGCAATATTATTGCGGGGCATTTCCAGTTGCAGGATGAAATCGCGGATGCGCGCATCGCCTTGCTGCGCGCCGGCTTCGCGGCCGACCGCATCAGCGCGTTCTATGTCAATCCGGCGGGGCAGCACGACATGTATGAGCTCGGCGGCGACCATGACAAGTCGCCCGGCGCCAAGGAGACCGACGACGGCGTGGTGCAGGGCGGCGCCACCGGCGCGGTGGCCGGCGCGGTGGCCGGCGCCGCCGCGATCCCGGTGGCCGGCCCGCTGGGTCCGGTTGTCGGCGCGCTGGTCGGCGCCCACGTCGGTTCGCTTTTCAGTTTTTCGAAGATGAAGGATGCCGGCGAAGCGGAGGAGGGCAGTTCGGAAAATACGCGCGCGCCGCGCAAGTCGGGCATGATGATCGCCGTCGAGGTGGTCGACGGCGGCCAGGAGCAACAGGCGCTCGACGTGCTGCGCGGCCTCGGCGCCAAGGATGTCGAACGGGCCGAGGGCAGCATCAGCGGCGGCGACTGGCGCGACTTCAACCCGAACTCGCGCCCCGTGCCGGCGTAGGGCGGATTAGCGGGCGAGGCCCGCCAATCCGCCCCGGGGGGCCATCGAAGAGGCGGCCTACCTGCCGGTAGGCCTTGAGAGCGCAGCGTAATCGGCCATCGCCGAGCCGTCGACGGCTGCTGGCCGATTACGCCGTTCGTTGGAAAGTTACCGGCGCTTCTAGAGAGGTCATCGCCGTCGTTGCTCCATGCGCGTCTGGCAACCGATGCACAGGCGCGCCTCCGGCCGCGCGTCGAGCCGCGAAAAGCCGATTTCCTCGCCGCAGTTTTCGCATAGTCCGTAGCGCCGGTCGTCGAACTTGGCCAGCGCCTGCCTGACCATGGACAACTGCTTGGTGGTGTGGGCCGCCGTCTCGTGGACGAGGGCGGTGAGCGTGCGCTGGCTGGCGTTGTCGGCCGGCGAGGCTTCGGCCTCGTGCGGCAGCGGCAGGCGCACGTCGGTGCTGCGGTCCAGATCGTCCGCCAGTTGGCTGAGCAGGGCCTTGCGGGCGCGCTCCAGCCGTGCCTGCAAGGTCCGCCATTGATGTTCTTCCAGTCCGTTCATGCCGCGCGCTCCTTACGTCATTGGACCGGTGATGGCGCGGTTTTGTTCGGCCCAGCGGGAAGCGGGCGCCGATGATGCGGGGTCAGCCAGGTGGCGCGTCCATCGCCTCCAAATGGTGCTTGATGGTTTCGAACGGCTTGGCCAGTTTGTCGGGTTTACCGGTGGCGATGGCCGCCGCCAGGCTCAGAAGTTCTCCCGTCAGCTGGATCAAGTCCTTGGTGTGCTGGATTTTGCGGATTTTTTCCTGCGCGCGGTCGGTCACGTCCAGCAACTGTTTCTGGGCGCCGCCCAGTCCGCTCGCGGCTAGCACCGCCGCCTCCAGGTACAGGCTGTTGGCGCGTTGGCGCAGCGCCACTTCGTTTTCGAACAGCGCCTGCGCGACCGTCTGCGCGACGCCAGGCGGTTTCTGGCGGATATCGCGCATCAGGCGGGTGTGCAGGGCGTCGGCGCTGGCGGACAGGCTGTCGGCCAGCGCTTCGATGTCCAGTTGGATGGGATTGGTAGTCATCGCTGCTCCTGTGTGGGCTTAGTTGGGCGGGATCTGGTCGAGCAGCGCGCGGTGGCTCTGTTCGATCGCCGCCAGGTTTTTCTGCGCCAGGGTCTGGCGCTGGCCGATCAGGCGGTACTCGGCTTGTTTGTTCTGCTGCTGGCTTTTGGCCAGCGCCGTCAGCAGGCGGTCGCGGGTCGGGTCGAGGAAGGGGATCTCCG
This sequence comes from Duganella sp. GW821-FHT07F09, assembly GCF_059418705.1. Taxonomy (NCBI): domain Bacteria; kingdom Pseudomonadati; phylum Pseudomonadota; class Betaproteobacteria; order Burkholderiales; family Oxalobacteraceae; genus Duganella; species Duganella sp. GW821-FHT07F09. The sequence goes on along the minus strand of NZ_JBWKQJ010000006.1, from coordinate 354,068 downwards.
ACTCCAGCATGCCGATGACGATGCGTTCCTCGTTCTCGCTGGACTTGTCGTACAGCCTCAGCAGCGTGGTCATGGCCTCGAGCAGGTCGCGCACCGGTTGCTCGGCGTCGCGCATGACCTGGTTGACGGCGCGTTCCTGCGCCGGCGCCGTGATCGCGCGGGCGATCAGGGTGGTCAGCCGGGTGAAGGCGTTGACGTGTTTCTCCTCGATGCCGGAGTCCGGCCAGGCGTTGATGCCGCCGCCGATGGTCTTGAGCTGGTCGCGCAGCTCGTACTGCTCGTCGCCGGCCAGCACGCCGAGCGTCTGCATGTACGCCTGCACGCCGTATTGCAGCTTGACGAAATCGTCGCACGCCTGCCTGCGCTTGGCGTCGAGCTCCGCCTCGCGGGCGTCGGCGGCGGCGGTCAGGAAGGGTTGTTCGCGCTGGTAGGTTGTGCGGTAGCGCTCGGTCAATTCGTGATAGGCGTTGAGCTTGGGCGCCTGGGCGGCGAAGGCGCGCACCTCGGCCATGCGCGGCGTGCTGCTGGCGCAACCGCCAAGCAGGGCCAGCAATCCGAGTAGCAGGAAAAGACGCGGCAGTTTCATGGGTGCTCCTCTAGGGTTGGGACTATTGTTACGCTGGGTGTTTACGGCCGTTTTGAGCATGCGCAGCTTAGGGTGCCAAGGCGGGCGCCAGGGCGGATCGCCAGTCCAGGCCGGCGATGGTGTCGCCGGCGGGAATGTATTCGCAGCCCAGCCAGCCGGTGTAGCCGAGCCCGTCAATCAAGCCGAACAGGTGGCGGTAATTGATCTCGCCGGTGCCCGGTTCGTGGCGGCCCGGGGTGTCGGCGATCTGCATGTGTTTGATCATCGGCAGGTTGGCGCGGATGGTGTTGCTCAGCTCGCCCTCCATGCGTTGCATGTGATAGATGTCGTACTGCAAAAACAGGTTGGGGCGGCCGGCCTCGGCGATGATATCCAGCGCCTGTGCGCTGCGGTTGAGGAAATAGCCGGGCATATCGAAGTGGTTGATCGGCTCGATCAGCAGATCGATACCGTGCGGCAGGGCCAGATCGGCGGCGTAGCGCAGGTTGTCGACGTAGGTGGCGCGCGCCGCCTCCGGCGCCAAGCCGGCGGGCACCTTGCCGGCCATGCAGTGGAGCCGGGTCACGCCCAGCGCCAGCGCGTAATCCAGCGCGGGCCGCACGCCGGCGCGGAACTCCTCGACGCGCAGCGGGTCGCAGGCCATGCCGCGGTCGCCGGCATCCCAATCGCCGCAGGGCAGGTTGAACAGCACCAGCCGCAATTCATGGCGTCGCAAACGTTCCGCGATGCGCTCCGCCTCGTAAGCGTAAGGAAAGAGAAATTCGACGCCATCGAAGCCGGCCTCGCGCGCCAGCGCGAACCGGTCGAGGAAGGGAACGTCGGTGAACATCATCGACAGGTTGGCGGCGAAGCGGGGCATGGACGTTCCGATAAGCGTTAGCAATACGATATCGTAAACGATATTTGCCCGGCCACACAAAAAAGCTTCTCAACCCCGGGGTCAGTGCCGACATTCGGACAAACCCGACGAGATGCGGAACCTTTCAGTGTGAAAAAAGTTCCGCGATGTCCGAATGTCGGCACTGACCCCCGGGGTGGGGCGAAAAAAATGCCGTTCAATTCGCATTGAACGGCATTGCATTAGTGCGGGGCCGGCTTATCGGCCGCGACCGCCCGAGCGGTGCGGGGACGCCGGGCGCGGGGCGCTGGTGCCCGTGCGCGGACCGCCGCCGTTGCCGCCGGCCGAAGCGCCAGGCGCGCGTGGCTTGTTGCCACCGCCACCGCCGCCGCTCTTGGCACGGCCTTGGCCGCCGCCACCGCCGCTACGGCCGCCGCCGGGACGGTGGCCGGCGCTGCGCAGCTGCACAGGTTGGGCGCGCGCGGTCGGATCCGGCTCGAAGCCCGGGATCACTTCGCGCGGCAGGGTTTGCTTGATGAGCTTTTCGATGTCCTTCAACATGTCGTGCTCGTCCACGCAGACCAGCGACACGGCTTCGCCGGTGGCGCCGGCGCGGCCGGTGCGGCCGATGCGGTGCACATAGTCTTCAGGAATGTTCGGCAGGTCGTAGTTGACCACGTGCGGCAACTGGTCGATGTCGATGCCGCGCGCGGCGATGTCGGTCGCCACCAGCACTTGCAGCTTGTTGTCCTTGAACTCGGACAGCGCCTTGGTGCGCGCCGATTGGCTCTTGTTGCCGTGGATCGCCATGGCGCCGATGCCGTCCGCGCCCAGCTGTTCGACCAGCTTGTTGGCGCCGTGCTTGGTGCGCGTGAACACCAGCACCTGCGACCAGTCGTTCGACTTGATCAGGTGCGCCAGCATCGGGTGCTTCTTGTCGCGGTCGACCGGGTGGATCTTTTGCGCGATCACTTCCACGGTCGAGTTGCGGCGCGCCACTTCGATCGTCGCCGGCTTGTTCAGCAGGCCGTCGGCCAGCGCCTTGATCTCGTCCGAGAAGGTGGCCGAGAACAGCAGGTTCTGGCGCTTGGCCGGCAACGCGGCCAGCACTTTCTTGATGTCGCGGATGAAGCCCATGTCGAGCATGCGGTCGGCTTCGTCCAGGATCAGGATCTCGACCTTCGACAGGTTGACGGTGCGCTGCTCCATGTGGTCGAGCAGGCGGCCCGGCGTGGCGACCAGGATGTCGACGCCGTGCTTGAGCTGCTTGATCTGCGGGTTGATGCCGACGCCGCCGAAGATCACGGTCGAGTTCAGCTTGGTGTACTTGCCGTAGACGCGCACGCTTTCCTCGACCTGGGCCGCCAGTTCGCGGGTCGGGGTCAGGATCAGCGCGCGGATCGGGCGCGTGGTGGTGTTGCTGGTCAGCGCGGCGCCGGCGGCGTCGGTCGACAGGCGTTGCAGCAGCGGCAGGGTGAAACCGGCGGTCTTGCCGGTGCCGGTTTGCGCGCCCGCCAGCAAATCGCCGCCGTTCAGCACTGCGGGGATCGCCTGCAGTTGGATCGGGGTCGGCGTGGTGTAACCGGTTTCGGTCACAGCACGGACAATAGCGTCGGACAAACCGAGGGAAGAGAATGACATGGTAACTTTATATGGAGATCGGCCTGTCGCCTCGGAGGGCGCCAGTCGCAGGCAATCGGATTTTTGGATTGCGGCGCAAAGGACTGGTCAGATGCCGCAGCTATCAGTATAGCAGCTTAGTCCGCTTGATGTTTCAAATGGGAAATGGAAAAGGGAGCATACGCTCCCTTTTTTTGTAACAGATTGTCTATTTACGCCCCGTGATGGGGCAAATCGCGGCCGATCAGGCGAACGGCGTCAGCAGGCCGACCATCTGGCCGAAGATTTTCGGGCTGGCGGCGATGATGTCGCCCTTGTACAGGTAGTCCGACTCGCCGTTGAATTCGCCGACGATGCCGCCCGACTCGGTCACCATCAGCGAACCGGCGGCGATGTCCCAAGGCTTCAGGCCCTTCTCGTAGAAACCGTCGAGGCGGCCGGCGGCCACGTAGGCCAGGTCCAGCGCGGCGCTGCCCGGACGGCGCACGCCGTGCGAGCGTTCGGCCATGATGCCGTACATCTTCAGGTATTCGTCCAGCGCCTTGGCGTTGCCGGCCTGGTAGCCGGTCGAGAGCAGGGCGTTGGCGATGCGGTCGAGCTTGGTGACGCGGATGCGCTTGTCGTTCAGGTAGGCGCCGGCGCCCTTGGTGGCGGTGAACAGATCGTTGCGCACCGGGTCGTAGATGACGCCCTGGGTGATGACGCCGCGCTGCGACAGCGCGATCGAGATGCAGTACTGCGGGAAGCCGTGCATGAAGTTGGTGGTGCCATCGAGCGGGTCGATGATCCAGGTGTATTCGGTCTCGTCGTTGGCGTTCTTGGACGGACCCGATTCCTCGGCCAGGAAGGCGTGGTCGGGATAGGCTTTGGACAGCACCTCGATGATCGCCTGTTCGGCGGCCTGGTCGACGTCGGTGACGAAATCCTTGTGGTTTTTCTCGGTCACGATGACGCGATCGAGGTCGAACGAGGCGCGGTTGATGACGGCGGCGGCGCGGCGGGCGGCTTTGATCGCCGTGTTGAGCATTGGGTGCATGTAAGCTTTTCCGTTAAAAGAACGCTAACGCCCACCGGCGGACAGGGCCGCGGCGGCGCGCTAGAGGACAAGAGTGAATTAAAGAGCGGAGCGGCGCCGACAGGGTAAAATCCGGATTTGCGGGCTGGCTGTTGGCCGGGCCGCAAGGTTGAAGTTATTGTATCGATACCGCGCAATAGCGCTATTTTAAATGAACCTGCCCGAAATCAACACGAATCTTTTCACGCGACTGCGATTTATTCTGGTCGAAACCAGCCGGGCCGGCAATATCGGGGCCGTCGCGCGGGCCATGAAAACCATGGGATACAGCGATCTGGTGCTGGTCACGCCCCGTTTCGAGAACGCGGCCCAGGACCCGGAGGCGGTCGCCTTCGCCAGCGGCGCGCAGGATATCCTGGCCAACGCGCGGGTGGTCGGCAGCATGGCCGAGGCGCTCGACGGCATCAACTTCGCCGCCGCCGTCTCGGCGCGGCTGCGCGAATTCTCGCCGCCGGTGCTGACGCCGCGCCAGCTGTCCACGCAGTTGGTGGCGCAGCCCGAGCTGCGCGCGGCGCTGATCTTCGGCAACGAGCGCTTCGGCCTGCCGAACGAGCTGGTCGAAAAATGCAATGTGCTGATCAACATCCCGGCCAACCCGGAGTATTCGTCGCTGAACTTGTCCCAGGCGGCGCAGGTGCTGGCCTACGAGTGCCGGATGGCGGTGCTCGACGGCGCCGGCGTCACCCATACGCCGCGCCAGCCGGCCGGCGACGCCAGCGACGTCGGCTTCCAGGGTGAGGCGGCCAGCCTGGCGCAGATCGAAGGCATGTACGAACATCTGGAGCGGGCGCTGGTGGGGATAGGCTTTCTCGACGCGGACAATCCGCGCAAGCTGATGCCGAGGCTCAAGCGGCTGTTCTCCCGCGCGCAGCTGGAGAAGGAAGAAGTCAACATCCTGCGCGGCATCGCAAGGCATATGACGGGCAAGCAAAAGGCGGGCAATAGAGACACGTAGGGCGGATTAGCGAAGCGTAATCCGCCATCGCGTGCGTCACGACGGCGCATGCAGGCGACACGCGAACACAGCACATAAAAAATATAACAACCGGGTGGGGACGATGGATTCAAACCGCAGATCTTTTCTCAGGATCGGCGTGGCCGGCGCGATCGCACTTGCCGCCGGCGGCGCCGTCTATCGCCTGGCCTACGCGCCGACGGCGGGCCACAGCTTCGCGCTCGACGGCCCCACCGGCACACTGCTCACGGCCGTGATTCCGTCGATGCTCGGCCCGGTGCTGCCGACCGAACCCGCCGCCCGTGCCGCCGCCATCGGCCAGACCGTCGACCATGTCGGCGGGGCCATCGCCGGCCTGGCGCCGGCCTCGCAAAAACAACTGCAAGACCTGTTCGGCATGCTGTCGCTGGCGCCGGTGCGGCGCCTGCTTGCCGGCGTCTCGGGCGGCTGGGCGCACGCCTCGTCGGCGGACGTGGATGCCTTCCTGCACAGCTGGCGCCACCACCGTCTGCAAACCCTGCAAACCGCCTACCTCGCGTTGCACGATCTGATCATCGGCGCCTGGTACGCGCAGCCGGCCAACTGGTCGGCGATCGGCTACCCCGGCCCGATCAAGGAGCTTGCATGAGCAACACCAACATCCCCATCTCCACCCAGAAAGGCCCGGTCCCCGATCCGATCCACGTCGGCCTGGCCGCCGGCTGGCGCGTGACCGACTGCGCGCGGCTGAAAGAAGACCTGGTCATGGAAGCGGACGTGGTGATCGTCGGCAGCGGCGCCGGCGGCGGCGTCACGGCCGAGATCCTGGCGCGCGCCGGGCTGCGCGTGCTGATCGTCGAGGAGGGCGCGCTGAAGTCGTCGACCGACTTCAAGATGCGCGAAGCCGACGCCTATCCGGCGCTGTACCAGGAGTCGGCGGCGCGCAAGACGCGCGACAAGGGCATCAACATCCTGCAGGGACGCACCGTTGGCGGCAGCACCACGGTCAACTGGACCAGCAGCTTCCGCACGCCGCCCGGGACGCTGGCGTATTGGAACCGGCACTACGGCCTTGCCGGCTACACGCCCGAATCGATGGCGCCGTGGTTCGCCATGATGGAACGCCGCCTCAACATCGCCGAGTGGGCGCCGCCGCCGAACGAGAACAACGATGTGCTGCGGCGCGGGGCGGCCAAGCTGGGCATCGCGACCGGCATCATCCACCGCAACGTCAATGGCTGCTGGAACCTCGGCTATTGCGGCATGGGTTGTCCGACCAACGCCAAGCAGTCGATGCTGGTCACCACGATCCCGGCGGCGCTGGAACTGGGCGCGACCCTGCTCACGCGCGCCCGCGCCGAGCGGCTGGTAATCAAAGGTGAGCAGGTGGCGCAGCTCGATTGCGTGGCGCTGGACGCCGCCGGCCTGGCGCCGACCGGGCGCCGCATCACCTTGCGCGCCAAACACTTCGTGCTGTCCGGCGGCGCCATCAACACACCGGCGCTGTTGCTGCGTTCCGTCGCGCCCGATCCGCGCGGGCTGCTGGGCAAGCGCACCTTCCTGCATCCGACCCTGGTCTCGGCCGCCGTCTTCGAGCAGCGCGTGGAGGCGTACGCCGGCGCGCCGCAGTCGGTGTATTCCGACCACTTCCTGCATACGGACGCCATCGACGGCGCCATCGGCTACAAGCTCGAGGCGCCGCCGCTGCATCCGGTGCTGATGTCGACCACGATGGCCGGTTTCGGCGCGCAGCACGCGCGCATGATGGCGCAGTTCCCGCACGCGCAGGCGTTGCTGGCGCTGCTGCGCGACGGCTTCCACGCGGACGCGCCCGGCGGCAGCGTGGCGCTGTCCAACGATGGCGCGGCGCTGCTCGATTATCCGATCGGCGACTACCTGTGGGACGGCGCCCGGCGCGCCTTGCTGAGCATGGCCGAGATCCAGTTCGCGGCCGGCGCGAAGACGGTGATGCCGGTGCACGAGGCCGCAGGCGAGTACGGCAGCTGGCAGCAGGCCAAGTCCGCCATCGCGGCGCTGCCTTTCAAGTTGCTGGCCACGCGCGTGGTGTCGGCGCATGTGATGGGCGGCTGCGCGATGTCGGCCGACGAGCGCTTGGGCGTGACGGACGCGGGCGGCCGCTATCGCGGCCTGCGCAATGTGTCGGTGCACGACGGCTCGCTGTTCCCGACATCGATCGGCGCCAATCCGCAGTTGTCGGTGTACGGCGTGACGGCCAGGTTGGCCAATACGCTCGCATCGGAAATGACGCGGAAATGACGCGGAAATACGTAGGGCGGATTAGCGCAGCGTAATCCGCCAGGCTCCGTCGGCGGCTCATGGCGGATTACGCGCCGCGCGCTAATCCGCCCTACGAAATCGGTTGTTGTGCCGACAGGTTTTGCAGCTCGTTCGGTTCGCTTGATCCCTACCTCCGTCCGTATCGCGGAGTATGATGGGACCATGATCAAACGTTTCCTTATCGTTCTATTAGCGGTCCAGATCGGCGCGATGCTGGCGTTGTCCCTGTCGCTGTACCGCTGGTGGCATCCGGCGTGGCGCGCCGCTGTCGGCGCGCCCGTCGCGGCGCTCGTTTGCTTGGCGATCGCGGCCGCCTTCGTGCTGCTGGTGCGCCTGCTTATCAACGCCAACAACTTCCGCCTGAGCCGGCGCGCGCGCAGCGCCACGCCGGCCGGCCACGCGCTCAATCCATTCGCCGCGATCAAACTGTTCGCGCATGAATTTTTGTCATCGATGTTGACATCGTCTTATTACATGCTGCGGCCGGTGGGACTGCGCCTGCAGCCGCACGCGCGCGGCCTGCCGGTGCTGCTGATCCACGGCTACGCCTGCAACAGCGGCTATTGGCTTCCAATGAGCAAGCTGCTGACGCACGCAAACGTGAGCCACTACGGCATCGACCTGGAGCCGCCCGGCGCGTCCATCGACGACTTCGTGCCGCAGGTGCGCGCGGCCGTCGAGCGCTTGTGCGCCGAGACTGGCAGCACGCAAGTCATCGTGCTTGCGCACAGCATGGGCGGGCTGGTGGCGCGCGCGTATCTGCGCCGGCATGGCCACGCCCACATCGCCCGCGTGATCACGCTCGGCACGCCGCATCACGGCACCGCCTTGGCCGGCTTCGGCCCCGGCAGCAACGCCGTGCAGATGCGGCGCGGCAGCGCATGGCTGGCCTCGCTTGCGGGCACTGAGGCGGATTTGCAACGCAAATTATTTTCATCTATTTACTCTGTCCACGACAACATCGTCGCGCCCCAGGATTCCAGCGATTTGCCCGGGGCGCGCAATCTCGTCTTTGGTGCAATTGGCCATGTTGCGCTGGGCCGGCACCCGGAAATCATGCGTTGCGCGTTGTCAGAAATCAAAACCGCAACACCTGTGTGATTTTGTGTGATTTTTTGCGTGATTTGTTGCTGTATGGTTACTCGTATGAAGTACAGTAAACAGGTGGAGCGATGGCAACAGACTTCGGCACCCTTATCCTCGACCAGACCCCCGACGCGGTAGTGATCACGCGGCTCGACGGCGAGGTGGTGCACTGGACCAACGGCGCGCGGATGGTGTTCGGTTACAGCAGCGAAGAGGCGATGGGCCGCAAGTTGGCCGAGCTGATCGAGGTGCCGGGATTGGACGATGGCGGCGCGGTGGTGCGGCAGACGCTCGGCGCCGGCGCGGCCAGCTACGAGTCGGTGCGCCGCGCCAAGGACGGCGCGCTGGTCTACATCGACAGCACCAGCAAGCTGCTGCGCGACGCCGCCGGCGCGCCGGAATATATTTTGTGGAGCAAGAAGGACGTCACCACGCTCAAGGTGCTGCGCGACGCCAAGCTGGTCGAGGCGCGCTTCGACGGCATCCTGGAGCTGATGCCGGACGCGATCATCGTGGCCAACGCCAGCGGCCGCATCGTGCTGGCCACGCGCCAGGCCGAGACGATGTTCAAGTACGAGCACGGCGCGCTGCGCGGCGTGGTGCTCGAGATGCTGATGCCGGCGCGTTTCCGCCAGGCGCACCGGACGCACCGCAACGACTATGGCGCGCGCCCGGCGCTTCGGCCGATGGGCAGCGGCCGCGATCTGTACGGCTTGCGCAGCGACGGCGTCGAGTTCCCCGTCGAGATCAGCCTGAGCCCGATCGAGACGGAGGAGGGCACCTTGAGCCTGAGCGCGATCCGCGACGTCGGCGAGCGCAAGCGCATCGAGCTGGCGCTGCAGGAGAAGAATGTCGAACTGGCGAAGGCGGTGGCGGCCAAGGACCGCTTCCTCGGCGGCATGTCGCACGAGCTGCGTACGCCGTTGAACGCCATCATCGGTTTTACAGGTACTATGTTGATGAAGTTGCCTGGGCCCATTAATTCCGAACAGACCAAGCAATTGCGCATGGTGCAAAGCAGCGCGCGCGACCTGCTCTCCCTGATCAACGACCTGCTCGATTTGACCAGGATCGAGTCGGGCAAGGTGGAGCTCGATCTGGTGCCGCTGCCGTGCCGGCCCGTGATCGACGAGGTGCTGGCGCTGTTGCAGCCGCAGGCCCGCAACAAAGGGCTGGCGCTGGCGCTGGTGGGTTCCGAACAGGAAGTGACGGTCAAGGCCGACCGCCGCGCCCTGCAGCAGATTTTGATGAACCTGGTCGACAACGCGATCAAGTTCACCGACAGCGGCACCGTACTGGTGCGGCTGGAGAAGGCGGAGGTGGACGGGCGCGCACGCGCCACCATCAGTATCAGCGATAGCGAGTGCGGTGCCGACGCCGGTCAGGGCGGGCGGCACCAGGCGGTATCGCAGTTGCAAGCCAGTTCGATGCGCCAGTTCGAGGGCACGGGGCTGGGACTGCATTTGAGCCAGAAGTTGGCGACCCTGCTACATGGGGAAATTTTGTTTGACAGCGAGTATGGCGTCGGCAGTATTTTTACACTGACGCTGCCGCTGGAGTCATGACAAGGGGAGTCACAAGGTGTCAGCACGTATACTGATTATTGAAGACAACGCCACCAACATGGAGTTGATGGTCTACCTGCTGCGCGCGTTCGGCTACACGCCGCTGTCGGCCGTCGATGGCGAGGCGGGTGTGGCGGCGGCGCTGCGCGAGCTGCCCGACCTGATCATCTGCGACGTCCACCTGCCCAAGCTCGACGGCTACGGCGTGGTCGCCGCGCTCAAGGGCGACGACACGGTGCGCCACATCCCGACCCTGGCCGTGACGGCGCTGGCGATGGTGGGCGACCGCGAACGCCTGCTCGCGGCGGGCTTCGACGGCTACATCGGCAAGCCGATCGAGCCCGACACGTTCGTCACGCAAATCGAGTCTTTTTTGGACGGGGAGATGTCGACCCCGTCTAAAAACGACATCGCCACGATCCTGATCGTGGACGACCACGTGCTCAACCGCGAGTTCCTGATGACTTTGCTGGGCTACGGCGGCCACCGCCTGCTGGAGGCGTCCAACGGCGCCGAGGGCCTCAAAATGGTGCTGGCCGAGCGGCCCGACCTGGTCATCTCCGACATCCTCATGCCCAATATGGACGGCTACGAGTTCGTCACCCGCATGCACGGCAATCCGGAGACGGCCGACGTGCCGGTGATCTTCTACACCGCCACCTACCGCGAGCGCGAGGCGATGGCCGTGGCGCAGTCGTGCGGCGTGCGCTGGGTGCTGCCCAAGCCGTCCGATCCGGACGTGATCCTGCGCACCGTGCACGAGGCGCTGGGCCTGGCCGTGGTCGGCGACGACGAGGGCCAGGAAGCGCGCGACCTGCCGGCCTTCGCGCCGGAGCCGCCGCAGGAGGGGCGCTTCCACAACATCGACGACAAGGTGGCCGAGTACCTGGGCGAGCTCGAATCGAGCAGCCAGCTGATCACGCAGTTCGCCAACGGCGCGACCGAGGCGGCCGACGGCGCGCCCGAGCACCTGTCGCTGATGACGCAGCGGCTGTCGAGCTCCCTGTCCAGCCTGCAGGCGGTGAGCCTGCGCCTGACCGCGTTGATCGAGCTGGGCATCGAGCTGGGCACCGAGCGCGATCCGCGCGCGCTGGTCGAGATCGGCTGCCGCGTGGCGCAGAACATTTGCGTGTCCAAATACGCCTGCATCGGCGTGCTCGAGAGCGGGGCGAGCGAGCTCAGTTACTACGCCAGCTGCGGCGCCGGCGTGCCGATCCGCCAGATCGCCCAGTCGCCGCGCGCCGGCGTGCTGCGCGGCCTGCTCGACCAGCGCATGCCGTGCCGCATCAACGACCTCGACGGCGACCCGGCCAATATCGGCCTGCCCGCCGGCCATCCGCCGGTGCACTCCTTCCTGGGCGTGCCGATCGCCTCGCGCGAGCGCACCCACGGCTGGCTCTACCTGGTCGACAAGCTCGGCGCGGACGGCTTCTCCGAGGTCGACGAGCGCGTCGCCGCCACGGTGGCCGCGCAGATCTCGGTGGCCTACGAGAACCTGCTGCTGTACGACGAGATCAAGCGCCACCACGCGCAACTCACGCTCGACATGAACGCCCGCATCCGCCTCGACGAGGACCTGCGCCGCTTCCGCCTGGCCATGGACGCCACCGCCGACGCCATCTTCCTGGTCGACCGCGCCGGCATGTGTTTCGTCGACGTCAACGCCACCGCCTGCCGCATGCTCGGCTACGAGCGCGAGGACTTCCTCAAGATCGGCCCCGGCGTGGTGGCCGAGGGCGACCTGCGCAAGCTCGAGGAACTGTACGAAAAACTGCTGTCGGGCGACCAGAGCGGCGCCATGACCGAGCTGCTGCTGCAATGCCGCGACGGCAAGCCGCTGGCGGTCGAGGTGCAGCGCCGTACCTTGCGCTCCGGCCCGAGCTGGATCCTGGTGGCGGTGGCGCGCGACATCACCGAGCGCAAGGAGGCCGAGCAGCGCCTGCTGAAGTTGGCGCACTTCGACACCCTGACCGGCCTGCCCAACCGCAGCCAGTTCTACGATTCGCTGACGCACTCGCTGCGCCAGGCCGGCGAGCACAAATGGTCGCTGGCGGTGCTGTTCCTCGACGTCGACCGCTTCAAGAACGTCAACGACACGCTGGGCCACACCATCGGCGACGAGCTGCTGCGCCAGTTCTCCAGCCGCTTGGTCGACTGCCTGCGCGTGCGCGATACCATCGGCCGCTTCGGCGGCGACGAGTTCGCCGCCATCCTGATGCTGCCCGAGGGCGCGCAAAACGCCATCGCCGTGGTCGACAAGATCCGCGACTCGATGCGCCGGCCGTTCGACCTCAAGGGCCACGAGGTCACCGTCACGGCCAGCATCGGCATCGCCGTGTTCCCCGACGACGGCAACGACCCCGACACCTTGATCCAGTACGCCGACACCGCCATGTACCGGGCCAAGGAGGCCGGGCGCGACGCCTTCCGTTTCTTCACGGCCGAGATGAACGCGCAATCCTTGGCGCGCCTGGACCTGGAGAACGCGCTGCGGCGCGCCATCGACAACGAGGAGTTCGTGCTGTATTTCCAGCCCAAGGTCAACATCGGCACCGGCCGCATCAGCGGCGCCGAGGTGCTGATCCGCTGGAAGCGGCCCGGCCACGGCATGGTGTCGCCGGCGCTGTTCATCCCGATCCTGGAGGAGACCGGCCTGATCGTGCGGGTCGGCTCGTGGGTGATCCACGAGGCCTGCCGCAAGATCGCCGAATGGCGCCGCGCCAACGGCTGGGCCGTGCACCTGTCGGTCAACGTCTCGGGCATCCAGTTCTTCGTCGGCGGGCTGGAGGAGGAGGTGCTGCGCGCCATCAAGGAGCACGACATCGCCCCCGAGCTGCTGGAGTTGGAACTGACCGAGAGCTCGCTGATGTCGAACGCGGAAGAGACCATCACCGTGCTGCAGAACCTGAAGGCGCTGGGCATCAAGATCTCGATCGACGACTTCGGCACCGGCTACTCGTCGCTGGCCTACCTGAAACGCTTCCCGATCGACAAATTGAAGATCGACATCGCCTTCGTGCGCGAGGTCACCAGCAACCCGGACGACGCCGCCATCGTGCTGGCCATCATCAACATGGCGCACAGCCTCAAGCTGGAGGTCATCGCCGAGGGCGTGGAGAAGGACGCCCAGCTGGCCTACCTGCGCCGGCACGGCTGCGACGAGCTGCAGGGCTACTTCTTCAGCCGTCCGCTGCCGGAGCAGGAGTTCGAGCTGATGATGCGCGAAGGGCGCCACCTGCAGGCGCCGGTCGACGAAACGGTGCTCGACCAGCAAACCCTGCTCATCGTCGACGACGACGCCTTCATGCTCGACGTGCTGACCGACTTCCTGTCGCAGGACGGCTACCGCATCCTGACGGCGCAGACGGCGGCCGAGGGCTTCGACATCCTGGCCAAGCACCGGGTGCAGGTGATCCTGTGCGACCAGTGCATGCCCTTGATGAGCGGCACCGAGTTCATGGAGCGGGTCAAGAACCTGTGCCCGGACACCTTCCGCATCATGCTGTCGGCCTACGCCGACCTGACGCCGATCATGGCGGCCATCAACCACGGCGCCATCGACCGCTTCTACACCAAGCCGTGGAAGGGCGCGGTGCTGCGGGAAAACATCCGCGAAGGCTTCCGCCTGCACGCCCGCGCGCACGGCCCGCTGCGCATCTCCGACGCGGCCAAGGCCCCGGCTTGACGATGTGCCGGGCCGGTGCAGGCAACGCGCGCCGGGCCGGCGGCGCGGTGTCGCTATGGACTTTGTTGCTGGCGTCGCTGCTGCACGCCGGCGCGGCGCGGGCGCAGGCGCCACCGCCGCAAGCGCAGGCACAGGGTGGCCCGCTCAAAATCTACGGCATGGAAAACAAGCCCATCAGTTTCATGCGCGACGGCCGGCCCGACGGCTTGGTGGTCGAGCTGGTCGCGGGCATCCAGCAAAGGCTGGGGCGGCCCGAGAGGGTGGGGATTATCCCGTGGACGCGCGCCAACGCGCTGGCCAAGGCCGAGCCCAATGTCGTGCTGGCGGCGGTGGTGCGCACGCCCGAGCGCGAGGCCATCCTGCATTTCGTCGGCCCGGTGTTTACCACGCGCATCTCGGCCTACGCCGTCAAGGGCCGGCTGGACGAGCTGCGGCGCAAGGATCCGGGCCTGCGCAAGGTGCGCGCCGGCGGCCAGCGCGCCAGCGTCTTCGTCAGCCTGCCGCGCCGCATGGGCTACAACGTCACCGACGAGGTCGGCACCGCCGAAACCGCCGCCAAAATGCTGATGAGCCGGCGCTTCGACCTGTGGTTCGTGGCCGAGGAACTGATGCCGGCGTCGATGGAGCTGGCCGGCTACCGGCCGGACGCGGTCGAGCTGGCGTTCAACCTGGGAGTGAACGACGTCTATTTCGCCTTTTCCAAGGGCACGCCGGCGGCCACCATCGTGGCCTGGTCCGACGCCTTGCGCGACATGAAGCGCGACGGCACCTTCCTGAATATCCACCAGAAGTGGCTGCCGGCGTCCCGGCTGCCACCGGATTTGCCGTTTTAGCATTCTCCACCGCGGCTGGACGCCTGCATCGATAAAACCTCGCGGGCTGAAGGCTGCCATCGGCCCATATCAAATGTCCGCCGTTGCCGCCATCGTCACCCTGTCGACTCTAAGGTCGTCGGTTTCCAATTCTCGACTACGCGCTTGGCCCGGGGACGACGCAGGCGCTGCCGGCGCCGGCGCCGGCGCTGTGGCGGGCCGTTCGAGGAAAGCGGCCGGCGCGGTCAAGGATTGAGGCCGGGAATGTACGCGGCCGCCTGCTTGACACAGCTCAAACTCGCTCGGTAATTGTCGTGACCGCCGGGACCAGTTGGAGTCCACTTGAGTAGGGGCCAACGCTCCCGGTTCAGCAACCACCATTCAACCCGCGATTTGTTCCACTCTTTTGTTAAAGCACGGTAACCAATCACCAGTAGTTGGTAAAAAACCAATAAAAGGAGTCAACATCATGGCAACCAAGAATAAAGAGGTCCAAACAGAAAACCCCGGAGAAATCGACAACTCCGGTGGGCAACCCGTTGGTAAGCCGGCGGCGAACGGCCCCGAAAATCCAGATGCTTCCCCCGCCAGTCTCGATGCGCTGAGCTATGAGGCTGAGCAGCAAGGGATCTTCTTGGCCGCAGGGGTGTCGAACGATCTGCTCGCCCTTCGCGACGCGGTGGAGGCCACGCTTCTTGCCGCGTCGGGCGAGTTCGCAGCCCTGGCGGATGCTCCGTCGGGAAATGGCATTGTCGGCGTCGGTATCGGCCTCTCCGATCCCGATAGCATAGCCTTCGGCGGCAGCGGGCCCGGAGAGCCGACGTTGACCCTGTACACCGAGAGCGCCCTGCCGCGGGACGAGCTGCTGGCGCAGCTTGCGCAAATTGCCGGCACGCACGCTTTGTCGAGCATGCCACTACAGCAGATACCGGTCGGCGTGGTCGACGCTTATTCGCACCGCGCCCGCCATCGTCCCGCTCCGGGTGGCGTGTCGGTCGGACATGTCAGCGTCACGGCGGGCACGCTCGGCAGTCGGGCGATCGGTTTAACGGCTCCCTGGAACAATCGCCATCTGGTCCTCAGCAACAACCATGTGCTCGCGAATACGAACGCCGGGCTGGTAGGCGATAGCATCATACAGCCGGGCGCGGCGGATGGCGGCCGGCATCCGGCCGACCAAATAGCGGTGTTGGCGCGGTGGGTCCCGATTCTGTTCGGCGGCGCGCCGAACTACGTCGACGCGGCAATCGGCTGGGCATGGCACGAACGCGTCCGTGGCGAGCAGTATTATTTGTCGGGCGGCAGTCCGGCCTATTACACCACGGGCACGGTACCGCTCGCGGCGTCGCTTGGTTTGATCGTTGGCAAAAGCGGCCGCACAACCGGCTTGACGCAGGGACGCGTGACGCAGATCGGTGTGTCGGTGAATGTCAATTATCCGGGCAGGGGCGTCGCGCTGTTTCGCAACCAGATCGCTATCCGGTCGGTCGACGCCAACCCGTTCTCGGCCGGCGGCGATTCCGGCTCGCTGATCTGGCATTGGGCTACCGGCGTGCGGCCCGTCGGCCTGCTGTTCGCAGGTGGGGGCGGCATTACATTCGCGAACCCGATCGGTTCGGTGCTCGCGGCATTGAACATCCGCTTGCTCCCATAGCAGCCATGGCTGCCTTTTGCACGCAGGGGCGGCCAACCGTCTATACTTAGATGGCGACATATTTTGAGGGGACGACATGACCGACAAATCCCGTTCGCCACCGGACTTTTCCGGTTCCGGCCCGGTTGAATACAATCCGATCCCAGCCGTTCCGGCGCGCGGGCTGGCGGCGGTGCTGGCGCGCGAAGAGGCGCGGCTGCTGGCCATCGAGGGCGTGACCTCGGTTGGCATCGGTGATGGGCCGCCAGGCGGGGAGGCGCTGGTGGTGGGTGTGGTCGATGCCGGCGTCGCGGCGCGCCTGCCCCGGGCCATCCAAGGCTACCCGCTGGTCGTCACGGTGACCGGGGCGGTGGACGCGCTACCCAAGCGCTGATGATGGTGGAGTGCGCTTACTTCATCCCTGCTTGACGATGTCCGCGTTGGCACAAGGCCGGAGCACCCGACGCGCTGGTGGTCGAGCTGGTGGCGCGCATCCAGCAACGGCTGGGACGGCCCGAGCGGGTCCGGATCATCCCGTGGACGCGCGCCAACACGCTGACCAAGGCCTAGCCCAACGTCGTGCTGGCGGCGGTGGTGCGCACGCCCGAGCGCGAGGCCATCCTGCATTTCGTCGGCCCGGTGTTCACCACGCGCATCTCGGCCTACGTCGTCAAGGGCCGGCTGGACGAGCTGCGGCGCAAGGCTCCGGGCCTGCGCAAGGTGCGCGCCGGCGGCCAGCGCGCCAGCGTCTTCGTCAGCCTGCCGCGCCGCATGGGCTACAACGTCACCGACGAGGTCGGCACCGCCGCAACCGCCGCCAAAATGCTGATGAGCCGGCGCTTCGACTTGTGGTTCGTGGCCGAGGAACTGATGCCGGCGTCGATGGAGCTGGCCGGCTACCGGCCGGACGCGGTCGAGCTGGCGTTCAACCTGGGCGTGAACGACGTCTATTTCGCCTTTTCCAAGGGCACGCCGGCGGCCACCATCGTGGCTTGGTCCGACGCCTTGCGCGACATGACGCGCGACGGCACCTTCCTGAATATCCCCCAGAAGTGGCTGCCGGCGTCCCAGCTACCCCCGGATTTGCCGTTTTAGCATGCTCCGCCGCCACTGGACGCCGGCCTCGATAGGACTTCACGGGCTGAAGGTGGCTATTGGCCCATAGGTCCGCCGTTGCCGCCTTCGTCACCCTTGCCGAATCAAAGGTAGTCGGTTTCCAATTCTTGGCGTACGCCTATCAGCAAAGCGTTCTCACTCCCGGAATCGGATATGCGGTTGCCGCCCATGCTATAAGCTGAAGTCGTCCCGTTTGCCGAAGTCGGCACGGCCACCACGAGGCGATCAATGTCCGCGCTAGTCCATGTCACTCCATTGCTGAACTGGAATTGCTCAATCTTCTGCGCTGGATAAGAGGTATTGAAATACTCAATGACAGTGAGCTGGTCGGTTATGCCTTGTTTGAGCACCAGATCATTGCCTTTACGTTCAAGCGCGCTCACTTCGGTTGATTGAATGTCTTTGAATACGACGACGTCCAATTCGGTTGTCGATGTGCCCGAGTCTTTGAGGCTGTCGACACCGTAACCTTTGGCGAACAGGTAGGTGTCTACACCGGCGCCTCCCAGGAGGACATCGTTGCCAGTTCCGCCCTCCAGCGTATCGTTGCCAATGCCGCCATCCAAGGAATCGCTACCTTCACCGCCAATAAGAGTGTCGCTGCCCTCATAACCGGTCAACGTGTCATTTCCCACGCCACCATCCAGCATGTCATCTTTGTCCCTGCTGGTAATGGAATCATTGCCACCAAGTCCGAACATTCGGTTACCGGCGCCAGTGTAGCCATTCATGCTGTCTGCAGTCTCTGTACCCACGGTGTTGACCTTCGCCAAAATAGTTGCAGTATCCCAAGTGACGCTGTCACTGAACTTAAATTGTTCGACCTTTTTGCCGGGGTAGGAACTATCGAAATATTCAAACGCCGTCAATTGATCGGCGGTGCCATACCGTAAAACCAGATCATTGCCCTTGCGCTCGATCGTCGTCAATTCGGTCGATTGAACGTCGGTAAATTGTACGATATCGACAACCGTGGTCGATGTGTCTTCCTTGATGGTGTCGAGGCCGGCCCCTTTCGCAATCAGGTAGGTATCCGCGCCGGCGCCGCCATTGAGGACATCGGAGCCCACGCCGCCGTCGAGGAGGTCGTCGCCGTTGCCGCCCTCGAGCGAGTCGTTGCCCTCGCCGCCGAACAGGTA